>NZ_CP126080.1:2715000-3315000 GCF_030122805.1 Mesobacillus sp. AQ2 | reverse complement strand
TCCAGCCGAGAATTGTCAAGGAAATCAGGGAACCGGTCATGAAAAATGATGAGGTAGGTCCTGTCGTGAATGAATTTGAGCCTGTCATCCTGAATAAGGTCGATGCCAAGCCTGAATGGTTTGACAGAGTGCAGGAAGGTTTCAGGAGAGTCATGCAGGAACCGGGCGGTACGGCATATGGAGCATTTCATTCTGCGGAATATAAGCCAGCGGGAAAAACAGGGACTGCACAGGCATTCTATGATGGCCCAAAAAGGAAAAATTATGACATGCCGCCAGAAGTCATGAACTTAAGCCTTGTTGGATATGCCCCCTATGATAATCCTGAAATTGCCCTGGCAGTCATGGTCCCATGGGCGTATGAAGGCAATACGGGTCACCATGCAAATAATGATATAGGCCGAAGAGTCCTTGATACGTATTTTGATTTGAAAAAGAAACGTATGGAAGGGAACATGAACCCGGAACAACCGATACAGGAAGTTGAAAAGAAGGAAGCAGGAACTGAACTTTTAGAAGAAATTGCAGAAGATACCGAGCAATAAGAGTTTTTAAAAACTGTCTCACATGAGGCAGTTTTTTTTATCGTTTGGGAATACTATGCTTAACCGGCAAACCATACAATGCTTGTTTTTCGTCAATAGTATGCATCAATCCCGCAAATTTACAAAACCTTTACATTAAGTTAAAACATCCTTAAAAGAAAAACAGTATTCTTGGTCTTGTAGGACAAAACAACCACATCTCGTAGGGGGAATTCAAGAAATGAAGAGTCTTAAAAAGATGAGCCTGTTTTTAATGCTTGCAGCTGTTATGGTATTCACGGCAGCCTGCGGCGGTGGAGATAACGAAGGTGGAAACGGAGAAGAACTTGAAGGCAGCGTCGTAATAGACGGATCTGGCACAGTTTATCCTTTAATGGCACGTATGGCTGAGAACTATATGGGTGAACAGGAAAACGTATCAGTAGAAGTTAGCCGCTCCGGAACTTCAGCAGGTTTCAAGAAATTCCTTGCTAAAAACGGAACTGACTTCAACGATGCTTCCCGTCAGATTAAGGATGAGGAAAAAGCAAAAGCAGAAGAGCTTGGCATCGAAGTACAGGAAATGAAGGTTGCGCTAGATGGTATCACAATCGTCATCAATAAAGACAATGATTGGGCTACAGACCTAACTGAACAAGAAGTGAAAGATATTTTCCTTGCAAGTGCTGGAAAGAAGAAATGGTCTGATGTTCGCGCTGATTTCCCGGATGAAGAAATCAAGACTTATGGACCTAATGAAAACCACGGAACGTACGAATTCATGTTTGAAACAATCCTGGAAGAGCAGGATCTGCCGGAAAACATTAACTTACAGCAAGATTACTCTACTTTAGTAGACCTAGTTTCAAAAGATAAAAACGCGATTGGTTTCTTCGGATATGGTTACTATGAAAGCAATAAAGACAAGCTTTCAGCGGTTAAAGTAGACTTTGGCAACGGTCCTGTTGAACCTTCACTCGATACGATCAAAGAAGATGGCGACTATGCACCATTCACTCGTCCAGTGTTCACATATTTGAATGTAAATCAAGCTAAAGAGAAGCCACAAGTGCTTGATTATGCAATCTATACAATGAACAATGCACAGGATGTAGCAAAAGAAACTGGTTTCGCACCATTATCTGATGAAGACATCAAATCAACACTGGACACATTGAACGGCCTTAAGAAGTAAAGCCTTTACTAACGGGAGATGAGAGGTAAGACCTTCTCATCTCTTGCGTGTGTTTTTAATTATTAGATGGTCCCTGGGGTACTATAAGGGAAAGTTCTTTCTTGGATGAGAAGGATGAAAGGGGTTTTTTGCGTGGCAAAAAGCGTTGTTCACGAAGACGGCAAAAAGTTGAATGTTCGTGAAATGATATCAGAAAAGAAAAAGACAAAGAGCTTTACAAATTATACTGAAAAGTTCATACCAAAAATATTATTAGGGATTGCAGCAATCTCTGTCCTGACGACAATCGGAATTGTTCTTACATTATTAACGGAAACTATCGCCTTTTTTAAAGACGTTCCATTCATAGATTTCTTTACTGGCACTAAATTGAAGCCGCTAGGGGAAAATGCGGTATTCGGTGTTTTGCCTTTGCTGACCGGAACTCTCATTTCAACTGCTATCGCGATGCTTGTCGCGATTCCTGTTGGATTAATGACCGCCGTGTTCCTGAGTGAGTATGCTTCTGAAAAGACTCGAAGGCTGCTAAAACCAATTCTTGAAATTCTGGCAGGTATTCCAACGATTGTATATGGTTTCTTTGCCTTTACTTTCGTAACACCTTTATTAAGGTCATTCGTACCCGGACTGGAACCAACGAATATCCTTAGCCCGGGAATTGTCATGGGAATCATGATCATCCCGATGGTTGCTTCACTGTCGGAGGATGCAATGAGTTCAGTGCCAAATGCGATGAGGGAAGGAGCATTGGCCCTTGGTGCAACCAAGCTTGAGGTAACCTGGAAGGTTGTCATCCCTGCTGCGATTTCTGGTATTATTGCATCGTTCGTCCTTGGAATTTCCAGAGCTATAGGTGAGACGATGATTGTGACAATCGCGAGTGGCAGCTCCAAGAATTTTACTTTTGATGTCACGCAATCGATGCAGACAATGACAGCCTATATTGTAGAAGTAACCGGCGGAGAAGCAGCGGCAGGCTCAACTTTATACTACAGCCTATATGCAGTTGCCATGACTTTGTTTGTTTTTACATTGATCATGAACCTGGTCGCCCAGTTTATCTCTCGAAAGTTTAGGGAGGAATATTAATATGAAATATGTAGATTCCACTCAAGTCCAGAAAAAAATGGGCACACGGCTATTAGCGAATAATCTGGCAAAGGCACTCTTTTTCCTTGCGACCATGTTCGGACTTATGGTACTGATCGTTTTGATTTATCGAGTTCTTAAAGACGGATTACCTTGGATCAATATGGATTTTCTTATGAATCGATTATCGACTGATCCAGAAAGAGCAGGTATTTGGGGAGCAATCACAGGCACGTTTTGGCTTATGCTCGTAGTTGCCCCGGTAACAATGCTGCTTGGTATCGGTACTGCGATTTATCTGGAAGAATATGCGGCAAAAGGCCGTATAGCATCTTTCATTAAAACGAATATTTCCAACTTGGCCGGTGTTCCTTCCGTTGTGTTCGGAATCCTTGGATTAACAGTCTTTGCCAGAGCTCTCGATTTGGGATCCGTAGTTCTTGCCGGAGGATTGACAATGGCATTGCTGGTACTGCCAGTAGTAGTTGTGGCAAGCCAGGAAGCCATTCGCGCAGTACCACAATTCCTGCGGGAAGCTTCTTACGGTATGGGCGCCACAAAATGGCAGACAATCAAAAATGTTGTTTTGCCAGCTGCAATTCCGGGAATTCTTACTGGTGTAATACTGGCGCTTTCACGGGCAATCGGAGAAACAGCGCCACTTGTTGTTATTGGTATTCCAGCACTGTTAATACCTATTCCAGACGGAATCTTTGATAAGTTCACGATTCTGCCGGTGCAAATTTATTATTGGACAATTGACTCTGCCCTTGTTGCCGAATATGCCAACCTGGCAGCTGCGACAATTGTGATTCTGTTACTAGTGTTATTTGTGATGAATTCAATTGCCATTTTAATACGCAATAAATTCCAAAAGAGATATTAGTCTGGGAGGTTTTAACTTATGTCAGCAGTGACAGAGAAAACAAAAGCAACAGTACAATCCGACGCGGTGAATAATGCGCCAGAAAATTCAAAGGTTGTATATGAAACAAAAGACCTTAATCTTTGGTATGGTGAAGGACACGCATTAAAAAATATCAACTTAGTGATCAACGAAAATGAAGTAACGGCAATCATCGGCCCTTCCGGATGTGGTAAGTCAACTTACATCAAAACTTTGAACCGGATGGTTGAACTGGTTCCTTCTGTCAAGATTTCCGGTGAGATTTTATACAGGGGACGGAATATCCTTGAAAAGTCCTATCAAGTTGAGGATCTTAGGACGAGTGTAGGGATGGTCTTCCAAAAACCGAATCCATTCCCGAAATCAATCTATGACAATATTGCATATGGACCAAAAATCCACGGGATCCGTGATAAGAAAGTACTAGACGAAATTGTTGAGAAAAGCTTGCGAGGTGCCGCAATCTGGGATGATGTAAAAGATCGTCTGAATCAGAACGCATACGGCCTGTCGGGCGGACAGCAGCAGCGTATCTGTATCGCAAGGGCACTGGCAATTGAACCGGATGTCATCCTCATGGACGAACCGACATCAGCTCTTGACCCAATTTCGACCTTGAAAGTAGAGGAACTTGTACAGGAATTAAAGAAGGATTACAGCATCATCATTGTTACGCATAATATGCAGCAGGCTGCGCGTATTTCCGACAAGACTGCATTCTTCCTGAATGGAGAAGTCATCGAGTTTGCTGAGACGGATAAGATTTTCTCAAACCCGTCAGATAAGAGGACGGAAGATTATATTACAGGCCGTTTTGGTTGATGAACTAACTTGAAATTTGATTGGAAGGATGAGGACAATGGTAGTAAGAGGGAAATTTGACGAAGACCTGAAAACACTGCATGGAAAATTGCTTGAGCTCGGGAATTTTGCTGTCCATGCGCTAAACCAGTCACTGGTGGCACTTGAAAACAAGGATATCGAACTTGCACTGAAAATCCTTGAAGATGATGCTGAAGCAAATATCATGGAAGAGGAAATCAATGATTTTGCGATTCTGTTAATCGCAAAGCAACAGCCGGTTGCTGTCGATTTAAGAAGGCTGATTGTTGCGATCAAAATCGCGACTGATATTGAGAGAATGGCGGATTTCGCGGTAAATATTGCGAAATCGACAATCAGGATAGGAAAAGAACCGCTTGTAAAACCGATTGAGCACATCAAACAGATGCATCAATTATCAGTTGAAATGCTTAAACTTTCATTGGAAGCTTATAATGAAGAGGATCTCGGTAAAGCGAGACAGGTTGCGCAGATGGACGATCAAGTCGACGACCTGTATGGACAAACAATCAAGGAGCTGTTGAGCCTGGCCCAGACCAAGCCTGAACAGCTGGCCCAAATCACACAACTTTCATTCATCAGCCGTTATCTCGAACGAGCAGCTGACCATGTTACAAATATAGCAGAAAATGTTTTTTACTTAGTCAAAGGTAAGAGATATGATCTGAATCAATAAGGCGAAAGAGCAGGGGAATCCTTGCTCTTTTTATCATGGCTCTGTAAACAAGACTGTTTGATTTTAGTTCAAGGCTTCACTTTCCGTGAGGCTGCGCTAAGCCTCCACGAACTTGCCCACGCACGATGAAAATGCTTTGATTTTCGGAGGAGCCATTGCCTTCCACTACAAGCAACATTGGGCTTTAACAGTGCCTAAGCATAAAAAAAGACCCTCTAAATTGAGGGTCTTTTGCGTTTGTGGATTGTTATTATCTGTTTTTTGTAATGATCTTGGCAATTTGGTCGTAATCAAGACCGCTTTTTAATTCGTACTTGCCGATTTGTACCTTTGTATGGTAGCCCTTATCAATCAGGAATCTCTCGAATTTATTCTCATCATCGACGATTCCCTGGCTTGCTAGCATCGTGGCTACATCACCTGGTGACATGCCGCCTGCAATGATCAGTGTGAATGGTTTCTCCTCTTTTACTTCTTCCGCCTTCTCTGCAGGGGCTTCTTCTTTAGTTGTTTCTTCTTTTGGCTTATCTTCTTTAACAACTTCTGTTTTCTTTTCGTTAAGCTTCGCAAATTCGTTGTTGTTCAGCACCTTGTATCCTTTTTCTTCAAGAATCTTCTTAGCGTCTGAAACGGCAACTTTCTTTTCAGGTTCTTTTTCTTTTCCAGCGATCACGCTGCTGCCGGCCCATAGGAACACGGCTGCGAAAAGCAATCCTAATGCAAATGCTTGAGCTGTTCGTTTATTCATACGATCTGTCCTTTATCAACGAATTCATTAATGATTTCCTGAACTTCCTGAGTTGAAAGTGATGATTGCTTTGCGATCTGATTCAGATCCATCCCCTGCTGGGCAAGCGACCATACCTGGTTTTTGATGATCTCGTGAATTTGCTTTTTTCCTGTATTAAATGAAGATTGCCTGTCCAGGTTCGCATCGCCTACGAGCAATTCTTCTTCCAGTACTTTTAGTTTTTTCTTGATCTGGTAAAGATCTTGAATTTGCTGGATTGTCAGCTGGTCGATTTCCTCGCGCAATTCCTTGTATGGATCTTTCAAAAAGAAAGAAAGAGCGAAAAGGAGCGCGGCCAGGACAACCAGGCTAATGATGATGTAGCCCATCTATTATTCCTCCCGAGCTGTTATTAGAACACATAGAATAAGTTTACCATTCAAAATTCGAAAATTCGATTGATATTTTTTTCCTGAAAAAAAATGATAGTTTTGTCTTATTATGATTTCCATTCGTTGTAAACACTGTCGAATCACCGCCATATTTGTAATTCTAAATGACTATGGAAAAATAAATGGGCGTTTCTGCAAAGTGGATAAAGGACGCTGCAAATTACGACAATTTGCGTTCATTGTAGCAGTCATGAGAACGTGCTAACATAAATTTAATGAATATAATTCAATTTTCAATCATATAATGATGGTTTTGGAGGTCTGTCGTGACAAATAGCAATCAACAACTAAACAAGATTGAGGATCATTTAAAGGCGAAAATCCTCTCACCAGGCAAGTTATTTGTTTACTGGCACCTGCAGGAGGAAAAAGTACGTTTCATAGGCAAGTATTTTCTGATACCTGATGAACAGCTGATTCTGGCTTTACGCTTATCTGATCATGGCTCCCGAGCTGTCATCCATGAAGCAATCCTTCGCCCAGGAGTATCAAGCTGGCTGTTCAAGGGAGTCAACGCAACAAGCAACTACCAGGTTGAGTTGGGGCTCAGACACCAAACAGAAACATTCTTTCCAATGCTTCGATCAAATGTCATTATACAAAATCCCAACATCCAGATAGAGGAAGACAAACCGCTTTTGCCTGGATGGTCTGGAAAGGTGAGCACTTATACTTATTATGAAAACCTTGAAGGGAGCATCAACAAGTGAAGGGGTGGGGAGATCATGAAAAGAAAAAGATCCTTATGCTCACATGGGAGTATCCGCCGCAGATTATAGGCGGACTTGCGAGACATGTCCATGCTCTCGCAACAGAACTGGCAGCCATCCATCAGCAAATTCATGTTGTGACCAGCAAACAATCCTTCCAGTCAGATTATGCAAGAGATGGCCGTGTCCACATTCACCGTGTAGCACCACTAAATGCCCAGGATCCTGATTTCCTTTCATGGATAGGCGGATTCAATCTGGCTGTCATCGAAGAAGGATTGAAGTTGGCTAAACATGTTCAATTCGACCTTGTCCATGCTCATGACTGGATGACAGGTCCTGCAGCGGAATTTATCAGCAAAAAATTGGGGATTCCACTGATCGCAACAATCCATGGTACGGAATATGGCCGAAATAAAGGCATCTTTTCTGATCTCCAGCAATTCATATTCAAAAAAGAAAATGAACTCTGCCATCAGGCTGATGAAGTCATTGTCTGCAGCGATTATATGGAAGATGAGGTTAATACATTATTTAAAGTTTCAAAGGATAGAATCAATGTTATTCCGAATGGGACTAGATTAGAAGAAAAGCACAATCAGGATGTCGAGATTACAGAGATGTACCCATTTTTAACCAGAAAGAAACTGATATTTTCAATGGGAAGGATCGTCACGGAAAAAGGATTCGATACATTGCTTTCTGCGGCTGGACTTATGAGAAAGCATCATGATGTGTGTTTTGTGATTGCGGGGAATGGACCTTTATTGGAAACCTACAGGGATCAAGCAAGTAAGCTGGGACTTAAAGATTCTGTTCATTTTATCGGCTTCGTAAATGAAACAATCCGTGATGCGTTACTTATGAAAGCGGATATCGCTGTTTTTCCAAGTGAATATGAACCATTCGGACTTGCAGCAGCTGAGGCCCTTACCGCAGGGGTCCCGACTGTCCTGGCGAAAACAGGAGGCATGCAGGATCTGATTGAAGATTATAAAACCGGATTTTATATGCAGCCGGGTAATGAAAAAGATCTTGCGCTAACACTGGAATGGATTCTTGAAAATCAAACTGCGGCAAAGGAAATCGCCCGGACAGGAAGGATGAAAGTCCTTGAGAGGTTCAGCTGGGCACAAAATGCAAAGTCAACAGATAGTCTATATAAAAAGGTATTATCAAACAATCACAGAAGGAGGGTATTTAATGAAGATGAATGCTTATCTCCAAATTGACAATGAAGAGACTTACGAGCCAATCAAGAAACCATTGATATTCAGCCCTGGTTTATGGGTCAATGGAAAAGTGTACTGGCTAGGGAATATGTCGGAAAAACTTTTACCGCAGGAAGAATTATCAATAAAAATCAAGCTTGCAAATGTTCATTCAAAGGTTGAATTTTTTGAACTTTATGTTACGAACCATTCCAAAACTGAAAAGGAAGCCAAGCTGATCCTGATGCAGCGCCATGCTGAAAGTGCAAATGAACAATTCAGCTTTGTATCGCCGAATGAGAATGTCATTTATCACTTTGCGGATAAAAGAATCTACCTTGTCAATGGACTGAACAGCAGTGGCAGGATGAAGCAGTGCACTGTCCAGCCGATTTGGAATGTAAGCACTGAACGCCTTTGGAATTGCAGGGAGTCAGGGAAACTGAACTATCAACCAATGGCAAAAGGTTCTGCAGCCAGCCTGTTCTCGCTTGATCTGAAAATGAACCCCCGGGAAACCCAAAAAAGCAGCTGTTGGATCATTGAAGGAACGGAAAAAAACGCCGTTGTTCATTTGAATGCGCTCCTTTTAAAAAACACACTAGCAATCCCCGACAAAAAGTGATATTATAGAAAAGTCGTATGCACGAACCTAGCTTGAATAGTTTGGAGGGAAAATACATGCGTGTAAACATTACATTAGCTTGCACAGAATGCGGAGAGCGCAACTATATTTCTAAAAAAAATAAGCGTAACAACCCAGATCGTCTTGAGCTTAAGAAATACTGCTCTAGAGATAAGCGCGCGACAGTACATCGCGAAACAAAATAAGCAGCGGGATTTTTCCCAGCTGCTTTTTTGTTTGCCAAATTTCCATAGAGTGTTGGTCTTCCATGCACCATCGCATTTTAGGGTTTCAAGGCAAATACCGAAAGACTTCTGAACTGAACTATCTAAAAAGGCAGTCAATTTGCACATGAGCCTATCCAAAACCCTTTTTCCCACATGGTGTGAATGGTATTGTTAATACATAGATGTCAGGTACAAACAAAATAGCAAAGGGTTGGGGGAAAGAAGCATGGATACCAAAAAAAATCTCAGACAGTCGACAAAGGAAAAACTGTCAAAACTTAACCTGCCAGAATATGAAGATCAGTCCTATCAAATCGCACAGCAGCTGTTTCGTTCTGATGAGTGGATTTCAGCGACAACAGTAGCTCTCACTGTGTCGAAGGCTCCTGAAGTTGATACTTTTCAGCTCATCAGGAAGGGCTGGGAGCAGGGCAAAAGAATCGTTGTCCCTAAATGTGAACCTAAAACGAGGGGCCTTGATTTCAGGGAACTGAAGCGATTCTCACAGCTCGAAACCGTTTTTTATGGGCTGTTGGAGCCAATTGTCTCCGAGACCGTTTCAGTGGGCCGGGGAGAAATCGATTTGGTTGTGGTTCCTGGACTTGCGTTTTCGCATAACGGTTATAGACTTGGTTTTGGAGGAGGTTACTATGACCGTTTCCTGGCAGACTTCCAGGGAATGACAGTCTCCCTGGCTTTTAAAGATCAACTGGTTGATGAAGTCCCCGTTGAAAGCCATGACATACCCGTACAGAAAATCATTCACAGCGAAGGGGTAATCCATATTGGGAATTGATCAGATTTTGATCATAGGGTTTATCGCAGGAGTTGCTGGCATGTCTGCCTATTTTCAGCTTCTTAAACCATCTGGGGCTTTCGCGGCTTTTTTGACGGGTATATTGATATGGGCGGGATTTGGAATTAAGGGAATGATGTTATTGGGGGTTTTCTTCCTCACCTCCAGCCTGCTGTCCAAATATAAAAGCCAGCGCAAGGAACAATTGGGTGAATTACATGAAAAGGGCTCGGCAAGGGATTGGGCGCAGGTAGCAGCGAATGGGGGAACTGCAGCATTTGCTGGTCTGGCTAATTTCATATCCCCCGATCCTGTGTGGTTCATTGTTCTGGCGAGCTCCCTTGCCAGTGCTAATGGTGATACATGGGCTTCGGAATTAGGCGTATTGAGCAAAGTACAGCCATTATCGATCAAATCTTTTAAAAGGGTGCCAAGAGGAACTTCAGGTGCGATTTCAACTGTTGGAACAGCTGCAGCTGCGGGAGGTGCCTTGTTGATTGCCCTGACTGCTGATTACCTGTTTGCGATGGGCGCAGGGTGGACAGTGGCGGTTTTTCTGTTGGGTGTGACGGGAACGATGATCGATACCCTGCTCGGGGCTTATGTCCAGGCGGGATTCACATGCGTCAAATGCAATTTGCTCACAGAGAAAATACAACATTGCTCGGAACCAACCCGTCATGTTTCCGGGCTGGTCATGATGAATAATGATGCAGTCAATTTTCTCTCATGTTTTACAGCGGCCTTGGGGGGAATGTTATTATATAGCATCCTCTAACACACAGCTGAAAAGCTTTGATTTTTCTTCCTTAAATAAACTGGATTGAATTGTAACAAAGTGTTTATAATGATAACGTTTACTCTGTATAACAGCAATACATAATCATTGTGAAAAAAAGTACAATTAAGTCATCAATTATAATCTTAGGGGGAGATGCGATATGAAAAATCGTGTAAACCGTGTTGTTCTGGTTGGTACCGGCTTCGTTGGATCGAGTTATGCATTTGCGATGGTCAACCAGGGTGTAACAGAGGAATTAGTTCTTGTCGATCTGAATAAAGAAAAATCTGAAGGGGACGCAATGGACTTAAATCACGGGATGGCGTTCGCTCCTTCACAGACGAAAATATGGTTCGGTTCCTATTCTGACTGCAAGGATGCAGACCTGGTGGTACTCTGTGCAGGCGCAAACCAAAAGCCTGGCGAAACAAGACTGGATCTTGTGGAGAAAAACACGAGGATTTTTAAAAGCATAGTAGATGAAATTATGGCCAGCGGTTTTGACGGTATTTTTCTTGTCGCGACCAATCCGGTTGATATCCTTACCTATGCTGTCTGGAAATACTCGGGACTTCCAAAGGAACGAGTCATTGGCTCAGGGACCATCCTTGATACAGCCAGATTCAGATTCTTGCTTGGGGACTACTTCAAGGTGGATTCACGTAATGTCCATGCTTATATCATAGGGGAACATGGGGATACCGAACTGCCAGTATGGAGCCATGCGGATATTGGCGGGAAGCCGATTGCCAAGATGATTAAAGATCAGGAAGATTACAGGCATGATGACCTGGAGGAAATCTTCACGAATGTACGGGATGCCGCCTATCACATCATCCAGCGTAAAGGCGCAACCTATTATGGAATCGCCATGGGTCTTGTTCGATTGACAAAGGCCATCCTGCAGGATGAGAACTCCATCCTGACTGTATCCGCCCATCTGGATGGCGAGTACGGACACGATGATATCTACATTGGTGTACCAGCGATCGTCAATCGTAATGGAATCAGGGAGATCGTTGAATTGCCGCTGGAAAAAGAAGAACAGCAAAAATTTGACCATTCTGTAGAGGTTTTAAGAAAGGTCATGGATCCTGTCCTGAAGGCGTAAAAAAATGGGCTGTCCGTAAAGCAGCCCTTGTAACTTTTTTAAAAATTGAAACCGCTTTCTTCTATTATATATGGAACATTTTCTAACCCATCTTTTTTTGGTATGAAAGGATAAAAATGTGCTTTTATTCCTAAAATAAAAAGGGAGGGATATATATGGCAAGAAAAGTGGTTTCGATTTTTATGCTTGGCCTGGCGGGATACCTTGTATTCGGTAATAGATACCGGGTCATGAATATGCTTCTGGGAAACAGGTTCCTGCGCCGGGTGGCAGTGGGTTCGATCATGGGACTGCCCGGAATCAGAAGCAAGATGATGGGTTCATTATTTTCAGGACCTTCGGAATTCCAGTAAAAAGACCTTAAAAGGTCTTTTTCTGCTTTAAAGGCCTCTTTATATCTGGTATGAAGTTATTTGGTTTATAATAATTTTGGAGAGGAAAAAATATAGATAATACATAGTGGCCGGATTTTGGCGGGAAAGTAGGGGAGAAGTTGGCTTTTTTGGAAGAGTATTTGTTTTGGAAAGTTGCTGAATTCCTGATTGTAAAAAAGGAATACCGTATCCTGCAAGCATCACAGGATCAGGGAGAATTGTGGCTGGAGAAGACAGAAAACAAGCAAACGCAGGTTATTCGCCTGCTTCAATATAATCTTGACTGGAGCAACTGGCTTCAACGTGACATCATTTTGATTGCTGAAAATGGCGAGAGAATCCGCAGGAAGTTTGCTAAAAAGGACTTAAAGATCCTAAACCTATACTTTAGTGCATATCCACCTGTGGATGATTATGAATTCCGTCTTGCGGAGCCTTATCTTTCTGTAAATGGAAAGGTGACTGTTGAGTCCATTTTGGTAGAAAGGGCCAAGGCGGAGGAAGCTTTAGGAAAACTTGAAAGCAGGTTCAATGACCAATTAAGAATTGATCTTGCTGAGGAACATTCTGGAGAAGTAATCGAGGCCATTAAAAAAAATGCCCTTTTAAACGCAGTAGAAAGGGCAAAGGAAGAACAATCTGTTTTTCACTATGGAAAACCCTTTTTCACCTATATATTCATTGCCATCCAGGTACTAATGTTTCTCGTCCTTGAGGCAGCGGGGGGAAGCACGGATACTTCCACCCTGATTAAGTTTGGCGCAAAATTCAACCCTTTGATTCTTGAAGGTGAATGGTGGCGCTTTTTCACGCCGATATTCATCCATATAGGCCTGCTCCATTTGTTCATGAATACACTGGCTTTATATTATTTAGGAACAATGGTTGAAAGGCTGTATGGTAATTTTCGATTTTTGGTTATTTACATCCTGGCAGGATTCAGTGGAGTGCTTGCCAGTTTTATATACAGCCCGAATCTTTCGGCTGGTGCAAGCGGAGCGATTTTTGGCTGCTTTGGTGCCTTGCTTTATTTCGGTGTAGCAAAACCAAGGTTGTTTTGGCGGACACTGGGCCTGAATATACTTGTCGTACTTGGCATCAACCTGGCATTCGGATTTACCATTCCAGGAATCGATAATGCGGGCCATATAGGAGGCCTGATTGGAGGATTTGCAGCAGCAGGCATCTTCCATCTGCCAAAGAAAAGACGTATTTTGCTTCAAACCACCTTTCTGGCAGTGACGATTGGGGCTATCTTTTTCTCATTACAATATGGTTTTAGCGAAAAAGCAGATCTGGTCGATGAAAGGTCCATTTTAGTGCTTGCCCAGCAGCATGTTAAAGAAGAGGAATATCAGCAGGCAAATGACCTGCTTACAGAGTATGGCAAGTCGGAGCAGCTCTCATCAGAATCCTTATTCATGCTTTCTTTTACCGAAATCAAGCTGGGAAGGCTGGAAGAGGCCAAATCGAATCTCCTTAAAGTAATCGAGATGGAACCGAATTTCCATGAAGCGTACTATAATCTTGCCTTAATCTTTTTTGATGAAAAAAATCTTGATCTGGCACGTATATACGCTAAAAAAGCAGTAGAGCTGAATCCTGGAAAAGAAAGCTATAAAAAGACACTTGAGCAGATTAATTTCTATCTTGAAGAAGCTGCTTGAGGACGATGCTTTCTCCGGTCCTTGTCTGGGTGACAACCAGCAGATGGCTTTTATCCTTCGCAATCAAAATCAATGGCATGGTACTTCCATTTGGGTCAATGGCAGTGCCATCGCTTTTTTTTATGCCCAGATAATAATTCTTATACAATCCTTCCCACAATTTTCCCAGTATGTTGGCGGTTTCCTTTTTCGTAAAACCTGTTATAGACTGATCTTCATATTTCCTGATTGTGTCCAGGGGGACGGATAGATAATCTGCCGCCTTGAACCTGAAGGTGTTTTCAGCTATTTTCAAACTTCGGTTAAGCCTGTTCCTTACACTTTGGTCAAGCACTCTTTTCCATTCCTTCTCCTGCTTGCTTTTGGCGATGGTGAATGATTGGAGCGGGCTGAAATGAGAGTCGACCACATAGATCATGTCATCAGACATTTTTTGGGCACTTGTGATCCGGTTCCCGTCACCATGCAGCTCAGCATAGTGAAAAGAAATCGCGTCATATCTGGCGCTTTCTCCATATGAGATGAGTTCTTCCTGGGATAAATCTGACGTATCCTGCTCCCATTTGGCAAATTTCCCTTTTAAAAGCCCATTGACGAACAAAAGTCCCATATCCTGCCGGAGGTAAGCCTCACGGTCCAAACTTGAATGGACCTTCCAGTCAACCTGATGCTGATTGTTTACTTTATCTTTTAAAAGCGTTAGTGAGGTACTGGCACTTTTATACTTAACCGCATCATTCAAGGGGAAAAATGTGATTGTCTCGATGGAAGTGTTGCCAATCTGGAATTGGATCAAAAATGCAGAGACCATAATTGCCAATACACTTATACTCAAAAACCATAACTTTTTCATCCTGCTCATCCTTTTCCGATAATAGGGTATGTCGGTATAACCACTATATGATACTTGTCCGGATCACATGCCTTTAAGTATTTTTTTAGATTCTTTTGGCTAAGATGGAAAAAGGAATCGACAGGAAAATAATGGTCGGTGGTAATGAGAGGTGTTAGTAGATTATATGGCAGAAAAAAAGAAGCATCCGGTCCATACGAACTTGAAAGAAAATATCGCTTACTTAAGAGAAGAATTAGGAGTCGATAAAAGTTTCGACGTGATCCAGCTTGATGTCGAATATGCCGGAAGAGATATGGCGCTGTTCCTTGTAGATGGATTTGTCAAGGACGACATCATGCTCTATATCATGCAGTTACTGGCCAAGCTGGAACCAGGCGCCCTTGAAGCTGATACATTAAAAAAACTGGTCAAGACTTATATTCCATATGTAGAGGTGGAGACGACTGACAACCTTGATAAAGTTGTCGATATGGTACTGGCCGGCCCGACCGCTCTTGCAGTGGACGGGTTAACAGAAATCATCCTGATTGATGCGAGGACATATCCTGTACGCGGTCCACAGGAGCCCGATACAGAAAGGGTAGTGCGAGGGTCCAGGGACGGCTTCGTGGAGACTTTGGTCTTCAATACGTCGCTTACGAGAAGGAGAATCCGCGACCGTACATTGAGAATGGAATACATGCAGGTCGGCAGAAGATCTCAAACAGATATTGTTATTTGTTATATTGAGGATATCGTTGATCCTGAGATGGTAGAGAAAGTAAAAGACTCAATCAGCAAAATTGATACGGACGGGCTGCCAATGGCTGAGAAAACCATCGAGGAATTTATCTCGGGACGACATTGGAATCCATTTCCGACGGTAAGATACACGGAACGGCCTGATACAGCAGCTACTCATTTATATGAAGGGCATGTTTGCATTATCGTCGATGGTTCACCAAGCGTACTGATTACACCAACAACATTCTGGCACCATCTGCAGCATGCGGAGGAGTACCGCAATAAGCCTCTCGTCGGCGCGTATTTAAGGATGGTACGCTTCCTGGCAGTATGGTCTTCCTTATTTCTGCTGCCGTTATGGTATTTATTCGCCGTCAAGCCGGAACTGCTGCCAAAAGCGATGTCATTTATCGGACCAAATGACACCGGAGAGATTCCGCTGTTTTTACAGTTTTTCCTGATTGAAATTGGTATAGATGTTCTAAGAATGGCGGCCATCCATACACCAACCTCGCTGGCAACTGCCCTTGGCCTGGTGGCTGCGCTGATGATCGGGCAGGTGGCCGTGGAAGTAGGGCTCCTGACAAATGAAGTTATTCTGTATCTGGCTATCGCAGCGATTGGTACATTTGCGACGCCAAGTTACGAAATGAGTCTTGCAAACCGGCTCGTGAGGATTTTCTTATTGGTCATGACTGCGGCATTCCATCTTTATGGTTTCCTGATCGGCATTGTGATTTTCATCCTTTTACTGGCCAGGATGAAATCGTTTGGTGTACCGTATCTCTGGCCATTCATTCCCTTCAATCCACGGGCATTCAGGGATGTCCTTATCCGGTCACCGATCCCTCTGAAAAACAGGAGACCAAGGATATTGAAACCGCAGGACCCAGACCGTTAAACTATTTCTGTGAGAAGCAGCAATTCCGATTGCTGCTTTTTCCTTTTGCAAACTTGTGCAGGTTTTGTCAGAAAATCTTGTCCAGCCTACTTGAGAGGGCAAAAGGTATCCTTTATACTTAGTATGGTAACGCATGCTCTTATTTTCACAAATAGAGGGGATTAAGTTGAAGACAATTTATGATATCCAGCAGTTCCTTAAAAATTACGGGACATTCATTTACATAGGCGACAGGGTGGCGGATTTGGAACTCATGCACGCGGAGCTGAAGGAACTTTATAATTCCCAATTGATTGAGACGAAAGAATACCAATCTGCGGTTTTGCTCTTGAGGCAGGAAATTCGGATGGAACAAGAAAAAAAAGCAAAAGAGAAAAGGTGACGTTTGATGGCTGAAAAATGGCTTGTTGGTGTAGATTTAGGAGGAACGACAACGAAACTTGCTTTCATCAGTTTGTATGGAGAAATTCTTCATAAATGGGAAATTCCCACTGATGTTTCTAACGAAGGGAAAAACATAACTGTCAATATCGCAAAAACTATTGACACGAAATTGGAGGAGCTAGGGCATTCTAAAAGTGAAATCCTCGGAATTGGCATGGGAGCCCCTGGCCCTGTTGAGCTGGCTACCGGCGTTATTTTTGAAGCGGTGAATCTTGGGTGGCGAGAGCCTTATCCGCTAAAGGACTTGCTTGAAGTGGAAACCTCGCTTCCGGCAGTAATCGATAATGATGCAAACTGTGCGGCTCTTGGTGAAATGTGGAAAGGCGCCGGGAATGGCGCAAAGGATCTGGTATGTGTAACCCTTGGTACAGGTGTTGGCGGAGGAGTCATTACCAATGGCGATATTGTCCACGGAGTGAGTGGCGCTGCAGGTGAGATTGGCCATATTACTTCACTTGCAGAAGGCGGGGCTCCTTGTAACTGCGGAAAAACTGGCTGTCTTGAAACCCTTGCATCGGCTACAGGCATTGTAAGAATCGCTGTTGAATTATTGAATGCTCATTCTTCTAAAGGTGATCTTGCAGCAGTGTTCAAGGAAACGGGCATTGTAACGGCCAAGGACGTATTCGATTCAGCGAAACGGAATGATGAGTTGGCCCTGAAAGTCATTGATACAGTTGCCTTGCATTTGGGAATCGCCCTTGCAAATATAGCCAATACCCTCAATCCGGAGAAAATCGTTCTTGGGGGCGGAGTTTCAAAAGCTGGGGATGTCTTGCTCAACCCAGTAAAAGAACAATTCTTGCGTAATTCCTTTCCGCGTGTAGCGCAATCGACCGAAATCAGCATCGCTACCCTGGGGAATGATGCCGGCGTGATTGGTGCTGCCTGGCTTGTTAAAAATAAAATTGGACATAACTAAAATGTTGAAGGAGTTTTCTAGGAGAAAACTCCTTATTTTTTTGTGTTAAAAGTTTCAATTTTCGGAAATTGAACATATTTGAAACTTTTCCATGTTTAAGTCGTCTATAATAGTGGAAAATTACAATGAATGGTCTACGCTTTTTTAGCGTCTAATTTTGTTTGCTTTTTAGGAAAAAAAGTATTAAGATTATCTTTGATTCTTGAGAGAATGGAAAAATAAACCTAAAAATTCCCGGATCTGTTTATTATTAACAGGGAGGTACCAATCGGATGAAAAACAATAAATGGCCTAAAGTTTCTTTAGTTGCCATCGCCACAATCCTGCTTTGGCTGAAGACTTATATAGCCTATAAGACCAGCTTCGATATTAAAATTGAAAATTGGAGACAGGAGCTTATCCTGTTCATAAATCCATTGAGTTTCCTAATGATACTTTTCGGACTCAGCATGTTCATGAAAGAAAAAGCGCAGAAACGCTATATCATGGTTACTAGTTTCATAGTATCAGCAGTTTTGTTCGCAAATGTCGTGTTTTACCGCTTTTTCAATGACTTCCTGACCATTCCTGTGCTTTTCCAAACAAGCAATATGAGCGATCTGGGAAGCAGTGTGACCGAGCTGATCAACTTCAGTGATTTATTTTATTTTGCGGATATAATCCTTTTAGCCGTCCTCATGAAATTTAAACCAGCTCTTTTGGGATGGCGGGAATATAGCAAAGTGGACCGCCGGGCCTATTTCCTTGTTGCTGTCGCAATTGCTTTATTCAATATGGGAATGGCTGAAACAGAGCGTCCACAACTCTTGACAAGAACTTTCGACAGAGAAATGCTGGTCAAGAATATCGGGACATACAATTACCACCTTTATGATGCCTTCCTGCAGTCGAAGTCTTCTGCGCAGCGTGCAATGGCCGACGGAAGTGAACTGGCTGACATCGACAACTATGTGCGAGCCAACTATCTGCCGCCGAATGATGAGATGTTTGGAATTGCGAAAGGCAAGAACGTAATCCTGATTTCGCTTGAATCGACACAGGATTTTGTCATTAATCAAACCGTGAATGGCCAGGAAATTACGCCATTCCTGAATGATTTCATCAAGGAAAGTTATTACTTCAATAATTTCTATCACCAGACGGGTCAGGGCAAGACTTCGGATTCTGAATTCCTGGTGGAAAACTCCCTGTATCCATTAAGCCGCGGAGCAGTATTCTTTACGCACTCTGGAAATGAATATACCGCCACACCGGAAATCCTGAATGAAAACGGATATTTCACCGCTTCCTTGCATGCGAATAACAAGAGCTTCTGGAACCGGGACATTATGTATCAATCATTAGGATATCAGCGGTTCTACTCACTGCCGGATTATGAGGTGAATGAAGAAAACTCTGTTGGCTGGGGCTTAAAGGATATTGACTTCCTGCAACAGTCCGTTGATCACTTGAAGGCGATGCCAAAGCCGTTCTATTCGAAGTTCATCACATTGACGAACCATTTCCCATTCGAGTTGAGTGAGGAAGATCAATATATACAGCCATATACGTCAAATGATAAGACAGTCAACAATTATTTCCCGACTGTCAGGTATGAGGATGAAGCCATTAAGCAGTTCATCCAGAAATTAAAAGATGAAGGCTTGTATGAAGATTCGATCATTATTCTATACGGAGACCATTACGGAATCTCTGATAACCATAATAAAGCGATGAGTGAGTATCTTGGCAAGGAAATCACGCCATTTGAAAGCACGCAGCTGCAGCAGGTGCCGTTGATCATCCATATCCCTGGGCAGGAGGGCAAGACAATGACAACAGTCGGAGGACAGATAGACATCAAACCGACAATCTTGCACTTACTGGGAATCGACACTAAGAATAATATCGATTTCGGATCTGACCTGTTTGCCAAGGACCGGCGTGACTTTGCTGTTCTTCGCGATGGCAGCTTCATCACCAAGGATCATGTGTTCACTCGTGAGACCTGCTATGATAAAGACACAGGTGAACCGACAGATCAGGATGCGTGCGCACCTTATTTTGAATCTGCGGATAGTGAACTTGAGTACTCCGATAAAATTATTTACGGAGATTTACTGAGATTCTATGGTGAGCAAAGTCAAGGCAATGATCTTTCTGATTCGAATTCAAAAGAGTAATACCTGTAAAAAACCTGCGCCCCTGGAGCGCAGGTTTTTGTTATGCAAAGAAAATCAAATTGACTTGTGTTTTTTAAAATTGAGTTTTTACCTAAAGAGGTGTATGTTATCATCAATGGCGGTAACAAATGTAAATTTTATTGGATTTTTCGAAAATCATTGAAACATTTAGCTGTTCTTAACGTACAGATATATACATTGTCAAAAAGGTGGTGTAGGAGTGCAGCAAATGAAGGAAAATACATATAAAACACCTTATGTCAGATGGATTGTGCTCATAATCGCCACTTCTGCATACATCCTTTCCGGGTGCTCTCAGCTGCTGGATGTATCCCTCCATAAAGATGCCAGTCACAGCCTTGAGCGTATAAAAGAAACTCCAGGGATATCCTTTTTAGGATCTGAGGTCATTCCGATCAAGCTAGGCGTGCAAGAGGAATTTAGTAAGGCTTCAGGATGGCTGAGTAATACAGAGATACTTTATATTTCAAATAAAAACGAAAGCAGTTCAATCCTTTATTCTTACAGCCTTATAACAGGACAATCGACAATGCTGTACAAAAGCGGCCAGCCAATCATCACGGCTGAGATCAGTCCCAAAAAGGATAAGGTAATGATTCACAGTTCCGCATCTGAAGAAGGGGTTCTTACTGTCATCGATTTATCAGGAAAGGAATTATATTCTGGGAAAATTGAATCATATGAATTGACCTTTGAATGGAATCCTTTCAATGACGATTTACTTATTGTTTCTGCTTTTACAGAAGAATGGGATTTCAACACATATTTATTAAATTTAAAGGAGAACAGCCTGAAAGAACTCCAATTGCCTGAGCCTTTTGTCAGGTGGATTTCGGAGGATATGCTTGTATATCAACAATGGGATGAGAATGAAATATCGTTAAAGGCGCCGTTGAAGTCTTTTTCTATCAGCGGGAATCATTCTAAAACATTGTTTGAGGACGTGTATCAATTTGATTCATTAGGAAAGTATTTATTGACCATCGAGGTAGCTGAAGGCGAAAATCCAGGATTGGGATTATACACCTTCACCAGGGAAGGGATCCATTCTGCTGGCAGTTTAACCGCTCCTTTGCTGACATCTTTTTCTGGATGGGTTGTTCCTTTTTATGATTTAATGGATGATGGAAAGGCTTTTATGTATCTGCGGGCGAAGGAGCAGGGTGAGGCAGATCTTTATGAAGGCGGTTTTGACTTAATGAAGTATCAGTTTGGGGAGGATAAAGAGGAAATGGTTTTCTCTGAACTGGCAAATGAACCACTTTCCTGCTCGCCTTCCGGTGAAATGTGCCTGTATGGTTTCCAGTTAGAAAGAGTGATGAATATCGATACGAAGGAGATCATTGAACTCGTTCAATAATTCGTTCAGTAAGGAGAGATTAAGATGGCAATTGTAGATGTAACAGTGATTCCAATCGGAACTGAGACACCAAGTGTCAGTTCCTATGTGGCTGATATCCAGCGGATCCTAAAAAATTATGAAGAGCACGGTAAAATCCGTTATCAACTTACTCCCATGAATACATTGATTGAGGGTGAGCTGCCTGTTTTATTTGAAGTGGTCCAGGCAATCCATGAAGCGCCGTTCAATAAGGGCATTCAGCGGGTGGCCACTAATATCCGGATTGATGACAGACGGGATGTAAAAAGAAAGATGGAGGATAAAGTCAACAGGGTTAACGAATTGCTCAAGCAATAGCTTGAAATATGTAACAAATATAAAAGACCACCTGAGAAAGGTGGTCTTTTATTGTGGTTCGATTAGTGTGCTGTCGGGAATCCGTGGTTAAGGACTGTCATGACCGTGAACCAGCCAATAACGAGGAATGTTCCTCCGCCGAATACGATTCCAAGAATGTTTTTGTTTTTAAGTGCCGAGAAAGTTGCGTAACCGGCTAGCAGAGTAACTAAAGCGAAGATAATTGCCAATCCCATGATAAAGCCCCCTTCATAAATTAGGCAGACAATAAGTCTGTTTTTTGAAAAAATGTTTGGTTGTAATTTAGGCGGCAGCCTGTATGTAATGACAAGCATACACTCGTTTTTTATTTTATATTTTTTTACACCATTTGTCGAGGTCTAAAAATTCAACTTTCACGCCATATGTTTTTACTATACCCATTATTAGTTCAGTATAGTGGTTTGCCGCAAAATAAATTCCATTTGCAGCCTTAAATACGAGATGTTCCTCCAATTGAATCAGGGCCATCTCCATTTGAATGCCGGTGCCATCCAAAATTCGGAACGCTGACAGTTCATCAGCGAATAAATAGGTTTCGCCATCCACTTGGAAACCATAGTCGAAGAAATCTTCCCCGGCGCAGCCTTCTGTTTTGATCAGGAGATGTGTTGATTCAAGCAAGTCAGCTTCCCTGAGTAATCCAATCGCTTCATCTGCATCCTTTTGCTCGATATATACATAGTAATTTTCATAAATTAGATGCGGTGGAGCAACCTGCAAAAGTACTTCCTGAAAATCGGACAGCTGCTCAATAAAAGGGTTTGCTTCCATAGCAATGACAAAATTCATTTGTTTTCTCCTTATCCAATCAAGATCAATCCGAAAATTTCATGAGCACCCTTCCCGGCTTATGCTTTCTTATAAATTCTTAAAACTTGTCTAACATTAGTGTAAAATAAAAATATACATATTACAAAGAAGAAGCGGAGGCTGCTTACAATGAAATGGAAACAGATTCCTCTGGGTCCTTTGCAGACGAATTGTTATGTCGTTTACGATGAAAGTCATTCATGCCTGATTGTCGATCCTGGTGAAAACCCAAGGAAGTTGACTGCGGTGATCGAACAGCTCGAACTCAAGCCTGAAGCGATTGTATTGACACATGCACATTTCGACCATATCGGTGCAGTTGATAGAATAAGGGATAAGTATGGCATAAAGGTCTTTATCCATGAAAAAGAAAAAGACTGGCTCACCGATCCTGCACTTAATGGATCGAAACACTTTATGCTGAACGAGCCAATCAAAGCAAGAGCAGCGGACCATTTGTTCAAAGATGAAGGTGAGATGTCCATCGGGAATTTCAAGTTCGAAGTTTTGGAGACACCAGGGCATTCACCGGGGAGTGTATCCTTTTACTTCCCGAAGGCGAATTTTGTGCTGGCCGGAGATGCCCTCTTTCAGGGAAGCATAGGCAGAACAGACTTGCCGGGAGGAAACCATAACCAGTTAATCAAAAGCATTCACGATAAACTGCTGGTATTGTCTGAGGAAACCGAGGTACTGCCTGGTCATGGACCAGCAACGACGATTGGTATGGAAATGGACTCAAATCCATTTTTGAATGGGTTTTAATTTTTGAAAAATTGGGCTTGAAAACTAGAAAAACCCTTCTCGACTGAGAAGGGCTTTTCTGGGGGATGTTCTATTCATATCATGGGAGGGGATATAGTTAAGCTACTAGTAAAACTTTATAATAAAGAATACACTATGTCAATAGTGAAAACCTTTTTCAAGGAGTCATTATGAAAGAAATAATCAAAGAGTTTATTGCAGTCTCGCCAAAAAGGATGATCACATATGCGGACTATATGCAGCTTGCACTCTATCATCCAGAGGAAGGTTATTATATCAAGGAACGCCAAAAAATCGGAAAAAAAGGGGATTTTTACACATCAAGCAATGTATCTGATGTGTTTGGCAAATTAATAGGGAAGTGGTATGCGAAAAAATGGAGTGATTTCGGCCTTCCGCCATCTGTTTGTGAAATCGGAGCTGGAAACGGCCGTTTTGCACGGGCATTCATTGAAGGCTGGAGGGAAATGAACGCAGAAACACTGACATATTATATTGTTGAAAAAAGTCCTTATCATCGAAGTCTGCAGAATGCAGAGCTGGCAGGGCTTGAAGATGTCATCATCGTACATGGTGATACATATGCAGAAACAGAAATGCATAAGGGAATGATCTTTTCCAATGAGTTATTTGATGCCTTTCCTGTCCATGTCGTTGAAAAGATTGAAGGCATCGTGCACGAGGTCTTTGTTGCCAGCGAGGATGATCAATTGAAAGAAATAAAAGTTCCTGTTTCGGATGAACGGATTATTAGATTTCTTAATGATCAGCAATTCGTGCTTGCTGAAGGACAAAGGATCGAAATTCCACTTGCCATGGAACCATTCATTAACTCGATAGCAAAAAAACTGGATAAAGGCTTATTGGTGACGGTGGATTACGGATATACAAAGGATGAATGGATGCATCCATCACGGAGACAGGGGAGCTTAAGAGGCTATTACAATCATCAGATGTACCATGACATCCTGGAGCATCCCGGCGAAATGGACCTCACCAGCCACGTGCATTTTGATGCTCTCAAAGATATCGGTGAATCATTCGGTTTGGAATTCCTGGAGAAAATGAGGCAGGATGAATTCCTGATTGCTGCTGGCATCCTCGATGAACTAGGGCAGCATCAAGACCCGAATCCATTTTCCGAGGCAAGCAAAAGAAATCGTGCAATACGCAGCCTGATCCTCCCGGGCGGAATCAGCCAGTCATTTGATGTCGTCATCCAGGGGAAGGGCCTGGGGGAATCGGCACAAAAATTATTCTAAGAAATAAAAAAAGCGATGGATGACCATCGCTTTTTTTATTGAGCGTGCACAATGGATCAATGTCCAGCTCCACCTAGTGGCATCATAAATGTTGACCAGTAAGTAAAACCTGCAAAGAAAACCGTTAAGTATGCGCCGAAGACGTAGATGTACATACGCTCAGACAGTTTCAAGTAACTTAAAAGCAAGAAAAATCCAGTTTGACCAAAGAAAATCAAGGACGTTGTATACATGTCACCCAAGAAAAACATGACAGCAAAGATTCCCGTCCAGAATCCTAAAACTCTGTACATACGATCCAAAGATATCCCTCCTTTACCCTACATGTCCATCACTATCATATTATAAAGTAAAGTGGAGTGAAAAGTAAACAAGGATTGATTATTGTGCGATAACAGCCTGGTATGAACAAGAATCACAGCCTGTGAACATATTTTCTTTTTCAATCAGTTCAATTTCCCCAAACAGGGATTCAAACATTCCCCGCAAAAACTCATAATGCATATTGCACACCGTTTCAGTATGCTCCATGGCAACTTCCTTGAAAGGGCAGTTGAAAATCTGGAAATAAATTTTTGTCTTCTCACTATTAGGTTCAAATTCTGGATAGAAACCAGCAAGCGTGGCAGCATTCTTAATTGAGTTCAGTTTATGTTCAAACGTCATTTCTTCTGACAATTGCGGGTGACGTGACATCTCCTGTTCCATGAGTTCTGTGCCAAATCGCTTTCCGGTCAGATACAAAGCCTTCTTTCCGGCTTCACCGAGTGACATCATTGTCGTCATGGCGATTTTTGACAGCAGCTGATAATCACGGAATGGGAAATGCAGCTGGATGACTTCGTCTGACAAGCGGTATAGCCTGCTAGGGCGTCCCCCCTTGCCAGTCTTTTTTGTCTCCGAAATCAGCATGTTCACGTCTTCGAGCTTTGATAAATGCAGCCTTGCTACATTGGGATGAATTTCAAAATTGTCGGCGATTTCCTGCACAGTCACATCTTTATGCCTTTTTGTGATGTATTGATAAATATAATAACGCGTTGGATCAGACAATACACTTGTAATTTTTAATGTTTGCTCCACCTTATTTCACCTCAGACCACTAATTTGCCTTCATTATAATACAAGGGAAAATAAGGTTTACACTGTTTACACTATATGTTTAGAAAATGTTCACAACTAAATGGCGAAATGATGACAAAATACTATACAAAACTTATACAAAAGTTATACAATGTATTCAGAAGATAATTTTGTTCGCCAGGAGGTAACCTTAATGGAAGAGCTGACGTTTTTTTCTTATCCGAGCTGTACTTCATGTCGTAAAACGAAAAAGTGGCTGATTTCGAACAGCGTGAAATTCAATGAACGTCATTTGTTCAAAGATACCCCAAACCAGAAGGAATTGATGGAGATATTGACGTTGACGACAGAAGGCGTCGATGAACTGCTTGCGACCAGGGGAGAAACCTTTAAAAATCTCAAACTTAATGTCGATGAATTATCACTTTCAGAAGTGATCAATCTTGTGATTGAAGAACCCAAGCTTCTAAGGCGTCCAATTTTGACTGATGGGAAAAAGCTAATTGTTGGATTCAATCCTGATGCGCTGAAAAAAATCGCCAAATAAAAAAACGGAAGGAATGCTTCCGTTTTTTCTAGGGGTTGAATAAGATATTTTCGAATTCGATAATTGTCCAGCTTCAGTGCCTAGCCCCTCGAGTCGCTTCGGTCCTGACAATGAAGTCAAAGAGCGACTTCACTGTCAGGACCTCCAGCGCTTGTCGGGGCTGACCAAGGCACTTACGCTTTTCTATTAACTGGGCTAGCTGGATTCGAACCAACGCATGACGGAGTCAAAGTCCGTTGCCTTACCGCTTGGCTATAGCCCAATGATGAGGATATTGATGGTACGGTAGTTATTATGAATCGAACTGTCACTAATTATACACATTTACTCCATTTTTTTCGCAGGAACAGGAAGTGCTATGTAGAATCCCTTTGTATAACAAAAAAGGTGGTGCATCCCTATTGTAAAATCAATTGAACTATTGGCGGAAAATATTTTAAAAGATGCTTTAAAGAGCGGCGCTTCGGACATTCATATTATCCCGCGAGAGAGAGACACCCTGGTAAAATTCAGGCTTGGCAATCAGCTGCTGCCCCGGTACACCCTAGAACAGGTTGATTGCGAACGGCTCATTTCCCATTTTAAATTCACCGCTTCGATGGATATAGGCGAAAAGAGAAGGCCGCAAAGTGGAGCCTTTACTTACCAGGACCACGATCGAAAAATTGGTTTGAGAATCTCCACACTGCCAGCCTACCAGAACGAAAGCATGGTCATACGTCTCCTTCCCGAACAAAACCATATTCCTTCATACCAAATATCATTATTCCCATCCACATCGAAAAAATTAATTTCCCTTTTAAAACATGCACATGGTCTGATTATTTTTACCGGCCCTACAGGCAGCGGCAAAACCACAACATTGTATTCTATGCTGTCCGAAACATCGGAAATGGTTAATCGCAACGTCATCACACTCGAAGATCCCATTGAAAAACCGAGTGAATCAGTGCTTCAGGTCCAGGTCAATGAACGGGCCGGAATCTCTTATTCTGCCGGCTTAAAGGCAATCCTCAGACATGATCCGGATATCATTATGGTCGGGGAAATTAGGGATAAGGAGACTGCAGAGACAGCGATAAGGGCATCCTTGACTGGGCATTTGGTGCTGACTACGATGCATACACGGGATGCAAGGGGAGCAATCTACAGGCTGATTGAATTCGGGATCAATTGGCTTGAAATCGAACAGACCTTGATCGCAGTAACCGCACAAAGGCTTGTTGAACTGACATGTCCTTATTGTGAAGATGCTTGCTCGCCGTTTTGCTATTCCTCAGGAAGCGGCAAAAGAGGAAATGTGTTTGAAATTCTTACGGGACGGGATTTATCTGCTGTATTGAAGGAAGCAAAAGGTGAACATCAGAATTACCACTACAAAACGCTCAAAGATGCTATCAAGAAAGGCATCGCTCTCGGATTTATCAAGGAATCGGAATACCAGAGGTGGGTTCTAAATGAAGGAGAATAAGTGGCCTGTCGCAGAACAGGCCAGATTCCTGAAAAGGACAGGGGAGCTGCTTTCGCAGGGATATTCTTTAGCAGAAGCGATTGAATCGATGACTTTCCATCTGGAGATGAAGAGGAAAGCGGATATCAAAAGAAGTCTCGATAAGCTGCGTGAAGGCTTTCCTCTATATTTAATCCTTGCTGAATTAAATTTCAAAAGAGATTTGATCAGCTATGTTTATTTTGCCGAGCAGCACGGCGGGCTGGCCCATGCGGTCACTGAAGGATCAGATATGGTATTGAAACGTGAAGCCGATTATCAGAGGTTGAAAAAGCTGGCCGCTTATCCATTGTTCCTGGCAGCACTCACATTCATCTTATTTTTCTTCGTCAACAAGGTGTTGCTGCCGAAATTCACCTCTCTTTTTTCGGATATGAACATGGCACCGAATATTTTTATGGCAGCCATTGGTGCTGCTGATGACATTGTTCCCTTCCTATTTTATTTTCTTCTCAGCCTCGCTGTGCTGCTAACCCTCTATTACAAAATGAAATTCAGGAAACTCCCAGTCTTACAACAAAAAACGAAACTGGTGAAGCTTCCGTTTGCAGGCGGGTTGATCAAACTTCTTTATTCCCATTCCTTCGCAGTCCAGCTAAGCTATCTGTTTTCAGGAGGGCTTCCGGTTCACGATGCCTTAAAGGTCTTTGAGCAAAATCACCATGAACCATTTTCAAGTGAAATCGGAAAGGATATTATCTTGAAATTGGCAGCTGGTGAGGATTTTGACAGGGCGGTGGGTGATTATCCGTTCTTTGAAGCTGAATTGCCAAGAATCATCAGACACGGTCAAAAGAATGGAAAGCTGGATCAGGAGCTTTATTTTTACAGCCGGCATTGCCTTAAAGAACTTGAAGAAAAAATGGAGAAATCAATGAAAACGGTGCAGCCAGTGTTATACAGCTTCATTGGCCTGCTGGTCATCTCCCTGTATCTGGCTATCCTGCTGCCAATGTTCCAGATGATGAAAGGGATTTAAATCAGGTCAATTAGTTAAAAAAAGGAGAAATGAATAATGAAAAATCAAAAGGGTTTTACCCTGATTGAGATGATGATCGTGCTATTGGTCATTTCTGTGTTATTAATCATTACGGTGCCGAATATTGCTTCGCATAATAATAATATCAACAAGAAAGGCTGCGAGGGGTATATAAAACTTGTAGAAGCCCAGGTACAAGCTTATAAGATGGATAAGAAAGTCACTCCTACTTTTCAGCAGCTAAATGACGAAAAATATCTAAAAAGCCCTGATGCCGCATGTCCTGATGGTACAAAAATCGAGATTTTATCCGACGGG
Source organism: Mesobacillus sp. AQ2 (assembly GCF_030122805.1). Lineage (NCBI taxonomy): Bacteria > Bacillati > Bacillota > Bacilli > Caryophanales > Bacillaceae > Mesobacillus > Mesobacillus sp. AQ2. Next base: position 3,286,038 of record NZ_CP126080.1, on the reverse strand, counting down.
GCTGTCCAGAAATCTGCGTCATGATCTGGAAAATAAAGAACTCCGGCGGATTCACCATGGTTGAAATGCTCATAGTCCTATCAGCTTTCCTGGTGCTCTCTAGTACAACGGCCTTTCTTTTTACTCCGCATAATGACATCCTCGCAAAGGACCTTTTCTTCACCCAGTTTGAATCCGACCTCCTGTACAGCCAGCAATATGCTATTTCCCATCAGGAACAAATTACTGTCCACTTGATGCCAGAGTATAATCACTACTATATCCGCGGTACCGATTATGGATCGCCTTATCTGGTCAAAAGATATTATTCACCAGAAGTAAAAGTCAAAAAAGGGACAATGCAGTTACTGTTTCACTATATGCCGGATGGGAATATCGATAGCTTCGGCTCTATCTATATTACTGCCGGATCAAAGAAGTTTCGGATGATGTTCCTGATCGGGAAGGGTCGATTTTATGTTGTGGAAGAATGATCACGGTTTTTTCCTGGCAGACATGCTATTGTCCTTGGCTGCCTTTCTAATGGCCAGTGCGGTTTTGCTCCCATTGGCAATTGTGGTGATGGGAAAGACAGCAGATGTAAGGACCGAGGGAGACGCAGGCTCTATTTTATTTGACGAACTGATGTACTTGAAAGTTGCGGGATCAGCTTCTGGAAGAGACTGGATTACTCAAAACGGGAATCAGTATGAAGTGACAGTGACAAAGGATGAAAATGAGTCCGCATGGGAGGTATGTGTTCATTATGAAAGCGACCAGCAACATAAAAAAAAATGTTCCTCGACTGAATGAACTGGGATTTACCATGCTGGAGATGCTTTTATCATTGGTGGTGTTTTTATTGATTACATCAATGCTTCCTTTAGGGTTTAGAATCATCCTTGATGATAGTGTCACTGAAAAGGGAATAAGAAGGATGGAATGGGAAGTTTTCAGCAGCCAGGCAAGAAAGGAAATTCGTACTGCTGAACAGCTGACAGTCCAGCCTGATAAGCTGTTATTGAAAGTCAATGGCCAATTTATCCTTTACGAAAAGTACGGTTCCAGCATGAGAAGGAGAGTGGATTACCAAGGACACGAGATTTTAATGCAGAACCTTTCAAGCTTTACTTTTGAAAAAATTGCTGATGGCGTGATGATAAATGCAGTGGCTCTGGATGGAACCCACTATTCGGTTAAAGTCCACCAGTTTATTCAAACCGGGGGTGTTCAGCCATAAATGAAAAAGGGTTTATCTATCCATTAACGATGATCTTTTTACTCTTGATGTCCTTCTTTCTGTTGATTTTGACAGAGCAGCATATCGCAGAGAAAAAGTTTGCCAAAGAAACGAATAGCATTCGGCTCCAAGAATATTATATGCTGTGCTCTATCAAAGAAGCTGAGCATTTGTTAAGGGAAGGTAATTTGCCCGCTAGCGGTTTACTGTATTATAAATTTGGAAAAGTTGGCTTCCTGACCCAGTCTTTATCTGCCAACGTCGATGAAGTGACATTCACCCTTGAGCTCGACAGCGGAGAAAAAGGGGTCGGTTTTGGCCAATATGACAAGGAAAAGGGCATGATGATAAAATGGAGGGAAAAGAACTGACAGGGGATTAAAGATATGAGAGCAATTTATTTAATTGGGTTCATGGGTTCAGGAAAGACGACTGTCTCTCAGGAATTGGCCCGGAGACTGAATGTGGCAGTATATGATTCAGATGAGGAAATCGTTAAAAGAACAGGGAAGTCGATTAATGAGATCTTCGCTGCAGATGGGGAAGAAAAGTTCCGCCTTTTGGAGTCTGAGGTGCTGCGATCAATGCCTTCTAACGATGCCGTTATTGCAACCGGAGGAGGGATCATAGGATCGGAAGAAAACAGACGGTATCTAAAGGAAAAAGTGAATGTTGTCTATCTGCATGCAGACCTTGAAAACATCTTGGAAAGACTGAAGGATGACAATTCCCGGCCTTTATTGAGAAAGGACAAAATGAAAACAGCTGAAGCACTGTACATGAACCGACTTCCGTTGTATCGTGAAGCAGCGGGAATTGAAATCGATACCTCTGAGAAAACAATTCAGCAAATTGTCGATGGCATCACCCAGCGTATGAAAAAATAACACCTGGTTATACTTGATAACGTATGAAGGATGGTGTAACCATGAAAACAAATGATTACGTAAAATACCTTACCCAGACCGTTGTGAAATATATTGACCAGCCAAAAGAGGAACGACGGAAAATCAAACAGGCAAAAAAGGAAGCAGAGGCGACCTTTTTATTCAGATGGTTCGGTATACTTCCATTTATGCTGATGTCCGGAGTGAAAAAGAAAAAGAACAAATGACTTAAAGCCCGGCTAGAATGATAAGCCGGGCTTTACTATGTGCTTTTTCTGTTTGCAGGCAGTTCCTGAGTTTCACTTAATCGCGTTTTCAGTTAAATAAAACAGTCCGCCATTGATGATGGATAGTTGGACTTTTGGTTCATATTGTTCTTTTAAAGCTGTTTTTTCTGTTTCAAAACTATCGGATTTTTCTTCTGCATCTTCGTAAAAATGATGAAGTAAATCGAGGTCCTTCTGCCAGCGTTTTCGCGCATCCGCTGCCCAGGAATGGTCCTCTTGCTCGATATCGGATGTCAAATAAGCCTGGATCCTGTTTACGCCGCTCTTTGGCTTTATTAAAGGAGAAAGCGTATAGGCATAATCAGGTATTTTTGTTGTTAAAGGCAAGGTCAATAAACGTTCATGAAAGTTTTCTACCATCCTGCCGTTGATCAGGTGAAGTCCAATAGAATGGAAAACATCCCGTTTTCTGTCACATTGATAAGATACTTTTATATTGATTCCGATCCAGGGAATCAAAGCAGTTTGTGCAGGGTAGTGATTGTTTTCATATAACCGGATGAAGCCGGCAAGGTTCTTGGTCGATTCAAAGATTTGATGAAGACGGGGAGAACCAAAATGGACAATCTCTCCTTTCAAATCATCTGGAGCCTGTTGTTTGTCAGTAATGAAGGTAAGCTTCATTGGATTCGGTACTCCACCAGTTTTCTCAAGGTAATGCCAGTAAAACGGACGGTTCATTAATTCCTTATCAAGCTCTATGGTGAGCTGGACAGTCATGTATCCTTTGTCATTTTCAATCAGTTCACAATTATTAGCTGTGAAATACCTTTCCAGAAAATTATGGATTTCCTGTTGCTGCACGCTGATTTTCCCCCTTCATTTCTTCCGCGAACTGAATCATCGATGTCAAGTTTTCCATCTTGATTCGAATTTCCCCCTCTGATGAAGACTTTCCGAAGATATCAACCAAGTGGTCTTCGATATTGCCAAACTCCAATTTTGTCAGGATATCATCAAGTTCCCCGATCACTTTTTCGAACAGGTTGATCTTCTCGTAAAGCAGTTTCATAACATGTTCTTCAACCGTATCTTTCGTTGCGAAGTTGTATATTTTCACATCTTTTTCTTGTCCAAGACGGTGGATCCTGCCGATCCTTTGTTCCAGTCTCATTGGGTTCCAGGGAAGGTCAAAGTTGATGATATGACTGCAGAATTGCAGGTTGATTCCTTCGCCCCCAGCCTCGGTCGCGATCAGCACCTGGACATTCTTCTGGAAGAGTTCTCTCATCCAGTCCTTTTTACCGCGTTTGAACCCTCCGCGAAAGGGAACTGAGGTGATGCCATTTTGCTTAAGGAACCACTGAAGGTAAAGCTGGGTGGCCCGATATTCGGTAAATATGATGACTTTGTCATCAATTTGTTTGATCAACTCAAGTGCTTTTTCGGCTTTGGAGTTTTTTGTTACTGCCTCCACTCGTTTGATAAGCTCGGCAATCGTATTTTGGAAACCGACGGAGGGGTTTTCCTGCCGCTGCAGCATATTTCTCAGTGTATAAAAAACCGCCTCCCTGCTGCTGCAAGCCTCACGCTGGAGAGTCATCAGCGAGAACTGGCTTGAGGCTAGACCGCCAGCAGAACCTCTTAAGTCCATGATTGAGTCATATAAAGCCCTCTCCTCATTGGAAAAATGGATAGGAATGGTTTCTACATGTCGCTTTGTCCACTCGATTCCGGTATCCGAACGCCTGTTGCGGATCATCACTTTATTCACAAGTTCCCTCAGATGCTCATCATCATTGACAGACCGGGCATCCTTTTTGTATTTGTCAAAAAACGCTGTTTCACTGCCGAGATGACCGGGCTTCAACAGAGATACAAGATTAAATATTTCTTCGATCCGGTTTTGGATTGGAGTTGCGGTCAGCAGCAGACAGAACCGTTTTTTTAGGTTTTGGACAAATTCATAGTTTTTTGTTTTATTATTTTTCAATTTATGAGCTTCATCAATTATGATAAGGTCATAATTTAAATTGTTGATGATGTCACTGTGAGGGGCACGTTTGGCTGTATCAATCGAAGAAACCACCACATCGCATTGCTCCCACACATAGCTTTTCTTCTGGGCGATTGCGGGGATATGGAATTTGGTGTTCAATTCCATTGCCCATTGCGAGACCAGCGAAGCAGGGACTAAAATCAGGACCTTTTTCACCAGTCCCCTGATCATATATTCTTTCAAAATTAATCCGGCCTCGATCGTTTTCCCCAGTCCCACTTCATCAGCAAGGATCGCTTTTCCATTCATATTTTCGACAACCTGTTTTGCCACTTCAAGCTGATGCGGCAATGGGGTTAGTTCGGGAAGATGAACTGGTGCCTGGAGACCTTCAAATTCAGGGATAATGGTATGTTTTTCTATTTCGACGGCAAGTTTATACAGCTCCCAATTTCCCCAGGGTCCGTCCTTCTCAATTCTTTCAGCCATTTCGTCCTGCCAGAGAGAATCATAGTTAATTTGCACGGTCATTTTATCCACCTCTTTTAATATAAAAAATATTGCCCAAATCGCCTTTCTAATGGTAGGATGAAGGTAGCTTTTGAATGTTTTGAAATTTGTCACTTTATGGCCGAAAGCATCAGTTTGCAGACATAGGTAATAACGTCTAGCATGCCCAAATGTGAAAATAATATAAATGCGGATGACAACAAGGGGAGAGACTACTCCGGTAGCGCCGAAGGAGCAAGCAAAATTGTGAATCTCTCAGGCAAAAGAACTCTTGTTTGACGCATCTCTGGAGAGCGCTTCCATATGTGTAAGCCACCAAAGGGGAAAGCCTTTACAAGGTAAACTTTCAGGTGAAAGGACAGAGACCTTCTCAGATTAAGAGGGGGTGCTCTGTCCTTTTCTGCTTTCTTGACCGAATGCGCTGTCAAGAATGGTGCTGGGATGGATGTAAACTGATATTTTGGCGGAGACGAAGGGGGATACATAATGACGGAATTAAAACGGACACCGCTTTTTGAAGTGTATAAGGAATATGGCGGGAAGACAGTTGATTTTGGCGGCTGGGAATTGCCTGTCCAGTTTTCAAGCATCAAGGAAGAACACGAAGCAGTAAGAACAAAAGCAGGTTTATTCGATGTTTCCCATATGGGGGAAATCGAGGTGAAGGGCCCCGATAGTCTGGATTACTTACAAAAATTGATGACAAACGATGTTTCAAAGCTTAAGAACGGCGGTGCCCAGTACACAGCCATGTGTTATGAGAACGGCGGCACTGTGGATGATTTGCTTGTTTATAAAATCGAAGATGACCATTACCTCCTTGTAGTGAATGCCTCCAATATTGAAAAGGATTACGATTGGATGCAGAAACACCTTGAAGGTAATGTGAAAATTGAAAACTTATCCGAAGGTATGGCCCAGATTGCTATACAGGGACCGAAGGCCGAAGGGATCCTTCAAAAGCTGTCCGCGGAACATGATCTCGGCACTATTGGCTTTTTCAAGTTCAGTGAAGAAGTCGATCTGAACGGCAAGAAGGCGCTTGTATCTCGTACAGGGTATACAGGTGAAGACGGATTCGAAATTTACTGCGATTCCAATGACGCGGTCAGCCTCTGGAAAGAAATTCTTGTGGCCGGCAAAGAAGATGGCGTCATCCCATGTGGTCTTGGTGCCAGGGATACACTTCGTTTCGAAGCGAACCTTGCATTGTACGGCCAGGAGCTGTCGCCGGAAATCAGCCCGCTTGAAGCAGGGATTGGCTTTGCGGTCAAGCTTAACAAAGAAGCTGATTTCATTGGAAAAGATGCGCTAAAGCAGCAAAAAGAAAATGGCCTGCCTAGAAAGATTGTCGGCATAGAAATGATCGACCGGGGCATTCCGCGCCATGGCTACCCTGTTTATAAAGGGGATGTCAGGATTGGTGAGGTTACCACTGGAACGCAATCCCCAACGCTCAAAAAGAACATCGGGCTTGCACTCATTGATACAAAGGAAACTGAGTTAGGCAACGAAGTAGAAGTTGAAATCCGCGGCAAACGCTTGAAAGCTGCTGTTTCAGCTACACCTTTTTATAAAAGAGACAAAAAGTAAAAGCCGGAGAGGGGAAAGAGTTATGAAGCATCGCTATTTACCGCTGACGGAAAGTGACAAAAACGCAATGTTGGAAAGCATCGGCGTATCATCGATCGATGAACTGTTCAGCGATATTCCTGAAAAGGTCCGTTTTGCCGGAGAATACAATATTAAAAAAGCTAAGCCGGAAACAGCTCTTATGAAGGAGCTTGCCCAGATGGCTTCCAAAAATGCTGATTTAAAAATGAATACTTCATTCATTGGTGCAGGCGTATATGATCATTATATTCCGGTCATTGTCGACCATGTTCTGTCACGTTCGGAATTTTACACTGCCTACACTCCATATCAGCCGGAAATCTCACAGGGGGAACTTCAGGCTATCTTTGAATTCCAGACGATGATCTCCGAATTGACTGGCATGGAGGTAGCGAACTCTTCCATGTATGATGGCGGTACTGCACTGGCAGAAGCAGCTATGCTTAGTGCGGGCCATACCAGAAGGAAGAAGGTATTGATCTCAAGTGCTGTCCATCCGGAATATAAGGATGTCGTCAAAACTTATGCAAAAGGACAATACATTGATGTAGTCGAAGTGCCTCATAAAGATGGTGTAACAGACCTGGATGCATTGAAGGATATGGCAAGCGAAGATGTCGCTGCTGTCATCGTCCAGTATCCGAACTTCTTTGGCGGTCTTGAGTCAATGAAGGAAATTGAAGAAATTGTCCATGAGAACAAATCTCTTTTCGTAGTTTCGAGCAATCCGCTAGCGCTGGGGGCGTTGACACCTCCAGGCAAATTCGGCGCTGACATTGTGACGGGAGACGCACAGCCATTCGGGATCCCGACAGCATTCGGCGGCCCTCACTGTGGATACTTTGCAGTAACTGGAAAGCTGATGAGGAAGGTTCCAGGAAGACTTGTCGGCCAGACTAAGGACGATCAGGGACGCCGAGGATTTGTATTGACACTTCAGGCGAGGGAACAGCATATCCGCCGTGATAAAGCGACATCCAATATCTGCTCGAACCAGGCATTAAATGCACTTGCTGCCTCTGTGGCGATGACTGCAATCGGTAAAAAAGGCGTTCGTGAAATGGCTGTCGCCAATATCCAGAAAGCTCATTACGCTAAAAAGGCATTCAAGGAAAATGGCTTTGAGATTGCATTTGAAGGCCCATCCTTCAATGAATTCGTTGTCAAGCTGAATAAGCCGGTCAAAGAAGTGAACCAGAAGCTCCTCGAAAAGGCCATCATAGGCGGCTATGACCTTGGCCGTGATTATTCCGGACTTGAGAATCACATGCTTGTTGCAGTGACTGAGTTAAGGACAAAAGAAGAAATCGATACATTTGTAAAGGAAATGGGGGATATCAATGCATAAGGAAGATCAGCCACTCATTTTTGAATTAAGCACACCAGGCCGTGTCGGCTACAGCCTTCCGGAAATGGATGTTCCAGAAGCGGATTTATCAGAGCTTTTGCCTGAAGGATTCCTTCGTGAAGAGGAACCAGAACTTCCTGAGGCTTCCGAGCTTGATATCATGCGCCATTATACAGCATTGTCGAAACGCAACCACGGTGTTGATTCCGGATTCTATCCGCTTGGATCATGTACAATGAAATACAATCCGAAGATGAATGAAAATGTCGCTCGTTTCAACGGATTTGCACACTTGCATCCATTGCAGGATGAGAGTTCAGTGCAGGGGGCGCTTGAATTGATGTACGATCTGCAGGAACACTTGATTGAAATCACCGGTATGGATGAAGTTACCCTGCAGCCAGCAGCTGGTGCACACGGTGAGTGGACGGGATTGATGATGATCCGCGCTTTCCATGAAGCCAATGGTGACCAAAACCGTACGAAGGTCATCGTTCCTGATTCCGCTCACGGAACCAATCCTGCTTCTGCTACAGTCGCTGGTTTTGAAACGATTACGGTAAAATCTGATGAAAACGGCCTTGTTGACCTTGAAGACCTTAAAAAGGTTGTTGGGGAAGATACTGCTGCGTTGATGCTTACAAACCCGAACACGTTGGGATTATTTGAAGAAAATATCCTAGAGATGGCCGAGATAGTCCACGGCGCAGGCGGAAAGCTTTATTACGATGGAGCGAACCTGAACGCTGTAATGTCCAAGGCTCGCCCTGGCGACATGGGCTTTGATGTTGTTCACTTGAACCTTCACAAGACATTCACAGGCCCACACGGCGGCGGCGGCCCGGGATCAGGCCCAGTCGGCGTAAAAGCAGACCTTATTCCATTCCTGCCAAAGCCTATCGTTACAAAGCAGGATGGCGTATACAAATTCGATTACGACCGCCCGCAATCAATCGGAAGGGTTAAACCTTTCTACGGAAACTTCGGCATCAATGTCCGTGCCTATACATATATTCGGACAATGGGACCAGACGGCTTGAAGGCTGTAACAGAGTACGCGGTACTAAATGCCAACTATATGATGAGAAGGCTTGCTGAATATTATGATCTGCCATTCAACAGGCACTGCAAACACGAATTCGTCCTTAGCGGCAAGCGCCAGAAAAAGCTTGGCGTCCGTACATTGGATATTGCCAAACGCCTGCTTGACTTCGGTTATCATCCGCCAACCATCTACTTCCCATTGAATGTAGAAGAAGCGATCATGATCGAGCCGACAGAAACAGAATCCAAGGAAACCCTTGATGCGTTCATCGACGCGATGATCCAGATCGCACGTGAAGCAGAGGAGAACCCGGAAATCGTTCAGGAAGCACCTCACTCTACTGTTGTAGGCCGCCTGGATGAAACAACAGCTGCAAGGAAGCCAATCCTGCGCTATCAAAAAGCTGAATAGTTTTTTAAAAGTCCTGCCGGTTTGAAATTGGCAGGACTTTTTTTGATAATGATTATTTTTGGTAGCTGAGCCCGGTAGACTTCGGACAGATTTGGAGGGAATCAGCGAAAAGCTGTCTGAACAAGGTGCAACTTCGGACAGGTTTGGAGGGAATCAACGGAAAGCTGTCCGAACTTGGTGTAACTTCGGACAGGTTTGGAGGAAATCAGAAGAAAGCTGTCCGAACTAGGTCCAACTTCGGACAGGTTAGAAGGGAATCAGAGGAAAGCTGTCCGAACTAGGAGCAACTTCGGACAGGTTTGAAGGAAATAAGCAAAAAGCTGTCCGAACTAGGAGCAACTTCGGACAGGTTTGAAAGGAATCATCAGAAAGCTGTCCGAACTAGGTGCAACTTCGGACAGGTTTGGAGGTAATCAGTAGAAAGCTGTCCGAACCAGGAGCAACTTCGGACAGGTTTGGAGGAAATCAGCAAAAAGCTGTCCGAACCTAAGATGCAAAAGACATTTATTTTAGAACTAAAAGAAGCTAAACCGAAAAGAGTGTTATGACTTTAAAAGCTAACCCCCCAGCATTTCTGCTGAGGGGTGATTTTATGGAAAGATTGCTTATTTAGCTTTGATTTTGCCGCCCCATTTTTTGAAGCCGCCTTCAAGATGGGATAAGTCTTTATAGCCTTTTTTGTGAAGCAGCTGTGCAGCACGGCCGCTGCGTGATCCGCTCTGGCAATAAAGATAGACTGGCTTGTCCGGTCTGACTTCCTTCAGACGTGCTTTTAGCTGGGTAAGCGGGATGTTTCTTGCGCCAAGAATATGTCCGTTGGCAAATTCATTTGGTTCACGGACATCAATGAGCTGCGCTTTACGGTACCCTGCTTTGAATTCTTCCTCTGACAAAGTCTTCAGGATTTTCTTTTGGCGGAAATACATAAACACAGAGTAAAGAATCACCGCAACTGTCAGGACGATTAAAAAAATAAGTGTATCCAAAACATATTTCTCCTTTCAAGCTTAGCTGAGCCACCTTTAATTATATAAGCCTTCCTGGATAAGAGCAAAGGAATTTAACAAAATTCTTTCGAACAAGCTGCTTTGCTTTTGAAAATTTATTTGTTAGACTAAAAAAATCGTAGCTTTGAACAATTTTAAATGGGGTAATGCAATGGAAAAAGAGGTATGGAGATTTATTGATTCAGGAGACAATTCACCGTCATTCAATATGGCGCTGGATGAGGCGTTGCTCGATTGGCATGGTGCCGGAAAAATCCCGCCTGTTGTCCGCTTTTATGGCTGGAACCCGGCGACACTTTCAGTTGGCTATTTCCAGAGGATCGAGCGCGAGATTGATATGGATGCGGTACAGCATCATGGTCTCGGATTTGTGCGCAGGCCCACTGGAGGCAGGGGTGTCCTGCATGAACACGAACTTACATATAGTGTCATCGTTACAGAAGACCACCCTGAAATGCCGAAAACAGTCACTGAGGCATATCGCGTCATTTCAGAGGGGATTTTACTAGGGTTCCAGAAACTTGGACTGGAAGCTTATTTTGCCGTGCCAAAAACATCTGCCGAAAAAGATGCACTGAAGAACCCGAGATCTGCGGTTTGTTTTGATGCACCAAGCTGGTACGAGCTGGTTGTCGAGGGAAGGAAGGTCGCCGGAAGTGCCCAGACACGTCAGAAAGGTGTCATCCTTCAGCATGGATCCATATTGCTGGATTTGGATGAAGATAAACTTTTCAGCTTATTCAAGTACCCGAATGACAGAATCAAAGAAAGAATGCAGCGAGCCTTCAAGACCAAGGCAGTGGCAATCAATGAGATCAGCGGCCGGAAAATTGAACTAGAAGAAGCGAAGAAAGCCTTCAAAGAAGGTTTCGAGGACGGGCTTGGAATTATTTTGGAGCCTTATACCTTAAGTGAAGAGGAATTGGATTATGTGAATGCACTTGCCAAAAACAAGTACGAATCTGATGACTGGAATTTTAAAAGATAAAAAATTTTTAAAGCGGTTGAACCGCTTTTTTTCTTTTATCCAGTATTTTCTAGAGGTCGGGGGGATTGTAAAAAGTGCAACCCTCGAAATTTGTTGTTTTTTATCGTTTAAGGGAAAAATTCTATCTTTCTCTCTTTTTATCTCTCATTTTTAGTAGTTTTCATGTTTGACAAAATAAAGTTCTTTTGTCCTGAACACCATATATAGTATTGTCGAAAATAAAAAATACACTATATATTGATTTTTAATGTTTCGATATGATAACGTAAGGGTAATTCAAAAAAAGCAGCTAGAATTACATATTTCTAGTATCACATTAAAGAATGGATTTAAACCTTTGAAGGAGTTGTAGAAATGTCTGTTACTATTGGACAAAAAATGAGCCTGAATGTTGAAAGTCTGAATGAGGATATCAAGTTGTTCCCGCAGGTTCACCCCATCACACCTGAAATGAAACTTACCCACAAAGGCGTCTCCCGACTTGTCATGCTGGACCGCTATACTTTTAAAGACACCGAAAAAATCACACTCTCTAGTGGGGATTTTGTCGTCCTCACGATCAAGGAAGATCCAAAGTTCCCGGCACGCGGACTTGGATTCATACAAGATATTGATTGGGAGAACAAGACAGCGAAAGTTCTTGTAGAAGAAGAGTTTCGCGGAGTACTTGATGATCCCGAAGAATCAGCCACTGGCATTATCAAGCGTTCCCTGGACGTGATTGAAAAGCCGCTGGAAGTATTCTACGAGCAAATCGCAAAACGGAATGCGACGGGGCTGGCAGCTGTTGAAAAAACAGAAGAGAAGCGCCAGGAGTGGTTTGAAAAGTTCTATCAGGAACTAGTATCAATGAACTTCATTCCTGCAGGGCGTGTCCTTTACGGAGCAGGCGCAGACACAGACGTAACCTACTTCAACTGCTATGTAATGCCTTTCGTAAAAGATTCCCGCGAAGGCATCTCTGAGCATCGCAAGCAGGTCATGGAAATCATGAGCCGCGGCGGCGGAGTCGGAACGAACGGATCAACATTAAGACCGCGCAACACACTGGCCAGAGGCGTAAACGGAAAATCATCCGGATCGGTTTCATGGCTTGATGACATCGCCAAGCTTACACATTTAGTTGAGCAGGGCGGGTCAAGAAGGGGAGCGCAGATGATCATGCTTTCTGACTGGCATCCTGACATTGTGGAATTCATCATTTCAAAAATGCAGAACCCAAGAATCCTTCGCTTCCTGATAGAAAACACAAACGATGAGTCAATCAAGAAAATGGCTAAGGAAAAACTTAAATTCACGCCGATGACACTTCAGGAAGAAGCAATGTACCAGGGAATTGTGAACTACAAAACGATCCCAGGCTACGGTGGATTCAGCGCTGATATCATTAAATCTGCTGAAGAAAAGCTTGCAACAGGCGGAACTTATACTGTCCATAACTCAGAATTCCTGACTGGTGCAAATATCTCAGTCACATTGACAAAAGATTTCATGGATGCAGTCGACAACGATGCAGACTATGAACTTCGCTTCCCAGATGTAGAAAGCTACGATGCTGAGACGATGAAAATTTATAATGAAGAGTGGCATAAAGTAGGGGATGTTCGCGAGTGGGAAAAGCTTGGCTATAAAGTCCGTACCTATAGAAAAATCAAAGCCAAAGAACTATGGAACCTGATCAATATCTGTGCGACGTATTCTGCGGAGCCTGGCATTTTCTTCATCGACAATGCCAACGACATGACGAACGCACAGGCATATGGACAGAAGGTTGTAGCGACCAACCCGTGTGGGGAACAGCCTCTCGCACCAAACTCTGTCTGCAACCTGGCTGCTGTTAACCTTGCAGAAATGGCGGACAAGGAAACCAAAACAGTTAATTTTGAAAAATTGAAGCGTACTGTTGAAGTTGGTGTGCGCATGCAGGACAATGTCATCGATGCGACTCCATATTTCCTTGAAGATAATAAGAGACAAGCCCTGGGCGAACGCCGTGTCGGTCTAGGGGTAATGGGTCTTCATGATTTACTGATCTACTGTGAAACAGAATACGGTTCAGAGGAAGGTAACCAGCTTGTCGATAAGGTTTTTGAAACCATCGCGACATCAGCGTACCGTGCATCTGTTGAACTTGGAAAGGAAAAAGGAAGCTTCCCATTCCTTCAGGGCGGCACAGAAGAAGAAACAAACAGACTTCGTAAGGCATTCACAAATACTGGTTTCATGAAGAAAATGCCTGAGGATATACGTGAATCAATCCTTGAAAACGGAATTCGCAACTCGCACTTGCTGACTGTTGCTCCGACAGGATCTACTGGTACAATGGTTGGCGTATCAACAGGACTCGAGCCATACTTCAGCTTCTCTTACTTCAGAAGCGGCCGTCTAGGCAAGTTCATCGAGGTGAAGGCGGATATCGTCCAGGAATACCTTGATCGTCATCCGCAGGCAGATCCTGAGAACCTGCCGAACTGGTTCGTATCTGCGATGGAACTGGCGCCTGAAGCCCATGCTGATGTTCAGTGTGTCATCCAGCGCTGGATTGACAGCTCAATCAGCAAAACGGTCAACGCACCGAAAGGTTACAGTGTTGAGCAGGTGGAAAAGGTATATGAGCGCCTTTATAAAGGGGGAGCTAAAGGCGGAACCGTTTATGTTGACGGCTCCCGTGATTCCCAGGTATTGACGCTTAAAGCTGAAGAGAATTCAATGGATGATGAAGTTGAAAAGAAAGAAAAGCAAAAGCAGCATGTTGTGCTTGTCGATACGATCAATGAATTGCGTTCTACCAACGTAACGATCGGTTCTGAAGTCGGCAACACATGCCCGGTCTGCCGCAAAGGTGAGGTAAAAGAAATCGGCGGCTGCAATACTTGTACAAACTGTAACGCGCAATTAAAGTGTGGATTATAATATAAAATCAATAGTTTAGCCACGGCCCAGGCCGTGGCTATTTCTATGGTTAAATTCTGGTTTATTTCCATGAACCGAAAAAACTCCGTGTTCTAAATATTAGGTTTGCTCCTATTATATAGTAATAGAGGTAGAAAAAAGGACAGGGAAAGCGATGATTGGATTAATTATTATTTTGCTGTTGGTTTTGTTTTTGCCTTTTTCGATTAAAATGATTGAACATAATTTGGAGCTTTTTTTATTTACTATGGGCGTTGCGGCAGCAATTATTAGTGGCGTGATGGACCGTCCGCTCATTGAAAAAGCGGTGACTGACCCTATCAATATCACGATTGCAGTATTAGCAGCTGGTTTGCTTGCCAAGTGGTTTAAGGCGGAATTGGAAAAATCGATCCAATGGGGAAGCAGACTACTGTCTCCTAGATTATTTTTCGGTTTGACAGTTGTTTTTCTTGGACTGGCATCTAGTGTTCTAACTGCGATCATTGCTGCTATAATACTGGTTATGATTATAAAGGTCCTTCCGCTCGACCGAAGATCTGAAGTTCGTTTTACCGTATTGGCATGCTTCTCGATCGGACTTGGTGCTGCCTTGACACCGATTGGTGAGCCATTAGCCACGATCACAATCAGCAGATTGGACAAGGACTTCTTTTATTTACTGGAGTTGATTGGGAAAGAAGTTCTTCCAGCATTACTTATTTTTGGCCTGATGTCCATTATCATGGTAAGACCCGTTGGAGGAAGGAACGCTTTGAAGTCTGCCTCCCGTCCTGAGTCGTACGAGGAAATTGCTGTTCGGTCTTTTAAAATCTATGTCTTCGTAATGGGCCTTACATTTCTTGGACATGGTTTTGAGCCGCTTATCAAAACATACATTATTGGTCTTTCTCCAGCGCTGTTATATTGGATTAACATGACATCCGCGATCCTAGATAATGCTACCCTTGCTGCAGCAGAAATCAGCCCTGCGATGGACTCTGGAACAATCCGTGCGGTTTTGCTTGGCCTGGTCATTAGCGGTGGCATGCTGATCCCGGGTAATATCCCGAATATTATCGCTGCAGGAAAACTAAATATAACGAGCAAGGAATGGGCGGCATTCGGGGTTCCAGTCGGCCTGGTTACAATGCTCCTGTATTATATTGTCCTGTTTATTTTCTAACTGGTTAACCGTTCAGTAATCAATATGAACAAAAGGATGGAAATATTTTTTTCATCCTCTTTTTTCATTTCTGCCCATACTAACACTACTGATATATGGAATGAAATGAGGACTGATGATGAAAGCTTTTGTACCACAGCTTGTTTATATCGAGCCGAGGGCATTGGAATATCCGCTCGGGCGGGAATTAAAAGAAAAGTTCGAGAAAATGGGACTGGAAATCCGGGAGACAACTTCACATAATCAAGTGCGAAATATCCCTGGCGACAATGAACTCCAGCAGTACCGGAATGCCAAATCGACATTGGTTTTTGGTGTCAGGAAAACGCTGAAATTTGACACCTCCAAACCTTCTGCTGAATACGCCATCCCGCTTGCAACCGGCTGTATGGGCCATTGCCACTATTGTTATTTGCAGACGACACTTGGCAGTAAGCCATATATCCGTACGTATGTGAATCTCGAGGAGATTTTCGATCAGGCACAAAAGTACATGGATGAAAGAAAGCCAGAAGTCACCAGATTTGAAGCTGCATGTACATCAGATATCGTTGGCATTGATCATTTAACTCATGCTTTAAAACAAACAATTGAATTCTTCGGACAAACCGAATATGGGCAATTGCGTTTTGTCACGAAGTATCATCATGTTGACCATTTGCTCGATGCAAAACATAATGGCAGAACAAGATTCCGTTTCAGCGTCAATGCCCGTTTCGTGATCAAAAACTTTGAACCTGGAACATCATCCTTTGATGAAAGGCTGGAGGCAGCCAGAAAAGTGGCACAGGCAGGATACCCGCTTGGCTTCATCGTTGCGCCAATCTACATCCATGAAGGCTGGAGAGAAGGCTATCAGGAATTGTTCGAAAGGCTTAGCCATTCGCTGGAAGGAATCGACCTGACTGGACTAAGCTTCGAGCTGATTCAGCACCGCTTCACCAAACCTGCAAAAAATGTTATTCAGAAGCGTTATCCTAAATCGAAACTGGAAATGGATGAGGAGAAAAGGAAATACAAATGGGGAAGGTACGGAATTGGCAAGTATGTCTATCAGACTGATGAAGCAAAAGATCTTGAAGAAACAATCCGCGGCTATATCCATTCATTTTTTCCGGAAGCAGAAATACAATATTTCACTTAAGAAGAGTTTAGGGATTTAATTCGATTGTGTCCTTGAACCGAAATTTTCTACTTGTACGCCGTACTATTTTACAAATGAAGCGCTTAAAGATGTAAAGATGGGATTACATCGACGGGAGTGGCTCATATGTATATTGACGGCGTTTTTTCCGGCGGAGGAATCAAAGGGTTGGCACTGGTTGGTGCCTGTGCTGCGATTGAGGAGCGAGGGTTCCGTTTTAAACGGGTCGCAGGCACTAGTGCGGGTTCGCTGATCGCTGGCTTGCTTGCTGCCGGCTACACGAGTACGGAGATGGCGGGCATCCTGGATGAACTTGACCTGAAAAAATTTCTCGATTCCAGGAAAACGATCTTCCCATCAGCCTTGACTAAATGGCTTTTTGTATACTGGCGGCTGGGACTCTATAAAGGTGACGAATTAGAAAGCTGGATATCGGAGGTGCTGGCTGCCAGAGGGCTTCGCACCTTTGGCGATCTTGCCCCTGATGCATTGCGGATCATCGCCTCAGACCTCACAAACGGCAGGTTACTGATCCTGCCGGATGATCTTCCGAAGTATGGTGTTGATCCAAGGACTTTCCCTGTGGCAAGGGCAATCAGGATGAGCTGCAGTCTTCCTTTCTTTTTCGAACCGGTAAAACTGCGGGACCGGGTCGGTGCGAATATCGTGGTGGATGGAGGAGTGCTAAGCAATTTTCCGATGTGGTTATTCGACCAGGAGAATGTGAAAAAAGTACGTCCCGTACTTGGTGTCAAGCTAAGCCAAAACCTGATCCAGCAGCCAACGAATAAAATAAAAAATGCGCTGCAATTATTTGAAGCATTATTTGAGACGATGAAGGATGCCCATGACTCCAGGTACATTTCGCGAAAACATGAAAAGAATATCATATTCATTCCGACGGAGGGGAATTTGACAACAGAATTCCAACTCTCGGGTGAGAAAAAACAAGAGTTGATTGAACTGGGAAAGAAGAATGCTGAGAAATTTTTCAAATCATGGTGCTACTGATTCTTAATGGTTTTTCTCGTAAGAATTGTTGTTAAAATCCTAAAGCCGATTTTAACCTATGAAAAGGCATTTTGCTTGTCGGTATCTAGTTTGCAAGCTCTCTTCTCGTCTAAATCGTCCATTTAGCGAGGTTACCTAGGTCATTCCATGCAACTTTGCAGCAAATAGCAACAAAGTTTTAGAAAAGAGCCTTCCTTATAAAGCAAAAAATCGAGCTTTAAAAGGAAGCCCGATTTTTTTTTCTGCTTTTTTTACCGTCTATGACTGTTAAGTGCGAAGCGTCCTTCTTTTTCCGTGCCGATGCGAGGGATTTTATCTTTGAACGCTTTGAGGATGCATTTGCTTCTTTTGCCTGGAACCGTTTCTTGGACCGCTTTGCTGCCTTTTGGAAAGCACGCTTTTGCTCTCTGCCCGCACTTGATCCCGACAGGCGGGTCACAAGGAAATAGATTGCGGCACCAATCAATGCAATTGTTGCCAGTGTAACAAGAATACTTACAGGATCGGTAAACAACTGAAAGGCGAAACCAAAGATTGCAAGGACAATCAGCCCTGAAAAAATATACTTAAAAGTTCGACTCATCGAAGAAAGCCACCTCCCTACTAGCATCATGAGCAATTTCCACTGTTTTTAAACTTACCAAGGATTACTTTATACAAATTCTTCGATATTATACTCTTCTCCTGCTACTTTTTCCTTTTTAAAAGCGACTTAAACGAAAGATCTCCATTTTCATGGCATTTGGACACAAAGACGAGAAAGATTTCTGTTAATTTCATTTTACTAAAAATCAATAAAAACCTCTATATGAAGAACAGGCCGCCGTAACATTTTTTCCAGATATGCAATTCATTTGCACAACAGGGACATACTAAAACCGGAGGTGCAACAAATGGCAGAAAATCATGGCAATTTAGAACAGGATCAAAGGGAAAAACCGATGTCATTCATTGCGATGAGTATAGTTACTGGATTGTTCGGCGGGATTTTTTGGAGCGCTCTGGCTTATTTGGCCTATATATTTAATTTTACCGAGATCCGGCCAAACGTGATCCTGGAACCCTGGGCATTGGGAGAATGGAAGCAGCAGTGGCTTGGGACAGTCATATCAATCATAGCGATTGGCATTTTCTCAACAGGTGCCGCCATGGTCTATTATGTGACAATGAGGAAGCTGAATTCCATCTGGGCTGGTGCAGCCTTCGGAATTGCGCTGTTTTTCCTTGTATTCTATGTGCTCAATCCGCTCTTCCCCGGGATCAAACCTTTCTGGGACCTGTCAAAAAACACCTTGGTCACTTCGCTTTGTTTCTATGTTCTATATGGTGTGTTTGTGGGTTATTCTATATCCTATGAAGAAAATGAGAATCGTAACAAGGAGAAAAATCGTCAGGAGATCACCTCCTGAGCGGCTGAAAGTAGTTTTCACAAAAATAGTTATGATAGAATGTTCTTAGTGAACATTCTTTTTTTACGGGAGCCCGAACATGAAAAAAATACTTATGCTTAATGGTCCGAACTTGAACCGGCTTGGGAAAAGAGAGCCTGGAATTTATGGTGTCAGTACTTTGAGGGATTTGGAAGAACGGATGATCCAGCTAGGGACTGAAAAGCAGATGGAGGTTGTCTGTTTTCAATCCAATCATGAAGGGGAACTGATTGACAAACTCCATGAGGCAGAAGACACGTCTGTAGACGGAATCATCTTCAATCCCGGGGCATTCACCCACTATAGCTATGCCATCAGGGACGCAATAGCAGGAATTAGCTGTCCGGTTATCGAAGTACATATCTCGAATGTATATCAGAGGGAAGAATTCAGGCACAAATCAGTGATTGCTCCTGTATCCATGGGGCAGATTGCTGGCCTGGGGCTTCTTGGCTATGAACTGGCGCTTGAAGCATTCAAAAGAGAAGAAGAATAAGAGGAGGAAAAGGTTATGGAAAAAACACAAAAATTGCGCGAAAGCTTCCAAAGGCTTGGAATTGATGGAATGCTCGTTACAAGCGATTACAATCGCCGATATATGACGGGGTTCACTGGTTCGGCGGGCATGGTGCTGATCAGTGCTGATAAAGCTTTATTCATCACCGATTTCAGGTATACAGAGCAGGCAGCCAAGCAATGTGAAGGTTATGAAGTTGTCCTGCATAAAGGTTTGATCCAGGATGAGGTTGCCGAGCAGGCAAAAAAACTGGGGATTAAAAAGCTCGGCTTTGAAGAAAATCATGTTACATACTCAGCTTACAAAACCTTCGATAAAGCCGTGGAAGCTGAATTAGTGCCTGTATCGGGTGAAATTGAAAAGTTACGCTTGATAAAGACTGATTCAGAGATTAAGATATTAAAGGAAGCAGCAGCCATCGCAGATGCTGCGTTTACACATATACTTGAGTTTATCCGTCCTGGAAGAACAGAGCTTGAAGTATCGAATGAACTTGAATTTTTTATGAGAAAGCAGGGGGCAACCTCTTCATCATTTGATATTATTGTGGCTTCCGGCTATCGTTCAGCCCTTCCGCACGGAGTAGCAAGTGACAAGGTGATTGAAACAGGAGACTTTGTAACCCTGGATTATGGGGCATATTATAATGGGTATGTATCTGATATCACTCGTACAGTATCGATGGGAAATCCTTCCGAAAAGCTGATGGAAATCTATAATATTGTGCTTGAAGCCCAGCTTCGTGGTATGGCAGGCATCAAACCTGGAATGACGGGCAAAGAAGCGGATGCTTTAACAAGGAACTTTATTACCGAAAAAGGATATGGCGAGTATTTTGGCCATTCTACAGGCCACGGAATCGGTCTTGAAGTACATGAGGGACCTGGTCTTTCATTCCGTTCAGACACCATTCTTGAAACAGGCATGGTTGTGACTGTTGAGCCAGGAATTTACATCGCCGGCCTTGGCGGGGTAAGGATTGAAGATGATACTG
Source organism: Mesobacillus sp. AQ2 (assembly GCF_030122805.1). Taxonomy (NCBI): domain Bacteria; kingdom Bacillati; phylum Bacillota; class Bacilli; order Caryophanales; family Bacillaceae; genus Mesobacillus; species Mesobacillus sp. AQ2. The sequence continues at coordinate 3,265,609 of NZ_CP126080.1, read as the reverse complement.
TGATTACACTTGACCATAATGAGTCACTGACGCATTCTACGAAAGAACTCATCATTCTATAAGACGACATTAGGAGGACAAACAATGATTTCAGTAAACGATTTCCGTACGGGCCTAACGATTGAAGTTGATAACGGCATTTGGCGTGTACTTGATTTCCAACACGTAAAGCCAGGAAAAGGAGCGGCTTTCGTTCGTTCAAAGCTTCGTAATCTTCGTACAGGAGCAATCCAGGAAAAAACTTTCCGTGCAGGTGAAAAGGTAGCGAAAGCACAAATCGAGAACCGCAAAATGCAGTATCTGTATGCTAGCGGCGACCAGCACGTATTCATGGACAATGAGTCTTACGAGCAAATCGAATTGCCAGGAACTTCTATTGAATATGAGTTGAAATTCCTTAAGGAAAACATGGAAGTCTACATCATGCAATTCGGCCATGAAACTCTTGGTGTCGAGCTTCCAAACACTGTTGAATTGGAAGTAACAGAAACAGAACCAGGTATCAAAGGTGACACTGCTTCCGGCGGTACTAAGCCTGCGACATTGGAAACTGGCCTTACTGTACAGGTTCCATTCTTTGTAAACCAGGGAGACAGACTTATCATCAATACAACAGATTCTTCTTATGTATCACGCGCATAATTTTTCAGGAACCTGCTGCATTTGCCAGCAGGTTCTTTTTTATTCAAGCATAAAAAAAGCATCTCATGAATATTCACGAGATGCTTTTAATTTATTGTTCAAGATCAAACTTCCACTCATTCAATCCGCCAGTCATATTGTAAATATTCTTAAATCCGTTTTTTTCCAGAATTCCGCTAGCCTGGGTTGAACGATTGCCGCTTCGGCATACAACCAGATACTTTTCATCTTGATCGAGCTCTGAAAGCATGCTTTCGATGACTTGCAGCGGAACTAATTTTGCGCCGGGAATATGGCCAGCAGCGAACTCATCCGGTGTACGGACATCCAGGACCTGAACTTCTCCGCTATCAATCAATTCTTTTGCCTTGTCGACTGAAACATCGGTATAAGAGCCGCCAGAACAGCCGGTGATTAACAAGACGAACAGGAATGCTGCGAATAAATTCTTCATGATGAACCTCCTAAAAATACTTATAGAGGTATTTTAACTTAAAAATCAAAAAGTGGATATAGACAAATTGTGTCAGGAGATAAAGGTCATCCAGTTTTGGTGAGGGCTCTTTTTTCATTCGATAAGTGATTATCAGTCAAGTTATCAAGCAATGCAGAAGCCAGGCAGACAGCCTGGCTTTGCTTTTTATCAAGTAATATACGTTCCTGTCACGGTTGCTTTGATCTCCAGCTTGCCCGGTTCTATGGGCGTTCCTTTTGCGCTGCTAGTGTCCATTGAAGCAACCAGGAAGGGGCCGGGAGATCCCTTTTGGGTTTCCTCGGTAATGGAGAGAGGGGAAATGGAAGTATGGAATCCCAGTGTCCGGGCGATGGTTTGTGCTTTGTTGTATGAATCGATTACTGCAATTGAAAGTGCCTGGTTATATAAGGCCTGAGGCTCTGCGACTGAGAATTGGATGTTCATTACCTCATTCGCTCCATTGGCCACAGCCGTATCAATGGCCAATCCCGCCTGGGCAAGATTCCTGATAGTGACAGTATACAAATGTGTGACACGATACCCCTGAAATAGCTGCTTGCCTTCCTCATAGGTATAGATGGGATCGATCCGAAAATCTGCCGTTTTTATATCATCCTTTGCTATCCCGAGGTTCTGTAACGATTTTAACATTGAAGCAGAATTTTCCGCATTCTCTGTCTGGGCGGCTTGGAGGTTTGGATTTTCTGTCCGAACCCCTACTGTAGCTGTTGCCCTGTTGGGTGCGGAGTAAACAATCCCTTCGCCGCTGACTGTGATTTTTCTATTGTTTCCAGCATTGTTCGTATTATAGGCACCACATCCTCCATTAACCATCATCATCCCTCCACATTTATTGTCTCTTACCCATATCTATGTAAGAAAAGAAAAACAAATAACGAGGAGGGATCATATTGGTGAATCTTGAGGAAAAATCAATTACTCGCCGGCTCCGGGTGCTTTGTCCGTATCATTTTTGTTGTTATATTTTGGGTCGGTCATTGGCGATTCCTTGAGACTCCTGCCTCCTCCGAGGTAAGTAGCGCGGTCGGCCCTTTGCACTTTCTGGAACTTCTGATGATCCTCATTCATTTTGATCAACTCCTTTCAATACTAGTCTTTTCATTCAAAACTGAATTTATTTTTTCGTTTTGATCTTTATTGAAAAAACGATTGTGAAGCCGTTCTGAATGAATCTGCAGGTCATAAAGTGGCCAAGCAGGCATACATATTAAGTAAGCGAAAATCAGGAGGATCAATGATGGATGATATCTTATCTTTTTTGCCGAAACGGATTGCTGAATTGCTGGACGCAGTGCCTCCTAATGACAAAGATGGGATGGAAGAAGTGCGGATCCGGATCAACCGGCCGCTTGAAATAACGGTAAGAGGAAAGCCGAACTTCCTGCCGTATATCATTCCCCCTGAGGATGCTGTCCAGCTGTTGAATAAGCTCGGGCATTTTTCTATGTATACCCTGGAGGAAGAATTGAAGCGCGGTTATATTACTATTGCCGGCGGCCATCGAGTCGGGCTTGCCGGGAAGGTCATTCTTGAAAATGGCTCTGTAAAAGCAATCAGGGATATTTCTTCTTTCAATTTCAGGATTGCAAGGGAGAAAATCGGGATTGCTGACCCGCTGATGCCATATATATACCAAAACGGCTGGAAGCATACGATGATCATCGGTCCCCCGCAGACAGGCAAAACAACATTGCTCAGGGATATAGCCAGGATGATTTCAAGTGGTGTTCCTGACAAAAAAGTACCGCCTTTAAAAGCGGGGATTGTCGATGAAAGATCAGAAATTGCCGGATGTGTTAAGGGAGTCCCGCAGCTAACCTTTGGACCAAGGGTGGATATATTGGACTCATGTCCGAAAGCAGAAGGCATGATGATGATGATTCGTTCAATGAGTCCGGATATTCTTGTCGTGGATGAAATTGGCCGGAAAGAAGATGCCGATGCGATCCTTGAAGCTGTCAACGCAGGAATCAAGCTGATCATGACCACGCATGGGGAATCTCTTGAGGATATCCAAAAAAGGCCAACCTTGAAACCAATCCTAGAAATGGGCATCTTTGACCGGTTTGTGGAACTTGGAAGAATTTCAGGCCCTGGGACAATCACTTCGATTCGTGATGTAAGCGGAAATGAGATCCGCCAAAAAGTGAGAGTGACATAAATGATAAAAATAATCGGTGCTATATTGATTATCCTGTCGACAACCTGGACAGGTTTTGAGGCTTCGAGGCATCTTAGTGAACGGCCAAGACAGCTCCGGCTTTTGAAGTCGGCCTTGCAGTCACTGGAAGCGGAAATCATGTACGGGCATACACCTCTCCATGAAGCTTCAAGGAAGCTGTCTGAACAAATGGCGAAGCCCCTCTCATGGTTTTTTGAGACATTTTCCAAAAAGCTGACTGAATCTGAAACCACAGTCAAATCAGCATGGGAAGAGAGCCTGAAAGAAGTCTGGAAATTGACAGCCTTCAAACAGGGAGAATTTGAAATCATGAAGCAATTTGGAGAAACGCTTGGCAGGCATGACAGGCATTCTCAGCAAAAACAAATTCTCCTGACGATTTCCCATCTTGAACGAGAAGAAGCAGATGCCTGCGAGAAACAGATGAAATACGAAAAAATGGTGAAAAGCATCGGCTTTTTATCTGGCTTATTATTAATCATCTTACTGATGTAGCGTTTAGGAGGAGGACAAGATGGGTCTAGAAGTGGATATCATTTTTAAAATAGCAGGTGTAGGCATTGTTGTGGCATTTTTGCACACGATTCTCGATCAGGTGGGGAAGAAGGAATATGCACAGTGGGTAACGTTGTTTGGATTCATCTATATCCTTTTCATGGTTGCATCGATTGTTGATGATCTTTTTCAAAAAATCAAATCGGTATTCCTATTTCAGGGGTAAGGGAGGGCTTTGCGATTGAAATCCTTCAAATAACAGGTGTAGCACTGATCGCGACATTTCTGGCACTGATTGTCAAAGAGCAAAAGCCCAACTTTGCCTTTTTGCTGATTGTGTTCACAGGTTCAGCTATCTTCCTTTTTCTGGTAGATCAAATTTATCAGATCATTTCCATGATTCAGAAGCTGGCTGCCAATGCCAGGGTGAATGTTGTTTATGTGGAAACAATCCTAAAAATAATCGGCATCGCCTATATTGCCGAATTTGCGGCCCAAATCACAAAGGATGCTGGTCAAGGCGCAATCGCCTCAAAGATCGAACTTGGCGGCAAAATCCTTATTCTGGCCATGGCAATTCCGATTCTTACTGTAATGATTGAAACGATCATTCGCTTGATTCCGGGCTGACTAAATTCCCGCCCCTAAAGAGGTGAAAGAAGTTGAAGCAGCGTCTGCAGTTCATACTTGGCATTCTATTGATCCAGCTATTTTTTTTCATCCCGGGTGTACAAGCTGAGGGTAATGAACCGGAAATAAACCCGGTGGTCAACCCGGATAAAATCGCAAGAGCCCAGCTTGAAGATTTGAATATCGATGAGCTTAAGGGATTCTGGGAAGATATCATCAATAAATATGATGGTTATCTGCCAGAAAGCCAGAAAGGAAGCCTGTATGATTTTATAAGCGGTGAAAAGAAGTTCTCGTTGAAAGAGTGGTTCAAAGGCATCGTGAATTTCGCCTTTCATGAGTTCATAGTAAACGGAAAATTGCTGGGATCCTTGATCCTGCTGACTATTTTCAGCATGTTTCTTCAAGCACTGCAAAACTCCTTCGAAAAAAGTACGATCAGCAAGGTAGCCTACTCCATTGTGTTCATGGTTCTCATCATTATTGCGCTCAACAGCTTCCATGTAGTCGTAGATTACACGAATGACGCGATTGGGACAATGATCCAGTTCATCCTTGCCCTGATCCCGCTGCTGCTGGCATTGATGGCCACTTCCGGAGGTTTGATTTCAGCAGCATTTTTCCATCCCGTCATTCTGTTTATGATGAACACCAGCGGGATGTTCATCCAATATGTTGTTTTGCCATTGTTATTCTTATCAACACTTTTGAGCATCGTCAGTATCCTGTCCGAACATTACAAGGTTACGCAGCTGGCCAGCATGCTCCGTAATTGGAGCGTCGGCCTGCTGGGGATCCTGCTGACAGTGTTCCTCGGCGTCATTTCCGTCCAAGGGGCATCTTCAGCGATTACGGATGGAGTGACTGTCAAAACAGCAAAATTCATTACAGGCAATTTTGTTCCTGTTATTGGCCGCGTTTTTACAGATGCGACAGACACGGTCATCAGTGCTTCCATGCTTCTGAAAAATACGGTTGGAATAGCCGGTGTTGCCATTCTGCTAATCATCGCAGCCTTTCCGGCAATAAAGATCCTCATGGTTGCCTTTATCTATAAATTTGCAGCAGCAATCCTCCAGCCGCTTGGCGGCGGACCAGTCATAACCTGTCTCGATATTATCAGTAAGAGCATCATCTATGTCTTTGCTGCGCTGGGCATTGTTTCCTTGATGTTTTTCCTGACGATCACAGTCATTATTGCAGCAGGAAACTTAACAATGATGGTGAGGTAAGGAGGGGAAGAAATGGATTTTATAAAAGAGTGGGTCACGAATATTATCATCTTCATTCTCCTGGCGACCGTCCTGGATATGCTGCTGCCCAATTCGAGTTTCCAGAAATACACCAAAATTGTGACAGGGCTGATTTTGATCGCTATCATCCTGTCTCCGGTCATGAAACTTTTCAGTTCTGATTTTGAAACTGCAATCGCTAAAATGGGCCAGTTCAGCGGCCAGGGGGATGAAAAGATAAAAAATTCAATAGAAATTCAGAAAAAAGAAATACAAGCCTCTCAGCATGCATATATTTTAGAAACAATGGCTGTCCAATTGCAAACAGCCGCAGAGGAGGAGTTGATGGAACAGCAAGGAATGGAGATTGCTAATATCGAGCTTGAAGTAAATGATCAGGATCGGCGGCCTTTCCCAGAGAACCTGGAGTATATCATCGTCCATCTGAAAAAAGCAGAGGATGAGGGAGAGGCTGTGGCAGTAGTAAGAGAAGTAGAAATTGATACGAATGCACCCCTTCCATCAAAACAAACCTCTCAGAATACAGATCAAATATCTTCTCTTCTGTCAGAAAAATGGAATGTTCCTGAAAAGTCTATTCAAATAATGATAGAAGGGGGGAGTGACGAGCATGGACAATGAGAAAGGTCCGTTGAGCTGGCTCAAGAAACAACTGGGCAGCAAGGATGGGCCGCCGGACAAGAAATCCGGCAAATACCAATACTTAATAATTGTCGTCCTATTCGGCGCAGCCATCATGCTGATCGGCAATATCATCGGCGACCAGAATCCCGATTTGGCTGTTACTGCCACCAAGGAGGCGGAGACTGAAGAGGACACGGCTGTATTCGGTCAGAAAAAATCAGCAGGAAACGATGTCATTTCCGAATATGAAGAAGCATATGAAGCCCAGTTGACCGAAATCCTGGAAGGCATCAATGGCGTAGGGGATGTCACTGTTTTGGTGAATGTGGATGCTACTGAAAAGAAGGTTCTTGAGAAAAACACCGTCATCCAATCACAGACGACCGATGAAACTGACCGGGAAGGCGGCAAACGAAAAGTCCAGGATGCATCGCAAGACGAGCAGCTGGTCATCATCAGAAATGGTGAGAAAGAGGTGCCAATCGTACTCGAGACAAAAAAGCCTGAAATCAGAGGCGTGCTCGTGGTTGCGAAAGGTGCAGAAAATATACAAGTGAAAAAATGGATTATCGAGGCGGTCACAAGGGCATTGGATGTTCCGAACCACCGGGTGGCTGTCATGCCTAAAAAATCTAAGGGGGAATAATAGATGTTATTGAAAAAGCAAACAGTTTGGTTACTGACTATGTTGAGTCTTGTGGTTGTATTATCGGTGTATTATATCACTTCACCAGAGCAGCAGAAGTCCGATCTTGCAGGGGTTGAAGAGAAGAAAGCAGAAGGTAAGGAAACAGCAGCGACTGAAACGAAGGATGGCAAGACTGTAGTTTCCGGTGTCGCGAGCGATGAGAAGTTCGAAGCGCTTCGAATGAAGCTTGAAGAACAGCGCACAAAGCAAAAAGAAGAGCTGCAGACGGTAGCCGCAACAACTGACTTGCCAGCAGAAGAAAGAAGCGAAGCAATCGATAAAATGAATCAGCTTGATGCGATTTCACAAAAGGAACAGATTCTAGAAACATTGATTACATCAATGGGCTATGAAGACGCACTAGTGCGTGCGGATGGTGAAAATGTCAGGATCACAGTGAAAGCCAAGGAACATTCAGCTTCTGCTGCAAACGAAATCATCCAGATGGTCAGAACAGAGTTAGGCTCTTTCCAGCCTGTAGCAGTTCAGTTTGATCCTGCAAAATAAATCAATAAAGCATAAGGGAAGGCAAATGCCTTCCCTTTAATTTTGCTGCAGCCTTATTAATTGATCCAAAGATTGGTGAGCAACTTCGACTGATTTGAAAAGTTGTTCATGATGTTCGGTTTGCGAGACGGCTGAGGAGGAAATCTCCTCTAGTGCTGCACTGGCCTGCTGGATGACGGAGCTGAAGCCAGCAATTGAACTTTCGATTGCCACCGATGAATCGAGTATTGTTCTAGTCAGTTCATCCTGCTCCGAAATATCCGCCTTCAGGTCCTTGAAGGTCTGGTGGATACTCTTGAATGCCTCCATTGTTTCCGCAGCGAGTTCCAGGTTCTCCGTGAGCTTTTCGGCTGTCAGGTTAACGCCTGTTTTCGTATTTGATGTGTCACTCATGACACTTTTAAGGTTTTCAGTAATCTGGGTTGCTGTGTTGCTTGTGATGTCGGCGAGTTTTCTTACTTCTTCGGCAACAACGGCAAAACCCTTGCCGCTGTCTCCGGCCCTGGCAGCTTCAATCGATGCGTTCAGTGCCAGCAAATTAGTTTGTGAAGCGATACCCTGGATGTCAGATGCGAAGCTGGCTGTCTCCTTGATCAATGAAGATAGAGACAGGATATGTTCGTTGACATTCCTCATATTGTCATAAGATGCGGTCAATTCTTTTATCAGGTTGGACATCAACTCATCACCTCTTTCGGTGACACTCGCTGCTGCCACTGAATCGTGATGGAGTTTTTCGACAAGTGTCGATGTTCTGGCAATCACCTCGTTTGTCCTTTCAAGGGATTGAGTGATATCCGCAACAGAATCTGATTGAATGTTGATTCCTGCAGATATTTCTGTCACCGATTGGGTCATTTCAATAGAAGATTCGTAGTTCTCACGGCTTTTGAACTTCACTTCATCTATGAGGGTTGCGATACTCCTGGTACTGGATTTAATGACTTCTTTCGTCTCTGAATCCTTCGCTAATAGTCTCTCTGTTTCCTGCTGGGCAGAAACGATGGTCTCTGCAAGCTTTTTTGAGATCGAAAATTGAAACCCAAGCATGACTGTAACTAACATGTACAGAAGGTAGATGGTCACATAATTTTTAGGCTCCAATGGCAGTTCTTGCCCGTGTAGAAGCGTGAAAATCGTAATGAGCACAAAACCCAGCCCAGAAGCAAGAAACAGCAATTTCCTGTCCATATAGATTGCAGCAGCCGCCAGGATAAAATAAAGAAGTGAGAAGGCAGCGGGGGAAACACTGGTTTCCATAATCAGGTACAAAACGCCTGATACAATGAACACAGATAGATAGGGAATGAAGTTTGCCAGCTTGTTAGAATAGTGAAGCAAGGCGACCAGCCCCACACCCAATCCGCCGCCTACAATAATAGAGAGGATGACGGCAAGTTCTTTTTGCATGGCGATATCCACTGCAGCGGCCAAAATAACGGATACAAAAGTGGCTTTGACGGTTAAGGAATTTTTCCTTTGTAGATCCTCATGTTTAATTTCTTCGATTGTTTTCATATGTTCTAGTCTCCTCGCAAAAACAAACTAATGTTATATTCGCTAGAAATTTCGGGATTCCTGTCGTATGAATTCACTTTTTTTTCAGAAAATATTAAAATAGAGAAGGAAGACAAGAAACAGTGTTACATGTTGAATTTTTACATGGTATTATCGTATAGTGTTAGTATCTAGTCTTAATTATGAAATGGACAAGGGGTGCCTAAAGATGTTAAAAGTACAGGAAATCAGAGAGTTAATTAAATTAGTGGACCAATCAAGCATTGACGAGTTTTCATATGAATATGAAGGATCAAAGATCAAAATGAAGAAGCACGGAGCAGTGAAATCTGTGGTTGAACATGTTCAGCCAGCTGCAACGGCGCCTGCGCAGCAGCCAGTGCCGGCAGTACAGGAAGCTCCACGCCCTGAGCCTAAAGTTGAAGCGGCAGCAGTCCAGGAAGTGAAGCAGGAAGAAGTGCAGGATACTTCAAATTTACATAAGATTGTTTCACCAATGGTGGGGACCTTCTATGCATCCTCATCCCCAGAAGCAGATGCATATGTTAAAGCGGGATCCAAAGTGAGCAAGGATTCAGTTGTATGTATCGTCGAGGCGATGAAACTTTTCAATGAAATTGAAGCAGAAGTGAATGGGGAAATCGTAGAAATTTTAGTTAAAGATGGACAGCTTGTAGAATACGGCCAGCCTTTATTCCTGGTTAAGCCCGAATAAGGAGCGATATTGATGATAAAAAAAGTACTTATAGCCAACAGAGGAGAAATAGCCGTCCGCGTCATCCGTGCGTGCAGGGAATTGGGGGTTGAATCCGTCGCTGTTTATTCAGAAGCTGACAAAGAATCTCTCCATGTACAGCTAGCTGATGAGGCATACTGCATCGGACCAAAGGCTTCAAAGGACAGCTATTTGAATTTCACAAATATTATCAGCGTGGCCAAGCTAACAGGCTGCGATGCCATTCATCCTGGGTACGGTTTCCTTTCCGAGAATGCCGATTTCGCCGAGCTTTGCAGGGAGTGCAATATTACTTTCATTGGCCCTTCTCCTGAAGCAATCCAGAAAATGGGAACTAAGGATGTTGCAAGGGAAACGATGAAGCACGCGAATGTGCCGATCGTGCCGGGTTCACAGGGAATCGTTGAAAGCACGGAGGATGCGGTCAGCCTGGCGAATGATATCGGATACCCGGTCATCATCAAGGCGACGGCAGGCGGAGGCGGTAAAGGAATCCGTGTTGCCCGGACCGAGCAGGAGCTGATCAAAGGGATCAATATTACCCAGCAGGAAGCGATGACAGCGTTCGGAAATCCTGGAGTGTATATTGAAAAATATATTGAAGACTTCCGTCATGTTGAAATCCAGGTTCTTGCTGACAGCTACGGCCACACCATCCACCTGGGAGAGCGTGATTGCTCAATCCAAAGACGCCTGCAAAAACTGCTTGAAGAAACACCATCTCCGGCGCTTGACGGTGAAATCAGGGCAGAAATGGGTGAGGCAGCGGTAAAGGCTGCAAAAGCAGTTGATTATACCGGTGCAGGCACTGTAGAATTTATATATGACTATCGTGACCGCAAATTTTATTTCATGGAGATGAATACCCGCATCCAGGTTGAACATCCTGTAACTGAAATGGTAACGGGCGTCGATTTGATCAAGGAACAGATCAAGATTGCCTCCGGCGAAAGGCTGAGCCTTAAGCAGGAAGACGTCCAGTTCAATGGATGGGCGATTGAATGCCGGATCAATGCAGAAAACCCGGCGAAAAATTTCATGCCATCGGCGGGCAAAATCAAAATGTATCTCCCTCCAGGCGGTTTTGGTGTTAGAATAGATTCAGCGGCATATCCTGGTTATACAATCCCGCCTTACTATGATTCAATGATTGCGAAAGTCATTACTTATGGAAGCAGCAGGGAAGAAGCGATTGACCGCATGAAGAGGGCACTTGGAGAGTTTGTGGTAGAAGGAATCCACACAACCATCCCGTTCCATCTCAAGCTGCTGAATCACGAAAAATTCGTGGAAGGTCAGTTCAATACGAAATTCCTGGAAATGTATGACGTGATGTCAGAAGAATAATAGGAGGTCTAGCCATGAGTGAACAGCAACATTTACTTGAAATGAGCCATGATGAAAACGGCTTGGGCAAAGTAGAAATTGCACCCGAAGTAATTGAAGTCATTGCAAGCATCGCTGCATCAGAAGTAGAAGGTGTCATGCAGATGCGCGGCAGCTTCGCAGCTGGTGTAGTCGAAAGACTTGGAAAGAAAAACCACGGCAAAGGTGTAAAAGTTGAGCTTGTAGAAGACGGAATCAAGGTTGACGTATATTGCGTCATGAAGTTTGGCGTATCAATTCCTGTGGTAGCACAGAAAATCCAGGATAACATCCGCCAGGCATTATTGAACATGACAGCACTTGATGCTACAGAAGTCAATATCCATGTAGTCGGCGTTCAGTTCGAAAACCAAAAAGTAGAACCAGAAGTCGAACAGGAAGTCTAATCACCGAACCAAAGGCATAAATATACATGCCTTTGGTTTTTTTTATAGATTTGGTAGGTTAGGGCGAATTTTTTTAAAGCTGTACGAAGTAGGTTCAAGTTCGGACAGGATTGCGTATTTTCCGGTAAAAGCAGTCCGAAGCAGGCCGAAGTTCGGACAGGATATCGGTTTTAGCAGTGAAAGCTGTCCGAAGTAAGCCCGTATTCGGACAGGATTCCGGGTTTTCTAGTAAAAGCTGTCCGAAGTAGGTCCAAGTTCGGACAGGATCCCGGGTTTCCCAGTAAAAGCTGTCCGAAGTAGACCCGTGTTCGGACAGGATTCCGGGTTTTCTAGTAAAGCTGTCCGAAGTAGACCCGTGTTCGGACAGGATTTCAGTTTTTCTAGGAAAAGCTGTCCGAAGTGGACCGGAGTTCAGACACCATACTAGTTTTAGCAATAAAAGCTGTCCGAACCGAGCACACATAACCCCATCAATCAACCCAAGCACAGAAATGGAAAATAGCATCTGCAATTCTTTGCTTTGACCAGATATTTCCCTTTGTTTTGATTAACTTTTTTCTAAAAAGTGAAAAATAATAGGAAACCATGCTTTATCAGATGTGATATGCTATTATTTTGTTAGAATCAGACAAGCGATAAAAGGAGCTAAAGAATTTCATGAAAAGAAGAACAGCAAGAGAAAAGGCACTGCAAGCCTTATTCCAGATTGATATAAGCAAGGTGGAAGCATCGGATGCGATTGAGCATGTGCTCGAGGAAGAAGCCGGGGATGACTATCTGAACAAACTTGTGTATGGTACAGTGGAACATCAGCCGGAAATTGATGAGGAGATCAAGGTATATTTGGAAAAATGGTCCCTCGACCGTCTGGCAGCTGTAGACCGTAATCTGCTTCGCCTGGCCGTATACGAATTGAAATATTGCAATGAAGAGGTACCTATGAATGTCGTTCTTGATGAAGCGATTGAAATTGCTAAATTATATGGGGATGACCAATCAAGCCGGTTCATCAATGGTGTTCTGTCAAAAGTAAAACAAAGCATTTCCTGACACCATTGAAACATGCAGGTTGGCCTTTCCCTGATCACATAGGGGGAGAAAGTATGGCTGCTATAATTATTGATGGGAAAGAAATTGCTAAAAAGAAAAGACTCGAAATTGCGGATCAGGTTCAGGAGCTAAAAAAGCAGGGTATCACCCCAGGCCTGGCTGTCATTCTTGTCGGAGATAATCAGGCTTCAAGAACCTATGTCAACAGTAAGCAAAAAACAGCTAAAGAACTGGGTATGCACAATGTGCTGATAGAGTATCCCGTATCGATTACTGAACAGGAGCTTTTGGCAAAAATCGATGAATTGAATAATGATGAGGCCATCCACGGCATTTTGGTACAGCTGCCTCTTCCAGGTCATATCAGTGAAAAGAAACTGATCGAAGCCATTTCCCCTGAAAAAGATGTCGATGGCTTCCATCCAATCAATATCGGCCGGATGATGACCGGCCAGGATGCTTTTTTGCCATGTACTCCATACGGCGTGATGGTGATGATGGAGGATATCGGAATCGACCTGTCCGGCAAGCATGTAGTAGTGGTTGGCAGGAGCAATATTGTTGGGAAGCCGGCAGGACAATTGTTTTTAAATGAAAATGCAACGGTTACATATTGCCATTCGAGAACCAAGGATTTGAAAGAACACACAAAGCAGGCGGATGTCATTGTAGCAGCTGTTGGAAATGCCGGATTGATTACAGCGGAACATATAAAGCCAGGAGCTGTGGTCATCGATGTGGGCATGAACCGGAATGATGCAGGCAAACTTTGCGGAGATGTCGCTTTTGAGGAAGTAAAAGAAACGGCCGGCTATATCACTCCAGTACCGGGCGGTGTCGGGCCAATGACCATTGCCATGCTGATGTACAATACCCTTAAGTCGGCAAAAAATCATATGAACAGACTTCAAAATTCAAATCTATAAGGCATGATCCTGTCCATATCTGTTATGGTTAGAAACTGAAAATCCACTTATGTTAAGTGACGAATCGGGATTCTAAACTTATAATGGATATGGGCAGTTTTTTATGAAGCCTGAATCAATCTTTAACGGAATATTCATTAGTTCTACCAAAGGAGTTTTCCAATGGAGCAACAGCGTTATCTTACCGTCAATGCGTTAACTAAATACATAAAACGAAAATTCGATGCTGATCCGCATTTGCAGGGTGTTTATCTTAAAGGGGAAATTTCCAACTTCAAAAGGCATTCCAGCGGACATATGTATTTTACACTCAAGGACGAGAAAGCCCGAATCCTTGCTGTCATGTTTGCTGGATCTGCCCGAAACATGAAGTTCAGGCCCGAGAATGGGATGAAGGTGCTTGTCAGAGGAGATATCTCTGTATATGAAGGCAGCGGCCAGTATCAGATATACATAAAGGATATGAAAACCGATGGAGTGGGCGATTTATTCGTTGCTTATGAGCAGCTCAAGAAAAAGCTTGAGCAAGAAGGTCTTTTTTCACCGAAATTTAAACAGCCTTTACCCAAATACCCAAAAGCTGTCGGGATTGTCACATCCCCAACAGGGGCGGCGATACGTGATATTTTGACGACGATCAAAAGAAGGTATCCGATAACCAAGGTACTGATCTTTCCAGCCCTCGTACAGGGTGACCAGGGCGGCCCTTCTATAGTGAAGGCGATCGAGAAGGCGAATGAGCGAGGAGATCTTGATGTTCTGATCATCGGACGCGGAGGCGGATCGATTGAAGAGTTGTGGAATTTCAATGAGGAAACCGTCGCAAGGGCGATTTTTGCCTCTCGAATACCGATCATTTCGGCAGTTGGACATGAAACAGATTTCACGATTGCGGATTTCGTTGCAGATATGAGAGCACCGACGCCAACAGGTGCGGCTGAACTGGCTGTCCCTCATATCCAGGAATTGATCGAGAGGGTAATGAACAGGGAAACCAGACTGATGAGGGCTATGCGGGAAAAGGTGTTCTTCCAGCAGGAGCGCTACCAGCGGCTGATCAGGTCTTACGCCTTCCGCTATCCGAGGAAATTGTATGAGCAAAAGCTTGAACAAGTGGACAAACTGACTGAATCACTTACCCGCGGAGCAAAGAAGTTATATTCCTCAAAACACGATTCGCTGATTCAATTGAAACGAAGATTGGAGCGCAGCCATCCAGAGGAATTGAGGAAAATCTCTGCGGATAGACATATAAGAACAACGCGGGCATTAAACAGAGCCATGACAGCTGTTGTTTCAGAAAAGCGAAAAGAGTTCAACGGTATCTTATCTACACTTGAAGCATTGAGTCCGCTGAAAATCATGGACCGTGGATATAGTCTGGCCTACACTGAGGATGGAAGTTTAATCAAGACTGTCAATCAGGTAAAGCCTGAACGAAAAATATTCGTAAAGCTTTCTGATGGAAGCATTGAATGCGTCGTCACAGATATTGAGGAGAGTGAAAACAATGGCTGAAGAAAAAAAACTGAGCTTTGAACAGGCGATGGACCAACTGGAAAGCATCGTTGAAAAATTGGAAGAGGGCGATGTGCCATTGGAGGAAGCCATCTCGTTTTATAAAGAAGGAATGGAATTATCCAAGCTTTGCCATGATAAGCTAAAGAATGTGGAAGAACAACTGGCCCAGATCATTACTGAAGATGGACGGACTGAGAGCTTCTCCATAAATGAGGAGGAATAGTATTGCATCCTGTTTCACTAGAATCTTTTACAAAGAAATATAAGGCTCTTCTTGAGGAGCGGCTAAGGGATGCGGTTGGCTCCCTGGAGACTCCGGAAAACCTTGCAAAGGCCATGCTCTATTCTCTTGAAGCAGGCGGGAAGAGAATCCGTCCACTCCTGGTCTTTGCGGTGATTGACGCTTTTGGAAAAGACCCGATCCATGGACTTGATGCTGCTGCGGCAATTGAAATGGTCCATACTTATTCTTTGATCCATGATGATCTTCCTAGCATGGATGATGATGATCTAAGAAGAGGAAAGCCGACGAATCATAAAGTGTTCGGCGAAGCCACTGCCATTCTTGCAGGGGATGCATTATTGACGCTTAGCTTCAGAATAATCGCTGAAATGCCAGAGGGCTCAGCATCCGACAAAGTCAAGCTGGCATTGATCACCAGGTTATCAACTGCCGCGGGAGCCAATGGTATGGTTGGCGGACAAGTAGCGGATATGGAAGGGGAGCACAGGAAACTGACGCTCGAACAGATGGAATATATCCATATCCATAAAACAGGGAAATTGCTTGAGTACAGTATCATTGCCGGAGCAGAGATTGCAGGGGCAACCGCTGCACAAAAGGAAATACTGGCCAAGTTCGCTTATCATATTGGCCTTGCTTTCCAGATTCGTGACGATATCCTGGACCTTGAAGGAACAGAAGAGACGATTGGCAAACCCGTCGGCAGCGATACAGCGAACGAAAAAAGCACTTATCCAGCTTTGCTTGGATTGGATGGAGCCAAACAAGCCCTGCAGGATCACCTGCACAGTGCTAAGGATGCTCTGGAATCAACTGGACTTCAAGTGGGCGTCCTTTCACAAATTACCGATTTGATTGGATTAAGGAACCATTAGAAACCTTTGCCTCGTTGAAGCATTCTTCATTCGTGTGCTATAATAAGCTGTTAGCACCTTGGTGTTGGCGGCTTTTTTTATACATATTGTAAAAAATAGATGCCATATTTTAAGGTATAGCTTGAAAACCGTTCTTTATTTAATATATGTTATTACTAACAACTTTTTTAGAATAAGGTTAATTTAACCATATTGCTTGTAATGCGGTGTGATGCGAAGCAGGCAAAGCAATAGTCTTTAAAGGTACAGCCTAAATAAAAATGGCGGAATGATAAGTCAGAAATGAAAGTGAGTGGTCCGAATGGATCTTTTATCGATAAAAGACCCTTCCTTCTTGAAAAATCTTTCGAAAAAGGAATTGGAAGAGTTAAGCAGGGAGATTCGGCAGTTTTTGATAGAAAAATTATCGGTCACAGGCGGACATATTGGACCAAACCTTGGGGTTGTCGAATTAACGATTGCACTCCATAAATGCTTTGACAGCCCGAAGGATAAATTCCTCTGGGATGTTGGCCACCAGTCCTATGTCCATAAAATCCTGACAGGAAGAGCCTGTCAATTCGATACATTGCGGCAGCATAAAGGCCTCTGCGGATTTCCGAAAATGGTGGAAAGCGAGCATGATGTCTGGGAAACCGGCCATAGTTCAACCTCCTTATCAGCGGCGATGGGAATGGCAATCGCCCGTGATTTGAAGGGTGAAAACTCCCATATCGTACCGATCATCGGCGATGGTGCCCTTACAGGGGGAATGGCTTTAGAGGCGTTGAACCATATCGGCCATGAGAAAAAGAAGCTGATCGTAATTCTGAACGATAATGAAATGTCCATTGCGCCAAATGTAGGAGCCCTGCATAATGTGCTTGGACGTCTCCGGACCGCAGGTAAATACCACTGGGTAAAAGATGAACTCGAATACCTGCTGAAAAAAGTCCCGGCGATTGGCGGCCAGCTGGCAGCCACAGCCGAGCGGATCAAGGACAGCTTAAAATATCTCTTCGTTTCAGGCATCTTTTTCGAAGAGCTGGGTTTCACTTACCTTGGACCAGTCGATGGCCATGATTATGACGCTCTTTTCGAAAATCTTGCGTATGCAAAAAAGCAGGAAGGACCTGTATTGCTTCATGTCATCACGAAAAAAGGCAAGGGATACAATCCGGCCGAAAACGATAAAATCGGTACATGGCATGGAACCGGCCCTTATAAAATGGAAACGGGTGATTTTGTAAAACCTGAATTTTCACCGCCTGCCTGGAGCAAGCTTGTCAGTGAAACTGTGAGGAAAATCGCGCGTACGGATGAGCGGATCGTGGCAGTGACACCAGCGATGCCAGTTGGTTCAAAACTGGAGGGATTCGCAAGTGAGTTCCCGGACAGGATGATTGATGTCGGAATTGCTGAGCAGCATGCAGCGACTTTTGCCGCAGGTCTTGCGACACAAAAGATGAAGCCATTCCTGGCGATTTATTCAACCTTCCTGCAGCGTGCTTATGATCAGGTGGTTCATGACATCTGCCGCCAGAACCTGAATGTGTTCATTGGCATCGACCGTGCCGGACTTGTAGGAGCGGATGGTGAAACGCATCAGGGTGTATTCGATATAGCCTTTTTGAGGCATTTGCCGAATATCGTACTGATGATGCCTAAAGATGAAAATGAAGGCCAGCATATGGTAAACACTGCAATCAAGTATGATGATGGGCCGATTGCGATGCGTTATCCTAGAGGCAATGGTCTCGGTGTACCAATGGATGAGAAATTGAAAGAAATCCCGATTGGCAGCTGGGAAGTACTGCGCGAAGGAGAAGATGCAGCCATCCTAACATTCGGAACCACGATTCCAATGGCAATGGAAGCGGCAGATATCCTCGAAAAGCAAGGTGTATCCATCAAAGTTGTCAATGCACGCTTTATCAAGCCGCTTGATGAAGAAATGCTTACCGGGATACTGAGAGAAAACATGCCAATCCTGACCATCGAGGAAGCTGTCCTCCAGGGCGGATTCGGAAGTTTTGTGCTTGAAACGGCACACGACCTTGGCTATCAGCACGTCGAAATCGACAGGATGGGGATTCCGGACAAGTTCATCGAACATGGCAGCGTCGACAAGCTGCTTCAGGAAATTGGCATGACAACAGAAGATGTTGTCCTAAGAATGCAAAAGCTTGCAAGACAGAAACAAAAAAGGGCGTAAGCAATGAAAATAAAAAAGGAACGTTTAGATGTTCTGCTAGTCGACCGCGGACTTGCTGAAACAAGGGAGAAAGCGAAACGGACAATCATGGCAGGACTCGTCTATACAAATGAAAACAGGCTTGACAAGCCAGGTGAAAAGGTTAATATCGATATTCCCTTGATGGTGAAAGGAAATCTCCTTCCGTATGTCAGCAGGGGCGGGCTGAAGCTTGAAAAGGCTTTGAAGGTTTTTGACCTTGATGTCAATGGAAAAAAACTACTCGATATCGGGGCTTCTACCGGCGGATTTACTGATTGTGCTCTTCAAAATGGTGCTGAAATGTCCTATGCGCTTGATGTTGGCTACAATCAGCTCGCCTGGAAGCTCCGCCAGGATGAAAGAGTCGTCGTGATGGAGCGTACGAATTTCCGTTACGTTAAACCAGAAGATCTTGTAAAAGGGATGCCGGATTTCGCAAGCATTGATGTTTCATTTATTTCACTTCGTCTCATCCTGCCAGTCCTTAAAACATTGCTGGTAACCGGGAGCGATGTTGTTGCCCTTGTTAAACCGCAGTTTGAGGCAGGAAGGGAACAGGTAGGTAAAAAAGGAATCGTCCGCGACAGGAAGGTCCACGAACAAGTCTTGGACAGGATTATTTCTTTTTCGATGGAAGAGGGCTATGATGTCATGGACTTAAGCTTCTCGCCAATCACCGGCGGCGACGGCAATATCGAATTCCTCCTCCATCTCAGGTGGAACAATCCAGAGGATGAGAAAGGCAAATCAATGTTAAGGATCCTGCCTGAGGCAGTTGTGACGAATGCGCATGATGAACTAAAATCAAAACAAACCAGTGAGGAAGAATAGACTTTGACAGTCTGTTCTTTTTTTTATTTCAAGTGCTAATAGATGTTCACCACTTTGTCAATTCTGTCATGATCTTCTGATGAAAAACCACGAAAGATTGTACATTCTGTTGAAATCGGCTAACATATGAGTATATGAATGTTTCGGATTTATCCAGAGGTGATATGAATGAATAAAGGACAAAGACATATTAAAATCCGTGAGTTGATTGCGAGCAGGGATATCGAGACGCAGGATGAACTGGTCGACCGTTTGAAGGCGGCGGGTTTTAATGTTACACAGGCAACAGTTTCCCGTGATATTAAAGAGCTGCATCTTGTAAAGGTTCCTTTGATTGACGGAAGGTATAAATACAGCCTGCCAGCTGATCAGCGTTTCAACCCACTGCAAAAATTAAAAAGATCGCTGATGGATGCATTTATCCGGATCGACCAGGCTGGACATCTGTTAGTCATGAAAACATTGCCCGGCAATGCGAATGCGATTGGGGCGCTGATTGATAATCTTGATTGGGATGATATATTAGGTACGATTTGTGGAGACGATACCATCTTGATTATTTGCCGTACTCCAGAGGATACGGAGCAGGTCACAAATCGTTTTCTTGACATGCTGTAAATGAGGTGACGTTTGCTTGTTAAATGAATTATCAATACGTAATTTCGCCATTATCGAATCTTTATCTATATCTTTCAATAAAGGACTGACTGTTCTGACTGGAGAAACCGGTGCCGGTAAATCCATTATCATTGATGCAGTCCACTTGCTTGTCGGCGGGAGAGGTTCAGCTGAATTTGTCCGGCACGGCGAGGATAAAGCAGAGATTGAAGGCCTGTTTTTTATTGAAGGCGAAAACCATCCCTGTAAGTCGAAAGCAGCAGAATTCGGCATTGAAATTGAGGATGGGATGATCGTTTTAAGGAGGGATATCGCAGCCAGTGGCAAAAGTGTTTGCAGAATCAATGGCAAACTTGTCACCATCGCTGTCTTGAGGGAAGTCGGCTCAACGCTGATTGACATCCATGGCCAGCACGAACATCAGGAACTGATGGATGAAACAAGGCATATCAATCTTCTTGACCAGTTTGGCTCAGAGGAAATCCTGCCTGCCCTCCAGGAATATCAACAGGTATACAGATCATTTGAACAAACACTCAAAAAACTTAAGAGCCTCAGTGAAAATGAGCAGCAAATGGCCCACAGGCTGGACCTGATCCAGTTCCAGCATGATGAAATCCTGTCAGCGAACCTGATGATGAACGAAGATGAGGAACTGCTCGAAGAACGGCGGAAGCTTGCCAATTTCGAACGGATTTTCGAAAGCATCCAGACAAGCTACAATGCGCTGCACGGCGATCAGAAAGGGCTGGATTGGATCGGGATGGCTATGGATAATCTGCAGACGGCTGCTGAATTGGATCCTGAATATAAAACTGTCGCAGAATCTGTTGCAAACAGCTTCTATATGCTCGAGGATGCTGCGAGAACGATCAGAAATGACCTCGATTCCCTTGAGTATGACCCTCAGCGTTTGCTGGAGATAGATGACAGATTGAATGAAATCAACCAGCTTAAGAGAAAATATGGGAAAACGATTGAAGAGATCCTTGAATATGCTTCAAAGATCGAAGAAGAAATCGAAACGCTTCAAAACAAGGAAGTCCATATCGGCCAGATGGAAAAGGAATTGGCATCTCTCAAAAAAGATTTGCGCATCGAAGCCGATAACTTAACCGAAACACGCAAAAAATGGGCCAAGAAACTGACGAAGCTGATTCATAAAGAATTAAAAGAGCTTTATATGGAAAAAGCCGTATTTGAACTAAAGATCGATTCAGACCTCGATGTTTTCCATAAAAATGGAGCAGACAAAGTTGAATTTTATATTTCAACAAATCCTGGAGAGCCATTGAAGCCATTGTCCAAGGTTGCTTCCGGCGGAGAATTGTCAAGAATCATGCTGGCTCTAAAAAGTATCTTCTCCAAACATCAGGGTGTTACATCCATTATTTTTGATGAAGTGGATACAGGAGTGAGCGGGAGGGTCGCACAATCGATCGCTGAAAAGATCTACAATGTGTCGACAGGTTCCCAGGTGCTTTGTATTTCTCACTTGCCTCAGGTAGCTGCTATGGCTGATACCCATCTATATATTGCAAAGGTCATAAAAAATGGGCGGACAAAAACTTCTGTGACTCCGCTATCCTCATCTGATAAGGTGAAGGAAATCGGGAGGATGATTTCCGGAGTGGAAATCACGGAGCTTACAAAACAGCATGCAGAAGAATTGCTGCAGCTGGCACAGAATATGAAGGCTGTCACATGAAAAGCTATCCATAAAGGGTAGCTTTTTTATTTTTATACCGGTTATAAATGAGGCGAGTCGAGGCAAAATTAAAGGTGTAGCCATTTTTGATGTGTGTGGACTAGAAGCGAGGAGAGTGAATGGATTGAAAAAAGATTTTCTCAGAAAATTTATTGGTGGAATTCTCCTTGTTTCATTAATTGCTTTAGGATTTGCAAAGCCAGTACACGAATATTTATCTATTCCAGGAGATATAACTTTATTCGAGGGGCAAAAGCTTGATTTCCAGGCGAATGCAGTTCAAGTAACGGCTCCCTTAAATGATTCCAGCATCACGGTTGACCAGAAGGATCAAACGGTTTCTATTGAGGCCAAAAGGCATGGAAAGGATGAAATGGTCCTCGAGCTGGCCGGTTTCCCGGTGAAAAAGGTCGATGTGAATGTCCTTAAGGATTTCAAGGTCAGGCCAGGCGGTCAATCAATAGGGGTAAAACTTAATACGGTTGGTGTCCTTGTGGTCGGACATCATCAGGTTCAGGCAGATGAAGGAAAGGTATCACCAGGAGAATTGGCTGGTATCAAAAAAGGCGACATCATCACAGAAATCAATGGACAGCAAATAGAAAAAATGGCAGATGTCGGCCCTTTTGTAAAACAAGCAGGAGCGGATGGAAAGCCATTGGATGTAGTCATTAAGCGGGAAAATGAAAAAATCAAAACCCAGCTGCAGCCTAAGAAGGATGTAAACGAGAACACGTATAAACTTGGTTTGTATATACGTGATTCGGCAGCGGGAATCGGGACGATGACTTTTTATCATCCTCAGTCAAAAAAATATGGAGCACTTGGACATGTCATTTCCGACATGGATACAAAAAAGCCGATTGTGGTTGAAGATGGACAAATCGTTAGATCGACAGTTACTTCCATCGAAAAAGGCGGAAAAGGCAATCCTGGTGAAAAGCTGGCACGCTTTTCATCTGACAGAGAAGTAATTGGAAATATCCGCAGGAACAGCCCTTTTGGGATCTTTGGTGAACTGAACAAGGATATTACGAATGGAGTATTTGATAAGCCATTGCCGATTGCCCTTTCTCATCAGGTGAAAGAAGGGCCGGCGAAAATCCTTACTGTTGTGAATAATGACGAAGTCAATCTTTTTGATATAGAGATTGTCAGCACCATCCCGCAAAAATTCCCGGCAACAAAGGGGATGGTTATCAAGGTAACGGATCCAGAGCTTCTGGAGAAAACAGGCGGGATTGTACAGGGAATGAGCGGCAGCCCGATCATTCAGGACAACAAGCTGGTAGGTGCTGTGACGCATGTGTTCGTAAATGACCCAACAAGCGGATACGGAGTCCATATTGAATGGATGCTGAATGAAGCCGGGATTGACATCTACGAAAAACCAAGAGAGCAGGCAAGTTAAGCAGGAATTCGGCGGCGGCGTATGCCGCCTTTTCTTTGTTTCATTTTAAAGATTATTCGACAAATTCCCACTTGCTTTTTTGTCAACTATCGAAATAAGTCGAAAAACAAAGGAAATTGAAGCAAATATAAGAAAATATTACTTTTTTAAGAAAAAATTAAAAATAAGAGGAATTTCTGTTGCATTGTCGAATTAGTCATTTAGAATAGAATTTAGAGAAGATAATATTTGTGATCATAATTGGATTTGAGGAGGAACCAAGCAGTGAACAAAATAAAAGTATGTGTTGTAGATGACAACAGAGAATTGGTAGGTCTTTTGGAAGAATATATTTCTTCCCAGGAGGATATGGAAATTGTAGGGGTTGCCCATAATGGCCAGGAATGTTTGGAAATGCTGGAAGACACAGACCCTGATGTCTTGCTTTTAGATATTATCATGCCTCATCTTGATGGTCTGGCGGTGCTTGAAAAACTCCGTGAAATGAAAAAAGGAATCATCCCAAATGTGATCATGCTGACAGCCTTCGGTCAGGAAGATGTTACGAAAAAAGCTGTAGAGCTTGGAGCATCCTACTTCATCCTGAAACCATTTGACATGGAGCATCTTGCAGGCCATATCCGCCAGGTAAGCGGCAAGGCGAAATCAGTAGCAAGAAAGCCTTCTTCCATCAATTACGGAAGGTCAAATGCTGAACAGAAGCCTAAGAATCTGGATGCCAGCATTACAAGCATCATTCATGAAATTGGCGTTCCTGCCCATATTAAAGGCTATATGTACCTGCGTGAAGCTATTTCAATGGTATACAACGATATTGAACTCCTTGGCTCGATCACAAAAGTACTCTACCCGGATATCGCGAAAAAATTCAATACAACGGCCAGCCGTGTAGAACGTGCGATCCGACATGCTATTGAGGTTGCGTGGAGCAGAGGTAACATCGACTCGATTTCTTCACTATTCGGCTATACAGTAAGCATGTCAAAAGCGAAGCCTACAAATTCCGAGTTCATTGCGATGGTTGCTGACAAGCTGCGTCTGGAGCATAAAGCTTCTTGAAAGAGTTAGACAAGATTTAGCTATTTTTTCATATTTCATAACGACATCTTACTTGATTTCGATAAAAGTCGAAATCAAGTAAGATGTTTTTATTTTTTTAGAGGGTGAAGGTTTGTCTATGGCATGTCTGCATATTATGATATATATTGTGACCGGAGATGACTAACAAATAAAAAAAACGCCCATAGGCGCCTTAAAAAAGTCAGTTCTCCTTATCCTTGCCAAGTTCGGCAAGTTTTTGCAAAAGGATATGCTGTGGCATATGCATGATCTGTTCAACTGGAACTCCTAATTTTTCTGAGAGTTTGATTGCCGTCTCGGCAGAAATATGAAGTGGTCTCATTGTTACTACCTCCAAATAAAAAGATGGGTGTGATGGTTTATGACTTTAATTTTAGCACATCGTGGCTATGCTGCTGAATATCCGGAAAATACAATGCTTGCTTTTAAAGAAGCCGAAAAGGCAGGTGCCGATGGACTTGAGCTTGATGTCCAGATGACGAAAGACGGTGAGCTGGTAGTCATACATGATGAAAAGGTCGATCGGACAACGGGTGGGACGGGATTGGTTAAGGATTATAATTATAAGGAATTAAGGAAATTGGATGCTCGTTTTAAGTTCACTAAGCTATCTGAAAAACAGCAGATTCCTGCTCTCGATGAAGTCCTTGAGTGGCTGGCAGGTACGGCTTTGAACTGCAATGTAGAACTTAAAAACACCATTATTCCATATGAAGGCATGGAAGAAAAAGTGATAAATATGATAAGGGATTATCAATTATCTGACAGGATCATTATTTCATCCTTTAATCATTATAGCATTGTACATAGCTATATGATGGCACCTGATATTGAAATTGCTCCTTTGCTTTCTGAAGGCTTATATATGCCCTGGGTTTACGCGCAATCAATCAGGGCAAAAGGTTTCCATCCTCATTGGAGAGCGGCGCCGGACGAAATCATCAAAGCGTCACTTGAAAGCGGGATTGAAGTGAGGCCATATACTGTCAATAATGATGCCGAACTGGATAGATTGTTCAGGGTAAATTGCAGTGCGGTCATCACAGATGACCCGGCAAAGGCGTTCCAAATAAGGGGAAATAAAAAACAGGCCTGAGAAACTCAAGGCCTGTTTTGCTTTTTATTGCTATCAGGTATACGGAAGAATGCCTGTACCTTATTCCTCTTACGGTCACGATGCAGAATGAAACCTGCGATGAATCCCAGTCCGGCCAGGAAAAAGATGAGTCCGGCCAGGAACTGAAGCCATAAATAGGGAAAGGGTGACTGCAAAATCCCGAAAACCATATCGCGCATCAGTTTTACACCCAAAGCAGCAATGACACCTGGTATCAGCATGACGATTAACGCTACAATCCTGATCATTTGGTAACCCCTCGTAATTTGTCCTCTTAAGAAAGTATACTTAACGGGCGGTTTTTCCGCAATATATGTTGCTCATGGTATATTATCCGCATAAAAGTTAAAAAACAAAGAAATTTGTCAGCCCATTCAAAAAGCATTACAATATATTTGAAAGAATTTGCAGACTATAAAATGCAATCCATGAAATATTTTTCCGACATGTGGTGGACAATTATGCAAAGAATAATGATTGTAGGTGCAGGTAAGGGTGGGACGGCCATCCTGGACATTTTTAAACAAACGGCCGATGTAGCCGCTGTGGTGGACATTAATCCGAATGCTCCTGGAATACTGGCTGCGAAGGAAGCTGGTATTCCAACCGGGACAGACTGGCAAGCATATATGTCCGATGAATTGGACATTGTCATTGAAGTGACCGGGGATGAAAAAGTTTTCCGTGAATTAAGAGATGCACGCAGTAAAAACACTGTGCTGATCCCAGGAAGTGTCGCCTTCCTCCTTGCTACCTTGTTAGAAGAAAAGGAAGAGTTGATCAAGACTCTCAGAAAAATTACATATGAACACGATTTAATCTTTAATTCCTCAGGAGATGGCATGGTCGTCATCAATACAGAGGGAACGGTAACTTTGTTCAATAAGAGCGCAGAAAAAATCATCGGGAACAAAAGGGAGCTTGCTGAAGGACGGCATGTACTTGAGATTATTCCGACCAGCAAACTTCCGAGAGTCCTCCATACGAGGAAGGTAGAGTCCAATCAGGAATTATTGCTGCCCAATGGGTCGAAGATCATCACGACAAGAATTCCGATCATTGATGAGAATGACCAGCTGATTGGTGCGTTTTCCGTCTTCAAGGATATTACAGAAGTAGTCAATCTTGCGGAAGAAATAACAAACCTGAAAGAAATCCAAACGATGCTCCAGGCAATCATTCATTCCAGTGATGAGGCGATATCCGTAGTAGATGAAGATGGCCGGGGCATTATGATTAATCCTGCCTACACTAGAATAACCGGGCTAAAAGAAGAAGAAGTAATCGGACAGCCGGCAACTGCAGATATCTCCGAGGGAGAAAGCATGCATATGAAGGTTCTGAAGACAAGAAGGCCTGTTCGCGGAGCTGCCATGAGGGTTGGTCCGAATAAAAAGGAAGTAGTCGTGAATGTAGCCCCAATCATTGTGGATGGGAAACTGAAGGGGAGTGTAGGGGTCATCCATGATATGTCTGAGATCCAGAGTCTGAACAGGGAACTCAATCGCGCAAGGCAAATCATCAGGACCCTTGAAGCGAAATATTCGTTTGAGGATATAATCGGCCAATCGGAAGAAATGACGATTCCGATTGAACAGGCGAAGCTTGGTGCGAAAACACCTGCCACTGTCCTCCTCCGGGGCGAGTCAGGTACAGGAAAGGAGCTTTTTGCCCATGCGATCCACAATGCCAGTGACCGCAAGTTCAACAAGTTCATTCGTGTAAATTGTGCCGCTATTTCTGAGTCGCTGCTGGAAAGTGAACTTTTTGGTTATGAAGAAGGGGCTTTCTCAGGTGCTAAAAGAGGCGGGAAACGCGGTTTCTTTGAAGAAGCCAATAACGGAAGCATCTTTCTTGATGAAATCGGTGAGTTGCCGGCAAATACACAGGCTAAGTTGCTTCGGGTCCTGCAGGAAAGGGAAATAGTCCGTGTTGGAGGCACGAAACCGGTGCCAATCAATGTCCGGGTCATCGCTGCAACCAATATGAATCTTGAAAAAGGGATAGCGAATGGCAGTTTTAGGGAAGATTTATACTATCGTCTGAACAGAATGCCGATCCATATACCTCCTCTCAGGAGAAGGAAAGATGATATTCCGTTGCTTTGCGAAAGGCTGATCCGAAAAATTAATCAGGACTATGGACGAAATGTTGATGGTGTCTCTGATGAGGCCATCAAGAAACTAATGCAATATGACTGGCCAGGGAATGTCAGGGAACTGGAGAATGTGTTGGGCAGAGCGATCATCTTCCTTAATCATAACGAAACAATCATCCAGGAAGAACATTTACCCGAACTCCAGAATAGCCAGGCTAAGGAAAAGGAAGATGACTATGGCCAAACAATACCTTCAGAGACTCTGGCGGTCCAGTTGGAAAGATACGAAGCAAAAGTAATAAGATCTACCCTTAATGCGGTGAATGGCAATAAAACAGCTGCTTCTAAATTACTGGGCATCTCTGTAAGGAATCTGTATTATAAACTCGAAAAATATGGTATTGAAATGAATGGCATGCAATAAATTTCATACCATGCAATTTATTGCATAATACTTTTCGGGAAAAGTAAAGCGTTTTCACGATTTTTTGTTGGCACGCTTCTTGCATATATAAATAACGTGTGATGCGCAAAAGAAAGAAAGGGTTGACTCAACACATGAAACTTGACTCACTAATCAGCATGGCATCCCAAAATGGCAGGAAAACCATTGCTGTGGCAGCAGCAGAGGATACAGAGGTATTAGAAGCGGTTGCCGAGGCTGTTAAGAGGAACCTGGCCGATTTCCTTCTTTATGGAGATGAAGAGGAAATCAAAAGGATCATTGCCGTACAGCATCCTGAACTAGCAAGTCATAAAGGGATTGAAATTATCTCTGCACCTAATAATAATATGGCCGCAGAGATGGCAGTGAAAGCTGTCACTTCGAATGAAGCACAGGTAGTGATGAAGGGGAATATCCCGACGGCGGCAATCCTGAAGGCTGTCCTGAATAAGGAGTATGGCCTCAGAACGGGTGCGGTATTATCCCATGTAGCAGTGTTTGAAGTGCCGGGATATGATCGCTACACAATCGTTACCGATGCTGCGATGAATATAGCGCCGGATCTTGAACAAAAAGCGCAAATCATAAAAAATGCCGTCCGGGTAGCCCATTCGATCGGTATTGATATGCCAAAAGTAGCACCACTTGCAGCGGTGGAAGTAGTCAATCCCGCTATGCAGGCCACACTTGATGCAGCAGCATTGACGGTCATGAATCAAAGAGGGCAAATTTCCGGTTGTATTGTGGACGGCCCGCTCGCGCTTGATAACGCGGTTTCACAGCTGGCTGCAGAGCACAAGGGAATCAAGAGTGATGTTGCCGGGAAAGCTGATATCCTTTTAGTCCCTGCGATCGAAGTCGGCAATGTACTTTATAAATCATTAGTTTATTTTGCCAATGCAAAAGTTGGCGCAGTCATATCAGGGGCGAAAGCTCCAATCGTGTTAACATCCAGGGCAGATACAGCCGAAAGCAAGCTTTATTCTCTTGCGCTGGCGTTATGCTCTGCTGAAAAATAACCTACATAAATCAGAGGGGGAACTAGAAATGGAAATCTTCAAGTATCTTGAACAGTATGATTATGAGCAGGTAGTGTTTTGCCAGGATAAGCAATCAGGTTTGAAAGCGATTATCGCAATCCATGATACAACTTTAGGGCCAGCTTTGGGCGGTACCCGTATGTGGACTTACGCTTCAGAAGAAGCAGCGATCGAAGATGCTCTTAGACTGGCAAAGGGCATGACTTATAAGAATGCGGCAGCTGGCCTCAACCTTGGCGGTGGAAAAACGGTCATCATCGGCGACCCTCGCAAGGACAAGAACGAAGAAATGTTCCGTGCCTTTGGCCGTTATATCCAGGGATTGAATGGCAGATACATCACTGCTGAAGATGTTGGTACAACCGTGGCTGACATGGACCTTATCCATGAAGAAACAGACTATGTAACAGGTATTTCACCAGCATTCGGTTCATCAGGCAATCCATCACCAGTAACTGCTTACGGAGTATACAGAGGAATGAAGGCAGCTGCGAAGGAAGCATTCGGCACTGATTCTCTTGAAGGTAAGACGATCGCCGTCCAGGGTGTAGGGAATGTCGCATATAATCTATGCCGCCACCTTCATGAAGAAGGCGCTCAGCTGATCGTGACTGACATCAATAAAGAAGCAGTCCAGAGAGCGGTTGAGGAATTCGGGGCAAAGGCAGTTGAACCAGATGAGATCTATAGTGTTGACTGTGATATTTATGCTCCTTGTGCATTAGGTGCGGTCATCAATGATGAAACGATTCCTCAAATTAAGGCAAAGGTTATTGCCGGTGCAGCAAATAACCAGTTGAAGGATACCAAGCATGGCGACATCATCCACGAAATGGGCATTGTTTACGCTCCGGATTATGTCATCAACGCAGGCGGAGTTATCAACGTAGCGGATGAGCTGTATGGCTACAATGCGGAGAGAGCAATGAAAAAGGTTGAAACGATTTATAACAATATTGAAAAAGTTATTGAAATTGCCAAGAGGGACGGTATCCCTACGTATAAAGCGGCAGACCGTATGGCAGAAGAACGCATTGAGAGAATGCGCAATTCCCGCAGCCAGTTCCTGCAAAACGGCCACCATATCTTAAGCCGCCGCTAATCCGGAAGTTTTCAAGGAATGTTCTTTTCTCCATCTGTGTGAATATTAGCATGATTTCTGCGATGCGAAAAAAAGAAAACATGCCTTAATCAAAAATGATTTGCAGAGTGCGCTGAATCGACCCTTCGGCGCCTCTGCTGTTTCCTAAATGCTACTGACATTACGGATTGGAACCAGCCCGTAAGCAAATTGGAGGTTTAACTGTGCAACAAACAGAACATCGGATTCTAGTCATTAATCCAGGATCTACATCAACGAAAATAGGTGTTTTTGATAACGAAGTATCGATTTTCGAAAAAACAATCCGGCATGATTCAGCTGTCATCAACTCCTATGAAACCATCATCGATCAATACGAATTCAGGAAGAATACGATACTTGAAACGCTTGATACCGAAGGCATCAACATTTCAAAATTGAGTGCTGTTTGTGGGCGCGGCGGTCTTTTACGGCCAATTGAAGGCGGAACATATGCAGTTAACAATAAGATGCTTGAAGACCTGCGGGCAGGTTACTCTGGCCAGCACGCATCAAATCTGGGCGGTATCTTGGCTTATGAAATCGCTTCAGGCTTGAACATTCCTTCATTTATTGTAGACCCGGTCGTGGTCGATGAACTTGACCCGATCGCACGAGTTTCAGGGTTCTCGCTGATTGAACGGAAGAGCATTTTCCATGCTCTGAACCAGAAGGCGGTTGCGCGAAGGGTTGCCAGAGAGCTTGGCCGGAAGTATGAAGAGCTTAACCTCATCATTACCCATCTTGGCGGAGGTATCACTGTAGGAGCCCATAAAAGGGGCAGGGTTGTTGATGTGAACAATGGTCTGCATGGTGATGGTCCATTCAGTCCCGAACGCGCAGGCACAGTACCTGCTGGAGACCTGGTTCAGCTATGCTTCTCAGGAGATTTCTTCAGGGATGAAGTCATGAAAAAGCTTGTCGGCCAGGGAGGTCTTGTTGGCTACCTGGGCACGAATGATGCGGTCAAGGTCGAAAAGATGATCAAGCAGGGGGATGAAAAAGCGAAGCTTGTATATGACGCGATGGCATATCAGGTAGCCAAAGAAATCGGTTCTGCCAGCGCGGTCCTATCAGGAAAAGTAGACGCAATCGTCCTTACAGGCGGACTTGCGTACGGCAAAGAGTTCGTACAGGAAATTTCAGAACGGATCAACTGGATCGCAGACGTAATCGTCCATCCCGGTGAAAACGAATTGCAGGCCCTTGCAGAGGGAGCTCTTCGAATTTTACGGAACGAGGAAGATGTAAAGGAATATCCTGGCCGATAATCATGCATGGCTGAAGTTGAACAAAATTAGTTGATTTATATAGAGGAGGGATTCAGATGGCTCAAGAATATGATTTAGTCATTCTCGGAGGCGGTACAGGAGGATACGTAGCAGCAATCAGGGCTTCTCAGCTTGGGTTGAAAACTGCCATCGTTGAAAAGGGTAAGCTGGGTGGTACATGCCTTCATAAAGGCTGTATTCCAAGCAAGGCTTTACTAAGAAGTGCTGAAGTGTATGCAACTGCAAAGAAAAGTGAAAACTTCGGGATAACAGTTGGCGAGGTTGCGGTGAATTTCACCAAGGTGCAGGAAAGGAAAGAGAAGATTGTCGAGCAGCTCCATAAAGGAGTCCAGCACCTGATGAAACAGGGGAAAATCGATGTCTATGAAGGTTTGGGAAGAATCCTGGGGCCTTCTATTTTCTCACCTATGCCGGGTACGATTTCTGTAGAAATGAACAATGGCGAAGAAAACGAGATGCTAATCCCTAAAAATGTGATTGTAGCGACAGGGTCACGTCCAAGGACTCTGCCAGGGCTTGAAGCAGACGGCCAATATGTCATGACCTCTGATGAAGCACTTATCATGGAAGATCTTCCAAAGTCGATCATCATCGTTGGCGGAGGCGTCATTGGGATTGAGTGGGCTTCCATGCTTGCTGATTTCGGAACAGAAGTTACAGTCATTGAGTATGCTGATCGAATTGTCCCAACAGAAGACAAGGAAGTTTCAAGAGAGATGCAGCGCGCGATGAAGAAAAAGGGCGTGAAAATCATTACAAGCGCCAAAGTATTATCTGAGACACTTCAAAAAGGTGATGGAGTCACGATCAGTGCCGAGGTTAAAGGTGAAACGAAAGAATTCACCGCTGAAAAATTACTGGTCTCTGTTGGACGCCAGGCTAATGTTGAAGGAATTGGACTTGAGAATACAGAAATCCAGCTTGAAAGAGGCTTCATCCAGACAAACGAATTTTTCCAGACGAAGGAATCCCATATTTATGCGATTGGTGATGTCATTGGCGGACTACAGCTTGCGCACGTAGCATCTCATGAAGGGATTGTAGCTGTCGAGCATATTGCCGGGGAAAATCCTCATCCAATCGATTATACGCTAGTCTCTAAATGCATCTACAGCTCTCCAGAAGCTGCGAGCGTCGGTCTGACAGAGGATGAAGCAAAAGAAAAAGGCTTTGAAGTAAAGACTGGGAAATTCTCTTTTAAAGCAATTGGCAAGGCACTTGTTTATGGCGAATCTGACGGTTTTGTAAAAATTGTGGCTGATAAAGAAACGGATGATATTCTTGGAGTCCATATGATCGGGCCGCATGTTACTGACATGATCTCAGAAGCTGGCCTGGCAAAAGTTCTTGATGCAACTCCGTGGGAAGTTGCCCATACAATCCATCCTCACCCAACGTTGTCAGAGGCAATCGGTGAAGCGGCCCTGGCTGTGGATGGAAAAGCAATCCATTCTTAATTTTTTTTTGGGACAGAAACTCTTTTCCGAGGAGAAGAGCTGTACGAACAAATGGGAGGTATAAAAATGGCAGAAAATCGTCACGCTGCACTTGGCTTAAGTGATGAAAAGGTTATGGAAATGTATGAAACAATGCTTTTGGCCCGCCGGCTGGATGAGCGGATGTGGCTTTTGAACCGTGCCGGGAAAATTCCTTTTGTGATTTCCTGTCAGGGGCAGGAAGCAGCACAGGTAGGAGCTGCCTTTGCACTTGATCGCGAGAAGGATTATGTTCTTCCTTATTACCGTGACATGGGTGTGGTCTTAACTTTTGGCATGACGGCAAAAGATTTGATGCTTTCAGGTTTTGCCAAAGCGGAAGACCCAAACTCTGGAGGCCGCCAGATGCCTGGACACTTTGGGCAGAAGAAAAACAGAATCGTAACAGGTTCTTCACCGGTAACAACACAGGTACCTCATGCTGTTGGAATCGCACTTGCAGGTAAAATGGAGAAGAAGGACTTAGTGACATTCGTTACCTTCGGAGAAGGATCTTCCAACCAGGGCGATTTCCACGAAGGAGCTAACTTTGCGGGAGTCCATAAGCTTCCTGTCATTTTCATGGTTGAGAACAATAAATATGCAATCTCGATACCTTATGAGAGACAAGTCGCTGCAGAAAAAGTATCGGACCGTGCAATTGGTTATGGCATGCCAGGATTCACTGTGGATGGAAATGATCCTTTAGAAGTTTATAAAGTGGTAAAGGAAGCTGCTGACCGCGGACGCCTTGGTGAAGGACCGACTCTTGTCGAGGCAGTATCCTACCGTCTGACTCCACACTCATCAGATGATGATGATAGAAGCTACCGTGCGCCTGACGAAGTTGCACAGGCAAAGACGAAGGACCCTATCATTACCTTCGGCGCGTATTTAAAGGAAAATGGCCTCATGAACGATGAGAGTGAAAAGGAAATCAACGATCGAATCATGAAACTGGTCAATGAAGCAACAGATTATGCTGAAAATGCACCGTATGCAGAGCCAGAACATGCTTTGAAATACGTATATGCTGAAGAGTAAGGGGGAACGAAAATGGCGGTAATTTCTTATATAGATGCAGTGACATTGGCAATCAAAGAAGAGATGGAAAGAGACCCGAGAGTTTTTGTCCTCGGTGAAGACGTTGGTAAAAAAGGCGGGGTTTTCAAGGCTACGCAGGGCTTATACGAAAAGTTCGGGGAAGACAGGGTCATCGATGCACCGCTTGCGGAATCGGCGATTGCTGGTGTCGGAATCGGTGCGGCAATGTACGGCATGCGCCCGATTGCAGAGATGCAGTTCGCAGATTTCATCATGCCCGCTGTAAACCAGATCATCTCTGAGGCGGCAAGGATCCGTTATCGCTCAAACAATGACTGGAGCTGTCCGATGGTCATCCGTGCTCCTTATGGCGGAGGGGTCCATGGTGCACTTTACCACTCCCAGTCTGTTGAGGCCGTATTTGCGAACCAGCCTGGACTGAAAATCGTGATGCCTTCTACACCTTATGATGTTAAAGGTTTGTTGAAAGCTGCGATCAGGGATGAAGATCCGGTTTTGTTCTTTGAACACAAGCGCGCCTATCGATTGATCAAAGGCGAAGTTCCTGAGGACGATTATGTGCTACCAATCGGCAAAGCTGACGTAAAACGCGAGGGTGAAGATATCACCGTCATCACTTATGGCCTGGCAGTTCATTTTGCTCTTCAGGCAGCTGAAAGACTTGCGAAGGATGGAATTTCTGCTCACATTCTGGATCTTCGTACAGTATATCCATTGGACAAAGAAGCGATCATCGAAGCTGCATCCAAGACTGGAAAAGTCCTTCTTGTAACGGAAGACAATAAAGAAGGAAGCATCATGAGCGAAGTTTCTGCGATTATTGCTGAACACTGCTTATTCGAACTTGATGCACCGATCAAGAGGCTGGCTGGCCCGGATGTTCCTGCTATGCCGTACGCTCCTACTATGGAGAAATACTTCATGATCAACCCTGATAAAGTTGAAAAAGCAATGAGAGAGCTTGCTGAATTTTAACATAATCATATTGGAAATAGAGTGAATGGAGAAGGAGGGTCAACCTGTGGCGATCGAACAAATCAAAATGCCTCAATTAGGCGAGAGTGTTACAGAAGGAACAATCAGTAAATGGCTGGTTTCTGTAGGTGATAAAGTAAATAAATACGATCCGCTGGCCGAAGTCATGACTGACAAGGTAAATGCTGAAGTACCATCATCTTTTTCAGGAACAATCAAGGAATTGATTGCGAATGAAGGAGATACTTTTGCGGTTGGTGAAATCATTTGCACTATTGAAATAGAAGGCGGCAGCACCGAGGAAGCTCCAGCTGCAGAGAAACCTGCAGCAGAAGCTTCAACAGGTACTGCTGCACCAGCAGTATCCGGCAATGATGGAAACAGAGCAAGGTACTCACCGGCAGTACTGAAGCTTGCCCAAGAACATAATATCGACTTGACCATAGTTAATGGCACCGGGGCAGGCGGAAGGATTACCCGTAAAGATCTTCAGCAGATCATTCAATCCGGAAATATTCCTCAGCCGTCAGCCGAAGCACCTAAGGCTCAAGCTGCGGCACTGACAGAGGCTCCGGACAAGCCGGCTGCACCATCTCAGCCAGCAGCATCAGCAGCGGAAGCTCCTTCTGTACCAGTTGCTGCAGGTGATATCGAGATCCCAGTAACTGGAGTACGCAAGGCGATCGCTGCCAATATGCTGCGCAGCAAGCATGAAGCTCCGCATGCCTGGACAATGGTGGAAGTGGACGTTACAAACCTTGTAGAATACAGAAATGGTCTTAAGGATGATTTCAAGAAGAAAGAAGGCTTCAACCTTACTTTCTTTGCTTTCTTCGTTAAAGCTGTCGCACAGGCACTGAAAGAATTCCCGCAAGTCAATTCTATGTGGGCTGGCGACAAGATCATCCAGAAAAAAGATATCAATCTTTCAATCGCAGTAGCGACAGATGATGCCTTGTTCGTACCTGTCATTAAAAATGCAGACGAAAAGACAATTAAAGGCATCGGCCGTGAAATCAATGAACTTGCCCAGAAGGTACGTACCGGCAAGCTTCGTTCCGAGGACATGCAAGGCGGAACCTTCACTGTCAACAACACAGGTTCTTTCGGTTCTGTCCAATCAATGGGAATCATCAATTATCCACAGGCTGCCATCCTTCAGGTGGAGTCAATCGTTAAGCGTCCTGTCGTAATGAACAATGGCATGATCGCGGTTCGCGATATGGTAAACCTGTGCCTGTCACTTGACCATCGTGTACTGGACGGCCTTGTTTGCGGACGTTTCCTTGCAAGGGTAAAAGAAATCCTGGAAAACACATCAAAAGAGACGACATCAATCTATTAATTCAATCTAGCTAAAGACGCCCAGAACCATTCTGGGCGTTTTCCTATACGGAGTTAGATCGTTAATGTCCCTTCGTTGCTAGAATAGCATTCGTATACTAAAATAAAAGTGGAATATAAAAATTAGAATTTTATCACAATTTCATGAAGGGGGGAAGGCTGTCTGAACTTCGGACAGTGAAGTATATGACAATCGAGAGTATGAAGGCTGCCTCGTTCAATGATGCATTTTTTGAGGACTGGCAAAAGAAAGCTGCTGCTTCATTAAAAGGAAAGCCAATTGAATCACTTTATACCAATACATATGAAGATATCATGCTTAAGCCGCTTTACACAAAAGAAGATTTCCCGGATCAATTGGCTGGAGCTCTTCCAGGTGAACCAGGCTACAGGCGCGGCATCCATCCATTCGGGTATCAATCTGAGTCATGGCATATCTCGAATCGCCTTTTTTACAAGGATTTGACGGAACTGAAAGAAAAAATGGACTCTGCATTAGCAAAAGGACAAAACGCGATTTCTTTTGAGGTAAAACCTGATTTGTTCCTTGATCCTCGTGGATTGGCCGAATTCTTTGCTTCTTATAAAAATGACTACCCTTTGAGTTTGAATGCAGGATTGCTTCAAACACCGCTTCTTGCTGCATTGTCAGTTTCCTGCAAGGAGGCAGGGGCTTCAAGTGAGGTTTCAGGTTTTGTCGCAGCGGATCCTGTTGCCGAAGCGAGCCTAAATGGGGGACTTCCGAAAGAGGAACAGGAATTTTTTGCAGAATGGGCAAAGGTGCTGGAGGAAGCAGACCAGCAATTGCCACAATTAAAAACAGTGCTCGCTAATACCGTCCCTTATCATGACAGCGGAGCAAGTGCGGTTCAGGAACTTGCTGCCGGCATTTCCACCGGGGTATACCTGCTGCAGCAACTGCTTGACCAGGGCTGGGAATTGAAGAAAGCGTTGTCAAAATTCGTGTTCCACTTTGCGATAGGCTCGAACTTCTTCATGGAAACAGCCAAGCTCAGGGCTGCCAGGATTCTATGGAGTAAAATAGCGGAAGCATACGGTGCCGAACCAGGAGACCAGAAAATGGTTCTATCAGCTGAGACTTCAAGGTACACGAAAACGATCTTTGATCCATATGTAAACATGCTCAGGACTGGGAATGAGGCCTTTGCTGCAGTACTGGGAGGCATACAGTACCTGCACACTGGAAGCTTCGAGGAAGCAACAGGAACAGTTAGTGCCTTCTCTGAAAGGGTTGCCCGCAATACACAGCTGGTCCTTAAATCAGAGGCGCATCTCGAAAAAGTAGCCGACCCTGCAGGAGGATCGTGGTATATTGAATCGTTGACAAATGAACTGGCTGAAAAGGCGTGGAATCTTTTCCTTGAGCTGGATGGCATGGGAGGGATTTATGAGGCTCTGAGGTCCGGATGGCTCCAGGAACAGATTGCAAAGACGGCTGATGCCCGTGAACAGGATGTTTTTAAGAGGAAAAAGAGCATCATCGGGACAAATTTTTATGCCAATCTTTCGGAAGCTGTCAGCCAGCCTCTAGTTAAGGATAGAAAAAGCCAATATTTTGGAGGCACCCTTGCGGACAGTGTGAGAATGATTGAGTCAGGGGATTCTCTATTAAAAAGATTGGAAGAGATAGAACAAAGCTTCACGCCATTAGAATCCAAACGTTTATCACAACCATTTGAAAAACTGAGATTCAGGGCAAATGGACTTGAGAAAATGGGGCAGCGTCCGGTGGTTGGCTTAATCTGCCTGGATCAGCTGAAAAAGCACAAGCCAAGGGCGGATTTTATTTCGGGTCTTTTATCAGCGGGTGGCATTCATGCACTAAGGAGCGACGAAATCCATACAGTTCAGGAAGCGTTGGAATTCATCAAAGCATCGAGTGCAAAACAATTTATCATTTGCGGTGACCAGACTTCCTACAATTCATTCGGACCCGAGCTGGCGCTGGAAATCAAGAAAGAGTATGATGTAAAGCTTTATCTGGCAGGTATCCCAGAGGAAAGAGAAAGCGAATGGCACACTGCCGGAATCCAGGATTTCCTGCATGTAAGAAGCAATGCTTACCAGTCGCTATCATCGATCCTTCAAGAAATGGAGGCAGGCACCAATGCAAAAGCCTGATTTTACAAAAGTCACTTTATTTGCTGATGAGAAAAAGGAAGGCAAGGAGCAGGTTGACACTCATATAAAAGAAAAGCTCGAAGATTTGTTATTTGAGACAAATGAACAGATCAAAGTGAAGGCTGTATATACACAAGAAGATTTCGAGTCTGTTAAGCATCTGGATGGTATGCCCGGTCTGCCGCCTTACACAAGGGGACCGTATCCAGCGATGTATGTAAACCGTCCATGGACGGTAAGACAGTATGCGGGATTTTCAACTGCTGAAGAAAGCAACGCATTTTACAGACGGAACCTTGCGATGGGACAAAAAGGTTTGTCTGTTGCCTTTGACCTTGCGACCCACAGGGGATACGATTCTGACCATCCTCGGGTGGAAGGTGATGTCGGCAAAGCCGGTGTCGCGATCGACTCCATCCTGGATATGAAAATCCTGTTTGATGGAATTCCGCTAGACCAGATGTCTGTGTCAATGACAATGAACGGAGCTGTCCTGCCGATCATGGCATTCTTTATAGTGACAGCCGAGGAACAGGGCGTGACGCAGGATCAATTATCCGGTACGATCCAGAATGATATCCTGAAGGAATACATGGTCAGGAACACCTATATTTACCCGCCGGAAATGTCAATGAAGATCATCGCTGATATTTTCGAATACACGTCCAAATACATGCCTAAATTCAATTCAATCAGTATTTCAGGCTATCATATGCAGGAAGCCGGAGCACCGGCGGATATTGAACTGGCATATACCCTGGCAGATGGCCTTGAATATGTGCGGACAGGCCTGAAAGCCGGCATTGATATCGATTCATTCGCTCCGAGATTAAGTTTCTTCTGGGCGATTGGCATGAACTATTTCATGGAAGTCGCCAAAATGAGGGCGGCGAGATTTATTTGGGCAAAAATGATCAAGACGTTCAATCCGAAAAACGAAAAGTCAATGGCTTTGAGGACACATTCACAGACATCTGGATGGAGCCTGACCGAGCAGGATCCATATAATAACGTACTCCGTACATTGGTGGAGGCACATGCCGCTGCGATGGGCCATACACAATCCTTGCACACCAACGCACTTGATGAAGCAATCGCGCTGCCAACGGATTTTTCTGCCCGTATTGCCCGCAACACACAATTGTTTTTGCAGGAAGAGACCGGGATAACAAAAGTGATTGATCCATGGGCAGGAAGCTATTATGTAGAAAGCCTGACAGACGCACTGATTGAGAGAGCCTGGGAGCATATTGAAGAGATTGAAAATCTTGGCGGGATGGCCAAGGCAATCGAAACGGGTTTGCCTAAGATGCGCATTGAAGAAGCAGCTGCAAGACGCCAGGCTCAAATTGACTCTGGTAAGGAAACAATTATCGGGGTGAATAAATACAGGCTTGAACAGGAGGATCCTCTTGAAATACTAGATATTGATAACTCCGCTGTTCGCGCGAAACAGATTGAAAGGCTCAAGCAGTTAAAAGAAAATCGTGATGATGAAAAAGTAGAATCCGCTTTGAATGATCTGGCTGCTGTGGCTGAAACTGGAGAAGGCAATCTTCTCGAGTATGCAGTAAGGGCAGCACGGGCAAGGGCGACACTGGGAGAGATTTCAGATGCCATCGAAAAAGCGGCAGGAAGGCATAAAGCAGTGATTCGGTCAGTTAGCGGGGTATACAGTGCAGCCTTCACGAATGAAGAAGAAATTTCCGAAGTACAGCAAATGACGGCAGAGTTCCTCGAAAATGAAGGACGCAGACCGCGAATCATGATTGCCAAGATGGGTCAGGATGGCCATGACCGGGGGGCTAAAGTCATTTCAACCGCTTTTGCAGACTTAGGCTTTGATGTCGATATCGGGCCGCTTTTCCAGACACCGGAAGAAACAGCCATCCAGGCAGTGGAAAACGATGTTCACGCCATTGGAATCAGCTCTCTGGCAGCTGGGCATAAAACGCTATTGCCACAGCTTGTAAATGAGCTGAAAAAGCTTGGACGTGATGACATTGTCGTCATCGTTGGCGGAGTCATCCCTGCCCAGGACTACCAGTTTTTATATGATAATGGAGCCAGCGCGATTTTTGGGCCGGGAACGATCATTCCGGTTGCAGCCCAAAAAGTGTTGCGGACCATCTATGAGCGCCTGGGCTACGAGGAAGTGTCCCACTAATGAAGGACGAAAAAAAGCCTGAATGGTTTGACCCGGGGAAGGCTGATTCCTTTTCAAGCACCGTGAAGCCGGGAGTATCAGGGAATGGTCATGGTAATGAACTTCCTGCAAAAGCAGGACGTTTCATAAAAAAAACAGCAGCACGTAAAATAGATCCTGATTCTCTGGCGGCTGAAATCATGGATGGGAACAGGACGGCACTGGCAAAAGGAATCACCTTGATTGAAAGCAATGCGGAGCGTGATTTTCAATACGCGCAATCTCTTTTGCAAAGCCTTCTTCCTCGATCAGGAAAATCCATCAGGATTGGCATCACAGGTGTACCGGGAGCTGGGAAGAGCACCTTTATTGAAAGCTTCGGCAGCTATCTGTGCGAGCTGGGACACAAGGTTGCAGTACTCGCTGTGGATCCTACCTCAAGTTTGACGGGCGGAAGTATCCTGGGAGATAAAACTCGGATGGAAAAGCTTGCGAGAAATCCGCGGGCATTCATCCGTCCCTCTCCATCCGGAGGGAAACTTGGGGGTGTACACCGTAAGACGAGGGAAACGATGCTTGTCTGTGAAGCAGCAGGCTTTGATGTCATCCTGGTTGAAACGGTCGGTGTCGGACAGAGCGAAGTCATAGTCAGGGATATGGTCGATTTCTTCATGCTGCTTGTCCTCACGGGTGCAGGTGACGAACTCCAGGGCATGAAAAAAGGAATCATGGAACTTGCGGATTCCGTTATTGTCAATAAAGCAGATGGTCAAAATGAACAGGCTGCCAAAAAGACAAAAGAAGAATATAATAGGATTCTTCATTTCCTGCAGCCGGCAACGAAGGGGTGGCAAACGACCGCTTTAACGAGTTCTGCGCTGTATGATAAAGGGAACGACGAGATATGGAAAATGATTTCTGACTTCTCGAGCCTTACAAAGAAAAGCGGGATTTTTGAGATGAGAAGAAGGGCGCAGACTAAGGAGTGGCTGAATGATCTGATCATCGACCAGCTTCAGATGAATTTTTTTCAGCACTCAGCAATCAAAAGTTTGCTGCCGAAAATAGAAAATGAAGTGATTTCAGGAAACAGGCCAGTCGCCTCTGGAGTCGATGAGTTATTCAAGGCCTTTTTCGAAGCGAAAAAATAAGCTGTCCAATGTGGACAGCTTATTGATTTTCATCAAAAAAAAGCGGACAACGGAATATGCCGTTGTCCTTCATCTAGGGAGTTTAGGGGTATGGATCTAGCTGTATTGTTACCTTTCCCGGATTTCCTGGCAGTTAAACATACTTTGAAAAATTTATTTTAATTGGTATCATTATTTATGTACTATTTAATTCCGAGCAGAGGAGAGGTTGATCAATGAGCATGGATTTTAATTTTTTCATGAATGATGTAGTCCGCCAGGCACGCCAGGAAATCTCGGCAGCTGGATATACAGAACTGACCACTAGTGAAGAAGTAGAAGAGGCTTTGGCCAAAGAGGGTACGACACTTGTAATGGTGAATTCCGTTTGCGGATGTGCCGGGGGCATCGCCCGTCCAGCGGCAGCGCATTCTCTTCACTACGATAAACGCCCTGACCAACTTGTTACAGTTTTTGCAGGCCAGGATAAGGAAGCTACTGAAAAGGCTCGGAGTTATTTCACAGGATTTCCGCCTTCATCTCCTTCCTTTGCGCTTTTGAAGGATGGAAAGCTTTGCAGGATGATCGAGCGCCACGAAATCGAAGGCCACGATCCAATGCAGGTAGTGAATAAACTTCAGGATGCGTTCGAAGAATATTGCGAAGAAGTTTAATTTTTGGTTAGAATCCCATACTAAATGGGGTTCTTTTTTATTTTATTAGGATTATATTTAAAAATCATATTGCATAAATATAAGGATGTGTTAAAATGCATTATGTTGAATATTTATTATCAATTGTTTCTGCTTGAAAAAGTAATGAGTTTCGATAATAATATATTTATTATTTTAAAAAATAAGAAATTTTCGAAAAAATTATAGGAGGAAAACAAGTGAAAAAGTCATTATCTATTCTTATGATTACGATTTTAATGATGGGAGTTTTAGCTGCATGCGGTACCGCTACTGAGGAAAAAGAAAACGCAGGCGGAAATGGTGAAGAAAAGAAAGTTCTAACAATGGGAACTTCAGCTGACTACCCGCCATTTGAATACGTCGAAACAGCCAAAAGCGATGAAATTATCGGTTTCGATGTTGATCTCGCGAACCTGATCGCAAATGAATTAGGATACGAAGTAGAAATCAAGGACATGGACTTCAATGGATTGATCGGTGCTATCCAGGCTGACCGTGTCGACTTTGTCATGGCAGGTATGACTCCAACAGAAGAACGTAAAGAAAGCGTCGACTTTTCCGATGTGTATTACACAGCGAAGCATATGATCGTTTCAGCAAAAGACAGCAACATAAAGTCAATTGAAGACCTTGAAGGCAAAACAGTTGGCGTTCAGCTTTCTTCTATCCAGGAAGGCAAAGCAGAAGAAATCGGGAAAACAGTGAAAATCAAAGTTGAAAAACGCACAAGAATTCCTGAGCTGGTACAGGAAATCAAGGCTGGACGCATTGACGCAGCAATCATCGAGGATACAGTTGCAGAAGGATACTTCAAGAACAATCCTGATCTTGCAGGTTTCACAATCGAAGACGGAAATGAAGAAGAAGCCGGTTCAGCCATCGCATTCCCTAAAGGAAGTAAGCTGACTGAAGAGTTCAACAAAGTCCTTAAAGAAAAAATGGAAAATGGCGAAGTAGAAAAGCTGGTTATTAAATGGTTTGGCGGAGAAAAGTAAAATGGAAACTGGGCGTTCAGAGTGCATTTGACTTCTGGGCGCCTTTCTCCTTCATGAAATAAAAAGAGAGGGCTGTTACGATTATGAATCTCGATTTTACCGCCATACTTCCTTCAATGCCATATATTTTGAAGGGAATTGGCGTCACACTAAAAATAGTATTGGTTGCAGGCCTTCTTGGCTTTGCGTTTGGTATCATTCTTGCAATTTTTAAAATCAGCAAATTTAAAGCACTCAACTGGTTTGCAGATATTTATACATCGATTTTCCGCGGAACACCGCTTATTTTGCAGCTTATGATCATTTATTACGGAGCCCCGCAGATTATTGGCTTTGAGATTTCATCTTACACTGCAGCAGTTGCGTCTTTTTCTTTGAATTCTGCAGCATACATTTCTGAAATCATCCGTGCCGGAATTTTGGCGGTTGATAAAGGTCAGAAGGAAGCTGCAATGGCTCTTGGTGTACCTGGGAATAGAATGATGAAGGATATCATCCTGCCTCAAGCAATGAAAAATATCCTCCCTGCATTGATGAATGAATTCATCACTCTTACAAAGGAATCTGCAATCGTTACAGTCATTGCCGTTGATGATATCATGCGAAGGGCGTATATTGTTGGCGGTGAGCAGTATAGATTTTTTGAGCCGTTCATTTTTGCCGGTCTCATCTACTATCTCATGGTCATCTCCTTAACATTCATCGGTAAGCTAGTTGAAAGGAGAATGAGACAAAGTGATTAAAGTACAAAATCTTAATAAATCATTTGGCAAGCTTGAAGTTCTAAAAGGAATCTCAACGACAATCGATAACGGGGAGGTCGTTGCCATCGTCGGGCCTTCAGGATCAGGGAAATCAACGTTCCTCCGCTGCCTGAATTTACTTGAGCAGCCGACTAGCGGACAAATCCTGATTGGCGCCGATGATGTTACCGATAAGAAAACGAACATTATGAAAGTCCGTGAAAATGTCGGCATGGTGTTCCAGCACTTTCATCTGTTCCCGCATATGACCGTTTTGCAAAACATTACCTATGCGCCGATAAAGGTTAAAGGTATGTCCAAGGCAGAAGCAGAAAAGCATGGTCTTGAACTTCTTAAAAAAGTGGGACTCTCTGAAAAAGCAAATGAATATCCGAACAGATTGTCTGGAGGGCAAAAGCAGCGTGTAGCAATCGCCCGGGCGCTGGCGATGAACCCTGAAGTCATGCTTTTCGATGAGCCTACTTCTGCACTGGATCCGGAAATGGTCAAAGAGGTGCTTGAGGTCATGAAGTCTCTGGCTCACACTGGCATGACGATGGCCATTGTCACACATGAAATGGGCTTTGCACGTGAAGTGGCTGACCGCGTTCTTTTCCTGGATGGCGGTGT
Organism: Mesobacillus sp. AQ2; assembly: GCF_030122805.1. Taxonomy (NCBI): domain Bacteria; kingdom Bacillati; phylum Bacillota; class Bacilli; order Caryophanales; family Bacillaceae; genus Mesobacillus; species Mesobacillus sp. AQ2. The sequence goes on along the minus strand of NZ_CP126080.1, from coordinate 3,221,135 downwards.
ACTGGTGGAAGATGCTCCTCCAGCAGAATTCTTCAGCAGTCCGAAAAGCAGCAGGGCAAAAGAGTTTCTTGAGAAAATGCTGTAAATCCCTGCGGCTTGCTTTTATAAACGATGACGTATCTGATAAACTATGGATGATCATATCTGAATGGTATGATCATTTTTTTATTTGGTTTGATGATCAGCAATGAGACTGAAAGGACTCGCTTTCGTTGATCCAGTAAAAGTTTGATTGATAGGAGAATATACGGTGAAATTCAGAATTGGTTATCGGACTTTAAAAACAGCACTTGGTACGGCGCTCTCCATCGTCGTTGCCCAGCTTTTTGGCTTCGAGAATTACGTTTCAGCAGGCATCCTGACCATCCTCTGTATCCAGGTGACAAAAAAGAGGTCGCTGCAGGCATCATGGCACCGGTTCCTCGCCTGCATCATTGCGATGGCCTTCTCAGCGGTGTTTTTTGAGGGCATTGCCTACCATCCGCTTGTGATTGGATTGCTGCTGTTGTTCTTCATCCCGACCGTCGTCATGTTCAGAGCAAAAGAGGGAGTGGTATCCAGCAGTGTCATCATCATGCATATCTACTCTGCTGGAAAAGTAACAGGTGCTCTTTTATTCAACGAATTGGGAATCATCACAATTGGAATAGGTGTAGCGTTGATCATGAACCTTTATATGCCAAGTGTCGATTACAAGCTGGAGCATTATCAAAGAGAAATCGAGGCCCAGTTCAAGAAAATTTTCAGCGAAATTGCCAAATACCTTAAAAATAATGATTCCAGCTGGGATGGAAGGGAACTGACGGAGACTGCCGTGCTGATTGAAAAAGCAAAAGGCCTGGCGATCCAGGATGTCGAAAACAATATTTTGAGAGATGAGAACTTGTATTATCAGTATTTTAAAATAAGAGAAAAGCAATTTGAAATAATCGAGCGGGTGCTGCCATCGATCACCTCGATCCCTCAGCATGTGGAGCAGGCTAATATGGTCGCGGGGTTTATCGAGGATCTGGCTAAAGGAATCCATCCGGGTAATACGGTATTATTTTACCTGGAAAAATTGTTGAGGATGAAATCCGTATTTGAGAATATGGAACTGCCGAAAACCAGGGAGGAATTCGAGGCGAGGGCTGCCCTGCTTCATTTCGTCAATGAAATGGAACAGTTCCTTTTGTTGAAACGATCATTTAAAGGCCTGAATACTGGCAAGGATAAAAGTCAGCCTGCCGCGGCAAACTAACGGAAAAAGACGACGGAGGGATTAGCATGCCGGTGTTTATCTCCATGCTTCTAGCAGTTTTCATCTTTTCGCCTGTCTGGCCGCTGGGAACAAATCCGCTGCCGGGGGACCCATTTGTGATTGTGAATAAAAAAACGAACGAGGTCGCATTGATCAATGAGAACAGAGTGCAGACAGTTGTCAGCGCGGCAACTGGGAAATCAGAGGACCTGACACCTGAAGGTCTTTTCACAGTAACAGTTAAAGCTCCTGACCCGTATTATCGCAAGAAGGATATTCCGGGAGGTGACCCTAAAAATCCGCTGGGCAGCAGATGGATTGGGTTTGACGCTGAGAACACAGATGGCCGAACATATGGAATTCATGGAACGAATGACCCGGCAAGTATCGGCAAAAAAGTTTCCGGAGGGTGTATAAGGCTGCAGAACGAGGCAGTCGAATCACTATATGATTACATACCATTAGGCACAAAGATCCTCATTACATCATCACAGAAAAGCTTCATAGAACTGGGGCAGGAGCACGGCGCCATCAGTAAATAAAATAAAGGGCTGCCAGCTGGCAGCCCTTTGCTTATTTTATATACATTATAGGAAAGTAGCTAATCCCATTAGAAGGGTTGAAGCTAGCATAGTAAAAAGCATGACATATACTACGACCTTTCTGATATTCGGCTTTCGCATTAAAGAGATCCCCCTTCCAAAGCTTCAAATTCTATCTCTATTATTTTACATCCCCAGAACCATTTCAACAACCCTTTTAGTGGAAGCATTTAGACACGGTATAAAAGTATTATGTCAATCATAATGCAGAAATTACTATTTAAATAAGGAGGATTTGTGACATTTTTGTCGAATAATATAACAGTTAAATATATTTAAATAATATTTGGAGGGGATTACATGATTAAAAAGGTCGACCATATCGGCATTGCTGTCAAATCTATTGAGCATGCCCTCCCATTTTATACAGATGTGCTGAAACTGCCATTACTGGGGATCGAGGAAGTAGACAGCGAAATGGTGAAAGTGGCTTTCCTGAAAGCCGGAGAAACGAAGCTTGAGATTCTTGAGCCTCTATCGGAGGAAAGCGCAATCGCACGTTTTATTGAAAAGCGTGGAGAAGGAATTCACCATGTTGCACTTGGTGTGGAATCAATCGAGGAAAGAATCAGAGATATGAAGGAAAGCGGAATCAAGATGATACAGGATGTTCCGAAAAAAGGTGCTGGGGGAGCGCTTGTAGCATTCATGCACCCTAAATCTACCGGCAGCATTTTATACGAACTTTGCGAGAAAAACAGGGAGGCTGAATAAAATGCCAGACATCTATGAAAAAATCAATGAACTATATGATAGACGCAGGGAAATTGAATTGGGCGGCGGCGACGACCGGATTGAAAAGCAGCATGAAAAAGGCAAGCTGACAGCTCGTGAACGAATTGAACTTCTTGTCGATCCAGGAAGTTTTGTGGAATTGAATCCTTTTATTCAGCATCGGAGCACTGACTTTGGGCTTGAGAATCAGAAGGGTCCCGGAGATGGAGTGGTAACCGGTTATGGAAAAGTGAATGGCAGGCCTATCTATCTGTTTTCACAGGATTTCACCGTGTTTGGCGGAGCTTTGGGTGAAATGCATGCAAAGAAAATCGCCAATGTCATGGATCTGGCAGCCAAGAATGGTGCTCCCTTTGTCGGACTGAATGATTCCGGCGGGGCAAGAATCCAAGAGGGTGTTGTTTCTCTAGATGGGTACGGCCATATTTTCTACCGGAATTCGATTTATTCAGGGGTCATTCCGCAGATTTCTGTCATCATGGGACCATGCGCAGGGGGAGCCGTTTATTCACCGGCTATCACTGATTTTGTGTTCATGGTTGAAAAAACAAGTCAGATGTTCATCACCGGCCCTAAAGTAATTGAAACAGTTACGGGTGAAAAGATCTCCGCAGAAGATTTAGGCGGTGCAATCGTACATAATACAATCAGCGGCAACGCTCATTTCCATGGCCAGTCTGAAGAAGAAACATTGGGGCAGGTAAGATTGCTGCTGAGCTATCTGCCGCAAAGCTATGAAGAAAAGCCGCCGCGTCTTGAAGCGGATGAGCAGGATGATTACCGTCCGGACCTGACAGACGTGATTCCATTTGACGCTATCAGACCATATGATGTGCGCAAAGTAATCGAGCAGGTAGTGGATGCGGATTCGTTCCTGGAAATACAGAAGGACTTTGCCAAAAACATCGTGATTGGACTTGCAAGAATCAAAGGGGAAGTTGTCGGCCTAGTCTGCAACCAGCCAAAGGTGATGGCAGGAGGACTTGATATCGATTCTTCCGATAAAGCGTCTCGATTCATCAGATTCTGCGATTCATTCAATATCCCGATCATTACATTTGAAGATGTGACAGGATTTTTCCCTGGAATTAAGCAGGAGCATGGCGGCATCATCCGACACGGCGCAAAAATCCTCTACGCCTATTCAGAAGCGACTGTTCCTAAACTTACCGTAATTTTACGGAAAGCATATGGCGGCGCGTATGTTGCATTGAATAGTAAATCCATTGGGGCGGACCTTGTTTTTGCGTGGCCAAATGCCGAAATTGCAGTTATGGGGCCGCAGGGCGCCGCGAATATTATTTTTGCGAAGGAAATCCAGAACAGTGAAAATCCAGAACAGACAAGACAGCAAAAAATCGATGAGTATCGTGAAAAATTTGCGAATCCATATGTCGCTGCCAGCCAGGGCATGGTCGATGACGTCATTGATCCGCGTGACACACGAATCAAACTGATTCAGGCCCTTGAGATGCTTCGGACAAAGAAAGAAGATAGACCGGGCAAAAAGCATGGCAACATTCCGCTATAGGATTTAGGATTTGGTGTTGCCATTCAATTAGCGTTATACTCAAGTAGTATATACATAATTGGAGGTAGGCTTTGATGATTAACAACGAACGTTTATTGAATGAGTTTTTAGAGCTTGTCCAAATTGATTCTGAAACAAAGTATGAAACTGAAATCGCCCGCGTTCTCAAGCAAAAATTCGAGGATCTTGGGGTTGAAGTATTCGAAGATGATACGACAGCGCAAACGGGTCATGGTGCAGGAAATCTAATCTGCACATTGGAAGGGACAAAAGAAGGTGTTGATACCATCTACTTCACTTCCCACATGGATACAGTCGTACCCGCAAAGGGTGTAAAGCCATCCATCAAAGATGGTTATGTCGTAACAGATGGAACAACCATTCTTGGTGCGGATGACAAAACGGGACTTGCGGTCATGCTTGAAACAATCCGTGTCCTGAAAGAACAATCCATTCCTCATGGAACGATCCAGTTCATCATTACTGTCGGGGAAGAATCGGGACTTGTTGGTGCCAAGGCATTGGATTCTTCTCTGGTAAAAGCGAAATATGGATATGCACTCGACAGTGATGGGAAGGTAGGAAACATCATTGTCGCAGCTCCTACTCAGGCGAAAGTGTCTGCTGTCATCCATGGCAAAACCGCACACGCTGGTGTTGCTCCTGAAAAAGGTGTATCCGCAATCACAATTGCAGCCAAAGCAGTTGCCAGAATGCCGCTTGGCCGCATTGATGAAGAAACAACTGCAAACATTGGCCGTTTCCAGGGCGGAACACAGACAAACATCGTTGCCGACCGAGCAGAAATCCTTGCTGAAGCCCGTTCCCTAATCCCTGAAAAGATGGAAGCGCAAGTGGCGAAAATGAAGGAAGCATTCGAGTCAGCTGCACAGGAAATGGGCGGCAAAGCAGAAGTTGATGTCCAGGTCATGTATCCAGGCTTCAAATTCGGCGAAGGTGACCTGGTAGTCGAACTTGCTAAAAAAGCTGCCGCAAAAATCGGCAGAAGCTCTGAATTGCTTCACAGCGGCGGCGGAAGCGATGCAAACGTCATTGCTGGCTTTGGTATTCCGACAGTCAACCTTGCTGTAGGATATGAAGAAATCCACACAACGAATGAAAGAATGCCAATCGAAGAGCTGGAGAAGCTTGCCGAAATGGTCATCGCTTTGATTCAAGAAGTAGCAGCACAATAAACCAAATGGCTTCCCTGCAGGGGGAAGCCATTTTTTATACGAACATACAGTGTTTAATAGACATTTTGAAGAATGGCGATAGGCAAAATGTCCAAGAACTGAGCTTTAATAGACATTTCAGGGAAAGCGGCAGTCAAAATGTCCAAGAACTGAGTTTTAATAGACATTTTAGAGAGAAATGATGATCAAAACGTCCAAGAAACCAGTCTTAATAGACATTTCAGGCAGAAGCGGCAGTCAAAATGTCCAAGAACTGAGTTTTAATAGACATTTTAGAGAGAAATGATGATTAAAATGTCCAAGAACAGAGTTTTAATAGACATTTGAGAGAGAAATGATGATCAAAATGTCCAAGAAACCAGTCTTAATAGACATTTTGGGGAAAAGCTGCAGTCAAAATGTCCAAGTAATGTGTTTTTTAGACATTTCAAGGAGTAGTAATCGGCTAAATGTCCATATCCCCTTACTCATTTTTCATTAGTTCTAAAGATCGAACTGAAGAATCCGATATAATACTTGAAATGATCGACCTGATCAATCACCATGAACCCATTTTTAAAATCTATTATTACATAGGGATAGAACTATAAATAAAGGAAGTGTACTCCAATGGCTGAAAGTACTAAGACGGTTGTGTTCCAGGCAGGGAATGAAGAATATGCTTTTCCGATTCTTTTCGTCATATCGATTGAAAAAATGGAAGGGATGACTGCGATCCCCCATATGCCTGATTATGTCACCGGAATTACGAAGGTAAGGGGAGATCTAATTCCAGTTATAGATTTGGAAAAGGTCCTCTATAATCGGGATATTCAGGCGGACGACAAGACGAGACTGATTGTACTGGAGACATCGGATATCTCGTTGGGAGTCCTGGTCAGGGATGCGAAGGAAATCCTTGAGATACCTCAGGAGAATTTAAAACAACCAGGTCTGATCGCATATCAAAATACTAAATTCATCACAGGCATCGCCAATTTTGAGAAACGGATGATCATGGTCATTGATCCAGAAACCTTGATCCAGTCACTCGAGGGAATCAAAGAGATTAAGGACTATATGAAAAATCAAAAACAGGAATTACATAACTAGTGTGATATAAAAACAAGCTGACCCCACGCGGGTCAGCTTGTTTTAGTTATAGTTTGAAACTGGAGAATGACTTTCTCAGGTTCTCGGCCATGCTGGACAATTTGCTGGATGATTCCAACAGTTCTTGCATGGTTGCGTTTTGTTCCTCTGTTGTAGCTGCTACCTGCTCGAGGAATTGCGCAGACTTTGAAGATGCAGTGATGACCTCGGTCGCAGACTGCGCCATGAATTCAATCTTTTCATTCGCACTCGTGACAGCACTGCTGACAGTGTCTCCCTTCAAGCTGACTTCCTCGATTGATTGAGCTATTTCTGTGAAGGTGGCCGCAACTTTCTCAACAAGTTCATTGCCTTTTTGGACGGTCACCTGGCTTTCATCCATGACATTTACGGCCAGGTTCGTTTCTTTTCCAGTTTGTTCAAGGATTGTGCGGATGCTGTCTGCCGCTCCAGCTGATTGTTCGGCAAGTTTGCGCACTTCCTGGGCCACCACACCGAAGCCTTTCCCATGCTCCCCGGCTCTTGCCGCTTCAATCGCTGCATTCAATGCCAATAAATTTGTCTGGTTTGATATATCAGTGATAATTTCAATGATTCGATGAATTTCCTGAGAATTGTTTTTCAGGGAGTGAATCACTTTGGCCAGTTCTGTTACTTTTCCATTGATTTCATCCATTTGTTCCGTCACATTGATAGCATATAGTTTTCCCTGTTCAATCTTTTGCTTCGTATCTGAAGTCGTTTGCAGGGTCTCCTGCATTGATCCAGTAACTTCGATTAATTGTGAAGACACATTTTCGACTGCTTCATTGGTGCGTTCCGAAATCTTAACCTGCTCATCTGAGGCAGAGGCAACCTGCATGATTGATGTCGTAATTTCATTGTTTGCTTCTGTGGTGGCCTCCGCATTTTCCTTTAGATTTCTCGACATTTCATTTACCTGGTCAGATGACAAAAGTATGCTGGAAATGGAAGCTTTAAGGTTACCGGATAATTGATTCATTGCTTGGATGATCTGGCCGACTTCGTCCTTGTTCTTTGCCTGCAGCGCTTTTACATTCAGTTCCCCGGCTGCGAGCTTCTTGCAGTAAGCAACAACATCCTTAAGATTTTTGCTGATGCTGCGGGAGACAAAGTACATTGCCACAGAAGAGATGATAAAGGCGATGATGATAAGGATGAAAGTATTACGGATCATGGAAGCAATTGAAGAATGAGTTTCATTCATGATTGTCGTCCTGTCATCCAGGATTGCCGTCTGTAACTGGTTTAATTTCTCGATATTCATATCCCTGATGGTTTCAGCTTTGTTCGCAAGACTGATTTGGGTGAAGATATCAACCTGTTCTCCGTTTTGCCTAAATTCATCCACAGTCTTTAAAATTTCATCAGACCAGATTTTGTCCATATGCTTATCTGTTTTGACGATTGCCTCGAATAGCGTTTGTGCATTTTCCGTTTTCACATTTGCTTTCAGTTTTTCAGCTGAGGCATCAAACTGTTCCGCTTCTTTTTTATAAAGTGTAAGAAGCTCTGGTTTTGGTTCGGTTATGTAGTCAGTAATAATAATGTATTTCTGGCGAAAAGTGGCCCCCATTTCGCTGATCATGATAGCGTAATCACTTTTCTCCTCTGCAAGGTCGATCGCATCTTGTAGGTTGCTCAAAACACTGGACAAATAAATAAAGCTGCCCAGGAAAATGACCATGATAAATGCGAAAACGCTTGCATACTTTCTGCCAATGGACCAATGCTGCATAAAAACTCCCCCGTCTTTGTATATCTATTTATTGATTTTATCGGGTTTCCCAGCGGAATCTTTAATCTTTTCCATTTTATCTTCACATAAAATTCACATTTGCCATCCAAACTTCGATTAAGTATATGATCGCTATTTTTGATAAACTAGAATGGAACGTATATTTGGGAAGTGGCTGATATGAAAGAGATGTATCCAAAAAAGGGCAGAGTCATTTTACATGTTGATATGAACAGTTTCTATGCTTCCGTAGAAATGGCTTATGATTCTGAACTGAAGGGAAAACCCCTGGCCATTGCAGGCAACCCTGAGGAACGGCGGGGAATCATTGTAACTTGCAGCTATGAAGCAAGGAAATTCGGAGTAAAGACAACCATGCCGTTGTGGGAAGCAAAAAAGCTCTGCCCTGAGTTAATCATAAAAACACCGAATTTTGACAGGTACCGGGCTGCGTCTGGTGCTATGTTCGATATTTTACGCCAATATACCGAGCTGGTGGAACCTGTTTCCATTGATGAAGGGTATATGGATATTACGGATTGCGCTGACATCGGGGCACCATTGGAGATAGCTGAGAGCATTCAGAAACGGATTCTCGAGCAGCTTGATTTGCCATGCAGCATTGGAATCGCCCCTAATAAATTCCTGGCGAAAACAGCTTCCGATATGAAAAAACCATTGGGGATCACGATTTTAAGAAAACGGGATATCCCTCGGATCCTATGGCCGCTCGGAGCCGGAGAGATGCATGGAGTAGGAACGAAAACCGCGGACAAACTAAAAAGCATCGGTATTCAATCTATTGGCGACCTGGCAAAAGCAAATGATATCCAATTGAAAGCCCTGTTAGGGATTAATGGCCTGAAGCTGAAAAATAGAGCCAACGGTCAGGATAATAGAATGGTGGATCCCGAATCCGTCTATGACTTCAAGAGTATCGGCAATTCAACAACCCTGCCGAGAGATCTCTCGAATCAGCATGAACTCCTGAAGGTCCTTGATGGCTTATCAGAGCAGGTAGCTGCCAGGATGAAGAGAAAGGAAGCTGTCGCAACCACCATTAGCATCATGATCCGCTTTAAGGACAGAAAAACGATCACAAGAAGCCAAAAGCTCCCGAACCCGGTTTCAAAGAAAGACGACATTGCTGCTGCGGCAAAAGCTTTATTTTTAAAGCATTGGAACGGTGATCCTGTCCGCTTGCTCGGAATCACCGGAACAGATCTGCTAGAGGCAGATCAGGCTGTTAAGCAGCTCGACTTGTTTTCTTACGAACAGGATGCAAAAAAAGAGCCTTTGATCAATACGATGAGCCAGCTGCGTGAAAAATACGGTAAAAGTATTATCGAAAGCGCTGGTTTACAGGTGAAGAAGCACTCTTCAAGGGAAAACCCCAAGGCTGGCACAAGCTTTAATAAGGATTTTCTTCAGGACCGCAAAAGAAATGGCGATACCGAGAAAAAAGACTATTAAAGTTGTTTAGCTTCCAGAGGTTAAGTCAAAATATAGAGGGATGAAGCCTATTGTTTGCACCACCCTGGATTCATTGTTACATTAGTTTGTAAGTTTTTAAAAACCAGTTATGAAAAAGGAAGGAAGTTGGAATGATGTCAAAACAGCAAATCGGAGTCATTGGCCTCGCTGTTATGGGGAAAAACCTTGCGATGAATATTGAAAGCCGTGGGTATTCTGTTTCCGTTTATAATCGTTCTAGAGAAAAGACGGATGAAATGCTCGCCGAAACGGAAGGCAAGAACATTTACGGAACGTTTTCAATCGAAGAATTTGTTGAATCCCTCGAGAAACCGCGGAAAATCTTGCTGATGGTAAAGGCCGGGGCTGCGACCGACGCGACAATCGATCAATTGAAGCCTCATCTTGAAAAGGGCGATATCATCATCGATGGCGGTAATACATATTTTGCCGATACACAGCGGCGGAACAAAGAATTGAGCGAGCTTGGACTTCACTTCATTGGCACCGGGGTATCTGGAGGGGAGGAAGGCGCACTGCATGGACCTTCCATCATGCCTGGTGGGCAAAAGGAGGCATATGAGCTGGTTTCGCCGATCTTCCAGGATATTGCTGCTAAGGTCAATGGGGACGCGTGCACAACATATATTGGTCCTGATGGAGCGGGCCATTATGTAAAAATGGTCCACAATGGAATCGAGTATGGCGACATGCAGCTGATCGCAGAATCTTATTTCATGCTGAAGCATGTTCTTGGCTTGAGTGCTGAAGAGCTGCATGAAGTGTTCGCTGAATGGAATAAAGGTGAGCTGGACAGCTACTTGATTGAAATCACAGCTGATATTTTCACAAAAAAGGACGACGAAACAGGCAAACCGCTTGTCGACGTAATCCTTGATACTGCAGGCCAAAAAGGAACAGGAAAATGGACAAGCCAGAGTGCGCTAGACCTTGGGGTTCCGCTGCCTATCATTACGGAATCCGTTTTCGCGCGTTTTATTTCGGCCATGAAGCAAGAGCGGGTTGAGGCAAGCAAGGTACTTTCCGGACCAGAAGCGAAACCATTTGATGGTGACAAAAAGGGATTCATTGAATCGATTCGAAAGGCACTGTATCTGAGCAAAATTTGTTCTTATGCACAGGGCTTCGCCCAGATGAGAGCGGCATCAGAAGAATATGACTGGAACCTGAACTACGGAGAAATCGCGATGATTTTCCGCGGAGGCTGCATTATCAGAGCCCAGTTCCTACAGAAAATCAAGGAAGCGTACGATCGCGACCCTGAGTTGAAAAATTTGCTGCTTGATCCTTATTTCAAGGAAATCACTGAAGGCTATCAGCAGTCACTGCGGGAAATCATCTCCGCTGCTGTTCTTAACGGAATTCCGGTTCCGAGCTTCTCTGCTGCCCTTTCCTATTTCGACAGCTACCGGACAGAAACGCTGCCGGCCAACTTGATACAGGCGCAGCGCGATTATTTTGGCGCCCACACCTATCAGCGCATTGACAAAGAAGGAATCTTCCACACTGAGTGGATGGAATAAGACACTGTAACAGCGGATTTTGTATCCGCTGTTTTTTATTTGTTACTGTGTTAGAAAACCCCTGGCTATGCCGGGGGTTCCAGAGAGCTTATAGCGTGGTAGTAATAAAAAAACCTCACTTCATGGTAGGATAAAGTTGGTTTCCCGACCACTTCATCTCACCGTAGAAGGAGGTATGCCCTATGAAGGACATGAACAGTTTAGCACATACAACATGGAATTGTAAGTATCACATAGTATTTGCCCCAAAATACAGAAGACAAATCATTTATGGAAAATATAAAAAGAGTATAGGCCAAATTATCAGAGATTTATGTGAACGAAAAGGTGTTGTGATCCATGAAGCTAATGCCTGTCCGGACCACATTCATATGTTAGTTAGTATCCCGCCGAAATTGAGTGTGTCTCAATTCATGGGTTACTTGAAAGGAAAGAGCAGCCTCATGATTTTCGATCGACATGCCAATTTAAAATACCGGTATGGAAACCGGAAATTTTGGTGCCGAGGCTTCTATGTTGATACAGTAGGCAGAAACAAAAAGCAAATACAAGAATACATTCGAAATCAGCTCGTGGAAGACTATCAAGCTGACCAGTTAACATTGTTCGAAGAGTTTGATCCTTTCACAGGACAAAAAAATAAGAATAAATAAAGAAATTCTTTAGAATTGGTGAGTGAATGTGGTGCAGAAGGGAAACCCTTTCAGCGGGCCTTTAAGGCCAAGGCCGGTAAGAGAGGCTTTCAGCCGCAGAGCAAACCACCAGTTCACACTGGTGGTTTTGATTGTAAATAAAGGTGTTTTTCGTATGAAAGGAAGGGTTTGCCTCAAGATGAGTCGAAATCTTTTAAGTAGATAATTAGATTGGAGGGAATAGCATGGCAGATCGTTACCCTGTTCTTGAGGGAGCTGAACCATTCTATTTTGAAGGAAATAGAGTTGGTATCCTTGTATCTCATGGTTTTACAGGCTCTACACAGAGTATGAGGCCACTAGGGGAGGCGTATGCTGAGGCAGGATATACCGTATGTGGTCCCCGCTTGAAGGGACATGGTACACATTATGAAGACATGGAACAAACCTCTTATCGTGATTGGATTGCGTCGGTGGAAGAGGGATTTCAGTGGTTAAAAGATAGGTGTGACACGATTTTTGTGACAGGCCTGTCAATGGGCGGAACGCTGACGTTGTACATGGCTGAAAAATATCCTGAATTCCGGGGGATTGTCCTGGTCAATGCCGCTGTTGATATCCCGGCAATGGAGCCTGTCCGCCAATTGGAAGGCACCAGGTTTTTGGATGCAATTGGATCTGACATTAAAAAAGCGGGAGTAACGGAACTAGCTTATGAAAAAACGCCGGTCCAATCAGTAAAAGAAATTTTAACCTTCATGAAAGAAGTTAAAGATGACCTGGCGAAAATATCTTGCCCAGCTTTGATCTTTGTTTCTGAGGAAGACCATGTGGTGCCGCCGGATAATTCTCAAACCATTTATGAAAATATCAGCTCTGAAACAAAAGAAATCTATCCCTTAAAAGAAAGCTATCATGTTGCAACTCTTGACAATGATCAGCACATTATTATTGAAAAGACACTGCAGTTTATCAAAAGGAATCTTTAGAGGGCATTCAATTGCCTTCTTTTTTTTGGAAAAAGGAATGTTTAAGTCTCAGAATAAGAACTCCTTTTCTCTCCTCTTAGCCATAACCGCAAGCAGAGCCATGCAAGGAGACTTAATAAGACCAGCAAACTTTCCAGGGAAAAAATATACCATGGATAGGGACCGAGTAAATCCATGAAACTGGGGCTATCAGGTTTATGGCGCAAAAACCAATAGTTCCCGTCAGCGGTTTTATTAATTAACAGGATTACGGGCAGAAGCAGATTGATGAATAGAATGACCTTTAAAACTGAACTGAATGTAGGGTGAAATCCCTTTGCCAGAGTGAAATAAAGGGTCACCCATACAATCATCATATGGGCATAGAAAAAGTGAAAAAAGCGAAAATGAGGGAAGCCATAGGTTAAAGCAGGTGTGATGATCGCCTGGGTCGCACCCAATAAGGCAATGAAAAACAATAGCTCAAAAAAGAGTTTCTTTCTGGTTAACAGTAAACCAATAGCCAGGAAGAGACCTATATTACATAGTTCCAAGGGCATGGAGCGTCCTAGCTTCCAGACAGCATGTTTATACATCCAGTAATGATTGAAGAGCTCGATCAATATTAATGAGAATGCTGTCAGCAGCTCAGCTTTCCGCCACTTTTCATTACTTAATTTCCGCCTGTTTAAAAAAATTGCCGTATTTACAAATATGAAGATCGCTAAAATGGCAAGATGGCTCTCTGAAAACATGGCAAAGCTGAATGTCTTGTTGCTGTGTCCGAACCATCCCATACCTTTCACCTCTGTTTAGTTAATAAGACAAATATAAGTTTTCCTTTTCAGGATTTTTTTATGTGAAAAGGTGAAACCAATCTTTGGCAGATACGTAAAAGAAGTATAGTTAAAAAAAAGGGAGTTGGAAGACAATGACCGACAAAGGGTGCATAAAATGCGGGAGCACGGACGCAGCACAGAAGGATGTCGCGATGACTGGTACGGGATTATCCAAGATGTTTGATATCCAGAATAACCAGTTTACTGTTGTGTATTGCAAGAAGTGCGGATACTCCGAGTTCTATAACAAAGAGGTATCTGCAGGCTCGAATATCCTTGATTTCTTTTTTGGAGGTTAAACAAAAGGCCCGCCATGTAACAGGCGGGCCTTTTTGATCAGCAATTTTCTACATCGATTTCGGTGATTGGCCACCAGAAGAATCCATCTTTTTCGAGCAGCTTGTCTGCTGCATCAGGACCCATTAAGCCAGATTCATAGTTCGGGAAGGTCGGTTCTTTCGTGTTTTCCCATACTTCTGAGATGTTATCGACGAAACTCCAGGAGAGTGCCACTTCATCCCAATGAGTAAAGTTTGTTGCGTCACCGCGCAATGAATCATACAGAAGCTTCTCATATGCTTCCGGTGTATTCAGTCCATCGATCCCTTTATTGGCATAATTCAGTTTCACAGGTGTAGCATCTGTCCCCTGGCCGGATTTCTTGGCGTTCAAATGAAGCGTGATTCCTTCTTCAGGCTGGATATGGATCACAAGCAGATTTGGGTTGACCGTTTTTTCTGGTTTGTAATACAAATCCATCGGGATATCTTTGAATTGAATCACGATTTTTGTTGATTTTGCCTTCATTCTTTTGCCTGTCCGGATATAGAAAGGTACTCCAGCCCAGCGGAAGTTATCAATCATCAGCTTGCCAGCTACGAACGTCTCGGTATTGGAATCAGGGTCAACCATTTCCTCCTGACGGTAAGCAGGAACATCTTTCTCATTCATCGTGCCTTTACCATATTGGCCACGGACAAAATAGTCGTTTACTGCCTCTCCCGTGATCGGTCGGAGTGCACGGAACACTCTTACTTTTTCGGAACGGATTTCATCCGTTGTCAGCTTGATAGGCGGTTCCATCGCCAGCAAAGAGACCATCTGAAGCATATGGTTCTGGACCATGTCCCGGAGTGCACCGCTCTTTTCATAATAGCGGCCGCGTTCTTCTACTCCAAGTGTTTCACTGGATGTTACCTGGATGTTGGAAATGTAACGGTTATTCCAGAGTGGCTCGAACATCGCGTTCGCAAAACGGATGACTTCGATATTTTGAACCATTTCCTTTCCGAGGTAATGGTCGATCCTGTAGATTTCATCCTCGGAAAAAGCAGTTCGGATTTGCTTGTTCAGCACTTTTGCCGATTCAAGGTCATGTCCGAATGGCTTCTCGATGACGAGTCTCTTGAAACCAGGAACATTCGTCAGGTTGTCATTCTTTAAATGTTCAGCAATCGTTCCGAAGAATTCGGGTGCCATTGCCAGGTAGAAAATTCTATTGCCATCAAGTCCGTAATGTCCGTCGAGCTCTTCTGCCAGCTTGCCAAGTGCGATATAGGAGCTTGAGTCAGTAACATCATGGGAATGATAATAAAACTTGGAGACGAACTCATCAAGATTTGCTTCTGATTTTCCATGTTCAGTTACAGACTCTTTTACCCTAAGCTGAAATTCTTCATTTGTCAGTGAACGACGGGCAACGCCAACGACCGCGAACTTGTCCAGTTTCCCTTTTGCATACAAGTTGTAAAGGGAAGGAAATAGTTTTCGGTTTGCC
Source organism: Mesobacillus sp. AQ2 (assembly GCF_030122805.1). Classification (NCBI taxonomy): domain Bacteria; kingdom Bacillati; phylum Bacillota; class Bacilli; order Caryophanales; family Bacillaceae; genus Mesobacillus; species Mesobacillus sp. AQ2. The sequence continues at coordinate 3,205,747 of NZ_CP126080.1, read as the reverse complement.
AGGTCTCCTGTAGCCCCGAAGATCATGATTAAAGCTGTTGGTTTTTCGGTGTGTGCCACAATATAGAACCTCTCTTTTATGTGAATTTAGAAATATGTAGAAGGCTTTTTCTGTTAACTTTTCCGCTTTCTCGCCTGGAAAATGGAAAGCAACAATCTCTGAGAATAAAAAACACTTTACAAATACAAAATTGTATCGGTTTCGAGAACAATTAGCAACTCTTTTGGCCTGTATTAGTTTCTGCAAATTGTATCGGACTATCCCATTCTCATCAAATCAACGATCTGTTTAGATGGACGCTGATACATATGATATATTGAAAGGAATAATGAAATGGATTTGCGTTTGCAAGCGTATTGACAGGAGGATGTAAGGGATATGGATGTTTTTTTTCTGGGGACAGGTGCAGGGGTTCCAGCAAAATTAAGGAATGTGACTTCAATTGCACTGAAGTTACTCGAGGAACGGGGAGTTGTCTGGCTGTTTGACTGTGGGGAAGCAACCCAGCACCAGATTTTACATACAAGCATAAAGCCGAGAAGAATCGAGAAAATTTTTATCACCCATTTGCATGGTGATCATATCTATGGATTGCCGGGCTTGCTGTCCAGCCGTTCCTTCCAGGGAGGGGACTCCTTGGTTACTGTATACGGGCCGCCGGGGATCAAGGAGTATATTGAAGTATCCCTGAAGATTAGCAAATCGTATTTGAAGTATCCTATCGAAATTATTGAACTGGAAGAAGGAATCATATTCGAGGATGATCAGTTTATTGTGGAAGCAAGGCTGCTTGAGCATGGAATTCCTTCATATGGGTATAGAATCATTGAAAAGGACCGACCGGGCACCCTCCTTGCAGATAAGCTTCAGGCTGCAGGTGTAAAGCCTGGACCTGATTACAGGAAAATCAAAAATGGCGAAGAGGTCATATTGGACAACGGTACGGTGATTGACCCTGCTGAATTCGTCGGTCCCCCGCAGAAAGGCCGAATAATCTCCATTTTAGGAGACACAAGAGTTTGCCAAAATGCTCAATTACTTGCCCATAAGGCGGATTTACTTGTCCATGAGGCCACTTTTTCAGCAGGTGAAGAGTCGCTTGCTCATGAGTATTTCCATTCCTCTACACTGCAGGCAGCTGAAACTGCCTTGAATGCGGATGCAAAAAAACTGTGTCTTACCCATATAAGTTCGAGATATGACCGCAATGACTGGCAGCAGTTAGAAGCGGAAGCCAAGACGATTTTTGCCAATACTGTCATATCAGAGGACTTCATGGAAATCACGGTTCCGTATGACCACGACTGAATAAAAGGGGTGTGACGATTGAAAACAATCTATCTAGTACGTCATGCTAGTGCAGCTGGACAGCCAGTAGACTCGCCATTGACCGAACATGGCCGGAAGCAGGCGCTGGCGCTGGTTGACTTTTTTAAACATAAGGAAATAGATAGCATCTATTCAAGTCCATTTAAAAGAGCGATCGATACAATAAAGCCTTTGGCCAATTCCAAAGGAATAGAGGTTCTTGAGGATGAAAGACTTGGTGAAAGAGTGCTGAGCACAGTGAATCTGGAAGACTGGCGGGAAAAGCTGAAACAAACCTTCGAAGACTTCGAGCTTGTTTTTGAGGGTGGAGAGTCTACTTCTGCCGCGATGAAACGGGCTAAATCCCTGATTGAAGACTTACTATGTTCGGACGATGGTCATATCCTCCTTGTCAGCCATGGAAACATGACCACATTGCTCATGAGATATTTCAACGAAAGTTTCGGATACGATTGCCTGATGGAAATGACCAATCCAGATGTTTTTGAACTGGTTGTTTCAAGTGAAAGCACACTCCTGAATCGAATATGGGATGACCGGATTTAAAACCGTTTAAAAAATGACCCAGAGGGAAATGGAAGGTGATGGAACTATTTCCATCCATTCTTTCTATACGAAACTGGGGGAGTACGCTTGGAATTCTTACTTTTATTCGGTCTTCATTTTTTCATTATGGGTTCACTGGTCATGTTGTTTAGCGGGATTATCACTTTTCTCCTGCCGAGAATGCATTTCCTGATCACTATTTCCTTATTCGGGATTGTTGGGTTACTGTATGCTGTCATTTTTGAAGTGATGGATCTTGCAATATTCGCGGTTTTCTACAATATGATCTTTTCCCTGATCGCGGTTGGTCTCGTTAAATTAGGATTTTATTTTAAAAAGGTTGCTGACCGGCAGAGAGAAAAAATAGCCTAATCTTTAAAACCAGGAGAGAATCCTGGTTTTTTTATTGACATTCAAACGGTGGTTTGAATATTATATACTCAAATGATTATTTGAATGAGGTGGATGATAAGTTGAAGGAGCAGGATGTCTGTCAGGTCAATTGTGTCCATAGTGATAAGGTTGAAGAGGTAGCTGGGAAGTTTAAGGAACAAAATACTGCAGATTGTTATTCCTGGAGAAAAGATTGCTCTGGATGGAGAAGTGGTTGCTGGCTGCTGGGCTGCTTTTAGAGTCAAAAGTAATTAGAACTTTGCATTTGGGATCAGATTGGGGTGGACGCTATTAATAATTCCTGGAATAAGATCATTTACAAAGGCTGGGCGCCGATTTATGATGCGATTTTCAATGCCGGCCCTTTTTCCAAGGCGAGAGAGAAACTTTTTAAAGACTTACACTTGCAGCCTGGGGACAAAGTGCTTTTTGTTGGTGCAGGCACAGGAGCCGACATCGAGCGCTTGCCCTATGAACAGCTGGATATCACTGCAATCGATTATTCAGAGGATATGCTTCAGAAAGCAAAGGATAAATTCCAGGGCTCAAAGATTACTTTTTTAAAAATGGATGCCCAGCAGCTGGACTTTGCTGATGATGCCTTTGATTATGTTGTGGGAAGTTTAATTTTATCCGTCGTCCCCGACCATAGAAGGGCGTTTGCCGAGATGGTAAGAGTATGCCGGGAGGATGGCCTGGTGCTGGTCTTCGATAAGTTTGCTCAGCCAGGGAAAGGACTTTCCTTCGTCAAGAAAGCCTTCAGGCATGTGATCAAGCTGCTTGGGACCGACATCGGCGTATCCTTTGAGGAAGCCTGCTCAACAGAAAAAGACAGAATCCGATTGATTGCTGATGAAGGCGTTATGTTCGGGGATATGTACCGCAGGATTTTGCTGGTGAAGGGCAGTTAAATAAATGATTTCATGGAAAGAGGGGCTGTTTTGATGACAGTCTCTTTTTCTATGGGGTTACTGTATTAGTAAACTGATCTAAGACATATGACGGACAGAAATTCATGAAAAGCGCACGAAAGTGTCCGTCATCAAGGCTATGACGGACAGAAATTGGTGAAAAGCGCAGGAAAGTGTCCGTCATTCATATTAAACTCGTTTTAAGCAAAAAGAGGCATCCAGAGTATTATTCTGGATGCCTCTTTAGACACAATGATTATTTTAGTTTTGCTTAAAATATCCATCCTCGTTCATATTGCTTAGGCGATTCGATGCTTGTTCCAAGCTCTTTGGCCGCAGTTCTTGGCCAATATGGATCGCGAAGCAGTTCTCGGGCTATGAAAATCAGATCGGAGCGATCATTCTGCAGGATTTCTTCAGCCTGGATACCGGTTGTGATCAACCCGACAGCTCCGGTAGCCACATCGGCTCCATGTTTGATTTTTTCAGCAAACTTGACCTGGTAGCCTGGGTAGGCGTGGATTCTTGCTGGCACAACCGCGCCGGAGCTGACATCAATTAAATCAACCCCAAATTCTTTCATGGATGCACCAATTTTTACATAATCATCGGCAGTCAGGCCATCTTCCTGATAATCGCATGCAGAAACACGGACAAACAGAGGGCCGTCCCACACTGTTTTTACCTCTTCAAGGATTTCGCTAAGGAAGCGGAAACGGTTCTCGTCAGTGCCGCCGTATTCGTCTTCCCGTTTGTTTGTAAGAGGGGAGAGGAACTGGTTGATCAAATACCCGTGTGCCGCATGAATTTCTATCACATCGAAGCCTGCACGCTTAGCTCTTTCAGCAGCCTTCCTGAATGCCTCGACAGTTTCCTTGATTTCTTCCGCCGTCATTTCCTTTGGTTCCTTATACTTTTCATCAAAAGCGATTGCAGAAGGGGCGATGATTTCATCACGCAATGCTGCTTTTCGGCCGGCATGTGCCAGCTGGATACCAGCTGCGGCGCCGTTCTGCTTGATTTGTTCAGTCAGTCTTGTAAGCCCGGGAACATGCTCATCGCTCCAGATACCCAGGTCCTGATGCGAAATCCGGCCCTGCGGTGTGACTGCAGTTGCTTCGAGAATGACCAAGCCTACCTGGCCGACAGCACGGCTTACATAGTGAGTCATATGGAAGTCTGTGACGATCCCGTCTTCTTTTTCACATGAATACATGCACATCGGTGCCATGACAATCCTGTTTTTCAGGGTTAAATCTTTGATTTTATAAGGGGAAAATAATTTCTTTTCCAATCCAGCAGCCTCCTTTTATTTCGCTATCCAAAATATATTTTTAGTATAACAGGGCTTTAAGAGGAAAGGAAAAATTGTACTCACCGTAATGTGTTTTTTCTTAATTCCGCCAGCGTATATTTCGTTCCGCGCCAGATGATGCCGCCTCTTTTCATAGTCAGGTAGCTTGCTCTTAAGAGGGAGAAAATGAACAGCAGGGCCGTAAAGGGCAGGACAAGGAACAGCCATGGTGAAAATTGGGTCATTTTCTTGGTTACCATCACATACAGAACAGCCAAGAATGCGAGATTAACAGCACTAAGGATTGCAACAGACTGGTTACCCGAAAAAACAGTGAAGAACGGTAAGACCTGTGAAACAAAGACACCGAACACCGAAAACAGCACCATGCTGATCCTGTAGTGAAGGCCGGCGAAGGTGTTTTTCTCCAGCCCGCCTAAAGCCTCGCCGAGGGTTTGGTACCATTCCACTTCAATTAACGTCATAGCCGTGACAATCCGCTGCTTAAGACCCTGGCGCTTTACCATCATTCCCAGCTGCAAATCATCATCAGGCCGCATTTTTATATATTCATGTGTGCCGACTTTTTCATAAGCCGACCGGGTCATCATATTGAATGCACCGATGCCGACTCCCGTCTTCGCCCGGGGGTTATTGCCGAGCCACGGTCGCTTGTAATAAGAAAAGCCAAATAAGAAAAACGCTACGAAGGCCTTCAGCCAGAAGGGCTTTGCACTAAGGTTCGGGGCGGCGGTCAAATGATCGAGGCTATGTTCCTCAAAATAACCGACCGCTCTTGAAAAAGCCTCGGGATGATACATGACATCAGCGTCGGTAAATAAGATCAGGCGGCCCGACGCGAGCTGAAAGCCTTTATAGAGAGCGTGGTTCTTGCCGAGCCACCCTTCTGGCAGACTCTCGATATGAATCACTTGAATTCTTGTATCCGTGCCTTTCAGGTTTTCCATCACATTTCCGGTACCATCCTCGGATCGGTCATTGACAAGGATCCACTCGGTATTTTTATAGGTTTGCGCCAGCTGGGTGCGGACGCTTTGTGTTATATTTTCTTCTTCATTCCTGGCAGCCACGATCACGCTGAGGAGCGGTTCTTGGTCAGCACCCCCTGCTTTTTCGAGGGAATCCAATTTCCTGAAGCCAATCAAGGCATCGATTGTTGCCAATATCCAGATGACTAAAGTTAAAGACAGTAAAATTACAAGCACCATTCACACGTCCCTGTGTTTTTTCTCCATTGTAGAGAAACAGGGGACCGGTTTGCAATTTTAAAGGGGCCGGTTTGCGGCTGCCAGTTCATTGCCCAGCAGACGGCCAAGCTTTTTTGATTGGGAGGTGGCTTCCTTGATGCAGGATACAAAAGCGGACTGTACTCCGTGCTGTTCAAGTACCTTGATGCCTGCCTCAGTCGTTCCACCTGGGCTGGTTACCTCAAAGCGGAGCTGTGCAGGTTCCTTATCAGAGTGTGTCAGCATTTCCGCTGCGCCCAGCAGCGTCTGGATAATCAGCTGCTTTGCTGTCTGTTTTTCAAGACCTATTTCGGCAGCGCTTTTTTCCATTGCTTCGACAAGGTAATATATATAGGCTGGCCCGCTGCCAGATAATCCTGTAACGGCGTCCAGCTGATATTCCTCAACGATTGTCGTCAGGCCGATTGTGTTAAAAAGCTCCTGAACAAGCGTCTTCTGTACTTCACTTACACCGGAATTCACGGCCAGGGCTGTTGCCGATTTGCCAATCGCAGCTGAGGTGTTTGGCATTGCCCTGACCACGGCAAGGGACTTTTCGGCAGCCGTTTCAATGGCGTCAATCGAAACGCCAGCTAGGACGGAAATGATCAGCATCCCTTCAGATAAATATGGCTTAATCTCCTCTATCGCTCCTGCTGCATCCTTTGGCTTCATTGCCAGGACAATAGCATCCGCGTCCTTAAAAAGAATTCCACTATCATATGTCGCCTTTATTCCATATTTCTGCTCCAATGTTTTCAATCTGTCACTATCTTGTTTGTTTGTAACCCATATTTGCTCTCCCGGAAGAAGCCCGCTTGCCCCTATCCCGGAAATCATTGCTTCCGCCATCGATCCTGCTCCAACAAAAACAAGCTTCTTCATCAGATTCGCCTCCATAAGTTTATGTTTTCGGTTATTGAAATACAAAAAGGCCCTTCATCCATAAAAGGACGAAAGGCCATGCTTCCGTGGTACCACCTTCATTCACTTTTTCGGCGTTTGCCGAATAAGTGCAGCTCAACATCCGTTAACGCCGGTATACGTCCAGGTTTGCCTGGCAGCTCGCAAGGTAGGTTTCAACATGAAGAGGGCCGCGGAGCCTTTCAGCCGGTGGACTCCACTCTCTAACACCATTCCTGTCTACTCGTCTTGCTCAAGTGCTTTTGAAAAGTTTACGAAATTTTAATAGTGATTATGCAAGAAAGACAACCTCTGTGTCAAGAGAAAATTAAAAAGTTTTTAGTTTTTTCTGAAAGTAAAAGTTGAAAATAATGACTTTTGTTCATTTTAAAGGTAAACTTTATTTTATATTGAAAAAATACCAAGACCAATAAAGTTGAATGATTTCTTGAACAAACAATCACTTTACCTTATAGAAAAATAATGTTTTGGGGTGTATAGATAATATGGCTGAATGGAAAGATGGAATTGCCAAACTGACTTTGCCGACTCCTTTCCCGGTCGGTGATGTGAACGCATATTTAGTAAAAGGGGACAGGTTGACACTTGTTGACGCGGGTACAAAAACGGAAGAGTCCTGGGAGTCGTTCAAATCCCAGCTGGCTGATTTGAAACTGAAGCCGGAAGATATCGAGCAGGTCATCCTGACACATGATCATCCGGACCATGTAGGAATGCTGGACTACCTTTCACAAGATCTTGAGGTCTATGGACATCATCTGAATGAAAGGTGGATTAACAGGACTTCGGAATTCGAGAAGAAACATCAGGAATTCTATGAGAACTTCTTCTTGCAGTCGGCAATACCTGATCATTTTTTTGTGCCATCGATGAAAATCATGAAAAAGACATTAGTATTTTCTTGCAATCGCTCGTTGACCGGGACTATTTCAGAAAATGACATTCCCCCGGCACTGCCGGGATGGAGGGTGATCGAGACACCGGGACATGCACAGAGCCATATTGTGCTGCTGCGTGAAAAAGACGGCACAATGATTGCCGGTGATACGATTCTTGCCGGAATTTCGCCAAATCCATTGCTCGAACCGCCGCTGCCAGGTGAAACAGAAAGACCGAAGCCGCTGGTCCAATATAATGCAACCTTGAAAAAATTGCAGCAGTACCCGATAGGATTGGTATACACTGGTCATGGAACGGAGATAACGGATTTGCACAACTTGATTGAAAAGAGGCTCGCCCGCCAGCACGACCGTGCCATGCAGGTCAGAGGAATGCTCGGGGGCAGGGAGCTTACTGTTTTTGAGATCTGCAAATTGCTTTTCCCGACGGTATATGAACGTGAACTGAACCTGACGATTTCGGAAACCGTCGGACAACTTGATTATTTACAATCCCTGGACGCCATTTCAGCCAGGGAAGAAGGAACCTCCTTCGTTTATACAGCAAAATGAGGTGAAAGTGGATGCAATCTTTAAAAGGGAAAAATATTATTATCACCGGTGCCTCGGGCGGAATCGGGGCTGAGATTGCCAGGCTTTGCGCTGCGCGTGGAGCGAATCTTGTCCTTTTGGCCCGGAGTATCGATAAACTGGAAATATTAAAAAAAGAATTGCAATCGAAGTACGCCATTAATATCCATGCACGGCAGCTGGATGTTTCAGACCCAGAAGCAGTCAAGAAAGTTTTTTTTGAGGTGCTTTCTGACATCCGCTATGTCGACATATTGGTCAATAATGCCGGGTTCGGCGTTTTTGATTTTGCCCACGAAGTGAAAATGGATGAAATAAAATCGATGTTCGATGTCAATGTGGTCGGCTTGATTGCTTGCACTTCCATGGTTCTTCCAGGCATGAAGCAGCGGCAGAGCGGCCATATCATCAACATCGCTTCCCAGGCAGGCAAAATAGCTACGCCAAAATCAAGTGTCTACTCGGCAACAAAGCATGCGGTGCTCGGCTACACGAACAGTCTTCGCATGGAGGTTGCTGATGACCGAATCTTTGTCACTTCTGTCAATCCGGGACCGATTGAGACCAACTTCTTTAATATTGCGGATAAGCAGGGGACGTATGTGAAAAGTGTCAAAAGGTTCATGCTCAAGCCGGAATATGTGGCGAAGCAGGTAGTCGACCGGATGATGACAAAGACAAGGGAAATCAATCTGCCGCGATGGATGAACGCAGGCAGCAAATTCTATGCCCTGTTTCCCCGGACTTTTGAATTATTTGGCAAAAATATCTTCAATAAAAAATAAACTTTCAGACCGCCAGATTTTTTGGCGGTTTTTTAAATTTGATAAAACTTTTTTCCGGTTTTCAGGTCTAATAGATAGAGAAACGGTCAGGGGGAAACAATTTGGAGCTTCAAGAACTGGTACGAAGAGCTAAGAGAGGCGATGAAGCCGCGTTTTACGAATTGATGCAGCTGCATAAAGTACGACTGTACCGGATTGCGCTCAGCTATCTGAAAAACAGCGGGGATGCGGTCGAAGCCTTGCAGGAGGTTACCTACAGGGCGTATCGCTCAATCCGGAAGCTGAAGGAGCCGCAATATTTTACGACTTGGCTTACAAGGATCCTTCTTAACTACTGCAGTGACGAATTGAAAAAACGGAAACAGCTCCTTGTCAGCGATGACCTCATCAGCCTGATGGGGGCCGAGCACCAATCGAGCTGGCTGGAGGTCGAGGAAATCATCGCACAGCTTGATTCCAAAACGAGGCAGGTCATCGAATTGAAGTACGTGCATGATTTTAAAATAAAGGAAATTGCTGAGATTCTTGACTGTCCGGAAGGCACTGTCAAGACATGGCTCCATAAAGGGTTGAAGGAGCTTCGAGGCCAGCTCGAAGATAAGGGGGGATTGGGCTATGCATAATGCTGAAGAGGGAAAGCTGACAAAGGCTCAGGCTGCGCTTGAACATATTGAGGTTCCTGAGCTACAGCTGGATCAGGCAATCTCTGCCGGAATGAGCAAGGGAAAAAGGAAAAAGAAGAAAAACCTTTTGTATATCTGGACCTTTGCAGCTGCGGCTATCCTGATGCTTGCTTTTACAGCGATGCTGAGGACGTCAGAGACTTTTGCTTCGTATGTTACTTTGATTCCTGGTATGGAGAGGATTGTCGAGCTCGTCCGCTATGATAAGGGGCTGACTGCAGCCGTTGAAAATGACTTTGCGCTAAAAATTGGTGTATCCGATGAACATGACGGCCTTAAGGTCACATTAGATTCGGTGATTGTCGATGAGCAGATGATGGTGATGTTTTATAAAATTGATTCTTCAGGCGGACACAAGGAAATCTCTGTTGAAAATCTGAGGCTGACTGACACCGCTGGGAATACTCTTGAAGAAACAGTGTCCTCGTTCGGCGGCTGGGTAGAGGATGCACAGAATAATGAGGAGCTGCTTCAGGCAAGATATGAATTTTACGGGACAAAGCTGCCTGAAAATCTGCAGCTCAGCATTGAACTCGCTGAAGGAAGAACAGAAGATGGCCAGCCTCTTGCCAAGCTTGATGATACGTGGGTGCTTCCATTCTCGATTGATAAAGATGCTTTCCAGGATAAAAAAGAAGTGTTTGAGGTAAACAAGACAGTCGTGTTCGAAGGCCAGAAAATCACAATTGAAAAAGTGTCCGTTTATCCGACGAGAATTGGGGTGACAGCCCATTTTGATGAAGGGAACTCTAAGCAGATATTTGGATTTGAAGACCTGACGCTGGTTGATGAAACTGGCGAAGAATGGGCCGCGATCAATAATGGAACCACTGCCCGCCATATGGATGAGTATTCAAAGGAATTCTTCTTGCAAAGTAATTTTTTCAAAAAACCAGAAGAGCTTCACTTGCGCTTCAATTCCCTGCGCGCACTGGATAAAGACGAGGTAGAAATCATTGTCGACACCGATAAGCTGGAAATCGTAAAAGCTCCCAGCGACGGCCGATTGCAGAAAGTGGGCAGGGAAGAGGATAACTTGGTGCTCAATTTCCGCAGAGGCTCTGAAGGTGGGCTTGGAAATATATCACTAGATCAGGCAGTTGACCAAACTGGCAATGAAATCGGTGATGGCTCACAATCTGTCAGATCGAGCGGTGAAGGTGGATTTGTTGAAGTCTTGTTTCCTTATTTCGATGAAGGAGCAGCACCTGGCCCCATTACGGTAAAGCTGAATGACTATCCCGCAACAATTAAAGGTGAAGCAAATATCCGCCTAAAATAACGAAAAGGCTGTCCATAAAGGGCAGTTTTTTTATGTAGACAAAAATTCATAAACCGCATCATTGATGATGTCATGCAAATCCGCCTCGGGATCCTCGTTTTTCACTCCGGCTATCTTTTCATATATTTCTTCGAATTCTGCTTCTCCAAATGGGAGCGATTCATCATGCCGATACTGCACAAAGCACTTTTGGACCATTTTGCGAATGAGTTTTTTATCCATCGACAAACACCTCTTTCCCTGATTATAATCGGAAATCCTCACGGAAAACACCCTTCCGCAAAAATCTCCAATCCTGGCATGACTCCCCATTTTGCCCTTAATTAAGTCAGTCACCCGGAAAATTTCCATTGAAACCGAACGCATATTCGCTTAATATAATGGGTATAATGATACGGAACATGCGTTCTTATTTTTGAAAACTTGCCGAAAGGAGAGGGAAGACATGGTCGATTACAGCGAAATGCCGCAAAACAAAATTTTATGTGTGGATATGAAAAGCTTCTATGCGAGCTGTTCTGCCGTGATGCTCGGCCTTGATCCTCTTGATTGTTACCTGGCTGTCGTCGGGAATCTCGATCGTCCCGGGAGTGTCGTCCTCGCAGCCTCACCTCGTTTGAAAAAGGAGTTTGGCATCAAGACCGGATCACGCAAGTTTGAAATTCCCGACGATCCACGAATTGTCGTCGTTGATCCGCAAATGTCAACATACCTGCGAATCTCCACTGAAATCTCCCGCGTATTCAATCGCTATGTCCCAAAGGAAGCGATCCATACCTACAGTGTCGATGAAAGCTTCATAAAAGTGGACGGTGCTTCTAAGCTTTGGGGTGACGCTGCTTCCATCGCAAAAAAAATCAAAGATGATATCGAGCGCGAGTTCCAGCTTCCGTGCGCAGTCGGGATCGGCCCGAATATGCTGATGTCGAAATTATGCCTTGACCTTGATGCCAAGCACAAAGGGATTGCTGAATGGACCTATGATGATGTCCAGACAAAGCTGTGGAATGTCTCACCGCTGAGGGATATGTGGGGAATTGGCCGCCGCGTCGAAAAAACACTAAACAGCATGGGGATTTTCACAGTCGGCCAGCTCGCCCGTTATGACCTTGAAATCCTGGAGAAAAAATTCGGCATCATGGGCAACCAGATGTACTGGCATGCATGGGGAATCGATTTTTCCGATATTGGCGCTCCGATCATGGAAGGGCAGATCAGCTTCGGGAAAAGCCAAATCCTGCTTCGGGATTACAAAGAAGAGGAAGAAATCAAGCATGTCATCCTCGAAATGTGTGAAGAAGTCGCACGCAGGGCCAGAAGCCATGGAAAAGCAGGCCGGACAATCAGCTTCGGGGTCGGCTACAGCCAGGATGAATTTGGCGGCGGCTTCCACCGGTCAAGGACGATTGAGGAGCCGACCAATATTACAATGGACGTGTATCGTGTCTGCCTTGAACTTTTTGCAGAGAACTACGTTGGAAAAACGGTGAGGAGCATTTCGATATCGATTGGGAATCTCGTTACGGACAGTGAGTTCCAGCTCGACTTATTCGAGAAGAATGGCTGGAAAAAGAAAGAACTCGGCTATGCGATGGACCGGATCCGCAGCCGTTATGGATCCACGGCTCTCCTGAGGGCGGTTTCCTATACGGCAGCCGGAACAGCAAGGCACCGGGCTGCACTCGTTGGCGGACATAAGGGCTGATAATGTGAAGGAGGAGAAAAGATGATACGTGACCGCGGAAGAATCAAGTGGACATCGATGATGCTGCCTGAACATGTGAAAATGCTCCGTGACTGGGCACAGGAAGATCAATATGAAAAAGAGAAGCAGCTGGATGAGCAGCAGCTTGAACAATTGAATGAAACGATTCTCGAAGCGATGGAATATAACCGGCCCGTCAGCATCACTTATTTACGCCACCGCAAGTATGAACTGGTGATCGGGAAAATCCATTATTGGAACGAGCTTGGACAGAAACTCCATATTATCGATCGTTTTGAGGAGATTCATCGCATTGGAATCTCGGCAATTGCGGATGTCAGGCTTGCAGATGAATGGTAGCCAGCGACCCACCCCACAAAAAAGAGCAATGGATGTCCATTGCCCTCAGTACATTATTCCGTTTCTTCAGCTTGCGGCGCGCGCACAGCCGACTCGAATTTCCCTTTATGAGAAGCATCGCAGAACGGCATATTTTTGCTCATACCGCAGCGGCAAAGCGAGAACGCCGGCTTTGTCTCATACTTATTGCCGGCTCCATCCAGCAGCTCTACATCGCCGGAAATCCTTAAAGATCCATTATCATTCACCTTAATTGTCACTTTTGACAAAAAAAGCACCCCTTTCAAGTTGTCAGAATTATCTTTGATACTAAAAGTTAAACAGGAAAATTGCAAGACATTTTCACATAAGGGCTGTGAAACGTAAAAAAGTCACCTGTATGGTAAAATGAAAACTCGGAAAGGGAGTGCAATCATGAAATTGAAAATCACCGAAGCAGCATCAAATAAACTGAGCGAAAAAATCGCAGACAAAAAAGGGTATGTGAAATTAAAATACGATATAGACGGATGCGGCTGTGCAGTGAATGGCGTGGCTGCCCTCTGGTTTGAAAGTGAAAAAGAAGGGGAAGAGCACCGAATAGAAACAGGAGGTATCCCCATCTATATCGAAAAAGCGAAGGAAGTCTTCTTTGCTGAGGAAATGACGCTGGACTTCAAAGAAACCAACGGATGCTTCCAGTTGAAAAGCCCGAACGAGTATCTGAATCCAAGAATGAGTTTTTACGATAAAACAAAACTATAAGTTTACAAAAAATTGAAAAAAAGGGTAAAATAGAGAGAGAGTTGTAGAATTACATAGAAGTTTGGTGCAAAGGCAGGGGAGAGAGATGAGGAGATTGTGGAAAGCAGCCATGATCATGATCTGCACGTTTGTACTGTCAGCGTGTGCTTATAAAACTGCAGGAGAAGCAATCGAAAACGATATTCCGTTCAACATCAAACAAATCATCCACAAAGAAGAAGTGGAGGATGGCTGGCTCCTCTTTTACACAACAGAACAAAAAGAGGGCTCAAAAACATTCGATGCGCTGGCCGTCGCCTATATCAAGGGCAGCGAAAAAGAAGGCTGGGAAAATGCAGGGCACAACCACTGGACTTATTATAAAAATGATTTCATGCTCCTGTATGTCGATGCCTTCACGGTTTTTAAAGAAGATGGCAATTTGGATGTAAAAATTCCGGTTATTTTCGGGAAAGTATTGAATCCGGATATCAAAGCAATTGAAGCTGCAGGACCAGATGGCAAATTCACCAAAATAGAAATCGTTGAAAAAGAAAACGAACGCTACTATTACGCCATTGGCGACTATAAAGAAGTCAGGGCATTGAACGCTGAAGGCAAAGAAATCGACCGCCAGGGAGAAAAGCAGTAAAAGATTGGCTCCAGTTGAGCCAGTCTTTTTTTATCGGCAAAACGGAAGCCGGAACGAGAGAAAAGTGTCCGATAGAAAGATGTCCGATAGAACAGAGCTATCGGACATACAGAACCCGAAAACGAACAAAAGTGTCCGAGACAGGCGAGTTATATCATGTTATCAGTCCGCAGCAACAATTCCATCACCCGCAAAGACGTATTCCTCAAGGAATTCATCGAGTACCTTTTCGTATTGGTCCCGATTTTGACTGTAGGATTGGGCATGGAGGCCGTTTTCGGCCATGAACAGCTTCTTTGGTCCTTGTTTCTGTTCAAACAAAGCCTCGGTCATGGATGGCAGAATGAAATCGTCCATGCGGCTGTGGATGAACAGGATCGGGTTCTTGATATTTTCGATAACCGCAATCGGCGATACCTCACTCAAGGAGTATTTATCACGGATGCGGACAAACAGATTGGCAACCGGCAGCAATAGTTTTGGCGGCAGCAGCTTGACTTCTTCCTTGATGCGGTAGGCGAGCTGTTCGCTGAAGTCGGAAAATGGGCAATCAGCTACATAGAAATCGGCACCATCCTCAAGCATCCCGGCATACAGAAGCAAGGTCGCAGCACCCATGGATTCTCCATGAATGCCAAGCAGGAGGTCCGGTCCTTTTTCTTTTCTTAGCCAGTTTACCACCGATTGTAGGTCGAATTTCTCGTAATAGCCATAGCTTGTGGTTTTTCCGCCGGATTCACCGTGGCGGCGGTGGTCGTAAATAACCGCGTTGAAGCCTCTGTTCAGGAACAAATTCATATATTTTACGGAATTCGTCTTGCTCTGGGTAACACCGTGGGCAATGATAATATAACGGTTTGTGTCATTCGGTTCAACAAGGACAGCCTTCAATGCATAGCCAAAGGATGAAGGGATGGTAACTTCCCTTTTTGGCAGGGCATCGTACTCGTCAGGCACCAAATGGCCGGCCTCCGTTTCCCGGTTGAAAATCTCCTCGTCATCCTTCTTTTTTAAAAACATGACTTTATTTGATATGAATACGCCAAGTGAGGCAAGTAACAGTAAAAATGAAAATAACACACGGAACGCCTTCTTCATGCTAACCCCTCCGATTTACGGATATTCCCAGATGAACCAATGCCGATAAAGGCAGGCATTCCTGTCGTTTCGACTTTAAAAGGAACACTTCTTTATTTTACCATTATATGTGAAATGCAAACATGAAAAAACCGCCGGCCAGGGCGGTCAGAAAAATCTTATTAATTACGCTTATTGCTGGGAATTTTGTCCCTTTGTAGGATGGATGGCTTTTTCGAGATCCTCAGCAGCAATTTGCTGCTTGACTGTGTCAGCATTTGGTTTGCCTTGCTGGCTGTAACCCTTGTCACGTTTTTGGCTCATGTTAAAGGCTCCCTTCATCAAAATGACTTCATCTAATAAGATGGATTCAGGAACAGGAGCTTATGCAAAAAAGTTAAACATTGACGGAATTGAGCTTGAAATAACTGCTTTCGATCGGCCTCGAGATATGAGGCTGAATGACTTCTATTGCCTGGGTGAGTTTATCAAGATCAACACCGGTTTGGATGCCCATCCTTTGAAGCATATAGACAACATCTTCCGTCGCAGCATTTCCGGCAGCGCCAGGAGCGAACGGACAGCCGCCAAGTCCCCCGGCAGACGTATCAAAACGAGTGACACCAGCCTGAAGTGCGGCCAGGATATTGGACAGCGCGAGTTTCCTTGTATCATGGAAATGCGCGGTCATGAGCACATCTGGATACACATCAATCAATTTGGAAAATAAAGAATAAGACTCGTGGGGAGCCGCCATGCCAATCGTGTCGGCAACACTCAGTTCATCCACTCCAGCTTTAACAAATTCGCCGCACAGTGCGAGAACTTCTTCTTCAGCAATCTTGCCTTCATATGGACAATAAAAGGCGGTAGAGATACAGGCGCGTACAAAATAATCCTTTGCCTTCAGCTCCGAAATCAGCGGCAGTACTTCCGCAAGGCTTTCGGCCGTTGTTTTGTTGATATTCTTTTGATTAAAAGTATTGCTGACACCGACGAACACAGCAACCGCTTTGCAGTCCGTCATATAAACACGTTCAATTCCCTTTTTGTTTGGAGCGAGCACAATATTCCGGGTAGTTTCATCAAGGCAATCTGCGACAATCTCCGCCGCATCCCCCATTTGCGGTACCCATTTGGGAGATACGAAGGATGTAAGCTCCATTTCTTTGATTCCGGCATCCTTCAAGGAACTGATAAACACTTTTTTAACTTCAGTTGGAACGAAATTCTTCTCATTTTGCAGCCCGTCTCTTGGGCCGACTTCAATAATTTTTACCTTCTTGGGAAGCTGCAGCATTCGACATACCCTCCTCTTAAGATATCTTCATTGTAAATAGAATATTTTTAAAAATGCAAGAATAAATAAAATTTTGATAAAATAAAAGGGATTTGATTCAAATCAATCGAAGTAATTAAAATGTGAAGATCTGAGAAAGGGTGAGCACTTTGAGCAAGACTGAAGCAGTAATCGTATCTGCAGTAAGAACAGCAATTGGCAGCTTTAATGGAAGCTTGAAAAATATCTCCGCTCCGGAGCTGGGAGCTGCGGTCATCAAAGACGCATTGAAGCAGGCAGGAGTCAAACCGGAACAGGTAGATGAAATCATCATGGGCAATGTGCTCCAGGCTGGACTTGGGCAAAATCCTGCGAGACAGGCAGCCATTAAGGCGGGCATTCCTGAAAGCGCTTCCTCCATGACCATCAATAAAGTTTGTGGATCAGGCCTGAAGGCTGTCCATCTGGCTGCACAGGCGATTATCGCCGGAGATGCTGAAGTTGTCGTAGCCGGCGGGATGGAGAATATGAGCCAGGCGCCTTATTTACTGAAAAATGCTCGGGATGGGTTCAAGATGGGTGACCAGAAGCTTGTGGACAGCATGACTTCCGACGGACTCACATGTGCTTTCAATGACTACCATATGGGGGTTACGGCTGAGAACCTATGCGCAAAATATGAAATTGGCCGTGAAGAACAGGATGAGTTCGCAGCATCCAGCCAGGAAAAGGCAGCCAAAGCCATTGAGGAAGGCAAATTCAAGGACGAGATTGTCCCGATTGAAATCCCGCAGCGGAAAGGCGATCCACTTGTATTTGACACAGATGAGTATCCGAAAAAGGGGACAACAGCCGAAAAGCTTGGCGGACTGCGTCCTGCATTCAAAAAGGATGGCAGCGTAACAGCAGGTAACGCGTCAGGAATCAATGATGGAGCTGCTGCTCTGGTTGTCATGAGCCGGGCAAAGGCGGATGAACTTGGACTTAAACCGCTTGTGGTGATTAAAGGAAACGCAAGCGCCGGTGTCGACCCAAGCATCATGGGGATCGGTCCGGTTGACGCGGTAAAGAAAGCATTGAAGAAATCGGGCATGACAATGGACCAGATGGAGCTGATCGAAGCGAATGAAGCGTTCGCTGCCCAGTCTCTTGCTGTTGACCGCGAATTGAATTTCAATAAGGACATTTTGAATGTCAATGGCGGCGCGATTGCTTTGGGCCATCCAATCGGAGCAAGCGGCGCAAGGATCCTTGTTACGCTGATTCATGAAATGAAACGCAGACAGGCAAAGACAGGCCTTGCGACACTATGCATTGGTGGCGGTCAGGGTGTCGCCACCATAGTGGAACTCGTCTGATTCGATCACTTTTTAAAAGATTAATAGTCATTCCGGCAAGACAATAGTGCCGGTGCGAACATAGTCAAAAGGGGGAAGAACGATGAAAAGAATTTGCACATCCTTTCAAGACGCCGTAGCGGATATCCATGATGGAGCAACCGTGATGGTTGGCGGCTTCGGGCTCTGCGGGATTCCTGAAAATGCAATCCTCGCGCTTGTTGAAAAAGGAGTAAAAGACCTGACCGTCATTTCGAATAACTGCGGCGTCGATGATTGGGGCCTTGGACTGCTGCTTAAAAATAAGCAGATCAAAAAGATGGTAGGTTCATATGTTGGAGAAAACAAAGAGTTCGAGCGTCAGGTGCTGTCTGGCGAAATCGAAGTTGAATTAATCCCACAGGGCACGCTTGCCGAGAAAATCAGGGCCGGCGGTGCCGGTATCCCGGCATTCTATACGCCAGCTGGAGTAGGGACGCCAATAGCTGAAGGAAAAGAAACCCGCATGTTCAATGGCAAGGAATACCTCCTTGAAGAAGCGCTGACAGCCGATTTCAGCATTGTCCGTGCCTGGAAAGGGGATAAAATGGGCAACCTCGTCTACCATAAAACGGCAAGGAACTTCAATCCGATGATCGCTGCAGCCGGCAGAGTCACGATTGCCGAGGTAGAGAACATGTATGAAGTGGGCGAATTGGACCCGAACAGTATCCATACTCCAAGCATTTATGTCCAGACACTGATTGAGGGCAATCAGGAGAAAAGGATTGAAAGGCTGACAGTGAGAAGTTAACACTGGCTGATCATGAAAGGAGAAGGCAAATGATTAAAAATAAAGGGAATGTCCGGGAAAAAATCGCGCGCCGGGCTGAAAAAGAAATTGAGAATGGTTTTTACGTAAACCTCGGGATTGGGATGCCGACACTGGTGGCAAATTTCATTTCTGACGATAAACAGGTTGTCCTCCAGTCCGAAAACGGACTGCTTGGAATCGGGCCTTACCCGTCAGAAGAAAACGTTGATCCCGATCTGATCAACGCGGGGAAGGAAACGGTCACCGCCATTCCGGGATCAGCTTATTTTGATTCTGCCGAGTCCTTTGCAATGATTCGCGGAGGACACATCAATATTGCCATCCTTGGCGGCATGGAAGTCTCTGAAGCTGGTGACCTCGCGAACTGGATGATTCCAGGGAAGATGATCAAGGGAATGGGAGGCGCCATGGATCTGGTCCACGGTGCACAGAAGATCATCGTGATCATGGAACATGTCAACAAAAATGGGGACGCGAAAATCCTCAAGGAATGCAGCCTGCCGTTAACAGGCAAAAACGTGGTGAACCGCATCATCACCGATATGGCGGTCATCGATGTGACGCCATTCGGGCTGAAACTCGTTGAGGTAGCAACAGGATACACAGTGGAGGATGTTATTAAATCAACTGGACCAGAACTGCAGGTGGATGATGCGGTAAAACTGGACGCATACTGATTATCGGGAACGCCCTTTAATATAAAGGGGCGTTCCTTCTTTATTAGCGGCAGCTGATTTCAAAAATGAGCTTCCGGTGGTATAATCTTTTAACAAAACGGCTTTGCCAAATGAGCCGAACTCAGTAAATGCATAGAACCGGGGGATCAATCATGAAGAAAAAACAAAAACGCCAGCAGCCAGTAAAAAAAGACGAGAAACCGGCAACATTAGGTGACCTGCTGAATCAGGATATCATGCAAAAACTAAAAGCTCAGCAGCAAGAGCTGAAAGAAGAAGAAGAAAAGAAAAAGCAGGCCGACTTGCAGCGGAAAAAAGAAGAACAACGGTTAAAAGAGAAGAACAAGTCCTTTGAAGAACTGCTTTCCGAAAGTGATATAGATTGGAAAAAGTTCAAATGAAAAAACGAAGGGTAGAAGTTGTCCCGTATCGTGCCGAATGGAAAACTCTTTTTGAGAAAGAGAAAAACCTGATTGCCGAAGTTTTTAACCAGACAGAGGCTGAAATCCACCATATTGGCAGTACCTCTGTCCCCGGGCTGAGCGCCAAGCCAATCATTGACATCATGCTAGCTGCAGAAAGCCTCGAATCAGTAGAAAAGGCCACCCCTGCACTTGAGACTGCCGGATACGATGCCCGGGGAGAAAATGGCATTCCAGGCCGGCGATATTTTCAAAAATGTGATGAAAAAGGGATTCGAAAAGTGCATCTGCATGCGTTTGAAAAAGGCAGCCATCAACTATACAGGCATTTAGTTTTCCGTGATTACTTGAGGTCCCATCCAGAAGAAGCAGCCAGGTACGCAAGTGTGAAGGAAGAAGCAGCCCGTCAATATGAATATGAGATTGAATCCTATATTGCTGCAAAGTCTCCAACTGTATTGGAGATAGAGGAAAAAGCGAGACTCTGGAAACCCTTGTAAAGAACATGTTTTGCTTCCAATGCTAAAGGGCAACTAAATAAAAAGCGGCAAAGGAGCAATAACATGATTTTTACAACTTTCATCCTGGCAGCAGGTTTTGTTGCCGTTCATCTATTTTCTAGATATTTACCATTTCTTGATAACGTACCGAGAAGCAGGCTGCTGTCAGCAGCCGGCGGCATTTCGGTGGCGTACGTCTTCATCCACTTGCTTCCTGAACTGAATAAGCATAATGAGATACTGGATCGTAATATTCAGTCACAAGCCCTCATGTTCTTTGAGAACCATACATATATTGTCGCAATGCTTGGTTTGGCTTTTTTTTATGGACTGGAGCGCATGGTTAAAACATCAAAGAAAAAACAGCAGGAAGAGAATAATCTGAACCGGACATCAAAGGGTGTGTTCTGGATTCATATAACCTCCTTTTTCCTTTACAACGGATTGATTGGATATCTATTGCTGCATGGAGAACAAGAGTCCATCAAAGGGCTGGTTTTGTACTTCATCGCCCTTGCGGTACACTTCATCACAAGTGATCATGCTCTCAGGGAGGCACATAAGGAGATTTATGATAGGATTGGAAGATGGCTGCTGGCTGGTGCAATCATAACTGGATGGGCGATTGGCGTAATGGTGGAAGTGCATGAAAATATCATTGCCGTCCTCTTCGCATTGCTGGCCGGCGGTGTCATTCTGAATGTCATGAAGGAAGAGCTGCCGGAAGAGAGGGAAAGCAACTTTTGGTCCTTTGCGGCAGGCCTGGCAGCTTATACAATCTTGCTGCTGCTGGCTTAAAGAAAAGCTAGAATTTAAAAAGGACATACTCGCCGAAAAGACGAATATGTCCAAAACTTTATTGTTTATCTATGCTGATCATACTGGTTTGCTTTCGTAAGCGATTTGATTAAACGGATTTCTTCCGGAGAAAGTGGATTAGCTCTTGCTGCCCGGGCGTTTTCTCTTATTTGCCCGGGGCTGCTTGCGCCGGCGACAATCGAAGCAACAGCGGGGTCTGCCAGGTTATACTGAATCGCTGCTTCTGTAAGAGAATGGGAAGATGCCAGTTTTTCCTTCAATAACGGCAATACTTCCTGCAATTCATCATAGCTGTAATCAAGAAATCCTTTGGGAGGGGCCTTTTCAAGCAGCCTGTCGCTGAGCATCCCTTTTGCGACGGTTCCTCGGGTTACAACGCTGATCCCTTTTTCATCAAGAAGCGGAAGTGCTTCTTCTTCCGGACGTCTGTCGAGCATGCTGTATTGCATCATGACAGAGACAATATTGGATTTTTGTGCATATTCGCGGATGACATTGGGTCTGATCGAGGAAATGCCATAATGCTTTATAAAGCCCTCAGCTTTTAACTCTTCAAAAGCCTCGATCGTTTCGTCAATAGGATCCTCAATCGTCCCGCCATGAAGCTGATAAAGGTCAATATAATCGGTATCCAATCTTTTCAGACTTTGTTTGACAGCCTCTTTGATATGGCTTTTTGAGGGGTCCCAGGTCCAGCTGTCCTTCGTCTCGGTCCAGCGATTGCCGGCTTTCGTTGCAATGACAACCTGGTCCCTGACATTCCTCAGTGCCTGTCCGACAATCCTTTCATTTTCTCCAAAGTCATATAAATCGGCGGTATCGAAATAATTGATCCCTTCCTCGAGGGCAGCTTCGACCACTGCCTGTGCCTTGGAATAATCTGTACCAAGCGACATGCAGCCAAGACCAATTTCACTAACAAATAATCCAGAAGACCCTAATTGCCTTTTTTTCATTCCATCACTCCGTTCCACAATAATATCTCCATTTTATCGGAATGGAAGGAGCGGGTTCAACTAATCTGGACGGCCCACCGACTGACTGACTGCTTCAACCCAGTCTTTCACAAGATGATGCTTTTTGCCATACTCTTTTAAAATCGCTTTGATTTCCCACGCTTTGCCAGCAATCGTGAAGCCTTGACCATGCACGTACACTTTCATCGCCATACCCCTTTCAGATAAGTATGGTAAAATGTATGAGCATTTGATCTCGGATTAGAACAGGAGTGGACATGTATGAAATCTCTTGAAGAAAAAACATTGAAGACAGAACAGATTTTCACAGGAAAAGTCATCAGCCTGCAGGTAGACGAGGTGGAATTGCCGAACGGGAAAACTTCTAAACGGGAAATCATCAAGCATCCCGGTGCAGTGGCGGTGATTCCGGTTACTGATGACAATAAAATCATCATGGTCGAACAATACAGAAAGGCGCTTGAAAGGACCATCGTCGAAATACCGGCAGGAAAGCTCGAGGCTGGTGAAAAGCCGGAAATATGCGCTGCCCGTGAGCTTGAAGAAGAAACCGGTTATGAATGCGCCAGCATGGAGTGGATGATCTCCTTCTATACGTCTCCAGGGTTCGCAGATGAAATCATCCATGTCTATAAAGCAACCGGACTTGCGAAAAAAGCCAACCCGGCAGCAGCAGACGAAGACGAATTTGTCAATTTGATTGAAGTAAGTCTTGAAGAAGCCATCCAACTGGTAAAAGAACAAAAAATATATGATGCAAAAACGGCATATGCTGTACAGCATTTGCAATTGCAAGAGGCATTGGGTAAATAAATGCGGGAATACTTTGTCGATCTTCATATCCATATAGGCAGGACGAAATCGGGCAGGGCAGTGAAAATCACCGGAGCAAAGTCATTGACCTTCAGCAATATTATCCGGCATGCCAGGGATTATAAAGGGATGGACATGATCGGGATCATTGACAGCCATTCACCTGAGGTACTTGATGAAATGCAGAATTTGCTAATCGCAGGTGAACTTGAGGAACATCCCGATGGCGGCTTGAACTATGGCGGGATGAGCATCATCCTCGGGTCGGAACTTGAGATCAATGATGAGAGCACACAGGGGCCACTCCATGTCTTGTGCTACCTGCCAACCCTAAAAACCATGAGAATGTTTTCGATGTGGCTGGAGAATCACTTGAAAAACATTACCTTAAGCTCGCAGAGAATATATGTTACCGGGCGTGAATTGCAGAGGAAAGTAAAGGAACTTGGGGGGATTTTCATCCCTGCACATGTTTTTACTCCTTTTAAAAGCTTGTATGGAAAAGGTGTAAAACATTCTTTAACAGAAGTATTTGATCCCGAGATGATTGATGGCATCGAGCTGGGGTTAAGCTCAGATACAATGATGGCCGATCAGCTTTCCGAAATCCATCGTTATCCTTTTGTCACGAACTCGGATGCCCATTCCCTAGCGAAAATCGCTAGAGAATACCAGAAGATTGAAATGAAAGAGCCTTCTTTTGGTGAATTGGCACTAGCACTAAAGGAATCTGCAGGAAGACGGATAAAAGCAAATTACGGCCTGGATCCGCAACTCGGAAAATACCATCATACCGTCTGTGCAAACTGCCTGACTCCTATTCCGACCATTGAT
The DNA here is from genome assembly GCF_030122805.1 of Mesobacillus sp. AQ2. Lineage (NCBI taxonomy): Bacteria > Bacillati > Bacillota > Bacilli > Caryophanales > Bacillaceae > Mesobacillus > Mesobacillus sp. AQ2. Next base: position 3,181,895 of record NZ_CP126080.1, on the reverse strand, counting down.
GAGGTCTGCAGGCAATGTGGCTCTGGCAAAATCGTCAAAGGGGTTGCTGACAGGATACGCGAACTCAAGACAGCAGATGGGAATAAGCCTGGGAGGCCGCCATATATCCATCAGGTTCCACTAGAGTTCATTCCTGGTCTTGGGCCGAAAATGCTGGAAAAGCTAATGGATCATTTCGGAACAGAAATGGCAGTCCTTCACTCTGTCCCTCTAGACTCCTTGAAACAGCTGATTCCTGAAAAGACGGCAATCACAATAGACAAGGCAAGAAAAGGACAACTTGGCTTCCTGGCTGGGGGCGGAGGAAAGTATGGGAAAATAGCAGATATGTAAATCCGGTCCAGACAGGCCGGATTTTTGTTTCTATTAAATAAAGCGAAAATTCTTCTTCCAGAGTCATAGACTTCCCGTCCAAGCATATGATGGTAGTAACCAATATGCAGGAGGAAAAGAGATGAAGAAACGAAGGTACCAGGACGTCGCAGTAAGCCATTTACGAGAATATTCCTCAATCTATCTTTTTGTCGTTGTCCTTTTTCTGATGGGCGTCATCTTTGGGGCAGTAATTGTGAATAGCCTCAGTTTCACTCAAAAGGAAGATTTATTCTATTATCTATCACAATTTTTTGGCCAGGCTGCTTCCGGTAAAGTAGCTGATGGACAGGATTTGTTTTTGCAAAGCTTTATGCATAATGGAAAGTTCATAGGCCTGATCTGGATTTTGGGGGTTTCCATCATCGGGCTTCCGGTTATCCTGGTTCTTTTATTCATGAAAGGAATGGTGGTCGGTTTCACAGTCGGCTTTCTTGTGAACCAGATGCAGTGGGACGGTTTCATGCTGTCATTTGTATCCATCCTGCCGCAAAACTTCATCATCATTCCTGTTTTCATCATTACTGCAGCGATGGCAGTCACATTTTCCTTGAAAATGATCAGGAATCAGTTCATGAAAAAAATCAGCCAGCCGATCATGCCTCAATTTTTTAGATATATCTTTTCTTTTTTAGCCGCACTTGTGTTTCTGGCAGTGGCAGCCGGAATCGAAGCATATTTATCCCCGTCATTATTGAAGGCTGTTATCAACTCGCTAAATTAAAATTATTATCAGTTTAAAATAACTGTTGTTTCTTATTTGTAATAATTTTATTTTGAATCTCATTTCCGTTCTGATATAATAAAAGAACAGTGGCGGGGGAGTGAGTACTATCGAAATGGAAAACAGGATCGAGAGAATTAAGAAACAGCTGCATTCGTCCAGCTATAAATTAACGCCGCAGCGCGAGGCTACCGTCCGCGTATTGCTTGAACATGAAGAAGACCACTTAAGTGCTGAAGATGTTTATTTGCTTGTCAAAGAGAAATCTCCTGAAATCGGACTGGCGACAGTTTACCGGACACTTGAACTGCTGACTGAACTGAAAATTGTTGATAAAATCAATTTCGGGGATGGTGTGTCCCGATATGATCTCCGCCAGGAAGGCGCTGCCCATTTCCATCATCACCTTGTCTGCATTGAGTGCGGAGCTGTAGATGAAATCCAGGACGATCTTCTGGAGGATGTTGAAGAAATCGTTGAAAGAGACTGGAAATTCAAGATTAAAGACCACCGCCTTACTTTCCACGGCATTTGTCACAGATGCCAGGAGAAAGATACGGCAGAAACAGAATAATTCGAGGCCCTTTTTCCGAATGGAGAAAGGGCTTTTTATTTATAATGGGAGCTGTTTCGCATGTTATGCGCTTGATCCTAACTAACCGCCTGCTTAATGGTATCAAGAAGGCTTACGAATCAGATAAGCCAAAGGTCCGTATTGTTTGATACTGAACGCAAAGAGCCACAATTATCCACTTATCTCAGGTATAATTCTTGTCCAAATTGGCATACAGATTAATAAATAAGTATAGCCGTGTGGACAGGGAATCTCTCTGTTACAACGAGTATGGAGGCAAGAAGATGAAATCGTGGTTCGGAATGGTCATGCATACATTAAAGGTGTTCATTTTGTTCACTGGATGCACAATTCTATTTTATTATGGTATCATGTGGATTAACGAAGAATATGAAAGTTATCATCGGTATGATGCACCTGAAGGGGCAGCCATCAAGGTGTCAGGAACCTTTGATGAAAAAGAAGGAAGCATGCTTGAAAGGCTGATACTGTTTTATCTGAATGGAGAGTAATAGAAATGGAAGACAGGCTTGACGACTTTATCCACTTTCTGGTTGTTGAAAAGGGACTATCAAAGAATACGATTGTCTCCTATAAACGCGATTTGAATAGTTATATTCACTATCTGAAAAATGTTGAACAGCTTGGGGAATTAAATGGAGTCCAGCGGCCGCAAATTGTACACTTCCTTAAGTTTTTAAAAGACTCGGGTAAATCCTCGAAGACCCTGGCCAGGCATATTGCCTCCATCCGGGCTTTTCATCATTTTCTCCTGCGGGAAAAGGCGGTCGACCATGATCCAACCGTCCATATTGAAAGTCCACAGCATGAGCGTTCTTTGCCTAAGGTGCTGAGCATGGAAGAGGTCGAGACGCTTTTAGAAAGCCCGAAACTTTCCGACCCTTTTGGGTATCGGGACAAAGCGATGCTTGAGATGATGTATGCTACGGGTATCCGTGTCAGTGAACTGATCGGACTAAAGCTGTCCGATGTGCACCTGACGATGGGATTTGTCCGCTGCATGGGCAAAGGGAGTAAGGAAAGGATCATTCCGATAGGGAAGACGGCTTCAGATGCGATCGAAGAGTACCTCGAAAAAGGAAGGCCAAAACTGGCTTCGAAAAAACATAAGGATGACTCTTTATTCTTAAATCATCATGGAAAAGGGTTGTCACGACAAGGGTTCTGGAAAATCCTCAAGCGGCTGACAGCAGACGCAGGAATCGAAAAAGAATTGACACCGCATACGCTGAGGCATTCATTTGCAACCCACCTGCTTGAAAATGGAGCAGATCTTCGCGCAGTCCAGGAAATGCTGGGACATGCAGACATATCAACGACGCAAATCTATACCCATGTTACAAAGACAAGGTTGAAGGATGTTTATACGAAGTTCCATCCCCGAGCATAGTTTGGGTTATTGGACGTGATTTTAAAGAGAACAGACAGATAGTTTCATAGAATTGTCAAAAAAGCCGCCGGAAAAGCCGGCTTTTTTTCTTGTGTTTTTAGATATATCTAGTAAAATGGAGATGTCAGACTTCTGACAAATGTAAACGCACGCATCCGATTATCATAAGCAAAAAAGGGTAACATAAAATTGTAAAATTGTAAGTAACGCATTCATACTTTTTAAGGAGGAGAAAGAATGTCGAATACATATAAAAGAGTATTTTTGATTGTGATGGATTCAGTCGGGATCGGAGAGGCTCCTGACGCAGAGAAGTTTGGAGACAATGGTTCCCATACACTTGGCCATATCGGAGAGAAAATGAACGGACTGAACATGCCGAATATGGGCAAGCTGGGCCTTAGCAATATCGAAGAAATTAAAGGTATCAGCCCTGCTGCGAAGCCAATGGCGTTCTATACAAAGATGCAAGAGGCATCGAACGGCAAGGATACCATGACAGGACATTGGGAAATCATGGGCTTGAACATCCAGACTCCTTTCCAGGTTTTCCCTGATGGTTTCCCTGATGAACTGATTTCCGAACTGGAATCACGCACTGGCAGAAAGGTCATCGGAAACAAGCCGGCAAGCGGAACCGAGATCCTTGTTGAACTAGGTGAGGAGCATATGAAGACAGGAGCTTTGATAGTGTACACGTCCGCAGATTCAGTGTTGCAGATTGCGGCACACGAAGAGATTGTCCCGATCGAAGAACTGTATGATATTTGCAAGATCGCCCGGGAACTGACACTCGATGAAAAGTACATGGTAGGCAGAGTCATCGCAAGACCTTTCCTTGGTCAGCCAGGTGACTTCAAACGTACTTCCAATCGCCATGATTATGCGCTCAAGCCATTTGGCAGAACGGTCATGAATGAGTTGAAGGATGAAGGTCTTGATGTGCTGGCGATTGGTAAAATTTCCGATATCTATGATGGTGAAGGTGTAACAGAATCCCTTCGTACAGTTTCAAATATGGACGGAATGGATAAGCTGCTCCAGACTTTGGGTCAGGACTTCACAGGACTGAGCTTCCTGAACCTTGTTGATTTCGATGCACTGTTCGGACATCGCCGCGACCCGGAAGGCTACGGTAAAGCCCTTGAAGAGTACGATGCCCGACTTCCTGAAGTCTTTGAAAAATTGAAAGAAGATGACCTGCTCATTATCACTGCAGATCACGGTAATGATCCTGTTCACTACGGAACAGACCACACACGCGAATATGTGCCGCTCCTTGTTTATTCAAAGGGAATGCAAGAAGGAAAAGAACTGCCGGTACGTAAGACCTTTGCTGACATTGGAGCGACGGTTGCGGAAAACTTTAACGTAAAAATGCCTGAGCACGGAACTAGCTTCCTGAAGGAATTGAACTAAGGAGTGGAATTCATGGATTATAATCAAATTCAAACAGCAGCATCGTATATCAATGAGAAATTAACTCAGCAGCCTAAAATCGGTTTGATTCTTGGCTCTGGGCTGGGAGTCCTGGCAGACGACATTGTGAACCCGGTCAAGATTCCTTACAACGAAATCCCGGGATTCCCGGTTTCAACAGTTGAGGGGCATGCCGGACAGTTAGTTTGCGGACAGCTTAGCGGCGTTGAAGTTATCGCAATGCAGGGGCGCTTCCATTATTATGAAGGCTATAGCATGGATAAGGTCACTTTCCCAATCCGTGTCATGAAGGAACTAGGGATAGAAAAGCTCATTGTTACAAACGCAGCTGGAGGAGTGAATGAAAGCTTCGAACCAGGAGATTTGATGATCATTACTGACCATATAAACAATATGGGCACAAACCCATTGATCGGGCCGAATGATTCACGTTTTGGCGTTCGCTTCCCGGATATGAGTGAAGCTTATTCCAAGAATTTAAGAGCGGTTGCGAAAGAAGTTGCTGAAAAGAACAACCTTACAATCAAAGAGGGCGTTTATCTTGGAAATCCTGGACCAGTCTATGAAACGCCTGCCGAAGTAAGAATGATTCGTACGCTAGGCGGAGACGCAGTCGGAATGTCAACAGTGCCTGAAGTCATTGTGGCAAAACATTCCGGAATTGAAGTGCTTGGCATTTCCTGCATTTCAAACATGGCAGCAGGAATCCTTGATCAGCCATTAAGCCATGATGAAGTAATTGAGACAACTGAAAAAGTGAAATCCAGCTTTCTTTTACTTGTGAATGAGATTGTAAAAACAGTAGGCCAAAAATAATCCATAGCTCTCCAGCTAAATAATGATAAGTGGTGATAATGATGAGAATGGTCGATGTGATAGAGAAAAAACGTGACGGACATGAGTTATCAACGGAAGAAATCCAGTTTTTCATTGACGGCTATACAGATGGCAGCATTCCTGACTACCAGGTAAGCGCGCTGACAATGGCGATTTTCTTTCAGGGAATGACTGAAAAAGAACGCGCAGACTTAACGATGGCAATGGTGAAGTCTGGAGACCAGATTGATCTTTCTGCGATCGAAGGTGTGAAAGTCGATAAGCACTCTACAGGGGGCGTAGGTGATACAACGACACTGGTACTGGGCCCATTAGTAGCGGCTTTAGGTGTGCCGGTAGCAAAAATGTCAGGGCGCGGGCTCGGACATACAGGCGGAACCATCGACAAGCTGGAAGCAGTAGAAGGTTTCCATGTCGAGATTGATAATGAGGAATTCATCAATCTTGTGAATAAAAATAAAATTGCGGTCATCGGTCAGAGCGGGAATCTGACTCCAGCTGATAAAAAGCTCTATTCATTACGTGATGTAACTGCAACTGTGGACAGCATCCCATTGATTGCCAGCTCGATCATGAGCAAAAAAATCGCTGCTGGTGCAGATGCAATCGTCCTCGATGTAAAAACAGGAGCAGGCGCATTCATGAAGACGCTTGAAGATTCTCGTGAACTGGCAAAAGCAATGGTTAGAATCGGGAACAATGTCGGCCGCAGGACGATGGCTGTCATTTCTGATATGAGCCAGCCGCTGGGCTTTGCAATCGGGAATGCCCTTGAGGTCAAGGAAGCAATCGATACCCTGAAGGGAGAGGGTCCTGAAGATTTAACTGAACTTTGCCTGACACTTGGAAGCCACATGGTCTTCCTGGCCGGAAAGGCAGAGTCCCTTGGAGACGCACGAAGCAAGCTTGAAGAAGTCATCAAGAACGGCACTGCTCTCGAAACCTTCAAAGTATTCCTTGCATCCCAGGGCGGAGATGCATCGGTCGTCGATCATCCCGAAAACCTGCCACAGGCGAAATACAAGTTTGAACTTGAAGCGAAAGAGGCAGGCTATGTATCCGAAATCGTCGCTGATGAAGTAGGAACAGCCGCCATGCTTCTTGGAGCAGGAAGGGCAACGAAGGAATCCGAAATCGATCTGGCAGTAGGGCTTATGCTGCACAAAAAAATTGGCGACAAGGTAGAAAAGGGAGAATCCCTTCTCACCATCTACAGTAACTTTGAAGATGTGAATGAAGTAAGAGAAATGCTGTATGAGAACATCAAAATCTCGAGTGAACATGTTGAAGCACCAATCCTCGTACATGGAGAAATAACAGAATAAAATCTTTGAACGAAAGCGGAGAGCTGACTCTCCGCTTTTTTATATACAAAAAATACCGGTTTTATCTGCCTTAGCTGTATAAAAGTGGATTGGTTGGATAAAAATAGAGCCTATAAAGATAGGAGGGTTATGGCCATGAATCTAAAAAAGTTTACGAGTTTACTGCTTGTTTTTATGCTGGGTGCAGCATTTATATCCCCTAAAGGATATGCCAATGAAGGAGACAAAGGACTGGCCAATGATGCCAGTTCAGCTATTCTGATTGAGCGTGATACAGGGCAGGTACTGTTTGATAAAAACAGCCATGAAAAGCTTCCGCCGGCAAGCATGACAAAAATCATGACAATGCTATTGATCATGGAAGCTTTGGATGAAGGAAGGCTGAAGCTCGACGAAAAAGTCCGCGCAAGTGAATATGCTGCTTCGATGGGAGGATCCCAGATATTCCTGGAGCCAGGAGAAGAGATGACAGTTGAGCAATTGCTAAAAGGAATCGCTATCGGGTCAGGTAATGATGCAGCAGTGGCAATGGCTGAGCGTATCGGTGGATCTGAAGAGGCATTTGTGAAAATGATGAACAAGAAGGTAAAGGAACTTGGCTTGAAGGATACCTTTTTTAAAAATACTACTGGCCTGCCTGTAGATGGACATTATAGCTCGTCATATGATATGGCCATGATGGCAAAAGAGTTGCTTAAGTACGAAAAAATAACCAAATACACGGGTACGTATGAAGATTACCTCCGTGAGGATTCGGAAAAGAAATTCTGGCTTGTGAATACGAATAAGCTTGTTCGTTTTTACCCGGGAGTGGATGGCCTAAAGACCGGCTTTACTAATGAAGCAAAATATTGTTTGACAGCTACTGCTCAAAAGGATGGCATGCGTGCGATCGCGGTCGTGTTTGGAGCACCGACATCCAAGGCGAGGAATGCGCAGGTAACGAAGATGCTCGACTATGCTTTCAGCCAGTATCAGACGCATCCAATGTTCAAAAAAGGGCATCCGCTCGGTAAAGCAGTCATCAGCAAGGGTGACAAAAAGTCAATCAACGCGGTCACCTCTGAAAGTGTTTCCCTCCTTACAAAAAAAGGAGTTGACATCAAGGATGTCAAACAGAAGATCACACTGAACAAAAGCCTTAAGGCTCCTGTCGAAAAAGGGGACAAGGTAGGAACTCTTAAGCTTGTGAAAGACGGCAAAACCGTAGCGGAAACCACACTTGTTGCGGATGCAAAGGTTAAAGAAGCAAGCTGGTGGATCCTGTATAAGCGCTCATTCGGAATGTTCACCAGGGCTGGAAGCCAAAAATAATGTCAGCCAGGTTCATGATTGTGTCGAAAACTCTGCCATTCCATCTAGTTTTAGCGAATTGGCACTAGTTTTGTTCTGAAGAAGGAATTGGCTGATTCAATGGAGAATTTGACTCACTATACCAGATAAGGAGGCTTTGGATAGTGAGTCTTAACATTGATATGGAAGTGAAGCATGACGTCTTATTGATAAGAATCAGTGGTGAATTGGATCACCACACTGCAGACCAGCTTCGCGAGCAGGCAACAAAAGCCATTGAGAACGAAGGAATCCGCCACATTGTCATGAACCTCGAACATCTCACCTTTATGGATAGTTCGGGACTCGGTGTAGTTTTGGGAAGATATAAACAAATCAAACAGCTTCATGGAGAAATGGTTGTTTGCGCAATCTCGCCGCCAATCAAACGGTTATTTGATATGTCGGGCTTATTCAAGATCATCCGTCTTGATCCGACGGAAGAATTTGCATTAGAGAGATTGGGGGTTGCATGATCCATGAAGAATGAAATGAATCTTCATTTTAGCGCGTTAAGTCAAAACGAATCATTCGCCCGCGTTACCGTTGCTGCCTTCATTGCGCAGCTGGATCCAACGATGGACGAATTGACGGAAATCAAAACCGTTGTATCCGAAGCGGTGACAAATGCGATTATCCATGGATATGAAAGCAATCCGGACGGAAAAGTGTTCATTTCCGTATTGCTCCAGGATGGGATGATCGAAATGCTCATTAAAGATGAAGGAATAGGCATTCCTGATATCGATGAAGCCATGCAGCCACTTTATACTTCAAAGCCAGAGCTGGAACGGTCCGGTATGGGCTTTACGATTATGGAAAATTTCATGGACGAAGTACAAGTGAGATCAGAGCCCGGCTTTGGGACAGAGATTCGTTTGAAAAAGCACCTGTCAAAGAGCAAAGCGCTGTGCAATTAAGGGAGTTCTGCCGATGGATGTGGAGGTAAAAAAGGATAATAGCCAAACGTATCTTAAGGACCATGAAGTCAAAGAACTGATTTTGAGAAGCCAGCAGGGAGACCAGGCTGCCAGGGATTTGATTGTCCAGAAGAACATGCGTCTCGTCTGGTCCGTCGTCCAGCGTTTCCTCAACAGAGGATATGAGCCAGACGACCTGTTTCAAATTGGCAGCATCGGCCTCTTAAAATCAGTTGATAAATTTGACCTCTCGTACGACGTAAAATTTTCAACATATGCCGTTCCAATGATCATTGGTGAAATCCAGCGTTTCATCAGGGATGACGGGACCGTGAAAGTCAGCAGGTCGCTGAAGGAGACTGGCAATAAAATCAGGAAGGCAAAAGACGAACTTTCCAAAACCCTGGGCAGGGTGCCGACTGTCAATGAAATTGCCGAATATCTTGAATTATCGCCTGAAGATGTAATCATGGCCCAGGAGGCAAGCCGAAGCCCGGCCTCCATCCATGAAACCGTCTATGAGAATGATGGCGATCCAATTACTCTGCTGGACCAAATCGATAATGGCGAAGAAGGACGCTGGTTCGATAAAATCGCCTTGAAAGAGGCTATCAACGAACTGGAAGAACGGGAAAAACTGATCGTTTATTTGAGGTATTATAAAGATCAAACCCAATCAGAAGTCGCAGCCCGGCTTGGCATCTCCCAGGTCCAGGTCTCGCGCCTCGAAAAGAAAATACTTCAGCAAATGAAAGGCCGTATGGATCTTTGAATCCATACGGCTTTTTGTTTTTCTGAAAATCTTGTGGGTAGGGACGAATTGGTGCCCTAAACACGGGAATTCGAAAAAAAGAGGTCACCCTTAGAGCTGATTGGTGCCCTGAAACACCAGAAACTGGAAAAACAGTGCACCAATAAAGCCGATTGGAGCCCTGAAACACCAGAAACTGGAAAAGTGGTACACCAATAAAGCCGATTGGAGCCCTGAAACACCAGAAACTGGAAAATTGGTACACCAATAAAGCCGATTGGAGCCCTGAAACACCAGAAACTGGAAAAGTGGTACACCAATAAAGCCGATTGGAGCCCTGAAACACCAGAAACTGGAAAATTGGTACACCAATAAAGCTGATTGGAGCCCTGAAACACCAGTAACTGGAAAAGTGGTGCACCAATAAAACTGATTGATGCCCTTAAACACCAGTAACTGGGAAAACGTGATACCAATAAAGCCAGTTGAAGCCCTAATACACCTGTAACTGGAAAAAGTACACCGATGAGTCCGTTAAATTCCCCAAATAAATCAACATCCCGGATCTATAAAGCACTCCATCTTAACCAATTATTGGACTTCATGAAAAGCACATAGCAATACATACTAAATATACGAGGAAAACACTGTGTTGGAAGTGAATCTGATGGAAAAAACGATTTATATCCGCATGCGGAATCGCGTACAGGTCAAGCCTGAGGAATCACTTTTATTGAAGGATATTGCCCAAATTATTGCCAGCGAAGAAATATACCAAGACCTGGCATCGCTTGAAGTAAAAAGAATTTCTCCAAAGGACCATATCCATATCATCGATGTCATGAAGGTCATTCATTTCATTACAGGGATATATCCGGATCATGAAGTCCAGGCTGTTGGACCGGCTCAAACGATTATTGAGGTGATCTACAAGAAAAAAGGAATGTCGATACCATTTTTTATCCTTGTGTGGTTTTTGCTATTTTTCGGTGCAGCATTAACCATCATGAACTTCCACGAGGATGTCAGCATGCAAACGGTGCATGAGCGGCTCTATTTTATCATGACGGGAAAAGAAGTCGCAAAGCCGCTGTTATTCCAGATACCTTATTCAATCGGCATTGGTGTTGGCATGATCTTATTTTTTAACCATGTATTCAAAAAGCGGCTTAATGAAGAGCCGAGCCCGCTTGAGGTTGAAATGTTCAATTATCAGCAATCACTTGATCAATATGTCATTCTGCATGAAAACAAGGAAAGTGTGAAACATCTCGATGACGATTAACATCTTGTTCATTATCCTTATTGGGCTGGCTAGCGGGCTTGCAGTAGGATCGGGTTTTGTAGCATTCTTATCGGTTCTGGGCGTGATTCCCAGGCTGACCCAGCTCACAAAGACAATGAAGCTGATTTCCTGGTATGAATGGGCTGTTGTCCTCGGTGCTTTGCTGGGAACTGCGGGAAGTTTGAGGGATCCCGTATTGAGCTTTTCTCCATACGTCACCATTCCTCTTGGACTCGCTGGCGGCATATTTGTCGGGATGCTGGCAGCTGCGTTAACAGAAGTATTGAATGTACTGCCTATCCTGGCAAAAAGGGTGAGGGTTGATGACAAGCTTGAAACATTGCTGATGGCCATTGTGCTCGGAAAAGTATTCGGGTCATTGTTTCACTGGATTTATTTTGTAGGGCAATAAAAATGAGGGAAGAGAAAGGACGGCAAATAATGGCCGAAAAAAGGAAGGTAATCCTAATTACAGATGGTGATGACTATGCACGGCGAGCTGTTGAGCGTGTTGCTGCCGATATTGGCGGACGGTGCATCTCTCTTTCTCACGGGAACCCTTCCGTCCTTTCTGGGCCCCACCTTGTTAAGTTAATCAAAAAAGCCACAAAGGATCCGGTGTTGGTCATGTTTGATGATAGTGGTTTTCTTGGAGAAGGAGCAGGAGAAAAGGCACTGAAATACGTAGCTGAGCATGAGGACATCCAGGTTCTCGGCGTTATCGCGGTTGCCTCGAAAACGCATATGGAAGAATGGAGCCGGGTGGATTTCTGCATCGACCGGGATGGTGAACTCACTCCCTATGGTGTCGATAAACATGGCCTTCCAGAGTTGGAAATGGGAAGGATCAATGGTGATACAGTTTATTGTCTGGACACGCTTGATGTCCCGTTGATCATCGGGATAGGTGATATCGGCAAAATGGCCAGGCGTGACCATTATAAAATAGGATCACCCATCACGAAGAAAGCAGTGGAAATCATCCTTGAAAGGAGCGGATTCTATGCCAAAGAAGAATGACAAACAGCCAATCCCGCTATCGTTGGACGAAGCTGAAAAGTACATGAAAGAGAAGGTTGGCCTGGGGGATAGTTTTGATCTGGGTGTCAGGAAGCTGAAAATCCTGAAAAAGGATGTTCACTTTTACTATGTAAATGGGTTGTGTGATACTAGCTTCATCGTACATATCGTTGAAGAGTTGGTGGATATCAATGATAATGAAAAACTTTCGACCCATTTGCAGGCTATTGTAGAAAACAGGATAACCCATCAATCTGTTGAAAAAATCAAAACAATGGATGAGCTCGTCGACCAGGTCCTTTCAGGTCTTATTGTCATCGTAGTGGAAGGGGAAGCGTCCGGATTAGTTGTGGACGTACGGAGCTATCCGGGAAGGCAGCCTCAGGAGCCAGATACTGAAAAAGTAGTGCGCGGGTCACGTGATGGCTTTGTCGAAAATATCATCGTCAATACGGCGTTGACCCGACGAAGAATCAGGGATGAGAATCTTCGTTTTGAGATGATGAAGATAGGCGAAAGGTCTAAGGCGGATGTTGCCCTTGGCTATATTAAAGATATTGCAAATCCAGGAATGATTGAGGTCATCAAAAAAGAACTTAATTCGATAAAAATCGATGGAATCACGATGGCCGATAAAACAATTGAAGAATTTTTGGTCAAGCAAGGATATAATCCATATCCGCTCGTCAGGTACACAGAACGTGCCGACGTCGCCGCTACCCACTTGCTAGAAGGACATATCCTTATATATGTTGACACTTCCCCAAGTGTCATCATCACACCAACGACCTATTTCCATCATCTTCAGCATGCTGAAGAGTACAGGCAGTCACCGGCGGTCGGAACAATGGTCCGATGGGTACGATTCCTGGGGGTCCTTGCCTCACTGCTGCTTTTGCCTTTATGGTATTTATTTGTGCAGAACCCTGACTTGCTCCCTGAAAAAATATCTTTCATTGGACCCAATGAAAAATCCAATATACCGGTCTTCCTGCAAATCATGATGGCGGATGGCGGCATCGAGTTCCTGAGGATGGCGGCCATCCATACACCGACACCGCTCTCTACAGCGATGGGTTTGATCGCTGCCGTCCTGATTGGACAAATCGCCATCGATGTTGGAATGTTCGTGCCTGAAGTCATACTTTATGTCGCTGTGGCTGCAATCGGTACTTATGCGACGCCAAGTTATGAATTGAGTGTAGCAAACAAAATAGGAAGAGTATTTTTGCTGATTGTAACTGCCATATTCCATGTCCCAGGGTTTATGATTGGTACAACCATTTGGCTGTTGTTTCTGGCACATATAAAATCATTGAACACTCCATATCTGTGGCCATTTATTCCTTTCCATCCTGTTGCTTTTATGCAGATTCTGATTAGAAGGACCGTTCCTGGCTCAAAAATCCGTCCAAGTATTGTGCATGCAAGGAATCGCTTCAAACAGCCTTCGAACTCTTGACGAGATTACGATTGCGCGTTGCCAGGAATTGTGGTAAAGTGTTTTTAATTTACTAAAGTCTTAAAGCGAAAAATAAATAGACAGTTCATCAAATGAACTGTCTTTTTGTTTATTAGATGCCCGAAAAGTGCAGGCTTCTTTTGAAAAAATGTGAAAATATTGTACCAGGGAATTGAATATTTTGGCAAGGGATGAGGGGACAACATGGAATTTCATGGAACGGCAAAAACTAACCGACTGGGACATTTGGAGATAGGCGGTGTAGATACAGTCCAATTGGCTGAAAAATATGGGACCCCGCTATATGTTTATGATGTAGCTTTAATCCGGGAACGGGCAAAAGCTTTTAAAAGAACTTTTGAAAATGCTGGAATCACCGCACAAGTAGCATATGCCAGCAAAGCTTTTTCAACGGTGGCGATGGTTCAATTGGCCGCTGAGGAAGGTCTCTCGCTTGATGTTGTTTCTGGCGGGGAGCTGTACACGGCACTTGCAGCCGGATTTCCAACAGAAAAAATCCACTTTCATGGAAATAATAAAAGCTATGAAGAGCTGGTCATGGCTATAGAGCACAATATTGGCTGCATTGTGGTTGATAATTTTTATGAACTTGACATGCTGAAGGATATTTGCAAGGAAAAGAACACGCCCACCAAGGTTTTATTAAGAGTTACACCTGGAATTGAAGCACATACTCATGATTATATTTTAACAGGCCAGGAAGACTCTAAATTTGGCTTCGATTTACAGAATGGACAGGCTGACGAGGCGATGCGCATTTCCCTGGAAGAAAAACTGATCGATGTGCTGGGATTGCATTGCCACATAGGTTCACAAATTTTTGAAACGACAGGATTCATCCTAGCTGCCCAAAAAATCTTTGAAAAATTGCATCAATGGAAGAATGAATTGTCCTTCGAATCCACTGTCCTTAATCTTGGCGGTGGTTTTGGGATTCGTTATACAGATGAAGATGATCCGATTCCAGCAGCGCAATATGTGGAAGAAATAATTGCTGAGGTGAAAAAGCAGGCTTCCCGATATTCAATGAAAACGCCTGAAATCTGGATCGAGCCGGGACGTTCGCTTGTAGGAGATGCTGGTACTACACTTTACCGCATAGGCTCCAGGAAGGATGTTCCAAATGTCCGCAAGTATGTCGCGGTTGACGGCGGGATGAGTGACAATATCCGGCCAGCTTTGTATCAGGCTAAGTACGAAGCAGTCCTTGCAAATAGAGTAATGGATAAACCTGAGGAGACGGTTTCGATCGCCGGGAAATGCTGTGAATCAGGGGATATGCTAATCTGGGACCTTCCGCTGCCAAAGACTGGCAACCACGACATCCTCGCAGTATTTTGTACGGGAGCATACGGCTATTCAATGGCAAACAACTATAACCGCCTTCCAAGGCCTGCAGTCGTATTTCTTGAAAATTCAAAAGATACGCTGGTTGTCCGCCGTGAAACATACGAGGATATGGTGAAATTAGACCTTCCGCTTAAAGAAAAGGTTAACAGTTAAAGCTGCATTTCCGCAGCTTTTTTAGCTGTTCATAGGGTGTTATTTAAAAATTGGCTAAAACCCCGGTCTTATTGTAGAATAACAGATTGGAGGGATTCTGTATGAAAAAGAATAACTGGCTATTGTTTCTGTTATTGCTATTGATGTCTGTTGGATGGGGAGCCTACTACTGGTTTTTTATTGTGCCAGGACAATAGAGCACAGATAAAATTTGAAGTATCTGCCCGGATTATGTATGATTATATCAATTCAATTTATATATGAACCAGAAAATGCAGAAAAACATATAATATCAAAATGGTGAATAGCATTTGATTACCGCGGTACTCGGTCTTGAGTAGCGAAGGTTTAAATTAGAAGGAAAATGGAAAAAATGGTGTTGGTATCATTCCGTTTATTACTGTCAAACCACGATGAGGGATATTTATGTTAATTCGATATAAAAAGGCATTCGAAAAGATTGCAATGGGCTTGTTATCTTTCATGCCAAATGAGAAGGATTTAAAAAAACTTCAGCAGACGATGAGGAATTACGAAACAGATGATTCATGGCAGCTGTTTTTATGGAAGGAAGGTGAAGATATCATCGGGCTTTTGGGTGTTAACTTCGCTGAGGATAAAATGATGCAGCTTCTCCACATATCTGTGAATCCATCCCATCGTCATCAGGGAATTGGGAAACGCATGGTCAATGCATTGCAGGAGATGTTTCCGGAATGGACGGCAATCGCAAATGCTGAGACGGCATCCTTTTTTGAAAAATGCAGCCAGGAAGATAATAGTGTTGAAGGCAGTGGATGTTAAATCCCTGCCTTTTCTTACTTTTTGGAGATGAAAACCTTCTATTTTACCTGCTTTTTCTTTCCTCCTGAGCCATCCTGCGTTCGGAGATCACCTCGGTCCGATCCCTTGTTGAGTGCCTGTGGATCAAGTCTGGATTGTCCATATCACTAGTCTTTCCCCATGTAAAACCATTCTGTTTGCATTCTTCAAGGCAAAGCTTTTTCAACTCAGCGTCAATTATGGGCAGATTGAAGCTTGTATATGGTACATTGTTGAGCAAGTTTTTTCTCCTCTTGCCGAGGAATTCGGTCAGCAGATCAGCGTCGATTCCCAAGCGGCGTATTGCCTGCATGTCTGACGAAAATAGCTCGATTGCTTTACCTAAAGTCCTAATAGCCCCTGAAAAGTTTTTCCGGCGATGGTGGTAATTAGAAACAGCGAGCAGAATCAGTGCGACCCAGATCGATTTTTTATTTCCAGCATCTGTAGCTTTCCAATATTCCTCTAAAATTTCATGGCATTCAAAATAATCCCTGTCTCCATGGAAATGGGCGAGATATTGTATATAGGAAACTGGATACTTAGTCATAATTAAACCCCCAATCAACTAACAATAGCTTAGCATATATTCCACCTATTCGTAGCATGGAAAAGCTGATTTAAAGAGGAAAATGCCCGGCTTTTGCCGGGCATTCCACAATTTTCACTGTTGCCTGGTTTTATAACCACGCTGCACCAATGATGATGAGCAAAATGAAAAGCACGATGATTAAAGCGAAACCTGCTCCGTAGCCATAGCCTTTACCATCAGACATTTAACATACCTCCTAATAGTGAAATAGCCTAATATACATTTTCAGCATATGCAGCAGGAAAGGAAATGGTTTGGGCGCTTGCGGATTTCTGAACGGAGCTGCTTCTAAATTAGTGATGGATAACATGGAGTTAATCTACTATACTTATATAATGATGCAGTTCAATATAGGAATTTTGGTGGGAAATGATGCAATATAATGTGAAAATCGAGGCCTTTGAGGGTCCGCTGGATTTACTTCTGCACTTAATCAATACTTTGGAGATAGATATTTACGACATACCGGTAGCGAAAATCACAGAACAATACTTAATGTATATTCATGCGATGAAGGAATTGCAGCTTGACGTGGCAAGTGAATACCTTGTGATGGCAGCAACACTTTTAGCAATCAAAAGCAAGATGCTGCTTCCGAAGCATGAAGAAGAGCTGGAAGATGAATTTGAATACGATCAGGAAGATGATCCCCGTAATGAGCTTGTCGAGAGATTGATTGAATATAAAAAATTCAAAGAGGCTGCCAGTGATTTGAAGTCACTTGAAGAGGAAAGAGGGCTTATGTACACGAAGCCTCCAAGTGATCTTACTGAGTACTCTAATGATAGTAAGAGCGATAACGCTGATCTTGATATCTCTTTATATGATATGCTGGGTGCTTTTCAGAAGCTTTTAAGAAGGAAAAAGCTCCAAAGGCCGATGTCCACCAAGATCGCGCGGCAGGAAATATCGATTGAAAAAAGAATGGACGAGGTCCTGACCTTCCTGAAAGAAAGCGGAACAAGGAAAAAATTCAATGATTTGTTCCCTGAATCTGACCGTGAGCATATTGTCGTTACGTTCCTGGCAATACTTGAGCTGATCAAGCGGAAGGAAATCGATGTCGAGCAGGAACAAAACTTTGCTGAAATTTATATGACATCAAGAAAGGAGTAAAGCGGTGGGAATTGTGAAGTGGAAAGGAATATTGGAGAGCCTGCTTTTTGCAGCTGGAGATGAAGGCTTGAGCCTTAAGCAAATCACCTCCGTGCTTGAGGTCGATGAAATCCAGGCCAATGAAATAATTGTCGGACTGCAGAGTGACTATGACCGGGATGAACAGCGCGGCATTACCATTGTCCAACTGGCAGGAGTATATCAGCTAGCTACAAAAAAAGAACATGCTGTATACCTTAAAAAGCTGGTTGAATCGCCTGGTACCGCTCATTTATCCCAGGCAGCCCTGGAAACCCTTGCGATTGTCGCATATAAACAGCCGATTACGCGCGCCGAAATCGAGGAAATCCGCGGAGTAAAAACAGAGAGGCCGCTTCATACGCTTTCTTCACGAGCCCTGATCAAGGAAGTTGGAAGGGCAGAAGGAACAGGCCGTGCCATTTTGTACGGGACAACAAAAGAATTCCTCGATTACTTCGGCTTGAAAAACATAAACGAACTTCCGCCACTGCCGGAAAATATTGAAGAAGACGAACTGCAGGATGATGCAGATCTGTTCTTCGAGAAATTCCAGGAAACAATGGAAATGGACCAATAGCAGTTGTGCACAAAGTTTGGAATTTATGATAAAATCAAAATAATCATTCAAGAAGTGCTTTGAATGTGAGACCAGTCTTTAAAGCATTTCTTGCTACATAAGGATTTAAGAATGAATGTCCAACGGGAGGAATAACATGCTTATAAAGCAATGTGTTGGTTATGAACTTGAAAAGGAAAAATCAAACACCTCAGAGGATTTTTTCAACCGGAGTGAAGTCACTTTTGCAGAAGATGGCACAGAGAAAACCCTGCATGTATTGTATGTCAGGTATTTTGATGAGCTGGTTGGAAGCATTACTCCATTCACTGAAAACCCAGTCTTTAAAGCAGGTAATAAGGAAGTATTCATGAAGGACCTGGTAGCACTTGCAGCACTTTTGAAAAATCCGGGATACAGACATCGTAAAAGGGTATATATAAATGAACAGAAAGAGTTCGCGGAAATTTTCAAGGGCCTGGATTTCAGCAAGATTCCCGGAATTTATGAGGGCATCGAGCAAAAAGGCGCATTTGAGGTGCGCTCTCCTTTAGATTATATTGTCCAGCCGGTATAAAGGACGGAGTGCGAAGGGGATAGGTGAAAAACATCACCTTAGCTATAACAGACATGGTCAAAATCCATTGGGGGTGTCATTTTGGGGAATACAATCGTAAAAACACAAATTGAAGAAGTAAGAGAATTCCTGTCCGCTACAGTCGTTAAGCTTGAGGGCTTTCTGAATGGAACAACGCTGGAGGGCTTAAAACAGGGCCAGCCAGCTGATGAGGAATATTATAAGTCCATCCTGTCAAGTCTCCGTAAGCTTGCGGTTTATTGTGAAGAAGGGCTGGATGCCTGCAAGGTAATCCTGCAGGCCGAAGTGTTTTCAAAACCAGCAGCGGAAAAGACATTATACAGAATCTACTATCAGTGCATTGAAGAATTCTTCTCTCCAAAAAATGATGCCTGGTACGAAGACAGCCGATCCGCTTATACCGGCAAGAATGCAATCAAGTTCAGGCAGCCAGTGGCAGCTGAACTAAGCGACTTGCTCGTCAGCCTGGAAAGCGGCTTCCAGAGGATTCGTGAAGAACTTGAATACTATGAAACGGATTACCGGACAAAAATGCTTCAATCAAGATAATCTTTCTAAGGAACAGCCAATATCAGGCTGTTCCTTTTCTTATTCCAACTGCCGAAAGCAGAAGTACAGAGCGTGAACATAGAGTTAAAACACTCCTTTTATGTCATAACATGCCTTGTCCCGCATAAACTTGTACAAACTGCCAAAGGAGACGAGGGTCAATCAATGAAAAGGATTTTGATGAAACTATTAATGATCGTCACTCTGTTGATATACGGCATACCCGGAACAGTCCAGGCCTCTGTTTCCGTAAGTGCCCGGAGTGCTATTTTAATGGAACAGGAATCTGGAAGGGTGTTATTCGAAAAAGATGCGCACAAGGTGAGCAGGATTGCCAGTATTACCAAAATCATGACAGCGATCCTCGCGATTGAATCGGGCAAGTTGGATGAAATGGTAAAAGTAAGTGATCGGGCAGTCCGGGCTGAGGGATCATCGGTTTATTTGAAGCCAGGTGAAAAAATCAGGCTCGAGGACCTGGTGTATGGACTGATGCTGAGATCAGGGAATGACGCAGCCGTCGCCATTGCGGAACATGTGGGTGGCAGTGTCGATGGGTTTGTATTCATGATGAATGAGAAAGCGCAGCAAATCGGAATGACAGATACTCATTTTGCCAATCCGCATGGCCTGGATGATCATGAAAATCATGTATCAACTGCATATGATATGGCGTTATTGACTCGCTATGCGATTAATAATGAGGAATACAAGAAGATTTCGGGAACTAAGATCCACCGGGCTCCAAACCCGACAGAAACCTGGGATAGGGTGTGGAAAAATAAGAACAGGCTCCTGACAGAAAAATACAAGTACAGCACAGGAGGGAAAACAGGTTATACAAAACGGGCAAAAAGGACGCTGGTATCTACTGCAAAAAGAGGCGACTTTGAAATGATCGCCGTCACTCTCAATGCACCCGATGATTGGAATGACCATATCCAGATGTTTGAAACGGCATTTTCCGATTATGATATAGCGGAAATTCTTTCGAAAGGTAAAGTGGATGGAATCAAGGAATCTCAATATAAAACCAAAGTCTATCTGGACCATTCCTTTGTTTACCCGCTTACTTCAGAAGAAGAAGAACTAGTGAGGGTTGAATATCGATTAAAAAAACTGGGGAAGGACCAGCGTGATCTGCAGAATCAGAAGATTGCCGGCCGGGCAAATGTTTTCCTTGACGATAAACAGATTGCCAGTTTGCCTGTTTATTACAAACTTGAAGAAAAAGAGCAAAAGTCATTTTTTGATTTTTTTAAAAATATTTTCACATCAATAGCAGGGGTCAAGGATCATGGTTAACTATATCTGGGTCGTAATGATCTTAATTGGCCTGGGATTTGCGATGATCAACGGCACAATGACAGAGGTGAACGAAGCGGTCTTTACAGGGGCGAAGGAAGCGATCACGCTGAGTATCGGCTTGATCAGCATCCTTGTTTTCTGGCTGGGCATGATGCGGATCGCTGAGGATTCAGGATTATTGTCCAAGCTTTCCAGCTTATTTAAGCCATTTATCTCCAGGCTGTTCCCGGAAGTTCCTCCAAGCCATCCTGCGATGGGCTATATCCTTTCCAACATGATCGCGAATATGTTTGGTCTTGGGAATGCGGCTACACCACTCGGAATCAAAGCAATGGAAGAACTGAAAGAGTTGAATGATGGGAAAAACGAAGCCAGCCGTTCGATGATCACCTTCCTGGCGATCAATACAGCGAGTATTACTCTCATCCCGACCACTGTAATTGCGATCAGGATGAATTATGATTCCGCAAATCCAACAGATATAGTGGGACCTACCCTTGTGGCAACTGCGGTTTCAGCAGTTGCAGCGGTACTGATTGACCGGTTCTTTTACTATAGACGGAGCAAAAAGGGGTAAATCAAAATGGAAATTGTATCCGCAATATCACTATGGTTCATCCCTGTCTTGATCGCTTTCATCCTGATTTATGGAACGTATAAAAAAGTCCCCACATATGAAAGTTTTGTAGAAGGGGGCAAGGAAGGGATCAAAATGGCCGTCTCCATCATGCCGTTCCTGGTAGGGATGATGGTCGCAATCGCAGTCTTCAGGGCATCGGGAGCACTTGATGTGATGGTGAGCTGGATTCGTCCCGGACTGGAGATGGCAGGGATACCTGCTGAAATCGTTCCGCTCGCGCTGATCAGGCCAATTTCAGGGACAGCGGCACTAGGAATAACGAGCGACCTGATTAGTGTCCATGGACCGGATTCATTTATTGGTACCCTTGCTGCCACACTGCAGGGAAGTACGGACACTACCTTTTATGTCCTCACTGTATATTTCGGTGCGGTCGGGATCAAAAAGATGGGTGATGCTCTCAAAGTCGGCCTCCTTGCTGACGCAGTGGCAATTATAACAGCAATCATTGTTGTGACATTAATGTTTTCAAAATAAGATATACGAATATGCAAAAAGAATAGTCAAATAGAAAATAGAGAAGCTTAGAATATATAATGTTCTGAGCTTCTCTATTTTTGTTAGCAATTAGGAACGTTTCCGCTCTTTTTGAATTCCCCACCCTTTTCTGCCTGCCTGTAATGTAATATTTTAACATAGGGAACTCCATGTTTATGTTCCTTTTTTAAATATGGACATAGCTTTGTTTAAAGCTGGATTTTCGCCAATTTGTGACCAAATCGACATTAGGAAGGTGAAGTTAGCGAAACAATGTTAAAAAAGTATTAACATTCCCGATTTATTTTTCGCTTTTTACACCATTGCTTACTTTGAAATAAGCGAAAGTTATGTCATAATTCATAAGGATGGATTAGATATTTACATAACCCACGGTTAATTGATATTAATTAGGAGTGACCTTCATGGAAAGACTGCAAAAAGTGATTGCTCATGCAGGAATAGCATCGAGAAGAAAAGCCGAGGAAATGATCCTCGAAGGCAGAGTCAAGGTAAATGGCAGTGTAGTCAAAGAACTTGGCCGCAAGGTGACTTCCTCTGACCGAGTCGAAGTGGATGGAGTACAAATTGAGGGTGAAGAACCGGTATATTTCTTGTTCTATAAACCTCGCGGAGTCATTTCAAGTGTCCAGGATGACAAAGGGCGAAAAGTCGTGACTGACTTTTTCCAGACCATCGAACAGCGCATATATCCTGTAGGGCGGCTGGATTTTGATACATCGGGGCTGCTTTTGTTGACGAACGACGGGGGATTCGCGAATTTGCTCATGCATCCCAGCAATGAAATTGACAAGGTTTATGTTGCAAAGGTTAAAGGGATTCCGTCGCGAGAAAAGCTGACAAGCCTGGCGCGAGGCATTATGCTCGAAGATGGCAAAACCGCACCGGCAAGAACCAAGATGCTGAGTGTGGATAAAAAGAAAGATACTGCTATTGTTGAAATCACGATTCATGAGGGTCGGAACAGGCAGGTCAGAAGAATGTTCGAGGCAATTGGCCATCCTGTATTGAAACTCAAACGCGAAAAATACGGATTCCTCACTTTGAATGGTCTGAGAACGGGGGAAATCAGGGAGCTTACACATCACGAAGTGAAACAGCTGCGTGTATTGGCAATGAAAAAATCCTGACTTTTCAACATGTAAATAGGTATAATGATATAATAAGGGAGAAATACGGTGGGAGGTTTAGGGAATGAAAAAAAAACGACTAATCACTCGGACAATCATTCTCGCAGTAATGGCTTTGGCTGTCGGTTATACCCTATATGCCAACATGAATAAGGATAAGAATCACAAAATCGTAGTTGGGAAACCTGCTCCAGACTTTGTCCTCGTTGATATGGAAGGCAATAAGCACAGGCTTTCTGAATATAAAGGGCAAGGGGTGTTCCTGAACTTCTGGGCAACCTGGTGCAAACCTTGCGAAAGGGAAATGCCTTATATCGAAAATCAGTACCAGCAGTTCAAGGATCAGGGTGTACAGGTGCTTGCGGTTGATTCAGGTGAAACAGAGCTGGTTGTCAACAGATTCATAGACCGAAAAGGACTGAGTTTCCCTGTCATGATAGACGATGGAGCAGTCCAGGCAGCATACGGAATCAATCCGCTTCCAATCACTTTTCTGATTGACAAAGAAGGCAATGTAGTGAAAAGTCATACCGGGGAATTAACTGAAGAAACAGTCCGTGAATTCATGGAACAGATTAAACCTTAAAGTAAGGGGAACAGGGAGTTTTTACTATGAAAGAAGTAAAATGTGAGTGCGGCCATGTCAATCCGCAGGGAACGATCCTTTGTGAATCTTGCGGAAGAGTGCTTGAGGAAAAAGAGAAAGAAAAGCAGCTTCTTGACATGCGCTATGAGGGAAGCGCCCGTCGTTCACAAACTTATAACAAGACGATAATCGATAAGATCTGGAATTTCTTTTCATCGGTGAAAGTGGGGGTATGGCTGATTGTCATCCTCCTGATTGCATCTTCATTAGGGACAATTTTCCCGCAGGAAATGTACATTCCGCCTGTAATGCCTGCCTCGGAATACTATGAAGAAAAATATGGCTGGCTTGGCAAGCTTTATTATGATCTTGGATTCCATAACTTATACAGTTCCTGGTGGTATTTGATCCTGATCGCTGCTCTTGGCATTTCACTTGTAATTGCTAGTCTTGACAGGGTGGTTCCATTATATAGGTCCCTGAAAAAACAAAGGGTATCAAGACATGAGAGTTTCTTGAAACGCCAGAGAATGTTCAGTGTGCATGAAGCTGAATTGTCTGGTGAGGGAACGGAGAAAATCAAAGGGAATTTAGAGAAAAAGGGATATAAACTGCGTGAGGAAAACGGTGATCTCCTTGCTGAAAAAAACCGCTTTTCCAGGTGGGGGCCTTATGTTAACCACCTCGGCCTGATCATTTTTTTGATTGGCGGTATGCTCCGCTTCGTACCGGGAATGTATGTAGATGAAATTCTTTGGTTAAGGGAAGGCGAAACGAAATCGATTCCTGGTACTGAAGGACGTTATTATCTGAAAAACAATCAATTTATCTTCGAAGTATATGACAAGGATAAAGATGAGAAAGTCTTCAAGGATGCCATCAATAAGGTTGGTACGGTTGTTAAAAACTATCAGACGAATGCCACTCTATACGAGAGGCAGGGGGATATTGTCCCTGGAGAAAAACCTGAGCTTGAAAAGGTCCGTGACCAGGCGATTCAGGTTAATAAGCCTTTGAAAGTAGATGGTTACGCCCTGTACCAGGTGGATTATAAGCTTGGTGAAATGAGCAAGATGGCATTCAAGCTCGAGAATAAAAAGACAAAAGAACAATTTGGCGATGTCCAAGTAGATTTATATGATCCTAAAATGAACTATGATTTAGGAAATGGATACAAGGTTGAAGTCATGAGCTATTTCCCGGATTTTGAGTTCAATGAAGATGGGGAGCCTGCGACGAAATCACGTATTCCAAATAATCCTGCCTTCATTTTCAAAATGTTCACCCCTGAAAAGCCGGATGGCGAAGTCAGCTTTGTTGCGATCAGGCAGAATCTTGAGCCTTTAGGCGAAAATGATTACAAGATGTCATTTGCAGGAATCGAAACGAAGAATGTAACGGCCCTGACTGTCAGAAAAGACCTCACACTGTGGATTATCGGTCTTGGAGGATTGATTTTCATGATCGGCGTCGTCCAGGGTGCATACTGGAACCATCGTCGCCTATGGTTAAGAAGAATCAATGGCCAGATTTGGACAGCCGCTCACACAAATAAAAACTGGCATGGTTTGAAGAGGGAGCTTGATGATGTCTTTGCTGATTCAGGAATCGATGCTCCAGAAGACCAGGACGCCGAAGATAAAAAGGAGTAAGGAGGGAATATAATGGTTGAGTTAAGTTCGAACTTTCTGTTTACAGCTTTTATCCTCTATTTAGTCGGTATTTTGTTTTTTGGGGGAGCGATCAAGGATAAGAGACATGCCGATAAAAAAGGTGGCCCGAATAGATGGGCAAAGATTGGAATCATTGTAACGATTGCAGGTTTCCTCTCCCAGTTGACATTTTTCATCTTAAGATGGATTGCATCCGGCCACGCGCCGGTCAGCAATCTGTTCGAGTTTACGACATTCTTCGGCATGTCATTGGTAGGCGCCTTTATCATTATTTATTTCATGTATAAAACGCCATTGCTGGGCTTGTTCACACTGCCGGTAGCTGCTTTGATCATTGCTTATGGAAGTATGTTCCCAAGGGATGTCACACCATTGATTCCGGCATTGCAGAGTTATTGGCTTCATATTCACGTAACCACCACAGCGATCGGGCAGGCAATCCTGGCAGTGAGTTTTGCTGCCGGCCTGATTTACCTTGTTAAAAGTGTAGACCAGACGAAGAGAACCAAAAGTAACATCTGGCTGGAAGTTGTCTTGTTTGGGTTGATCAGTACACTCGGATTTGTGTTTGTATCAAGCTACTTTGCAGCAACGGACTATTCAGCGAACTTCAACTATGTAAATAAAGAAGGTCAGCCTGCGACAGAGAAATACACGATTCCTGCCATCGTTGGACCTCATCAGTATGAACTTACTGACAAAAATCGTTTTGAACCAATGTTCGAGACACCTGCCATCATCAGTGCGAAGAAATTGAATACGGTTATTTGGTCACTTGCAGCGGGTATAGTATTATATGCTTTAATTAGACTTATCCTGCGTAAGCGCGTAGCAGCTGCCCTTCAGCCTTGGACGAAGAATATCAACCTGGATCTTGTTGATGAAATCGGCTATCGTTCCGTGCTGATCGGATTCCCGGTCTTTACGCTCGGAGGCCTGATTTTTGCCATGATCTGGGCACAAATTGCCTGGACAAGATTCTGGGGTTGGGACCCGAAAGAGGTTTGGGCACTGATCACCTGGCTGTTCTATGCAGCGTTCCTTCATTTGCGCCTTTCAAAAGGGTGGCATGGAGAAAAATCAGCATGGCTTGCGGTCATCGGTTTTATCATCATCATGTTCAATCTTGTAGCGGTTAACCTTGTTATCGCAGGACTGCATTCATACGCAGGTTCCTGATTTGTGTCAAAATATTGACAGCCTTCACTGTTTTAAGTGAAGGCCTTTTTTAAAAAAGCATGGAAAGAATACTCTTGTTTATGTAAAATAATCGCAGGGAGGGATATACCTTATGGAAAAAGAAGTGAAGATTTTAGTAGTTGATGATGAAGAAAGAATCAGAAGATTATTGAAGATGTATCTTGAAAGAGAGAACTATATAATTGATGAAGCAGAAGACGGAAATGAAGCGCTGGCGAAATCGCTTGCAAACGATTACGACGTCATCCTGCTTGATTTGATGATGCCAGGGAAAGACGGAATCGAGGTTTGTCGTGACCTTCGTGAAAAGAAGTCGACTCCTGTCATCATGCTCACAGCTAAAGGTGAGGAAGTGAACAGGGTACAGGGGTTCGAGGTTGGAACAGATGATTACATCGTTAAACCATTCAGCCCGCGTGAGGTCGTATTGCGTGTCAAGGCGATGCTCCGACGTTCTTCCAGCACCAGCTACCTGCAGACTGAAACGACTGCAAAAGATGTGATTGTTTTCCCTCATTTAACCATTGATAATGATGCCCATAGGGTTTTAGCAGATGGCAAAGAGGTTAGCTTGACTCCTAAGGAATATGAATTGCTTTATTTCCTTGCAAAAGCTCCGGATAAAGTTTTTGACAGGGAGCAATTATTGAAGGAAGTATGGCATTATGAATTCTTTGGTGATTTGCGCACAGTAGACACGCATGTAAAAAGATTACGTGAGAAGTTGAATAAAGTATCTGAACAGGCTGCTAAAATGATTGTTACAGTCTGGGGGGTTGGCTACAAGTTCGAGGTAGTCAATGAATGATGTTTTGGCGAAGCGTAGTAGGTAAGCTTTGGATTACCATTCTTTTGCTCGTTTCATTCGTATTGTTCATCCTGACAGTCATGCTGATGGAATTCTTTGAAAACTATCATATAAATGAGACTCGTAAAGATATGACCAATACGGCTGAAAAAATCGCCAGGGTGCTTGAAGACCACCCTGGCAACGAAGAAGGTCTAGGCCTTGAGATTGCATGGGAAATGGTCGATGACAATGCAAGGGTCACGGTCATCAGGGATCAAAATACTTATTTTTATTCCCCTGGCAGTGAGGAAGCAGCTCATGTGCCGATATCCTTTTTTACAAAAGACAAAGATCTTTCTGAAGTTTTCGAAAGAGACAAGACAGTGGATATTATTACTTCATTGCCCGGTGTTTCTAATAAGGTAGATGATACCCAATATTTAATGATTGGGGTACCGCTGCATCAGTATGAAAAAGGAAATGGCGCTGTTTTTATTTATCAGTCCTTAGCTGTCATGCAAGAAACAACACGCCTGACCACGAAGTTCATCCTGCTTGCAGCAGGTGTTGCGATTGTCCTTACGACCATCTTTGCTTTCTTCTTATCGACAAGGATTACCTCTCCATTAAGGAAAATGAGAGAGGCGGCCTTTGAAGTCGCCAGGGGTAAGTTTGACACTAAGGTGCCGATCCTCACCCATGATGAAATTGGCGAATTAGCCACGGCCTTCAATCAGATGGGCCGGCAGCTGAAATTCAACATGAACGCACTGAGCCAGGAAAAGGAACAGCTGACAAGCATCCTGAGCTCTATGGCGGATGGGGTAATCACCTTCAATCGCGACGGAACGATCCTGATTACGAATCCTCCTGCGGAGATTTTCCTAAGATATTGGTATTATGAGCAAGGCCTTGCATCAGAGAATACAGATGCGGTCCCTTCCGAAGTCATGGAGTTATTCCAGCTGGCAGTCAATACGGAGAAAGAACAAGTTGGCGAAATCACTGCCCAGGGAAGGACATGGGTCATCATTGTCAGTCCCCTTTATAATAAGCGGTTCATCCGTGGTGCAGTGGCCGTAGTAAGGGACATGACCGAGGAAAGAAAGCTCGACAAAATGAGGGAAGATTTTATCGCAAATGTTTCGCATGAACTGCGAACACCGATTTCGATGATGCAGGGGTACAGTGAAGCGATTGTCGATGATATCGCCCAGACAGATGAAGAGAAGAAGGAAATGGCTAAAGTCATTTACGATGAGTCCCTCAGAATGGGCCGTCTCGTTAATGAACTCCTTGATTTAGCCCGCATGCAAGCAGGACATATCCTGCTTAATGTGGAGTCAGTCGAATTGGAACCATATATCAACCGGGTCATCCGCAAGTTCCAAGGTCTTGCGAAGGATAAAGGAATTGACCTGTCTGCACAGCTTGAAGCAGAGGAACCGCACTTCCGCTTTGACCCCGACAGAATCGAGCAGGTACTGACGAATCTAATCGATAATGCCATCAGGCATGTGCCGGATTCAGCGGCAGTTGATATCAAAGCGAGAACCGACGAACGCGGCTTGTATTTCGAAGTCAGCGACCAGGGGCCAGGCATTCCTGAAGAAGACTTGCCGTTCCTGTTCGAACGCTTTTACAAGGGTGATAAGTCAAGAACACGAGGAGTTTCCGGAACGGGTCTGGGACTGGCTATCGCCAAAAATATCATCGACGCACATCGAGGTATTATCTCTGTAAAAAGCAAACTAGGACAAGGTACGACATTTTCCTTTTTCATCCCTCGAAATATCGAATAACTTGCCGACTATTCTTGATTCACAAGGAACAATGATTATTCCCGCAAGAGGCTGCCCAAATCTCATCAGATTGTGGAAGCCTCTTTGTATTTTCATCAGCTTATTTCGCTCCGTTATATTTTGGTGTTCGCGTATTGCTCTTGGCGAAGGGGATATTGTCCCACTGCCGGACAGGACCGGGAAAGAATCAGGAAAAGTGTCCGTCATCAAGGCTATGATGGACAGAAATAGCGAAGAATCCTGGAAAAGTGTCCGTCATAAAGGTGATGACGGACGGAAATAGCGAAGAATCATGAAAAACTGTCCATCATGAAGGTGATGACAGCCAGAATTAGCAAAGAATCCAGGAAAAGTGTCCCTCGTCTACGCGCTGACGGACAAAAACACTAAAGAAGCAAGAAAAAGTGTCCGTCATGTATTCATCTACTCACTACAAGACAAAAATATTTCCCTTCGGAAAAACCCTTTCATTTCCAATCTAAAAATAATATAGTTAATATGAAACTTTCTTATCTGTTTTACGACTAATCTAATGAATGCGGAGGCGAAAAGACCTATGAACTCCGTTTTTGATGAATTGTATCAAAAATATCATCATGACGTTTTTCAATTTTTATTTTATATGGTGAAAAGCAGGGAACTGGCAGAGGATCTTGTTCAGGAAGTATACATCCGTGTTCTCAAGGCTTATGACAGGTTCGAAGGGAAAAGCAGTGAAAAAACCTGGCTGTTTTCTATCGCGAAGAATGTCGCGATCGATCATTTCCGAAAACAGAAGGGCTGGAAGCAGCGATTGCTTGAAACCTTCGATATGTCTGCACGGCAGGTAAGGGATGAGCAGCCGCTGCCGGAGGAAATGGCGCTTCAAAGTGAAGAAATCCAAATGATGTACAAGTGCCTCGATCAATGCACAGTCGACCAGCGTATGGTCATCATCATGCGCTATATACATGAACTGACGATTTCCGAGACGGCCGAAGCTTTATCGTGGACGGAAAGCAAGGTCAAGACTACACAGCACCGTGCTTTGAAGACACTGAAAAAGCTTATGGAAGAAATGATTGAAAAGGAAGGGATGACTAGTGAAAAAGTCACAGCTAAGCGATAAGCAGCTAGAAGATCTCCTCGGCCAGATGCCAAAGATAAAAGACCATCGCGACTCTCGTGACATTTATCAGAATATCGCCCATCGAGTGGAAAAAAGAAAGAAAATGCCCACATGGATCATTCCGGGTGCGGCTCTCGCTGCGGTACTCTTCCTCGCCTTTATTCTTTCCCCAGGATTGTTGGGAAACAATACTTCTGAACAAATGAGCATGGACAGCAGTTCTGCTAAGGGAGAAAAATCATCCATAGAAATGGATACTGCAATCAGCGATGATTCAGCAAAGAAAAGTGCTCTTGAGAAGGAAAACACACTCTTGAGGGATTCAGCAGATAAGAAAGAAGAGGCTGAGGAATTCATCAAAATGGATAAAACCAATCCATATGACGGGCTGATTTCTGTATATCCAGATGAGTTCGATACAGAGGCTTCAGAAATCTTCACCTATGCAATTCCCGACCAGCAGGCGCAGGCTGTTGTGCCAGTTACGGTAACAAGGCCGAAGGAAACGGGGAAAACCTGGATCGAGAGCTATACGGAAACAATGCAAATGCTTAAGGAAGTGGAATGGGGGCTTACTGATTATTACCCAATGGATGCTTCCTGGAGCTATGAGGAAGCGACAAAAACATTGAGCATAGATGTTAAAGAAGATCACCCTTTTAGAAATGGAAGTACACCAAACGTAATTTTCGTTGAAGCAATGACACAAAATTTTTCTCGAGAAGGCATCGAGAGAATGATGTTAACAACAGAGGGTAACCCGGGGATTGACTTAGGGAACTATGGTCAAATGGAAGAACTTCCACTTAATGCAGAAACAACAAAAAGAAGAGCATACTTGTTCTTGTCGGTGGAAGGGATGCCAAATCCATACCTTGTACCGACAAAAGAACAGCATAAGACAATTACAGAAGCATTTGCGCAGATGTGGAAGGGAGATGAAATCGGGCATCTTGCACCTTCACTTCCGGAAAATTTCAAGCTTGCAAAAACTGAATCTAATGATAAAGTGCTCGAGATTACCTTGACGGATGAAACGAAGCTGCAGGAAGATTTCATGCCGAATCTCGAGGCAATCCTGATGACAGCGAGCGAGTTTGATTATAAAGGTGTAAGGTTTACTAATGCAAACATTGACCAGCTGGGGCCTTTCAATTTGAAAGAAGTATTACCGCTGCCACTTGCTCCAAACAAAAAGAATATCGAAAGTGAATAAATGAGCTGCTGTCTTTGAAAAAGCAGCTGAATATTTTTTTGAAAAAGGAAGGCCGTTCAGGTCTTCCTTTTTTGCGTTGTAGTGAATGCAACTAATTTTCCTTCTTTTGCATAAAAAAGCAGCTAACCACCAATTATAACGAATGTGCTTTTTAGCTGCTGCTTTTCCATACCGCAGTTCTATTTTCGTACAGGCTGTCATAGGGATGGAAAGGGAGTAAAAAGTTAAGGAGGAAGAAAATGCAGGATTATATAAAGCGATTGCTCATTGCCGGGTTAATGGCACTCTGTATCAGCTTGCTGTTTCTTGGCGGAAAGCACTCTCAGGCAGAAATGCTCGATATACCGGAACTGACTTCAGACTGGGTATGGCCGGCAGAAGGGGTCATTACAGACCTTTACGGAACACGCCATGGCCATCATAAAGGAATAGATATCGCAGGTGAGCTCAAAACACCTATACATAGTGTTGATCAAGGGATCGTTACAAAATCATATTATTCAGGTTCATACGGTCATGTTGTATTCATTAAGCACGATAACAACCTGGAAACTGTTTATGCGCATCTGAATAAAAGGAATGTTGAGGAAGGACAGGCTGTCAAGCAGGGAGATATCATCGGCCTTATGGGCAATACGGGAGATTCCTCAGGTGTCCATCTTCACTTTGAAATCCATAAGGAAAAATGGACATATGAAAAAGAAAATGCTGTGGACCCCGTTTTGGCGCTGGGAGACACTGCTGTAGGAGAGCCAGTTGACGCATTGGCAAAGGTGGAAGAAGTGACAATGGAAACAGTCGCCAGACTGCGGTTAGCTGATGATATTGCGATTAATGATCAGCATGGCAGTCTGAAAGCTGAATCTAAGGAAAAGGATCAACAGAAGTCGGGGGAAGCCATTCCGCAGCAACCTGACATAAAGCATACAGTCAAAGCTGGAGAGACTCTTTGGTCGATCGCAAAAATGTATCATACATCTGTAGAGTCAATCAAGCATAGTAATCAGCTTGATGGAGATCAGATATCCCGTGGTACAGTTTTGGTCATCGGGCAACCTGCTGACAATAAGTACGTCGTAGTTTCCGGGGACACTTTGATTTCGATTGCCAGGAAGACAAATACAACTGTCAGCCAGTTGAAAGCATTGAACAACTTGACTACGGACACAATCAAGCCGCAGCAAATATTGGATACCCGATAAGCAATTTCTTGTTCCTATCATCACTTGAAAGTATAATGGGGAAAAGAGTCGCAAAGGGGATGGGGACGATGCTGACGGATTATCATAATCATCTGGAAAGAGGCACATTGACACTCGATTATTTGAAGCAGTTTACGGATACAGCGAGCTCGAAAGGAATTCAGCATTTCGGGATTTCAGAACATGCATATCACTTTTATCAAACAGCGGACATTTTGCGAAATAGCTGGGTGGATGAACGAAGATTTTATGATATGGCTGATTATGTCGATCTATTTGAAGAAGCCTGGAGAAATGAAATTGACGTGAAGATGTCCATTGAGATGGATTACACCCCAGGCAAACATGAAGAAATGGAACGATTCATCAAAAGCTACGATTTTGATTATGTAATCGGATCGATTCATTGGATCGGCGATTTTGGGATTGACCTGGCTGAATATCGAAAAGAATGGGATAAAAGGGACGTAAAGGAAGTATACCGAAACTACTTCGACCAGGTCGTGACCCTTGCGCAGTCTGACTTGTTTGATATTATTGGACATATTGATCTTGTGAAAATCTTTAACTATGTCCCCGAAGATGAAAGTTTTCTATTGGAACAGTATGACAGGGCGACAACAGCACTGGCGCAATCAAAGACTTGCGTCGAAATAAGTACTGCTGGATTACGGAAACCTACTCAAACATTGTATCCAGATAAAAGGCTATTGCAAATGTGCCTTGATAAAAAAATTCCGATCGTATTATCATCGGATGCCCATGTCCCTGAACATGTTGGCGCGGATTTTGATCAGGCTCTTGAGCTTGCGAAAGAGGCTGGCTACAAAGAGATCATGACTTTTTCAAAAGGAGAACGAAAAGCTTTTCCGCTGGGTTAAGCCTGATTGACAGACGAATAAAAAACAGGCCTCCAATTCAGATTCGAGGCCTGCTTCGTGTATTTAGAGAATGATGCTATTGATTGTTACGATATCTTGCAGTGACCCGAGCTTGGCGATCATATCATTCGAAAGCGGCTTGTCAAAGGATAGGACCATTATCGCTTCTCCGCCAGCTTCCTTTCTGCCAACCTGCATGGTTGCGATGTTCACATCATGGTCGCCAAGTATCCTTCCTACATGGCCGATTACACCAGGACGGTCCATATGCTGGATATATAGCAGGTTGCCTGATGGATGGAAATCAATGTTAAATCCATCGAGACTGACAATCCTTGGGCCGTAGTTTTCTATATAAGTTCCTCTCACTGTAAAATCATCTCCGTCTCCGCTTGCGGTGATGGTCACGGTGTTTGCATAGCCGAACGAGTTTCCGGTCACTTTTTCCCCGACCATGATTCCACGCTCTTTCGCGATATGAATCGCATTCACTTCATTCACATTCACATCAATTCGATTTTCGAAAAAACCTGAAAGTAGTGCTTTTGTCAAAAAGGAGGTTTCAAGTTCAGCAGCCGTCCCTGAATAGGTGGCTGTCAATTCATTTACGCCTTTGTTATGGCATTCAGATACGATTTTCCCCATTTCCTTTGCAAGCTGGTGGAAAGGCTGTATTTTTTCATAAATTTCTTTAGACATGGCCGGCAGATTAATTGAGTTGGCAACAGGATTATTTTCAAAAAAAGTCCTGATTTCCCTGGCAACCTGAGTAGCGACATTCAACTGTGCTTCTTTCGTTGAGGCGCCAAGGTGTGGGGTGACAATGACGGAATCAAATTTAAGTAAAGGGTGTTCCCCTGGGGGTTCGACTTCGAAAACATCGAGGGCAGCACCTGCTACGTGGCCTTTTTCGATAAAGTGGGCGAGGGCCATCTCATCGATGATTCCGCCTCTGGCGCAATTGAGGAGATAGACCCCTTTTTTCGTCTGGCTCAAAGTCCTTTCGTTAAGAAGCCCTTTTGTTTCTTTCGTCAAAGGAGTGTGGACGGAGATGATATCCGCTTCCTGAAGAACGTTGTCGAAAGTAGATAATTGTACTCCTAAGACATCTGCTCGTTCTTTCGTTAAAAATGGATCGTACACCTTAACGGACATGCCGAAAGCCCTTGCCCTTTTGGCAAGCTCGGATCCGATCCTTCCTAATCCGATGATTCCCAATGTTTTGCTGTGAAGTTCATTCCCGATAAACTGATTTCTTTTCCATTCCCCATTTTTTACGGTTGAGTGTGCCTGCGGGATATTCCTCATCAATGCAGACATCATCGCAAAAGTATGTTCAGCAGTGGAAATCGTATTGCCGTCTGGGGCGTTGACGACGACAATCCCTCTTTTCGTCGCTGCGGCAATATCAATATTATCAACACCGACACCTGCACGTCCGATGATTTTCAGTGAAGGCATGAAGTCGAGCAGCTCGGCCGTCACCTTTGTCGCACTTCTTACTAATAACGCGTCGACTTTTTCCAAACTGACAAGTCCGGAATCAATTCCCCCTGTGTACACTTCTGCCTGCTCCCACTCCAGCAATGGCTGCAAGCCTTGTTCTTTGATTGAATCAGCAGCTAACACTTGAAACATTTTTGCCCACTCCCTTATGTAAATAAAAATAATTTTCTGATTATTTTACAAGACGAATATTCTTTTGTCAAATCCTCTTAATGTTCTTGAATTCAATGTAAACGCTCCCATAAAAAGAAGTCACTATTGGGATTTAAGGTTGATTTTCCGAATTTTGCAGGCTTTTCCTAATCATATTCAGCCAGGAAGGAGTATAGGATTGATTTGGTGCGGACATAAAAACGTCACAAGCAAACATCTTCACAAAAATTCTTTTTTTCAGTATAATAAACATGTTAATTAAATATGGTCTATCTTCGGGGCAGGGTGAAATTCCCGATCGGCGGTAATGAGTATCTTCTCTAAGCCCGCGAGCCTTTTGAGGCAGGATTTGGTGCGATTCCAAAGCCGACAGTATAGTCTGGATGGGAGAAGATGGAGGTTCTGCAGACGTTCAAAAAATGCAGGTTTGAACGTTTATTAAGCATGCCTTAGTCAATTCTCCCTCAAGCATAAAACTTGGGGGATTTTATTTGTCTATGGGTATGTGAATGCTGAACCTTTCTTCTTTATGTGAGATGGATCTCTATAAGGAGAGAGGGAAATGAAAAAATTTAGTGTAAAAGCAATGGTTTCAATTGGAATGTTGAGCAGTATATCTTATGTTTTAATGCTGCTGAATTTTCCGCTGCCGCCGTTTCCAAAATTCTTGATGGTCGATTTCAGTGATATTCCTGCATTGATCGCTGCTTTGATCTTCGGTCCGGCAGCTGGTATTTTAGTAGAACTTATAAAGAATATCCTTGATTACTTCATGACAGGCAGTGAAACTGGAGTGCCAGTAGGCCATGCTGCCAACTTTGCTGCAGGAGTTTTATTCATTCTGCCAACTTACTATCTGTATCAGCGGGTAAAAACTAAAAAGGGAATGACATTTGCCTTAGTGGCAGGGACGATCAGCATGGCCATTCTGATGAGTGTCCTTAATTACTATGTATTCCTGCCTGCTTATACATTGTTCCTGAATATGCCGGCAATGTCTGGTCCAGAAACAAAACAGTTTATTGTGGCGGGTATCCTGCCTTTCAACTTTGTTAAAGGCCTGATGATGTCTATTGTGTTCATGCTAATGTTCACGAGAATGAAAACGTGGATCGAAAGACAGCAAAATTATAAGAGTGCCTAATTTTATAATTGACGATATAAAGCAACGGCCTGCACCGTTGCTTTTTTGGTGTTTTTTCCCAGACACAATAAAAAAATTCCCGCTTAGGAAGCGGGAATTTATGTATGGTCTTATTCGAACTTCGTTGCGTCTCCGTCGAATGGCTCGTCAGCAACCTTGATTGAGTCAGTCGGGCATCCTTCAAATGCATCCATCATGTCATCGATCAATACGTCTGGAATTTCAACGATACCTTCGTTGTCATCAAGTGTTACGAATGCGATGCCTTCATCGTCGTAATCATAGATATCTGGAGCAGCTGCACCGCAAGCTCCACATGCAATACAAGTTTCTTTGTCAACAATTGTGTACTTAGCCATGATATAATTCCTCCCAAGTGTTTAACAATAATATGCTGTTTTCACCAATATCAGTGAAAACGTATTCCTCATATCTATTGTAAAACTGTATCGCCAACATTTCAATAAAAAAAAGTATTGAGAATGCTTATCAGATAAGGCGTTGAATGGATTTTACGCTGAAAATAAAACATTCTGCTCGACATTTTCATGTTAAAATAATGGTATATTATTTTTCTGCTATAGCAGGACAGGAATTTTTTCCGTCAGCTTTGTTTATTATACCCAAAAAATGTGGCAGGCAAATGGATGGAAAAATGTTTTAAGCCATCAAAGCATTAATTTCAAGGGTGATAGTATGAGGATAACCTATTTGGAGTCTGTTATTTTGTCGATATTGAAAAGAATCAATGGTGAGAGGACGATTTATTCTGTGTTTCACCTTTTACAGGGCAAACGCTCATCACAGACTATCCAGGATGCTCATCTATATAAAATCACCCCGTATTTCTCTACATACTCTTCTGTTACCCGGGATGGACTGGAAAAAATGGTCGGAAGGCTGAAGCACAGCGGTTTGGTAGAGGAGATAGCAGAATCGAAAGTTAAATTAACGTCCGGAGGGGAAGAGGTACTTGAACAGCGTTTATCTCAATGTACTCTCCCGAAATTTTTAAATGGCTGGAAGTACCATCAGGTAACTGAGTCCTTCTGGGAAAGATTGACTCTGCTCATCCAGGTGAGTTCGAATCTGATCAATCAAGAACGATCCTATATCCCCATCAGGAATAAACCGGAAACACTTAGCTGGGTGAAGAGATATATCAGACAGCAAAATGAAGATCGCTATTTACTGGCTGAAAGGCTGTATGAAGAACTTATTTCAGCACTTGAGAATGAGGGGACCAGACCGGAATTGGTCGTGTTAAGGTTAACCGGTTTCAAGAAGATCGGCTTGACGATCATGCAGGCTTCTGAACGGACTGGCATAGAACCGGCTCATTATCATTATGAGTTTCTGAATTGTATGCATGCCATGTTCGACAAGATTACCGGTGACCCATACGTATATCCGCTTTTGAGTGGATTGTTGAATAAGGCAGAACGAGAGGTGCCATTGACGCTTTCAACCGACAAAACGTATAAATTTCTTAAAAGGGGCTACAGCCTTGATGAAATAGCCGCTGTCAGAAACCTTAAGCACAGCACGATCGAGGATCATATTGTAGAAATTGTGCTTACAATAAAGGAATTTGATATAGATCACTTTGTACCATCTGATAAAAAGGAAAGAATATTGATGGCTGCACAGCAAAATTCCGCAAAAAAACTGAAACAAATTAAAGAACGCGTGGCTGATGCCTCTTATTTTGAAATCAGGCTTGTTCTCGCTAAATATGGTGATGCCGAATGGAACTGAAACATTATCTGGCTAAATATTTTCATTTTACTGATTTCCGTCCGGGACAGCGTGAAACAATTGAAGCTGTCTTAGAGAAAAATCATACTATATCGATGCTGCCGACAGGTACAGGAAAGTCACTTTGCTATCAGTTACCAGGTTACCTGCTTGATGGTCCAGTTTTGGTTGTATCACCACTTCTGTCGCTGATGCAGGACCAGGTTGAGCAAATGATGGCCATGGGTGAAAAGAGAGTGATTGCCTTAAATTCCTTCTTATCTCCGCGGCAAAAGGCCCAGGGACTTGAGCAACTCGAAAAATTCAAATATATTTTCATATCTCCTGAAATGCTGGGGATTGATTCAATATTGGATCGGCTGATGAAGCTGTCTGTGTCCCTTTTTGTTGTGGATGAGGCCCACTGTATCTCACAGTGGGGTTATGATTTCAGGCCTGACTATCTTAAGCTTGGGGAATACCGCAAGAAGCTTGGACAACCGTTGACGCTTGCATTAACAGCCACTGCCACAAAGGAAGTTCGCAGAGATATTGCTGAAAAGCTTTGTCTTGAGGAATGGAATGAGATAGTCTATTCGGTGGACCGTCCATCTATTTCGCTCACTCTCGAACAAGCATCGTCATTCCAGGAAAAGCTGGAAAGGACAACCGAGCTGGTGAAATACCTAAAAGGGCCTGGGATCATCTACTTTTCAAGCAAGAAAGTGGCTGAACAAACAGCCGCACATTTGAGGGAGAAGGGCAGCAAGAATGTCATGGCTTATCACGGAGGACTTGATTCGGAAAGCCGGGTCCTGATCCAGCAGCAGTTCATCAATGGTCAGCTTGATGTGGTTTGTGCCACCAGCGCTTTTGGAATGGGCATCAATAAAGATAATGTACGGTATGTAATCCATTTTCACATGCCAATGCAAATCGAATCGTATCTTCAGGAAATCGGCAGAGCCGCAAGAGATGGTTTGGATTCCATCGCCGTTTTGCTGTATTCTCCAGGAGATGAACAGCTGGCGTACCAGCTCGCCGAAGCAGAACTTCCAGATCAGTACCAGGTGGAACGATTGTTCGGATTTTTAATTGAACATCAAATACCTTACCATGATTTGGACCATCGGGCCGAAGAGCTATCAATGATATGCGGATTCACGGAGATACAATGGAGGATTGTCGAAGAATACCTGTCCAGTCTTGGGAATGTAAATTATAAAGCCGATTCGGAAAATATGATTCAATTGATTGATAACCGTTTGTCTGTGAAAAAGCAGAAGATCCGGAGCATGCTTGAATGGATCCAGACAAAGGAATGCAAAAGAGCATTTATCCTGGAAACATTCAATGAACAACTGGCAGGAAAGCCTGAGAATTGCTGCAGCTGCTGTGGTATAAATATGGAGCATTATAAAGAAACCAAATCATCCATTGAACATGAGGAAACTGTGATGGATTGGAAGCGTGATTTGGCTTCAATTTTATTGATAAGTGAGCGGATAGAATGAAAGATCGGTATAAGGAAACCGTGGCGGGGCTTACTGAAAAGGAACTGCTTTTCCATCTTGCGGCTACTCAAATTTTACTATTAACGATTTCGTCCATTTTGGGTATGATAGTGTTTGATAGTATAAAAGAATTCACGGAATTATTCGTTTGGGATGATCAGAATATTTTGACGTACGGTTTAGGGGCAGGGGCGGCAGTTGTCGCGCTGGACGTCGTCCTTATGAAATATCTGCCGAAATCGTATTATGACGATGGTGGGCTGAACGAAAGAATATTCAGGAATAGAAGCGTCTCCCAGATCATGCTGATTGCAGCGGTGGTTGCTGCCAGTGAGGAAATACTCTTTCGGGGAGTCATCCAGACAAATACAGGTCTGATCATTTCGAGCATCATTTTTGCAGTCGTTCATTACCGTTATTTGTTCAATTGGTTTTTGTTTACTAATATTATCTTATTGAGTTTCTTGATTGGCTTTATATATATGGTCACGCACAACCTGGCAGTGACCATTATCATGCATTTTGTTATTGATTTCATCTTAGGTTTGATCATAAAATTCAGAACTCATGCAGCAAATGGGGGTACAGGAAGTGAATAAGGAAAAACCGATCAGGGACCAGGCGGAGCGGCTGAGAAAAAGGGTAGAACGCAAGTCTGATAGTAAAGTTGAGAAAAAGGATGCACTGCCGCCAAGAAGTGAGATCCATAGACAAAAACAGAAAAAAACGAAAGTGAAAGTTAAATACCCGGTGATCAGGCTGATGGCATTATTTTTCATTTTGCTGCCCATTACCTTTTTCAGCATCCTTTCCTATCTGGATGGTGAAGGTGGACCCTTGAATAAAACGCTTGAACGGGCTGGCGTGGAAATGATCAATGTTGAGAGTAAAGAAGACTGGAAAGACATAAAACAGGAAGAAGAAGATGCGGCACCGGTGTTAGAAGAAGTTTCCGGACCAACAGATGAAATCGAGGCAGCAGCAGCTGCTGCGCCTTCACCTTCACCTGCATCTTCCAATAACAGCGACAAGGACTCAACAGACACTGGTGCGGGTGGAGAGAAGGAAACGGTGGAGGGACAAGCGGCAGCCACTCCTGATCATAAGGATGAACAGGCATCCCCGACGACCTCATCCAACTCTGATGAAGGAGAAACCGCAAGCGAAGAAACAATCCTCTATCATACAGTAAAACCGAGTGAAACTTTATTCAGGGTGGCGATGACCTATTATAAGTCCCAGGATGGGATTCCGATCATCCAGAAAGCGAACAACCTGAAGGGCAATGAAATCAAGGCAGGACAAGTTCTTAAAATACCGATTAAAAATTAGCCGGAGTGAAAACTTCCGGCATTTTTTATTTCCCAAACTGAAGTAATCCGAAGGCATGATTTTTTTTGCTGAACAACATAACTTCATGGACAAGTTCATAAAAATGTAATGAGGGGAGGGCTTGCCATGGAACAGGAAATCATGAATCTGGATGACCGTACAGATCCTGCGACTAAAAGGATGCTGCAAAATGTAATAGACCGGAAGAAAAAGTTCGAACGGTATAAATCAAGACATCTTTTATCCGTTTGGGCAACTATAGGGTTGATTTCGATTTATTTCTACTATCTTTATATAACGGTGATGAAGCCGTATTCTTATTCATTCGCCGAGATTTTTTCTGTTTATGTACAGAATTCTGCAAATCTATATTTCCTCATTTTTACGGTAGGAACCTACGGATTAATGATTCTGTTGAAGGAGAAACGTGAAAAGGCCGAGAAAGAATATCAGGCTTTACGATGTGAGATTGTTGACCGCAGCAAGGATTTATGGAAAAAAGAAGATGAATGGAAGAGCCGGCATATTGTATTCGATATGATGAAAAAGAAATATGATATTAATCTTTATCATGAAAACAAATAAGAAGCATCCAGTTCGGATGCTTCGGCGTTGTCTAGAAAACTTTCTTTTTGCCCTGGTCCTCCTTGATGATTTCCACTGCCTCACGGAAACGCTGGGAATGGATGATTTCACGTTCCCGAAGGTACCGCAACCCATCATTAAGGTCAGGGTCATCGCTCAAATTGATAATCCACTGGTAGGTTGCTCTCGCTTTTTCTTCTGCCGCTATATCCTCATATAAATCGGCGATAGGATCACCCTTTGCGGCGATATAGGATGCTGTCCAAGGTACTCCTGCAGCATTATGGTAAAAAATAGCACTATCATGATTCGCATAGTGGGCATCAAGTCCTGCCTGTTTCA
The DNA here is from genome assembly GCF_030122805.1 of Mesobacillus sp. AQ2. Taxonomy (NCBI): domain Bacteria; kingdom Bacillati; phylum Bacillota; class Bacilli; order Caryophanales; family Bacillaceae; genus Mesobacillus; species Mesobacillus sp. AQ2. Next base: position 3,140,317 of record NZ_CP126080.1, on the reverse strand, counting down.
TCTGATCAGGGGTTGCATCCTTGGTCAATTTGTAAATCATAGTCGCAATCATTTCCAAATGGGCGAATTCTTCTGTGCCTATATCTGTCAATAATCCTATTACTTTATCAGGAATGGAATAACGCTGGTTCAGGTATCTGAGTGCCGCGGCCAATTCGCCGTCGGCCCCGCCATATTGTTCAACCAGAAATTTGGCGAGCATGGGGTTACAGGTGCTTACTTTTACGGGATATTGCAACTTCTTTTCATAAAGCCACATTTTCCTTACCCCCTCCTAAGTTGAATTTAAATTTGCCAAGGCCACGGACCTTCTGACCAGTTCCATGGATAACCGGAATAGCTGTTGCCATATTGCTGGAGAGGACCATACATGCTTTCAACAACCTTTTTCAATCTGCGCCTTTCTTTAGCGAACTGGTTGAACTGGTTGATGGCATCATAATCCTCAGGGTGGGTATCGAGATACAGGGTAAGTTCAACAAGAACAAAATCAACCGCCTGAAGTTCTTCCATCGCCGCATAAAATTCCTTCGGCAATTGTTTCATGAGTGGTCCTCCTCCGTTGGAGCCTCGTATGGTGAATACCAGGGATCATAGAACACCTTCCACAGGGTCCCTGTCCTCAATGCTTGCATTGGTGTGAACTGTTCAAGATTGGGCGGCTGGAAGCCCAGGAATAGATTCGGTGGTGTGGAATACGTTTTCGCCTTGATAGGCGGACAAGGATCGAAGGGACTGGCGTATGGGTACCAAACTCTTCTGTATGTTGACAAGCTAAGCCCTCCTCTATATAAACTTCATTTCATTTTATGAGCAAAGTTTCGTTTCATGTTAAATTTATATCTTCAAGAAGGGATTTTTAAAGATATGCAGAAATATATAAGGTATGGCAGTACTTTAAATTTGAGGTGAATGGAATGTTCGTTAAAAGTATCATGATACCGAAGTACAAATGTATAACTGCACAACTTGGTGATACACTGCAAGATGTGCTTGAAAAGCTTGATGGGAATGAAATTGATGGGGTTCCGGTTCTGGATGGCGACAAATATGCTGGTGTCGTCACAAGGTATGGGATTTACCAGGAATACTTCAAGACAGGCGGAGATAAGGACGAATTCCTGCAAAAGAAGGTGGCCGGGGATATACTATGCCTTCAGGATCAAATTCTCCATGGCATCGAGATTTTTGAAAACACCCTGGTCAAATTGAAGGATATCCCGCTTCTGGCTGTTATAGATGAACATGGGAAATTCCAGGGAGCTGTAACTCGCTCCGATGCCCTGGACCAATTCCAAAGTGCTTTTGGAGTACAAAGGGAGGGTGTCAGGATTGCGTTCACTTCTGTTGAAACAGAGGGAAGAATTGCTAGACTGGCTGATATTGCCCACCAGTTCCATGAACATATCATTTCATTGGTTACTTTCGATGAGACAGACAAGCTTGTCCGACGGATTGTCATGAAGATTGAAAAGAAAGACAATATAGACAAGTTTATCAAAAAGCTGGAGGATTCAGGTTTCCGGATCCTCGACATCCATGAAGTTTGATTTCCGATACGGAAATAAAGACAAGGGCCTTTCATACATTGAGTATGGGAGGTTTTTGTATGCTTTGGAAAGTGTTAAGGCTGGTAATCGGACTGGTTTCGGGTTACCTGGTGATCAATTGGATGACGACTGTCATTCCTCTCCACTCTGATGAATTTGTGAGTGAGTCCATCTTAAATCCTTTTGGGTTCCTTGCTGGTACGATGATACTGGCAGTCGGCATGCTTTCACTGGGCGGCTTGATTGGTACCGGCATTTTAGCAATCAAGAATATTGTTAAGGGAGATGAAGGATCGGTTACGGATATCACACTGGCAGTTATCTGTTTCGGTGGCTTTTTTCTGCTGTTTACCCTTGGGTGGTGGCAGGCAGCTATTTTTTTCGTTTTCTGTTTGCTTTATGGTATGATTTCACTTAGCTCAACTGGGAACAAAGAAAAAGGCCGGATTTAGTATTTGCAGGAGGAAGAGATGGAGATCATTTATATTCTACTGGGGATGCTGCTGTTTGGCGGCTTCCTTCTACTATATATGTATAGGCAGGCATTTGAGGACAGAGTTTTAAAGCAGGAAATCAGGCTGAAGGATTTCCCGGCAAGTTTTGGTACTGTGAGAATCTTTTTTATTTCAGATATCCATAAGCGTATTATTTCAGATTCAATCATCAATGAAGTAAAAGGAAAGCCCGACCTCGTCATCATTGGAGGGGACCTTGCGGAAAAAGGGGTTTCCCTTGAACGGATTTCCGCAAATCTTGAGAAGCTGAAAACAGTAGGTCCTGTATTTTTTGTTTGGGGAAACAATGATTATGAATTCAATTCCCATGAATTGGACTCTCTTTTGTACCATTCTGGGGTAAAGGTCCTGGACAATACTGCGGTTAAATTTGAATCAGAAGCTGGGGATATCCTGTATCTTTTAGGTATAGACGATTTCGGCCTTGGCAAAAGCAGGCTGGATCTGGCTGTGCGTGATGCTGAAGAAGAAGGGTTTCGCATTCTTGTAAGCCATAATCCTGCCATCGCCAACAGTTTAAAGTCAGAGGATGAGATCAGTCTTTTATTAAGCGGACATACCCATGGAGGGCAAATCAGGATCTTTGGATTCGGCCCTTATGAGTTGGGCGGGATAAAAAAGAAAAATGGCACTACGGTGCTGACAAGCAATGGATATGGCACGACAGGAGTTCCATTTAGGCTGGGAGCAAAAGCCGAGACCCATTTGATTACATTGGCTCCTGAACTTAATCCAGCAGATTGAAGTTTTACAACGAAATATATACCCGGATATAATCGGTACAACAGGTATATACGGAGGTTTTATATGGGGAACAGCACAGGGAAATACAATATTAAAGCAGCAGCGAATATGCTTGGAATCCAGCCTGGGACACTGAGGGCCTGGGAGAGAAGATACCAGATGATTGCTCCTGCCAGGAATGAGTCCGGCCATCGCTTATATACGGAGGAACACTTAAAAATCTTACGTTGGCTGATTTCCAAAGTGAATCAAGGCTTCACGATCAGCCAGGCTGTTTCCCTGCTTGAGAACACTGAGCCATTAATGGGACCTTCTGAAAGGCCGAAAAAGGACAAGCAGGATGAATTCAGGGAAGAGATTTTAACTGCACTTTTGGGGTTCAATAGTTCAAAAGCCCATGAATTGATCAACCAGGCCTTCAGTATTTTTACGATTGATAAAACGGTCATTGATTTATTAGGGCCAATTTTGATTAAAGTAGGCGATTTATGGGAAGAGGGAAGTATAACGACTGCACATGAGCATTTTGCTTCTTCGTTTCTTCGTTCAAGGATTGAAGGATTATCTAGTTCATTTCCGCATAGTTCGTTTCTTCCTAAGGTAATTGCTGTATGCGGACCAGGGGAGAGGCACGAGCTAGGTTTGCTGATCTATACAATGTACCTGAGGAGAAAGGGGTTCGAGGTTATCTTTCTTGGCACAAGTCTTGCTGAAAATGATATTGAAGCAGTGCTGGATAAGGTAAAACCCAGGTTCTTATTCTTATCATGCACATTGGAGGAAAACAGGGAAGCAACCTTGGAACTTGCCGGGACCATAAAGAAGAATTATCCTGGTCTTCATATCGGGCTCGGTGGCATAGCAATTGATTCCATGCCTGAAGGGCTGCAGAAAGAACATCAGGAACGCATTGTAGGGATCACAAGGGCGGAGTGGGAGAAATGGTTGAAAAAGCGCATCGATTCACTTAAATAACTCACCAACCTGCATTATTTTCATAAACTAAAATAAGAGCTTTGTCGATGGCAGGGGGCATGATTTATGCGCTTAGAACGATTAACCACCAATAAAATAAAGATATTCCTTACGATAGATGACTTATCCGACCGGGGTTTGACCAAAGAGGATATTTGGAAGGATTCTTTGAAGTGGCACCAGCTTTTTCACGATATGCTCGAGGAGGCCAGCGAGGAATTCGATTTGGACATAATCGGTTCAGTTGCAGTGGAAATTTTCTCATTGCATACACAAGGAATGGTCATGATTATCACGATGATTGAACAGGATGAAGACGAAGAACAATTTGAAGATGGGATCATTGAAATGCAGGTAACGGTCGATGGAAGCGAAGAGATTCTATTTCAATTCGATAACATCGAGGATGTAATCCAGCTGGCCAAGAGATTGATGCAGTCTGGTATTACGGGAGGCAGCCTGCACTATATGAATGATCAGTACTATCTGCTAATGAATGGAATCTTGCCTGAAGATGCAGAGAAGACCGTGTCTTTATTGGCTGAGTATGGGGTTCCATCCATTTTGAGCATCCACAGACTGCTCGAATATGGGAAGGAAATTATGGAGGAATCTGCAGTCGAAACTCTTGTCCATTATTTTTGATAATGATGGAAAGAGCTTCGGCTTTTTTATTACCTTCGCCCTTGCACAATGTCTTATAATTCAGTCAATTCCAAAGAGGTCAATCGTGATAAGGGCTTGGATGGCAGCGTTTTCATTTAATGGTCAAAAAATGCTGAAAACGGTTTTTTTCTTCTTGCATAAAAAAAACAAAGGTGTATACTAATCCATGAAAGCAGACAACATCCGCAAAAGTGATTTAGGAGGTTTATCAATGGTAGCCGCAAACGGTAATGAAAATCCAAATAAAGAAGACAAACATGACGTCTTACGATCTACACAAACTGTTATTCACAAGGCTTTGGAAAAACTCGGATACCCAGATGAGGTTTATGAGCTTTTAAAGGAGCCGCTCAGAATGATGACAGTGAAAATCCCTGTCAGAATGGATGACGGATCTGTTAAAGTCTTTACTGGCTACCGGGCGCAGCACAATGATGCAGTGGGTCCAACAAAGGGAGGAATACGTTTCCATCCAAACGTAACGGAGAAGGAAGTCAAAGCCTTATCAATCTGGATGAGTTTGAAATGCGGCATCGTCGACCTGCCTTATGGCGGTGGTAAAGGCGGGATCGTTTGTGATCCTCGCGATATGTCGTTCAGGGAACTGGAAAGATTAAGCCGGGGGTATGTTCGTGCGATCAGCCAGATCGTAGGACCAACAAAGGATATTCCCGCACCTGATGTTTTCACGAACTCGCAGATTATGGCTTGGATGATGGATGAATACAGTCGTATAGATGAATTTAACTCTCCAGGATTCATTACAGGCAAACCGCTGGTACTCGGTGGATCACATGGTCGTGAATCGGCAACTGCAAAAGGGGTCACGATTTGTATCCGTGAAGCTGCAAAGAAAAGAGACATCGAACTGGAAGGTGCAAGAGTAGTCGTACAGGGGTTTGGTAATGCCGGAAGCTACTTAGCCAAATTCATGCATGATGCCGGCGCAAAAATCATCGGTATTTCAGATGCATATGGTGCACTCCATGATCCGGATGGACTCGATATCGATTACTTGCTTGACCGTCGGGACAGCTTTGGAACAGTAACTAAATTATTCAATAATACCATTACAAATAAAGAATTGTTGGAACTTGATTGTGATATTCTTGTTCCAGCTGCGATAGAAAACCAGATTACTGAAGAAAACGCCCATAATATCAGGGCAAGCATCGTCGTAGAGGCTGCTAACGGACCGACAACATTGGAAGCAACCCAGATCCTTACGGAACGCGGCATCCTGCTTGTACCCGATGTCCTTGCATCTGCTGGCGGGGTAACTGTTTCTTACTTTGAGTGGGTACAGAACAACCAGGGATATTACTGGACAGAAGAGGAAGTCGAAGAGAAGCTTGAAAAGGTTATGGTGAAATCCTTTGACAGCATCTATGAGACGGCCCAGACACGCAGAGTAGACATGCGCCTGGCTGCTTACATGGTCGGAGTCAGAAAAATGGCAGAAGCAAGCAGATTCAGGGGCTGGATTTAAAGAAAAGGGTTCTTCATTGAATCTGAAGATAAAATCTCCTATCATTTAATGATGGGAGATTTTTTATTTTCCGGTTGATCAGTTAGAGTGATAAGGAGTGTTTCTAATATATGAAAAACGAAGATGTCATCATTATCGGCGGGGGGCCATGCGGACTTGCTGCAGCCATTGCCCTTAAGAAGAAGGGAATGAATCCGCTCATCATCGAAAAGGGAAATATCGTGAATGCGATATATAATTATCCTACTCATCAAACATTCTTCAGCAGCAGTGAAAAGCTGGCAATTGGAGATGTCCCATTCATTACCGAGAATCTGAAACCGAAACGGAACCAGGCGCTGGTATATTACCGTGAAGTGGTCAAGCGCGAAAAGCTCAGAATCCATAAATACGAAAAGGTGACGGAAGTTGTAAAACAAAGCGAATTACTTTTTAAAGTAACAACAAATAAACAGCAGTACACCGCAGAAAATATCGTCATCGCGACAGGGTACTATGACCATCCAAATCTCATGGGAATACCTGGCGAAGAGCTGACCAAGGTTTCCCACTACTTCAAAGAAGCACATCCTTTCTTTGATATGGATGTCGCCGTCATAGGGGGCAAAAACTCGAGTGTGGATGCAGCCATCGAGCTGGAGAAGGCTGGAGCGCGAGTGACCGTCCTTTACAGGGGGGCAGAATATTCTTCGAGCATCAAACCGTGGGTACTGCCGGAATTTGAAGCGCTTGTAAGAGCAGGGTCAGTCCAAATGGTGTTTAACGCAGAAGTAAAAAAAATCACTGACAGTACAGTGGTTTATGAACATGAAAGGAAAACGGTGAATTTAAAAAATGATCATGTTTTTGCCATGACTGGTTACCGGCCGGACCATGCTTTCCTTAAGAAAATGGGAGTGGGAATCGATGCTGAAACAGGTCGGCCGGACTTTGACCCAGAAACCATGGAAACAAATATACCAGGCATATTTATTGCCGGTGTGATAGCTGCCGGGAACAACGCAAATGAAATCTTTATCGAAAATGGCCGATTCCACGGAGGTCAGATTGCAGAAGCGATATCAAATAAGAGTGAAAAGTGACTTCAATCAAAAATATAAGCTGAATCACTGAAAGAAAGCGGTGCCTGATTGCATGCAAGGCACCGCTTTTTCATATACTTATGTTGTTGTTAAAGGCTGTTTTCGTAAATAGTGTTTTTAAAATCTTAAAGCCGATTTTAACGTGCTATAAAGCCATTTTGCTGTTCGTTTTTAAGTGTGCAAGCTCTTTTCTCATAATAGCTTTAATTTTATGAAGAAAACTAGGTCATTCAATCCCATTTAGTAGTCAATAGCAACTAAGTTTGAGAAAAGAGCTTTGTTAAAACATGAACATCTCAGCTATTTCATACATTTTGTCCGTTTTGGCAAGGGCGACGAGCAGTTTGATCCTCGCTTTCTGTCCGTTGAGGCCGTTTGAGAAGATGACACCCATTTCTTTCAGGTGTTTTCCTCCGCCTTTATAGCCGTATACATCCTGGACGATTCCAGCGTAACTTCGGGATACGATCACCACCGGGATATTATTCTCGATGAACTTTTTCACTCCTTCAAGAGCAGCCGGGGGGAGATTTCCCTGTCCAAGTGCTTCGATAACGACACCATCCACTTCCAGGCCGAGAATGGCATTCAAGAGAGAGGAGTCCATCCCTGCATGCGCCTTAATCAGGAATACGTTTTTGCTGATATCCTGCACAGGGTAATTTTCATGCTTCGTAGGAGTGTGATGGAAAAGAACCCCCCTTTTAGTCACAATGCCAAGTGGTCCATATTGTGGACTTTGGAAAGTTGAGATATTGCTTGTATGCGTTTTTGTAACGTTGACTGCTGTGTGGATTTCATCATTAAGAACAACAAGTACACCTTGTCCAATTGCCTCGGGACTGGAAGCGACCCGGATTGATGATATCAGATTATAAAGACCATCAGAACCTATTTCATTGCTGGAACGCATCGCGCCGGTTACAACAATCGGGAAGCCTGCCTGGCAGGTAAGGTCTAAAAAATAGGCTGTTTCTTCGAGTGTATCTGTGCCGTGGGTGATCACAGCTCCGTCGATATCCCCTTTTCTGCCATATTCCTCAAGGATAAGTTTTAACCTCATCATCTCTTTTGGAGTGATATGCGGTGAGGGCAAATTAAAAGGTTCTTCGATGATTAGATTGGCAATGCCTGACAGAAGTTCAGTGCCTTGTGTCAAAGGATTGTTTCTGCCAGGTTTTACTGCGCCGCTTGTATCCTCGCTCATGGAAATGGTTCCGCCTGTGTGGATCAATAAAATATTTTTCTTCAAGACTATTACCTCCGAAAAGACCAATCGAGAAAGAATAATAATCCATTTTCTTTCTTCTAATTACATGATACGATTAAAAAAACAAATTGAAAAGAGGACAGCATATGCTGGGAATAGTTACTGCCGGGGTAGCTCCGGGTCTGGCGCTGTTAAGCTATTTTTATTTGAAGGACCAATATGACTCAGAACCGCTATCTCTGGTGTTTAAAATGTTTATATTCGGTGCATTGCTTGTATTTCCCCTTATGTTCATCCAATACGTCCTTGCTGCTGAAGGACTGTTCCAGGGGGACTTTTCCAAGGCGTTTGGTACAGTTGGTCTTTTAGAAGAATTTTTCAAGTGGTTTATACTTTACTACACTATTTTCCAGCATATTGCATTTGATGAGCATTATGATGGAATCATTTACAGCGTTTCTGTTTCGCTTGGATTCGCGTCTGCGGAAAATATCTTTTACCTGCTTGCCAATGGACTCCAGGATGCAATAGGGAGAGCGTTGCTGCCGGTTTCCAGCCATGCGCTCTTTGGTGTCATCATGGGGTATTATATAGGGAAAGCAAAATTCGCCCCAGACTCACCAAAGAAATGGGTGTTGCTTTCGTTGTCAGTTCCAGTCCTGCTCCATGGGATTTATGATTTTATCCTGATGACGAGGGAAGACTGGATGGTACTGATGATCCCATTCATGATATTCCTCTGGTGGCTGGGCCTTAGAAAAGTGAAAAAAGCAAGAGTGCTGACACTGCAACACATTGATAAACAATTTCCTATCTAAAAAACTCTTCATTTATAAAAAATGGAGGGTTTTTTTGTTTTGTGGAATAAAAGTCATCTCTTAACAAAAAATAAGAGTAATCTTTTAAGTTCACATCTTTGGAGGTTGGCAAATCAATGAAGAATTATCGGTCTATCTTGAAGGTGATGGCCGCGTTGGCTTTGGTTTTGACTTTAGTGCAATTCAACAAGGTCGATCAACGGGCTGAAGCGTTTACGAGCCAGGTGCTGCAACAGGGGGCTGTAGGAGAGGATGTAATTGAACTTCAATCACGCCTTAAGCATATTGGCTTTTATACTGGCAAAATCGACGGAGTTTTTGGCTGGGGTACCTATTGGGCTCTGAGGAATTTCCAATATGAGTTTGGCATGAAGGTGGATGGGATTGCCGGATGGCAGACCAAAATCAAGCTGGCAAACGCGACTCCTAATGCCAAGATTGCCTGGGGAGGCGAAACTTCCGGCGCAGGAAAAGCAGCAGGCGGCCAAAATCAGGCAGCACCCAAACCAGCAGCGGCGACGAATACTCCGAAGGGGTTTTCACAGAATGATATTCAGCTTATGGCCAATGCAGTATATGGAGAATCAAGGGGTGAACCGTATACAGGGCAGGTTGCTGTTGCTGCAGTGATCTTGAACAGGCTGGACAGTGCAACTTTTCCAAATACCATTTCAGGGGTCATCTTTGAACCTCGGGCTTTTACTGCTGTTGCGGATGGCCAGATTTGGCTGACACCAAATGAGACGGCGAAAAAGGCCGTCCTTGATGCAATCAATGGCTGGGACCCGACTGGAAATGCTTTGTACTATTTCAATCCCGATACTGCGACCAGCGCCTGGATATGGGGAAGGCCGCAAATCAAGAAAATTGGGAAACATATTTTTTGCAAATAGGGGTGAGTTGGAATGCTAAGAGGAATAGCCATTGCAGTCCTCGTCATTGGGATTGCCGGAACTGCGTTTTGGGGTTATCAGGAGCACAGGGAAAAAACAGCCGTACTGATTAATGCTGAGAATAATTACCAAAGAGCTTTTCATGATCTGACCTATCAAATGGATGTATTGAACGATAAAATTGGCACAACACTTGCGATGAATTCCAGGAGCTCCCTGTCACCTCAGTTAGCAGAAGTCTGGAAAATCACATCAGAGGCTCATAGTGATGTCGGGCAGCTTCCCCTGACTCTTCTGCCCTTCAATAAAACGGAAGAGTTCCTTGCGAATATCGGGAACTTCAGCTATAAAACGGCTGTTCGGGACCTGGATAAAGAGCCGTTGAGCGATAAAGAATATGAAACACTAAAAACTCTATACGAGCAATCAGGTGAAATTCAGCAGGATTTAAGAGAAGTTCAGCATATGGTTCTCGAGAATAATCTTCGCTGGATGGATGTAGAGCTTGCTCTTGCTACCGAAAAAGGCCAATCGGATAACACTATCATCGATGGATTCAAGACGGTAGAAAGGACAGTGGAAAGCTATTCTGAAACAGATTTTGGGCCCGCACAGATCAATCTTCAGAAAAAAGATGAAAACTTTAAGAAGCTGCCAGGTAAAAAAATCTCAAAAGATGAAGCGGTCCGGATCACTCGGAAATATGCACCTGTCGGAAATGCGGGTGATGTGAAGGTCACACAAAATGGAAAAGGATCGGACTATGGTTTTTATAGCGTATCGATCCAGGATCCCAAAACAAAGCTTGAGGCAAATATGGATATCACCAAGAAAGGCGGATATCCAATCTGGTTTTTACTTAACCGTGATGTGAAAAATCAAAAATTGAGTCTGAATGATGCATCCAACAAGGCAATCGCCTTCCTGAAAGAGCATAATTTTGAAAACCTGGACCTGTTCGAAAGTGCCCAATATGATAATATCGGTGTCTTTACTTTTGTCGGTGTACAGGATGATGTCAGAATTTATCCTGACGCGATCAATATGAAGGTAGCGCTGGATAATGGTGATATCATCGGCTTCTCAGCCGAGGACTATTTAAAATCCAATAAAGCAAGGGAAATTCCACAACCAGGAATTACGAATGAAGAGGCAAAGAAGAAGGTCAATCCAAACCTGAAAATAATGGATGAGAAAAAGGCCATAATCATGAACGATCTTAATGAAGAGGTGTTGTGCTATGAATTCACAGGAACTCTCGGAAATGATACGTTCAGGATCTACATTAATGCAGAAGATGGCACGGAAGAAAAAGTAGAAAAGCTTCATAATGCAGAACCCGTTTATGAAAATGTAGTATAGGGAAAGCCAAGCTGCTTTCCCTTTTTTTTTGTGGCTCTGTTGAATCTGAATGTTGATTTCTAAATCCTGTTGATTGTAGTGGAAGGCGCGTAGACTCCTCGAAAATGCTAACGCATTTCCTTCGCGCGTGGGCAGGTTCGAGGAAGCTAATCAATAACCTGCGGGCGCAGCTGGTCAGGTGAGACCTAGGTGAAATGATTCACGTGAGGAATCATTTGCACCCCGCAGGAGCAAAGCGGCGAGGACTCAGCGCCAGCCCCAAGGAAGAATTGCTTATGTAAAAAGACGGCATTTGGTCTTTTTCATATTCTTCCAGCGGATAGCGAAGCGACTGGAATGAAAATCAACAGCTTTTTTTAAAAAGTTGATCTTGTCAAATTAATCCAATAAAGGACTATTGCACCAACTCGATGCAGCATGTCATAATAAAAATGATATAGACATAATGAACAACAGCCTAGACAGAATGTGGGGAAGTGGATTAGCAATGATAAAAATCGGTGACAACATAATCCTTGAGCATAAGTATTCCGATAGCTTTGAACAATATAAATGTAAACTTGTAGAAAAAAAAGGAAATGACCTGTATATTGATTATCCTGTGAATATGAAAACAAATAGAACAGTTTTCCTGCTTGAAGGAACGCCATTGAAAGCTAATTTTGTCACTGAATCGGGTTCGAGCTACACCTTTCATACAGAAGTAAAAGGAAGGATCAAGCTCAACATCCCAATGGTGATTCTTTCCTATCCAGGCAAGGACCATTTAATCAAGGTCCAGAGACGGCAATATGTACGGGTGGAAACTTCCATCGATGTGGCTGTCCATTCTGACAAAGGAGAATTCGCTCCTTTTACAACTGTCACTGATGATATCAGCGCTGGAGGATCAGCGCTGCTAATCGATAAGAATAGCAGCTTGAAACAGGGTATGGAGCTTGCGTGCTGGTTTGTCCTGCCGATGCAAAATGGTGAGTATGAATACCGGAAGTTCCGCGGAAGGATTGTGAGGATCATTGAGGGTCAAGGCCATAAGAACAAGGCTTCTGTCCAGTTTTTTGATACTTCTGGCACCGATAGGCAGGTTCTGCTAAGATTCTGTTTCGAACGACAGCTTGAAATGAAGAAAAAAGGACTCCCGATTTAAATTGGAATAAATGTTTCAGTTTGCTCCAATAATAGAATAAAAGTTTTAATACGGGAGCAAAAAGATATGAAAACATTTGAAAGAATCTTAATCAAAATCGCGATCATTCAATTTATCTTTCTCATCATAGCCCAGATATTTTTCCATAAACTCGATGCTTTTCCAGAACTGAAACAGATTACCCAGTACGAGGGAGTTACTGACAATAATCATTCAGAAGTCCTGAATTCAATCCGAAGCAAAGAATAAGCAGGTGGAAAGCCTGCTTATTTTAATGCACAGAAAACGAAACGGGTAAGTTTTCTAAAGTGACTTAAAAAAAGTCATGATGGACGAGGATGAACAGATTTTTGTGTTAAAATATAAGAGAATATAAATGAACAACAAGGAGTACCAGGAGGAAATATGAATAAACGAATTTCAATTGCCATTGATGGCCCTGCTGCAGCAGGTAAAAGCACGGTAGCTAAAATTGTGGCTGAAAAACTGACATATGTATATATTGATACAGGTGCAATGTACAGGGCTCTTACATACAAAGCTCTGCAAAAAGAAGCCCGGCTTGATCATGAAGCCCAGTTGATTGATATCTTAAATAATACGTTGATTGAACTTCAGCCAGGAGAAATGGGCCAGAAGGTGTTATTGGATGGAATCGAGGTCACTAATGACATAAGAAGCTCAGAGGTCACCAACCAGGTTTCTTATGTAGCCGTCCATGAATTGGTCAGGAAGGAAATGGTCAAGCGTCAGCAGGCCTTTGCCCGAGATGGCGGAGTAGTTATGGATGGAAGGGATATTGGCACACATGTACTGCCAAATGCGGAAGTAAAGGTCTTTTTGCTTGCAAGTGTTGAGGAAAGGGCACAGCGCCGACATGACGAAAACATCCAGAAAGGCTTCCCATCCGATCTTGAAAAGCTAAAAGAAGAAATCGCCGCACGGGACAAGATTGATTCCGAGCGGGAAGTAGCTCCTTTGAAAAAGGCAGGCGATGCAGTCGAAATAGATACCACTTCGCTCACGATTGCTGATGTAGTGGAAAAAATAATGAGTTTGGCGCTTGAAAGGATCGGATGAAAGTGACGGTTTATTCCTTTGTTAGGTCTTTAGTGAATGCTGTATTAAAACCAGTTTATCGTATTGAGGTAATCGGCAGGGAGAATGTACCTGCCGATGGCGGTGTACTGCTATGTGCCAATCACATCGACAATCTTGATCCCCCGGTTGTTGGCATTACCGCACCCCGTCCAGTCTATTTCATGGCAAAAGAGGAATTATTCTCCGTTCCCGTACTTGGGAAAATTGTTCCGCACTTGAATGCTTTTCCGGTCAAGAGGGGTATGAGCGACAGGGAAGCGTTAAGGAAGGGTCTTGGAATTTTAAAGGATGGAAAGGTTTTAGGTTTGTTTCCAGAGGGAACAAGAAGCAAGACAGGTGAAATGGGCAAAGGTCTAGCAGGTGCAGGCTTCTTTGCTCTCCGATCCGATGCACATGTTGTGCCGTGCGCGGTCATCGGTCCATACAAAGCATTCAAGAAATTGAAGGTGGTATATGGTAAGCCAATTGATATGGAATCCATTAAGGAAAAAAAATTAAATGCCGAACAGACCACTGATTTGATTATGGGAGAAATCCAGAAACTGATCAACGAGTACAAGTAAGGTTTCTTGCTTGACAAAAATGTCTGTTTGTAAGAAGTTATTAAGAAGAGATATTTTTAGAATTTTCACTTAGTGGCTAATTTAAGGTGTTTTTAAATGGCGTTTTCGCCATAATGCATATATTTGCAGCAGTCATGGATTAAGGAGGAGTACATATGTCAGAAGATATGAATCAAGTAGAAGTAAAGAATTTTGAGGCTGGCGACCGTGTCAAGGGCCAGGTAACAAAAGTGGAAGAAAAGCAGGTATTGGTAGATATCGAAGGAAGCAAGCTCGATGGAATCATTCCGATCAGTGAGCTTTCAAGCCTTCATGTTGAAAAAGCTGAAGATGCAGTTTCGGTAGGGGATGAACTGGAACTGGAAGTACAGAAGGTTGAAGAGGAAGCTTTAATCCTTTCGAAAAGAAAAGTTGACGCCGAGAAAGCATGGGAAGAGCTTAAAGGCAAGTTCGAAAGCGGAGAAGTTTTCGATGCTGAAGTTAAAGATGTCGTTAAAGGCGGCTTGGTTGTCGATCTGGGTGTCCGCGGTTTTGTGCCGGCATCCCTGGTGGAATCCCATTTTGTCGAAGATTTCTCTGACTATAAAGGAAAAACGCTAAGCTTTAAAATCGTGGAACTCGAGAAGGAGAAAAACCGTCTGATCCTTTCTCATCGCGCTGTCGTTGAGGAAGAGCAAGGGAAGAAAAAGCAGGACCTGCTCGCTTCCATCCAATCAGGACAGGTTATCGAAGGTACAGTCCAAAGGATTACTGACTTCGGTGCCTTCGTTGATATTGGCGGAGTTGATGGACTTGTTCATATTTCACAGCTATCCCACGAGCATGTAGAAAAACCATCCGATGTTGTCCAGGAAGGGCAGCAGGTCCAGGTTAAAGTCTTGAGCGTGGACCGTGACAATGAGCGTATTTCTCTATCAATTAAAGAAACACTGCCTGGACCATGGGCTGATATCGATGATAAGGCACCAAAGGGCAGCACACTGGAAGGTACGGTCAAGCGTTTGGTTTCTTATGGAGCGTTTGTCGAAGTATTCCCTGGAGTAGAAGGTCTGGTGCATATTTCACAAATTTCGCATAAACACATCGGGACACCGCATGAAGTTCTCCAGGAAGGGCAGACTGTAAAGGTAAAAGTCCTCGATGTAAACAAGGAAGACCAACGATTATCACTCAGCATGAAGGAGTTCGAGGAAAGAGAAAGCAATGAAGTTTTTGACTACGAACTTCCTGAAGAAACAAAAGGTTTCAGCCTTGGTGATATGATTGGAGACAAGCTAAAGAATCTTAAACAGTAATGGTGATAGATTTGTCGAGATCAAAAAGGAAATGGGACCATATTCAATATGCCCTCGAAACGGGCCAGAAGCTGCTAACCGGTTTTGATGATATTAAGTTTGTAAACCAAAGCTTGCCTGGAACTGATCTTGATTCAGTAAAATTGCAGACACAAATTGGCGAACTTTCTTTAAGTTCGCCAATTTTTATAAATGCAATGACAGGTGGCGGCGGGGAACGGACCTTCAGGATCAACCGTGAATTAGCTATAGCTGCAAGAGAGACAGGGTCGGCTATCGCTGTAGGGTCGCAAATGTCAGCCTTAAGAAATCCGGAAGAGCGGAGGACTTATGAGATTGTCAGGGAAATGCACCCTGACGGCATCCTGCTTGCCAATCTGGGCAGTGAAGCAACGGTCGAGCAGGCAAGAGCCGCGGTCGAAATGATCAAGGCCAATGGTCTGCAAATACATTTAAATGTTGTACAGGAATTGACAATGCCCGAGGGAGACAGAAAATTCATCGGTGCATTGGATAGAATTGCTGAAATTGAACAGAATATCGGCGTCCCTGTGATTGTCAAAGAGGTCGGGTTTGGCATAAGCGCAGAGACTGCAGCCAAACTTTTTGCTCATGGGATTCGTTATATTGATGTAGGCGGTTTTGGCGGTACCAATTTTGCGGAAATCGAAAATAAGCGAAGGGACCGGCTGCTCACATTTTTTGAGGATTGGGGAATCCCGACTGCAGCATCCATCATTGAAGCGAAGTCCGCTGTTCAGGACCTATCCGTCATTGCTTCAGGAGGAATCCAGACAAGCCTCGATATCGTTAAAGGGCTTGCCTCAGGTGCAGCCGCAGCTGCAATGGCAGGATCCCTTCTGAAAATTTTGATGGAGCATGGAACAGAGGGATTGATCAAAGAAATTTCAATGATAAAAGAAGAGATTGCCTTCATCATGACGGCCCTTGGTGTACATACAATCGATGAACTTCATCAGGTCCCTATTGTTATCTCAGGAAAAACACATCACTGGCTTGTCCAAAGAGGAATCGACACAAGATCATATGCTCAAAGAAGAAATTTTTACTAGGGAAGGCCCTCTGCCAATTGGCAGAGGGCCTTTTTTGGTTGCCTTGCATCCAAATTTGAAATTCCAAAAGTCTTAGCTATACTTTCCGTCATTCATAGATCGAGCTTCCTCGGGACTTTGCAATTTTGTCGCTCCAGGATAGTGCAGTGCCTGGTCGCGGTCAGATTCTACTCGTCCGCTTTTTTTCAGTTTCTTTTCCTGTCTATCTCGGCCCATCTAAGCACCTCCTTGTCATGGAATCCATACTACAAACCATAGCAGGGTGCGGCCAGTTTAAAGGACTTTCATCCCTTTGGTTTCTTCGATTCTGCCCGTTTTCCCTGCAGTATTAAAAATACTGCTTTTCTTAACATGGAACAGGCAAAAAATCTTATTCAAAAAAGATTAAAATACATAACAAATTACCATAATGGAAATGATAGGAGGGGTTGAATGGAAGGTCTTTACTTTTACTGGCTGGCCTGGATAGCGTGGATTTGGGTTACATTCATCATGGGTAAGAATCATCCTAACAGGCTGAAATGGGCCATTTGTCTGTTAGCTGTCATTATAGCTTCACCTTATAAAGTTGATTTCCTGTTTTTTAAGTTTCACTTGTCCGCTTTTCCGATCGCCATTTTCATTTTTATGGAAACAAAACGGAAGAAAACTGGTTCATTCCTGTACTTATTTTTAACTTCCTTCATCATTATGCTTGCCTACACAAGTTTTCTGATGTTCGAATTGTTTGATCCTGTCTGGGTATTGTTTGACCGGAAATTGATGCTTGGCGCGGCAGGTTTTTATTTGGCAATCTTGCTGCATAAAGGTGGACAGGATCGAATGCTGGCATTGGTGACAGGTTTTTTGCAGGGTGACATTTTATATTCCGCTGTTTTATGGCGATTTAATTTCCCATATGAAGTCGCTTCGATGACCTTTCTGGACATATTGTTCATTTCCAGTGGAATGCTTATCGCCTGGTCTGCTGTCGAATCACTCATCTCAATCATGTCCAAAACTACATTAAGTGAAGCAGAAGGGGAGGAACAGAAGACTTCATGAATGAATACACGATACCAATTGTTTTTGGAATTGCTATTGGAACAATGTCGAGGCTCCTGATGCTCCGGACTGATTATCGCCAATACCCTACATATTTGCATGGGAAAATCATTCACATAGCTCTCGGTTTCATTGCCGCAGCACTTGGAACGGTTGCAGGGCCTGCGATCATGGAAGAGGAATTTACGGCGGTGACTTTCTTGACCCTTGCCGCATCGCAATTCAGGGAAGTTAGGAATATGGAGAGAAATACGCTTACGGAACTTGACAGCTATGAACTTGTCTCTCGCGGGAAAACGTATATCGAGGGCATTGCGATAGCATTTGAAAGCCGCAATTATCTTGTAATTTTCACTTCGCTTGTCAGCACACTTGCCTATCTGATCTTTAATATTTGGGCAGGGCTCATTGCCGCGGTTTTGGCAGTCCTGATTTCAAAGAAGTTAATGGCGGGCGGCAAACTGAAAGATATCGTCGAGATCGAATATGTAGAACCAAGATTTGATGGTGCAGGATTGTATGTGGATAATATTTACATCATGAACATTGGTCTTCCAGAACGACAAAAAGAAGTGCTTCGCTACGGAATGGGATTTATCTTAAAACCGAAAAACATGAATGCACGGTCCACAATCGCTAATCTTGGCCAGAGGCAGGCTGTTCTTCACGATTTATCCACAGCACTCGGGGTATATCGTGATTCTGGAACACCTGCACTAGTACCACTGGCAAAGAGGGACCTCGATGATGGAAGAGTTGGGGTATTCGTTCTGCCGCAGGAACGGGATATCGAGCATGCCATAACGGTGATCGGTGATGTGCCGACATTGGAGAACGCAATCAGGATGCCTTCTGAGAAAAAAGACCGAGAAGGGAGTGGTTCTCAATGATGCTTGAAAAATTCGTCCTGGCCGCCATTACCACCAATCCAAAAAAGGCGCCTTCCGGTACCGCTGTATTCCATTGTGATTCAAAGGAAGAAATGGATCAGGTTGCGGCAAACTTGGAAGCTATCCTTGATGGTATCGCCCATTCTTTGACCGAGGATCTGTATATTATCGTGAAACATTGACAAGAAATGTTTTCATTGCCTGTTTACGGCATCTTTTGATAAACTGATTAAGCCAGACCCTTCTGTATACTAAAGAAGGGTTTATTTTATAAATGCCGTCCTCCATGATGGTATTTAATTAATAATTGAAAACTATTGATATGTAAGTTTGACATTGTTATGGCCTGGTCTGTGACCTGCAAATAGAATTTTGAAAGGGTGATGTTCATGACGAAACCAGTGGTAGCTATCGTTGGGCGTCCGAATGTCGGCAAGTCTACGATTTTTAATCGAATCGTTGGTGAACGTATTTCGATCGTTGAAGATATTCCTGGAGTAACGAGGGATCGTATATACAGTTCAGCTGAATGGCTGACACATGATTTTAACATTATTGATACTGGCGGGATTGATTTGGGGGACGAGCCATTTTTGGATCAGATCCGCCAGCAGGCAGAAATTGCGATTGATGAGGCGGATGTCATCATCTTCCTTGTCAACGGCAGAGAAGGAGTGACTTCTGCGGATGAAGAAGTGGCAAAGATTCTCTATCGCTCGAACAAGCCTGTTGTCCTCGCAGTCAACAAAATTGACAATCCGGAAATGAGAGACATGATATACGACTTTTATGCCCTGGGATTTGGCGAACCTTTCCCGATTTCCGGCTCACACGGTCTAGGTCTCGGTGATTTGCTGGATGAGGCTGCAAAACATTTTCCAAAGGCCAAGGAAGACCAGTATGATAAAGATGCAATCAAGTTTTCTTTAATCGGAAGGCCAAATGTAGGGAAGTCTTCACTGGTGAACGCAATTCTTGGGGAAGACCGCGTCATAGTCAGTGATATTGCGGGGACAACTAGAGATGCTATTGACTCCCAGGTAACGTATGATGGGCAAAAATATGTCATAATCGATACAGCTGGAATGCGCAAAAAGGGGAAAGTGTACGAAACGACTGAAAAGTATAGTGTTCTAAGGGCCTTAAGGGCGATTGAACGCTCCGATGTCGTTCTTGTCGTTATTAATGCCGAAGAAGGCATCATTGAGCAGGATAAGCATATCGCCGGCTATGCAGAGGAAGCTGGCCGTGCGGTCATCATCGTCGTAAACAAATGGGATGCGATTGAAAAAGATGAAAAAACAATGAAGGAATTCGAGGAGAAAATCCGTGCACACTTCCAATTCCTGAGCTACGCCCCAATTGTCTTCCTGTCGGCAAAAACGAAGAAGCGAATCCACACATTGATGCCGATGATCGATTTGGCTAGTGAGAATCATGCAATGAGGGTGCAGACAAACATTCTCAACGAGGTCATCATGGATGCTGTAGCGATGAATCCAACTCCTACGGACAAAGGAAAGAGACTTAAGATTTATTACGCAACACAGGTGTCGGTAAAACCGCCTACTTTTGTTGTCTTTGTCAATGAGCCAGAATTAATGCATTTTTCTTATGAGCGTTTCCTTGAAAACAGGATCCGGGATGCCTTTGATTTTACAGGCACACCGATCAAGATTTTTGCGAGACAAAGAAAATAAGATAAAGGTTGTGGTTTAAATGGAAAGGAAGAGAGAGAAAGTTGCTGTCCTGGGTGCTGGCAGCTGGGGAACAGCTTTAGCGATGGTTCTAGCCGATAATGGACATGAAGTCCGTTTATGGGGCCATAATCCAGCGCAAATTGATGAAATCAATCAAAATCATATCAACAAGAAATATCTTCCTGAAATTACGCTGCCTGAAACTATCAAGGGATACTCTTCACTTGAGGAGGCATTGCACGGGATCAAAACGGTGATTATGGCAGTGCCTACAAAAGCCATCCGCGAAGTAATCAGGAAAATGACAGAGATAACCACAGAATCTTTGGTCATTGTCCATGTCAGCAAGGGAATAGAACCTGATTCCCTGCTGCGCATTTCTGAAATGATTGAAGAGGAAATGCCAGCTGACCTTCTGGAAAGTGTTGTCGTCCTCTCCGGACCAAGCCATGCGGAAGAAGTAAGCTTGCGCCACCCTACGACTGTGACAGTCTCTTCGAAAAATATGGATGAGGCGGAAAAAGTCCAGGATTTGTTCATCAATAATCATTTCAGGGTATATACAAACCCGGATTTAATAGGTGTGGAGATTGGCGGAGCGCTGAAAAATATCATCGCGCTTGCTGCCGGCATATCTGATGGACTTGGGTATGGCGATAACGCAAAGGCTGCCTTGATCACGAGGGGACTTGCCGAAATAGCACGTCTTGGAGTCAAAATGGGCGCCAGCCCTTTGACTTTTTCCGGATTGACGGGGATTGGCGATTTAATTGTTACTTGTACAAGCGTCCATTCCCGTAACTGGCGTGCAGGCAATTTGCTTGGCAAGGGGCAGAACCTTGAGGAGGTCCTCGAGAATATGGGGATGGTTGTTGAAGGTGTGCGAACCACCAAGGCAGCTTATCAGCTTGCACAAAAATTTGAAGTCAAAATGCCAATTACCAATGCCCTTCATAACGTTTTATTTAACAACGTCAATCCAAAGGATGCTGTTGATGGGCTGATGTCCCGTGAGAAGACTCATGAGATGGAAGATTTGGCAGATATCCTCGGAGGAAGAAATTAAGCGAAAAATTTTTTTGCAATAATGCGTTCAATATAGGCATTCGAGGATGCGATTCTAACGATGTTTGCATAAGATGCAACGAAGCAAACTGGTGGTTTGAACTGGGTGATAGGGTATTTAGTCATTTAGCTGGAGTAAAGTTGACCGCCCCTTCTTTACTTCAGCTTTTTTTTTGCTTAATCAGAAGCCTGAAGACAAATTTGCAACAGTGATTGCAGATTATGATATAATACTGTTCGAAAAAGGGAGGGGTTCAGTTGTCACCCGCATTATTAAAAATGTATATTTCTTTTGTAGGCATGGGCAGTATGATTTTGTCCCTTGTTGCCATTTATCTTAGCCGTTATAAGTTAAAAGGATTTTTCAAGATTGCCACGGCTGTCATTGCATATATGTTAATGGTCCTGGCAGGCCTGATAATCTTTTTTGTTGTTTTCAGCGGCCCGACGAGCGAATAAAATACATAGAATTAAGGATTGGGATCAATGAATAAGAGCCGATTTTTCCTGCCGGTCATCATTGTGCTGTTTACTTTGACTGGCTGTATGTTTCCAGAAGAAAAATTAATGCAGAACCAGGTGCCCTATAAGGACCAGCTTGACAGTGTCCAGTCTGCAGTCGATCAGTATAAGGAAGCCAATGGCGGTTTGCTGCCAATCAAGACTAGAGATGCAAAAACACCGATTTATCAAAAGTACCCGATCGAGTTTAAGAAGGTCGTCCCTAAATTTATTGCTGAGCCGCCGGGGAATGCATTCGAAAGCGGCGGACTTTTTCAATATGTCCTGGTCGATGCAGAAACAAATCCGACAGTGAAACTGCTTGACTTAAGAATGGCAGATACGATCCGGGAAATCAAAATGCGGATCAAAGCCAATGGCTATCCTCCATTCAAGGACCAAATTGCTGAAAATGTGTATACCATCGACTTCAAAAAGATTGGTTATCAAGAGGAGCCTGTTGCAGTCAGCCCCTTTACAAACCAAAACTTGCATTTTGTCATTTCGACAGAGGGCGAAATCTATGTGGATTACCGAAGTGACCTTTTTCAGGCTATGAAATCCTCCGGGAAAGAACTCAAGGAAGGAGAGGATATCCGGGGCATCCTTGTGGAGAATTCCATGTTCGTGCCGGCATATTCTTTACCTTATACCATTGATAAAGAGACCAATGAACCAGTCTTTTTAGCAAAATAGTCATAACCCTGTTTCTGCAAAATATATTGTAGAAGCAGGGTTTTTTTGTCTTAAAAAAGATATCGACTGTCCTCATAAATGAGAATCGAGGAATCTTTTTATAAGGTTGTTTTGGATTTCGGAGATAAAATAATCAGCAAATAGACCAAAACTCCTTTGTTAAATCAAAATTAAGGAGGTAAAAAAATAAAAAATTGTCATATCGATATAGGACAACATCATAGATATATACTGTCCCAGATTACAAATTTGGATGAATTTATTCCCACTAACTCTATGATCGGGAGGGGATCACTTGGAAAAGGTAGATATTTTTAAGGATATCGCCGAGAGGACTGGCGGCGATATTTACCTGGGGGTTGTAGGTGCGGTCCGCACTGGAAAATCCACGTTTATCAAAAAATTTATGGAGCTGGTGGTTTTACCTAATATCAATAATGAGGCTGACAGAGCCAGAGCGCTTGATGAGCTGCCGCAAAGTGCAGCAGGTAAAACGATTATGACGACCGAACCTAAATTCGTGCCTAACCAGGCAGCATCCGTGCATGTGGATGAAGGGCTGGATGTGAATATCAGGCTGGTAGATTGTGTCGGCTATACAGTTCCTGGAGCAAAGGGATATGAAGATGAGAATGGGCCAAGGATGATCAATACACCTTGGTATGAAGAGCCGATCCCTTTCCATGAAGCAGCTGAAATTGGAACCAGGAAGGTTATTCAGGAGCATTCAACACTTGGCGTCGTCATTACGACGGATGGGACAATTGGGGAGATCCCAAGGCAAGATTACATTGAAGCAGAAGAAAGAGTAATCGAAGAACTGAAGGAAGTCGGCAAACCATTCATCATGGTGGTGAACAGTGCGCAGCCGTATCATCCGAATACAGAAACGTTGCGTGCACAATTGGCAGATAAATACGATATCCCAGTGCTGGCTATGAGCGTGGAAAGCATGCGTGAATCAGATGTTTTAAGCGTCATGAGGGAAGCTTTATACGAATTCCCGGTACTGGAAGTAAACGTCAACCTGCCAAGCTGGGTGATGGTTCTCCGGGAGAATCACTGGCTGCGTGAGAGCTACCAGGAAGCTGTCAAAGAGACAGTGAAGGATATTAAAAGACTTCGTGATGTTGACAGGGTTGTCCATCAATTCAGTGATTTTGAATACATTGACCGAGCCGGCCTGGCAGGTATTGAAATGGGCCAGGGTGTAGCTGAAATCGATCTTTATGCACCTGATGATCTTTATGATGAAATCCTCAAAGAAATCGTTGGCGTGGAGATTCGCGGCAAGGACCACTTGCTGGAGCTGATGCAGGAATTTGCATACGCAAAAGCGGAGTTCGACCAAATTTCAGATGCACTTAAAATGGTTAAGCAGACAGGATACGGGATCGCATCTCCTTCACTGACGGACATGAGCCTGGAAGAGCCGGAAATCATCCGCCAGGGTTCTCGTTTCGGAGTCAGATTAAGGGCTGTAGCTCCTTCCATCCATATGATTAAAGTGGATGTAGAGTCCGAATTCTCGCCAATCATTGGCACTGAGAAGCAAAGCGAAGAGCTTGTCCGCTACTTGATGCAGGATTTCGAGGATGATCCGCTGTCGATCTGGAACTCCGACATCTTTGGCAGAAGCCTGAGCTCGATTGTGAGAGAAGGCATTTCGGCTAAATTAAGCTTGATGCCGGAAAATGCCCGATATAAATTAAAAGAGACACTGGAAAGAATCATCAATGAAGGTTCTGGTGGACTGATCGCAATCATACTTTAATTTGACTCCTTTTTGGGAGTCTTTTTGTTTTTTGCTCTGGGAAGCTAAATGTTGATTTTTAAACCCTGGTGATGTAGTGTAAGGCGCGTAGATTCCTCGAAAATGCTAACGAATTTCCTTCGTGTGTGGGCAGGTTCAAGGTAGTTAAATCAATGTCCTGCGGGCGCAGCTGGTCAGGCGAGACCTAGGTGAAATGATTCACGTGAGGAATCATTTGCACCCCGCAGGAACGAATCGGCGAGGAAGGCTAAGCGCCAGCCCCAAGGAAGAATTGCTCATGAAAAAGACGGCAGTTGGTAATTTTCATATTCTTCCAACGGAAAGCGAAGCGCCTGGAACGAAAATCAAAAGCCTGTTTAACAGATTCTTGTTTTTTAAAGAAATCAGGCGATTTTTCAGGTAAGGTAAATTAATCTTCTAATATAATAAAAATTTCCTGGAACAAGCAAAAAAACTGGCAAGTAAGGGATAAATATATTATTTTATGTTTAAACCCCTCTGACAAGGGTAAGGAAAGAGGGTTAACTTATTACAAATATGTTTCAAAGAAGAAAAGATTCCCATTATTTCTTGAAATTATCTTGATAAGAGGAAAACATTATGATAATCTTTTAACAGAATTAGCGTTGTTGCTTAAAAACCCTTATGTAATAGGGGTTCAAGCGATTTTGGATGAATTTATCAACAAATGATAAATAAAATCTTCCAGCAACGTATAGAATTCATATGTTTTGTTTAGAAATGTAGTAAGATGCTTAATTTCTGAGCAATGGGATCTCTTTGGGAGGAGGTGAATGGCATGAACAAAACAGAACTTATCAATGCAGTTGCAGAAGCTGGTGAGCTTTCAAAGAAAGACGCAACAAAAGCAGTTGACGCTGTTTTTGATTCAATCTTAAATGCATTAAAAGATGGGGACAAAGTACAGTTAATCGGTTTTGGTAACTTCGAAGTTCGTGAGCGCGCTGCCCGTAAAGGACGCAACCCACAAACTGGTGATGAAATCGAAATCTCTGCAAGCAAGGTGCCTGCTTTCAAACCAGGCAAAGCGCTTAAGGATGCAGTGAAATAATTACATACGGCGCACTGAGCGTATGCTAAACCCCAAGGCCGCGACCCGTTCGCGGCCTTTTTCTATGGGGTGAAACATTTAGCTTTGCCTGCTTTGATTTGGTTATGCTAAGATGAAAATATTATAATCAAATAGTTGGAAGACTATACAAGATTATAATGAGATTGATGGACCATAGGAGGAAACGCAGATGTCAAACGTCAATCGTGCCCAAATCGAAGAAGCGGTACGTTTAATATTAGAAGCAGTCGGTGAAGATCCTAACAGGGAAGGGTTGCTCGATACTCCAAAGCGGGTTGCGAGGATGTATGAGGAAGTTTTTTCAGGCCTTAACCAGGATCCAAAAGAATATTTCGAAACCATTTTTGGTGAAGACCATGAGGAGTTAGTCCTGGTCAAGGATATCCCATTCTATTCTATGTGTGAGCACCATCTTGTTCCTTTCTTCGGCAAGGCTCATGTCGCATATATTCCAAGAGGCGGAAAAGTTACCGGTCTCAGCAAGCTTGCAAGGGCAGTTGAAGCGGTAGCTAAACGGCCGCAGCTGCAGGAGAGAATCACGTCGACAATTGCGAATGCGATTATGGAAAAGCTTGATCCGCATGGTGTCATGGTTGTGGTTGAAGCTGAACATATGTGCATGACGATGAGAGGAGTCAAAAAACCTGGCTCTAAAACAGTTACCTCTGCTGTGAGAGGTACACTGGCTGAGGATGTAAATGCTCGTGCTGAAATTCTCTCTTTAATCAAAGACTGATATATTAGTCTTAATCATAATCTATCTCCGTATCGATGATGGCAAGAACTCATGAAAAGATTTCGAAGGCTGAAAGAAACTCTTTTAGCCTTTTGTTTTATATGAACTGAAATTTGATACTTGATTTTGAAATGCAAGTCTCGTCATATTCTTTTTGGGGAAGGGGGATAATAATGGATAAGAAACAAACCTTAAACACCGATTATGTCATAATCAAAGCGATTGAGGATGGCGTGAATGTGATTGGGCTTACAAGAGGGACAGACACTCGTTTCCACCATTCAGAAAAGCTCGATCAGGGTGAAGTCATGATCGCCCAGTTCACAGAACACACTTCAGCTATTAAAATCAGAGGTCACGCCAAGATTGTCACACCTTTTGGCGAAATAGAGAGCGAGAAAAAGTAAAGCGGTTCAAAAAACAACTATTTTGTTACAAAATCATGCTCAATTTGTAGCAAATAGTGTTTAATTTATATTATCACGCCCATGTTTTTATCTTTTGTGATATAATTGTCACTGCTTTGGAATGTTCGGTATAGATTGATCAGGCGTTTTTTTTATGCCTGTCTTAAAATTTTCTATTTTTAAAAATGGGCTCTCCAGGCCTGAATGACAAGTATCTATTCTTGACTAAAACCAAGTTATGCCCGCTGCCGGCAATCCAATAAATAAGGGGAACAAGGGTGATTCATTTGCTAGATTTACAAAACAAATTAGACGGCATCAGGGAGCTTCTTATAGAAAAACTTTCACATCCTTACTTGCAGAAGCATGTAGAATCTCCTTTTATTGATGATGATCGACTCTTGCTGCTTACTTCATTGCTTGAACAGCAAGAAGGCAACCAGGAGAGAGCAACCAGTTACACCCTGACCACCATGCTCCTGCAAATCGCCCTTGATACCCATGAGCATGTTCGCAACTCCCTGCCAGGTGAAGGGGATGAAAGCCATAAGCAGCGCCAATTGACGGTTCTTGCCGGGATATATTACAGCGGTCTGTATTACAAGCTGCTTGCGGACCTTGAAGATACTGATATGATCAAACAATTGGCATCTGGTGTAAAAGAAGTGAATGAGCATAAAATATCCTTGTATCAGAAAGATCCTGTAGCAATCGATCAATTGATGGAAAGCTTAAAACTGATCGAATCTTCTCTCCTGGGCAAGGTTGCTGACCATTATCATGCGGCAGAATGGTATGAATTCGCTTCTAACTGGCTTTTCGTCAAAAGGCTGCTTTCTGAAGAAGCAATTTACATGAATACAGGGCATTCTCTGCTATTCAATGCGCTGAAGAAGATCGCACTCCCAAAAATGGATCAAAAGGCTGCTGAACTTTCTGCTGAGCAGCAAAAATACCTTTTGTCGATCTGTACAAGATACATGGAATTTTCAATGACAAAGATAAAAACAGCTTCGAAAAAGCTTTCTGGGATGAACAGCTTGCTGCTGGAACGGTTAGACCTGACCGCCGGGCAGTATCAGACCATGTCTAAAAAATTCGCGGAAGAAGGGTAATGCAATGCAGCAATCGAAAGAAGAACGTGTTCATGGAGTCTTTGAAAAAATCTATGAAAATTACGATCAAATGAACTCTGTCATCAGCTTTCAGCAACATATTAAATGGCGCAATGACACAATGAAGAAGATGAATGTCCAAAAAGGGGCTGCTGCCCTTGATGTGTGCTGTGGTACGGCTGACTGGACGATTGCCCTTGCGGAAGCTGTTGGCAAGGATGGCAAAGTGACAGGTCTTGATTTCAGCAAAAACATGCTGAAAATAGGTGAAGAAAAAATACAATCGCGCCACATGGACCAGGCAAACCTGATCCATGGGAACGCCATGGAGCTCCCATTCGATGACAATAGCTTTGACTATGTCACGATTGGGTTCGGATTGAGGAATGTCCCTGATTACAATCAGGTACTGCGGGAAATGCACAGAGTTCTTAAGCCTGGCGGTATGGCAGTATGCCTGGAAACTTCCCAGCCTACCATGCCGGGATTTAAACAAGCATACCGATTATACTTCAGGTTTATCATGCCAATGTTCGGAAAATTGTTTGCGAAAAGTTACGATGAATATTCATGGCTGCAGGAATCTGCTAAGGATTTCCCAGGAATGAAAGAGCTGGCCAAGATGTTCACGGAAGCCGGTTTCGTAAACGTCGAATACAAACCATACAGCGGCGGAGTTGCTGCTGTGCATATAGGCCGTAAATAATCCAATAGATTCTGGCTGCCCTTTTCTCATCGCTCGGCAAGGAAGGTCAGCCTGTTTTCATTTAAGGTCACTCTATTTATCCAGAATAGAACAGGGCCGGATGTAATTCTGTTGAGATTAAAAATGAAACTATTTGCCTGGGCATTAATTGCCCGCATAAAAGAAACCTCCTAATTGTGCAATGAAGCCATGAGGATGAGAAAGTCGCAACAATGGAGATCGAGAATGCAAAAGCTGGGTGGATAATAATGAAGATGAAGCTGTTATATACATATTTGAATTCTGATTTGACGTTAATAGAAAGAGAACTGGAAGAATCAATCCAGGCAGATTCCCATCTGCTTAGACAGGCAAGCCTGCACTTGCTTAAAGCAGGAGGGAAACGGATAAGGCCTGTTTTTGTGCTTCTCGGTGCGAAATTCGGTGATTATGATATCAATGTCATCAAGGATGTCGCGGTCTCTCTTGAACTCATCCACATGGCATCACTGGTACACGATGATGTGATTGATGATGCCGAATTGCGAAGAGGGCAGCCGACGATCAAGGCAAAATGGGATAACAGGATTGCCATGTATACAGGGGATTACATATTTGCGAGGGCGCTGGAGCTTATGACCGAAATTAAAAATCCGGCAGCGCACCAGATTCTCTCAGATACCATTGTCGAATTAAGTATTGGTGAAATTGAACAAATAAAAGATAAATATAATTTCGACCAAAACCTGCGCAATTATCTGCTCAGGATTAAGCGGAAGACAGCTCTTTTGATTGCTGCCAGCTGCCAGCTTGGTGCTGTTGTGGCAGGAGTCCCGAAAGAGGAGCATCACAAATTGTATAAATTCGGCTACTATGTCGGGATGTCCTTCCAGATTACGGATGATGTGCTTGATTTCACAGGAACAGAAAAGGAGCTTGGAAAGCCCGCTGGCGGGGACCTGCTCCAGGGTAACATCACCTTGCCAGTCCTGTATGCTATGCAGGATGAGTACATCAACAGCAGGGTCCGGACAGTCCATGAAGGAATGGAAAGGGCAGACCTGGAGGAAGTCCTGAAGCTGGTCCAGGAATCTGGCGCGATTGAAAAGTCTCTTGAAATCAGTGACCGGTATCTGGATAAAGCACTCGCCATCCTTGAGGAACTTCCGCCAAACAGAGCAAAGAAGTCATTGCGCGACATCGCCAAATTTATTGGGAAACGCAAGTATTAGCAAGTTGCGAATTTTTCAAAAAAATGATACTATTTCTAAGGATTGCTTTTGTAAGCGGTTCACATACATAGTGAAATAGGAGTGGAACTCATGGAAAAGACTTATTTGATGGTCAAGCCTGATGGCGTGCAGCGCAACCTGATCGGCGAAGTTGTAGCACGTTTTGAAAAGAAAGGCTTCCAGCTAGTTGGCGCAAAGCTTATGAACATCCCAAGAGAACTTGCTGAAGAGCATTATGGCGAACACAAAGAGCGTCCATTCTTCGGCGAATTGGTAGATTTCATTACTTCTGGTCCAGTATTCGCAATGGTTTGGCAAGGTGAAAATGTAATCACAACTGCACGCCAGATGATGGGTGCTACAAACCCTAAAGATGCAGCTCCTGGAACGATCCGCGGAGATTTCGGCGTTACTGTAGGAAAGAACGTCATTCACGGTTCAGACTCACCAGAAAGCGCAGAGCGTGAAATCGGACTATTCTTCAAACAGGAAGAGTTGGCTGAATACAGCAAATTAATCAACGAGTGGGTTTACTAATATAACCCCTGGACACTTGCTTATAGCAAGTGTCTTTTTTATTTGCGTCATTCTACTGCATCGGTGTACTGCTTTCGGATTATCGATTGGCATCATTGTGGACCCAACGGGGTTCGAGGCACCGATAGACTTCATTGGAGCAGTTATTTTCTAAAAAATGTAATATAAAGTAACCTACCGCCCTTATTGGGGCACTTGTTTTGCAAAAACTGTAATATCGGGGTACCAATAGCCCTTATTGGAGCACTGGTTATCCAGAAACTGTAATATCATGTCCCAATAGCCTTGATTGGAGCAATTGTTTACCAGAAACTGTAATAACATGTCACCAATAGCCTTGATTGGAGCACTGATTATCCATAAATTGTAATATCGTGTCTCTAATAGCCTTGATTGGAGCATTGATTATCCAGAAATTGTAATATCATGTCTCTAATAGCCTTGATTGGAGCATTGATTATCCAGAAATTGTAATACCGTGTCTCAAATACCCCTTATTGGAGCTTTAATTATCCAAAAACTGTAATATCGAGTCACCAATAGCCCTTATTGGAGCCCTGATTATCCAGAAACTGTAATATGCTATCTCCAACAGCCTTGATTGGAGCATTGATTATCCATAAATTGTAACACCAGGTCAACAATAACCCTTATTGGATCACTGTATCTCCAAAAAAACTATTAGTTCGGCTCAACAATAGCCATAATTGGGTTTCATGCACAAAGCTCCTTGTATCTAACTGAATTAAGAAAGGGAATTTGTGCTAAATAGGGATAGCAAAAAATAGTGCACCTATCTCAAAGATTTCCGCTATAATGAGATTGTCCAGATTTTTCTAGTACCGATAAGGAGCAAACTGATGCAGCAAGACTATGAAATCTTTATATCGAAAATCTACGAGAAGACAGGTATCAACCTTTCTCTCTATAAAGAAGCCCAGATGAAGAGAAGGCTGACTTCACTCTATCAAAAGAAAGGCTTTTCATCTTTCCAGGATTTTTATCAAGGGCTCGACAAAGATCGGCAGCTATTGAATGAATTTCTCGATCGCATGACCATCAATGTTTCCGAGTTTTACAGAAACGCAAAAAGGTGGGAGGTCCTGGATCAGACAATCCTTCCTGAATTATTGAGCAAAAATCCTAATCCGAAAATTTGGAGTGCCGCCTGCTCGACCGGAGAAGAGCCATATACTCTATCAATGGTGCTTTCAAAGCATATACCACTATCCCGGATTCAGATTCATGCGACGGATATCGACGAAAACGTATTGGCAAAGGCAAGGCTTGGTGTTTATTCAGAAAGGGCGCTGAATGAAGCGCCAAAGGATATGGTTAACAAGTTCTTCAAGAAGGAAGGGCCATATTATACGGTAGCTGATGAAATCAAGAGGACTGTTACCTTTAAAAAACAGAACCTGCTCGCCGACCGCTATGAGGGTCCGTTCGATCTGATTGTCTGCCGGAATGTCCTGATTTATTTTACCGAAGATGCAAAGGAAAGCATCTACCATAAATTCAGCTCGGCGTTAAGGCAGGGCGGCATTTTATTTGTGGGCAGCACAGAACAGATCTTTAATCCTAGTACATACGATTTTGAGACAGCGGAGACTTTCTTTTACAGGAAGAAATAACAGGAGGAGCCGGGTGACCGTGCTCCTTTTGTTATTTGTAAAATAAAATCACCTGATGTCTGCAGACAATAATACATGATGGTTTTTTTGCGAGACTGAAGGGTTCATGATAAAATGGCTTCATTCTTTAAAAGGAATCATACATATTTCGAAATTTTTAATTTATTTATTGGAAACTGTGTGATATAGTAAAACAAATCCTTTAGCGAGTTGAAGGGGGAAAGTATATGAGATATTTAACAGCGGGTGAATCACATGGACCGCAGCTAACAACCATAATTGAAGGAATGCCAGCAGGAATGCCGCTGGTAGCAGAAGATATAAACAATGAGCTTGCGCGCAGGCAAAAGGGTTACGGCCGCGGCAGAAGGATGCAGATTGAAAAGGACCAGGTCCAGATTACTGCAGGAATCAGGCATGGTCAAACTCTTGGCTCACCAATCGCACTGGTGGTTGAAAATAATGACTGGAAGCATTGGACCGGCATTATGGGCCAGGAACCGCTGGATGATCATTCATCCGAAGAAGTGAAAAGAAAGATTTCCAGACCGCGTCCCGGTCATGCTGATTTAAATGGAGCAATCAAGTATGGACATCGCGATATGAGGAATGTCCTTGAGCGTTCATCTGCAAGGGAAACGACGGTAAGAGTCGCAGCGGGTGCAGCGGCTAAAAAACTGCTATCGCTGTTAGGGATTGAGCTAGTTGCACATGTTGTAGAAATTGGCGGAGTAAAAGCAATGAAGCAGGACTTTTCCTCACTGGATGAACTTAGAGAGGTAACAGAGGAATCTCCAGTTCGATGCTTCGACACCGAAGCCGGAAAAGACATGATGGCAGCGATTGATGAGGCAAAGAAAAATGGTGACTCCATCGGCGGTGTCGTTGAAGTCATTGCTGAAGGAATGCCAGCCGGGGTGGGCAGTTATGTCCATTACGACCGCAAGCTAGATGGTAAGCTAGCCGCGGCGATTATGAGCATCAATGCATTTAAAGGGGTCGAAATCGGTATTGGTTTTGAAGCAGCCAGGAAGCCTGGCAGCCAGGTGCATGATGAAATTGCCTGGGAAGAAGAGCGTGGTTATTACCGAAAAACCAACCGGCTTGGTGGGCTTGAAGGCGGGATGACGACAGGAATGCCAGTCGTTGTACGTGGTGTCATGAAACCAATCCCGACGCTTTACAAGCCATTGATGAGTGTTGATATCGATACTAAAGAACCTTTTTCGGCTAGTATAGAACGATCCGATGCCTGCGCAGTTCCGGCTGCTGCCGTCGTTGCTGAAAATGTGATTGCGTGGGAGCTTGCTTCTGCCCTGGTTGAGCAATTTTACGCAGACCGTTTTGACACGCTGAAAGCGACCATCGAGGAACAAAGAAGGACTGCGAGGGATTTTTAAATGCAGCAGGTGAAAATCGTTACAAGTACTAACTTATATCCCGTCTATATTGGGAGCGGTGCGATCCATCTCTTGAACGATTTCATCCAGAAGGCAGCAGATTGCTATACATCAATCATGGTCATAACGGATGAAACAGTTGCAAAGCACCATCTGGATTCTTTTCGGGAGTCGGCCGGTTTAAGCGAGCTCATCGTAAAAATCGTACCTTCAGGTGAGAAAGCTAAAACATTTGATGTTTATTATGATTGTCTTTCTTACGCACTGGAAAACAAACTCGACAGGAAGTCGCTGATTATTTCCTTTGGTGGAGGAGCAGTAGGAGACCTTGCGGGATTTGTCGCTGCATCATATATGCGCGGGATTCGTTTCATTCAAGTACCGACCACGATTCTAGCCCATGACAGTGCAGTAGGAGGGAAAGTGGCTGTTAACCACCCGTTAGGGAAGAATATGATCGGTGCATTTCATCAGCCAGACGCTGTGATTTATGACCTTGATTACTTGAAGACGCTCCCTGCACATGAAGTGCGTTCAGGATTTGCTGAAGTGATCAAGCATTCTCTGATTAGTGATGAGACTTTTTATAGATGGCTAAAGGAACAAATCCATTCACTGGATGCAATAAGCAATTCCCAAATGCTTGAATTCCTGACAAAGGGTATTTCTATCAAAGGTTCCTTTGTTGCAGAGGATGAAAGGGAGAAAGGGATTCGCGCATTTTTAAATTTCGGGCATACGCTAGGCCATGCAATCGAAGCTGAGGCCGGTTATGGAAATGTCACGCATGGTGAGGCTGTTGCGATTGGTATGCTATTTGCCCTCGAATTAAGCAAGGATTTGCTTGGGCTTGATTTTAATTTGGATGAATTAAAGCTTTGGCTTAAAAAGCTTGGATATCAAACGTCCATTCCGAAAGGACTGGAAAGAGGGCAGTTGATCCAAAGAATGAAACAGGATAAAAAATCAGTGAGCGGTACCATTCGTTATGTTCTTTTGGAAGAGGTCGGCAAACCTGCGCTTATTGAAGTAGATGAAAGAACATTGATGACATATCTGAAGAAATTCGAAGAGGAGGTTGGGCTTGATGATTAGGGGAGTAAGGGGAGCCATCACGGTAAGCAGCAATGAAGAAAGGGAAGTTATTCTTGGTGCTGAAAGGCTTTTAAAAGAAATGATCGCTTCCAACAAGATTGCTCCGGGTGAAGTGGCCTCAATATTCATCTCTGCTACTGATGATGTCGATGCGGTCTTCCCGGCAAAGGCATTAAGGAACCTTGAAGGCTGGACCTATGTACCGGTCATGTGCATGAAAGAGTTATCCGTCACGGGCTCGCTTCCAATGTGCATCAGGGTGATGATCCATTTCAATACTGAAAAGAAGCAGGAAGAAATCAGGCACATATATCTTGAGGGAGCAGCTGGGCTGAGACCGGATTTGTAAAATTGTCCTTTTTTACTTTTTCTGCACCGTCAAACAGTGTATGATAAAAACATACTCTTTATTGCTTTAATTAGATAGAGGATTAAAGAATCAGATAGTTGAGGTGGATAAGATGAGATGGAAAGAGCAGCTTTTAAAGCTTAAACCGTACCAGCCAGGAAAATCAATCGGGGAAGTTAAGAGACAGTATGGTTTATCAGAAATCGTGAAACTGGCATCAAACGAGAATCCATTTGGTTCTTCAGAAAAAGTGAGGAATGAAATTGCAGGCTATGCAGGTAAATTTTCGGTGTATCCTGATGGTTATGCTACAGAACTCCGTACAGCTCTTGCAGAGTATTTAGAAGTAAAAGAGGAGCAGATTATATTAGGCAACGGTTCTGATGAAATAATCCAGATGATTGCAAGAGCACTGCTTTCACCACAAACCAGAACAGTGATGGCTGCTCCGACTTTTCCTCAGTATAAACACAATGGAATAATAGAAGGCTGCGAAATTACAGAGATCCCTTTAGTGGACGGTGCACATGACCTGGATGGTATGGCGGCTGCAATCGATGAGAAAACTTCAGTTGTTTGGTTATGTTCGCCGAACAATCCGACAGGGATCCATATAACAGAAGAAGAACTTACTGCATTTATGGCACGGGTTCCTGAAGATGTGCTGGTAGTGCTTGATGAAGCTTATTTTGAATATGTGGATGCTGAGGATTTCCATGATTCAATGCGCCTATTGCAGCAATATAAAAACTTGATCATTCTAAGGACATTCTCCAAAATCTATGGCTTGGCAAGTTTCCGCGTAGGATATGGCATTGCCCATGAGGATACCATCAGGGCACTAGAGCCGGCCAGGGAACCATTTAATGTCAACACATTGGCCCAGGCAGCCGCGATCGCTGCATTGGGAGACCAGAAATTCATAGAAGAATGCAGGCGAGAAAACAGAGAAGGATTACAGCAGTTTTACGATTTTTGTGATCATGCCGGATTAAAATATTATCCATCACAAGGAAATTTCATTTTGATTGATTTTAACAGGGATGGCCAGGAAGTGTTTCAGTTCCTGCTTGAAAGAGGATATATCGTCCGTTCAGGCACAGCGCTTGGATTTCCTACAAGTATAAGGGTCACGGTTGGTTCAAAGGAACAAAATGAAGGTGTAATTGGGATTATTAAAGAATTTCTGAATGTGGACACCGCAATATCTAAATAAGGATGTGGATTTTATGGAAGGCCGCGTATTGATCATTGGGCTAGGGTTGATTGGCGGCTCTCTGGGAATGTGTATTAAAGAAAAACATCCGGATTCAGAACTGGTAGGTTACGATTTGGACCAAAACCAGATGAACCTTGCCAAGATGCTTGGTGTAATTGACAGACCGGCAGGAGGCATTGAAGAAGAAGCTTCTGGGGCAGATTTGATCATCATAGCGACTCCAGTCACGATTGCAGGGAGGATCATCGAGACTTTGGCATCCTTGCCGCTGAAAAAGGAAGTCATTATTACAGACACAGGAAGCACCAAGGGGTATATCTCCCAAAAGGCATCCATCCTTTCCGACAAAGGGGTTTCGTTCGTTGGTGGCCATCCAATGGCAGGTTCCCATAAAAGCGGGGTAGCAGCTGCCAAGAAAATATTATTTGAAAATGCTTTTTATCTTTTGACTCCTGCCAGCAACGTCATGAATGAGACAGTCGATCGTTTAAAAGCCTGGCTTTCAGGTACGAAAGCCAGGTTTCTGGATGTTTCTCCTGAAGAGCACGATTATCTTACTGGTGTTGTCAGCCATTTTCCTCATATAATTGCTGCTTCGCTAGTGCATCAGGCAGCGCGGGCGGACAAAGAGAAACCACTTGTAAACCGCCTTGCAGCAGGTGGCTTCAGGGATATCACGCGAATAGCTTCCAGCAACCCCAGGATGTGGAGAGATATTTTGCTTCAAAACCGCGATGTCCTGGTTTCTTTGTTGAATGACTGGCAGGCTGAGATGGAACGGGTAAAGGAGTTATTGTCCGCAAAGGATGAAGACAAAATTTATGATTTCTTTGAATCTGCGAAAAAATATCGTGACGGTCTTCCTGTAAAGGATAAGGGAGCGATTCCAAGCTTTTATGACTTGTTTGTGGATGTTCCCGATTATCCAGGTGTGATTTCGGAAGTAACCGGGTACCTGGCAATTGAGAGAATCAGCATAACGAATATCAGAATCATTGAAACCCGTGAGGATATATATGGAGTGCTGGTGATCAGTTTTCAGACACCTGAAGATCGGGAAAAAGCAATGAAATGCATTGGGAAACACACGGAATTCGAGATGTCTGTTGCAGAGTAAATTGAAGGAGCAAAATTATGTCTACAAAAACACTTAAAACAAACAAAACCTCCCTGGAGGGTGAAATTAAAGTACCGGGAGATAAATCCATTTCACATAGGGCAGTCATGTTTGGCTCCATTGCTGAAGGGACCACCCAAATCGAGAATTTCCTTCCCGGAGAAGATTGTTTGAGTACGATTTCCTGCTTTCAAAAACTCGGAGTCGAGATTAACAGGAATGGAAATGAGGTTACTGTTTCAGGCAACGGAATCAAGGGCTTAAAGCCACCGGAAGAAACGCTGGATGTCGGCAATTCCGGAACGACCATCCGGCTGATGATGGGAATCCTTTCTGGACTGCCTTTCGAGTCCCGTTTGGAAGGGGACGAATCAATCGCACGGAGGCCAATGACCAGAGTAACTGTTCCATTGTCAAAAATGGGCGCAAGAATCGATGGAAAGAATAATGGTGAGTTCACTCCGCTGATTGTAAAAGGCGGGAAGTTATCGGGCATTACATATCAATTGCCTGTTGCGAGCGCACAGGTGAAATCGGCTGTTCTCCTTGCCGGTCTGCAGGCCGAAGGTGACACAGTCATCGTCGAACCAGTAAAGACAAGGGATCACACAGAACGAATGATTACGCAGTTTGGCGGCAAAGTCGAACGTGCAGGAGATTCGGTAAAGGTAGTCGGAGGCCAAACACTAAAAGCAGCTAATATAAATATTCCTGGTGACATCTCATCCGCTGCCTTTTTCCTGGTGGCAGGTGCTATAGTGCCAGGGAGTGACATCCTACTTAAGAATGTTGGGCTTAATCCGACAAGGACGGGCATCATTGATGTCCTTGAAGCAATGGGAGCAGATGTCAAGATTGAACCATATGATCAAGAGGCAGCTGAGCCTGCAGGAGATATTAGGATCAAATATTCAAAACTAAATGCTGCAACGGTTGAAGGAGACTTGATTCCCCGTCTGATCGATGAAATACCCGTCATTGCTTTACTTGCCACACAGGCCGAGGGCAAGACGATAATCAAGGATGCAGGGGAATTGAAAGTCAAGGAAACAAACCGAATTGATACTGTGGTAAATGAATTAAAGAAGCTTGGTGCGAATATCGAGGCAACAGAGGATGGGATGATTATTTACGGGCAGCAAAACCTTGCCGGCGGAACCGTTTCTGCTTATGGGGACCATCGAATCGGAATGATGCTGTCAATCGCTGCCCTGCTTTGCCAAAAAGACGTCGTCCTCGAACAAAGTGAGGCAGTCGCCGTTTCTTATCCTGGTTTTTTCGATGACTTGTATAGCTTAGTACAAGAATAAAATAGCAGGAATGAGGGCCATCAAGTAATAAGATGGCCCTCATTCATTTATTAAGGCTCTTTTCTCAAACTTTGTTGCTATTGACTACTAAATGGGATTGAATGATCTAGTTTTATTCATAAAATTAAGGCTTGTTATGAGAAAAGAGCTTGAACACTTAAAAACGAACAGCAAAATGGCTTTATAGCACGTTAAAATCGGCTTTAGGATTTTAACAACAATCTTTCCGAAAACAACTTTTATTAGAGGTAAAAGGAATACAAGCCGTTATATTCCCGGATTTTTTGCATAGTTTGTCATAAGACCGATAAAGGAGTGGTTTTATGGCATACATTATAGAAAATATCCACCTCATGAAGGGACAGGCCCTGATTAATACTAGCATGCTTGTAGAAGGTGACCGGATTATAACGACGACTTCGAGACTCAATCGGCATCAGCATATGAAGATGGATGCGGACAAATATATCATGACCCCTACACATGTCCTCTATGATTCCAATTTGCCTCTGGCAGGTTCCTTTAAAGACAGGAAAGAATATTACTTGAAGAACTTTATCATGAAGGGAAGCACTGTCATCTTCACACCTGTCCGAGTCGAATATGAACGGCAGCTTGAAGAAAAGCTGAAGCAGGCAAAAAGTGATTTGCTGGACAGTCCGATTGACTTTGTTCTTGGAATCTCCATTCCAGTAAGGTTGCTGAAACCCCAATTCATCCGCAAGTGCAAAAAGTTGAAGAT
Source organism: Mesobacillus sp. AQ2 (assembly GCF_030122805.1). Taxonomy (NCBI): domain Bacteria; kingdom Bacillati; phylum Bacillota; class Bacilli; order Caryophanales; family Bacillaceae; genus Mesobacillus; species Mesobacillus sp. AQ2. The sequence goes on along the minus strand of NZ_CP126080.1, from coordinate 3,101,493 downwards.
ACCGGCTATCTTTCTTGAAATCGATGAGATGTGCAGCTTGGAGACCATGCCATGGGGATGGATCAAGGAAGCCTTGTTTCCCTACAACTGTCCGATCATCCCGTTATTTTCAGAAAGCCACCACAAAAAAGAGAAGCAGCAACAGCTGCATGCCTGGAGCAATTTGATGAAAAAGGAGAAGGTTCCAGCCTTATACGAAGAATTGAAGGATGGCTGCCCTGTTTCAAGATCGGTTTTAAAAAAAACCGGTATTTTTCCGGGGAAATCGAATCTGCACAGTGGCGGGGAAGTCAGCTATAACCTTTATAATATTAGTGCAGAAACAAAACATCGTGATGAGCAGGGATTATTTTTTCAGTCCAAGCATTTAGTGGTGACTGTGGACAAAGGAAAAGTCATTCGTGCAGGAGATGAGGTTTATTATCGTCCAGGAAAGGGAGAGAATGTTATAATCAAGACACCAGGATTTTTTACTGATAACTACTAATTAGACGTTAAGGTACTGCCTGACTAAAAAAACGGACAGTGCCTAATTTTAAGGATAGGATGATAGCAATGGTCGCAGTAAATGAAATAACCAGTCTTATAGAAAATGGACAGCTTGAGAAAGCTATGTCTGCATATAGGGAAATTCTTGAACAAGGCAATGACGAAGAGAAATTCCTGCTTTCAGAGGAGCTTTTCCGTTTTGGGTTTATGGAAGAAACGGAAACTCTGATTGAAAGTTTATTGAAAAACTACCCAGAAGAGGGTGAACTCCATGTCCTGCTAGCAGAAACAAGAATTGAACTCGGTAAAGAAGAAGAGGCTATGCTCACTCTCGAAAAGGTAGACAAAGACGACCCTGCTTTCCCCCAGGCACTTCTTCTGTTGGCTGATTTATATCAAATGGAAGGTCTCTATGAAGTGAGTGAAAACAAACTCCTCGAGGCTAAAAGAATTTTACCGGATGAATCGGTGATAGATTTTGCTCTTGGGGAACTTTACGCTCATCAGGGAAAACTTGCGGAAGCGATTCAATATTACGAAACAGTCCTTAAGGTGCATGAAGAAATCGGCGGGGTAAACATCAACCAGAGGCTGGCTGAAACATTAAGTGCTGGTGGATCATTTGAAGAAGCGCTTCATTTTTACGATATAGCCCTCGAACAAAAGCTGGAAATCAATACTTTATTCGGTTATGCTTTTACAGCACTGCAGGCTGGCTATAATAAAACAGCAATCGAAAAATTCGAGGAATTGAAGACTCTCGACCCTGAATATCACTCATTATATCTCTATCTTGCCAAAGCCTATGAACGGGAAGAAATGGCGGAGGAAGCGTTTGAAGCTGTCAAACAGGGCATTGAGCAGGATGAATACAACAAGGATCTATACTTTTACGGCGGGAAGCTTGCCCTTAAGCTTCCGGATGAGGATACTGCCGAGAAATTGATACGGGAGGCCATTGCGCTGGACCCGGGATTCATGGAAGGAGTTCTTGTCCTGAACAAACTTCTGATGAAGCAGGAGCGATATGAGGATGTTCTGGAGCTGATCGGTGCGGCGGACTATAATGAAGAAGAAGAACCGCAAATCCTATGGGATGCAGCTATTGCATATCAGCATATTGAAGATTATTCACAGGCATTAAACAAATACCAACTAGCATATACTTTCTTTAAAGACAACAAAGAATTTTTGTCAGACTACGGATATTTTTTAATTGAAGAAGGAAAAATGGGCGAGGCCGCCGAAATTCTAAGTATGTTAGTTGAAAAGGAACCTGGCAATGAAGAATTCCGTGAAATGCTGGAGCGTTTGACGGAAAATCAGTAACCGAAAAAAATTTAAGTTATGCAGAGGAGGGATTCAAAAATGACAACCCCTGTATCTGTCAACGAGAAAAAGGATTTTATCCGCTGGTTTTTGAACCATTATCAGCTGAAAAGGCGGGAATGTGTTTGGATCCTTAACTACTTGATGAGCCATGATCAGCTGATGGAAAAGGTACACTTTGTGGATAATGCCCAGCATTGCCCAAGGGGATTAGTGATGTCGACACATTGCGTGGATGAAGTTCCATTCCGGTTCTTCAAGGAAAATGTGATGACGACCGATGCTGAGAAGTCTTTTCATGATATTCGTTTGAACAGGGAAGAAGAAATCTACATCCAACTGAATTTCCATGCTTCAAACAAAGCCCATCAATTTGCGGCCGTGCTGGAAGAAAACCCTTATATGCCAGGACAGCTCCAAATCAGCGAAAGCGACAAAATGGTGGCAGAAAGATTTCTGGAGGAAAGCATCCACAATTTCCAGAAAGACAAATTGTTATCCCTGATTGACCAGGCACTGGACAGCCAGGACCAGGAAGCCTTCGAACATCTTACAGAGCAATTAAAAAAATTAGGTGCAGTCAACTCTTTATAGCTTGCTAAAAAATAGCAGGCTTTTTATTTTGCCCGTTTTCAAAGTGGTTGGCAGTCTGAGTACGAATGGGTTTTCCCTGGATTATAAGGTTAGACCGTAAAAATAATTTACGCCCCATACGATTCGAAAACAGTATTTAATCATGATATTATAGAATGGATGTAAACAATGGGTTATGATTGCAGAAGATGGAAATCTATGTTTACGATTCTAGCCTAATTGAAAGATGGAGTTGGTATTATGAAATGGGTGGCAGCAGATGTTGAAATGTATCAAAAAGCTGCTGAGTACGTTGACACGGCAATCGTCCCGCTTTTGCCAGTTTCTTTTGGTGAGGACATGAAACAAAATGCTTCAATGGCTGAGTTCACAGGCATCCTTACATCTCAGCTGGAAAAGCAGTTTCGGGGGCGAATTTTCCTTTTGCCTGATTTTGTGTACATAAAGGAAGATGAGGGCAGCCTGGACGCTTTAAAGAATTGGGAAAATAGTCTATTGGACAAGCAGTTCAATCATATCTTTTATGTTACGTCTGACAGCCGCTGGAGGCATCGAGAAAAAGACCTTAATGGTAATGTGCTTTGGATGCCGTCCTTGTCCATGGATCAGATGCATGACCAGCAAAAGGTAGCAATCGTGGATGATCAAGTTAAGCAATTATTATCTTTGTTCACTGAGAAATGGGATGAAAAATAGCCCTCTGTTATTTTTATCACTGCGAAAAATGTTTTCAACATAGTATTATATTGATTTTGTAATGAGATTGATATATCATGGTTATGTCCTAGTTTTAAAATGTGTTTAAATTATGTCCGTTGGGGACTTAACTTGGGAATAGAGGGGGGAATAACGTGAGTAAGCATCGTGTTTCAAGACGTCAATTCTTAAACTATACTCTAACAGGTGTAGGCGGTTTCATGGCTGCGGGGATGCTGATGCCAATGGTTCGCTTTGCCGTCGATCCTGTGCTGAAGGGTGAAGACACGGGAGATTTCATCGCGACTCCATTGAAGATCGCAGAAATCAAGACTGAACCGCAAAAAGTCAATTTTAAATTCAAACAAAAAGATGCATGGTATGAATCTGAAGAAACAGGAACAGCCTGGGTTTTCAAAAATGAAGCCGGGGAAATCGTTGCCTTGTCGCCAGTGTGTAAACACCTTGGATGTGTTGTAGACTGGGGTACTGACAAGGAGCATCCTGAACAGTTCTTCTGTCCTTGCCACTATGGCCGTTATGAAAAAGATGGAACCAATGTTCCTGGTACACCGCCATTAGCACCTTTGGATGTGTATCCGACAAAAGAAAAAGATGGATTCCTTTATGTAGGAAAAGCTCAACCACGAAAGGGGGCGTAATCATTGTTAAACAAAATTTACGATTGGGTAGATGAGCGTTTGGATATTACGCCTTTGTGGCGCGATATCGCAGACCATGAGGTACCTGAGCACGTTAACCCGGCGCATCACTTTTCTGCGTTCGTGTACTGCTTTGGCGGTCTGACGTTTTTCATCACAGTCATCCAGATTCTTTCCGGTATGTTCCTGACAATGTATTATGTTCCGGACATCAAGAATGCCTGGGAATCTGTGTACTACCTTCAAAATCAAGTAGCGTTTGGACAAATTGTTCGCGGAATGCATCACTGGGGTGCGAGCCTTGTCATCGTCATGATGTTCTTACATACACTTCGTGTGTTCTTCCAGGGCGCTTATAAGAAACCTCGTGAATTGAACTGGGTTGTCGGAGTACTGATTTTCTTCGTAATGTTGGCTCTTGGCTTGACAGGATACTTGCTTCCGTGGGATATGAAAGCATTATTCGCAACCAAGGTTACATTGCAGATTGCAGAAGCTGTCCCATTGATTGGGCCATACATTAAAATTCTGCTATCCGGACATTCAACAATCGTTGGTGCCCAAACCTTGACACGATTCTTTGCGATTCACGTATTCTTCCTGCCTGCAGCACTATTAGGCTTAATGGGAGCACACTTCCTGATGATTCGTAAGCAAGGTATTTCTGGTCCATTGTAAAATTTGAATGAAAACGTTGCGCGAATTGAGATTCGTTCAACTATACGGAAAAAGGAGGGGATCGCTCGATGCATCGTGGTAAAGGTATGAAGTTCGTAGGAGACTCACGTGTCCCTGCAGAACGCAAGCCTAATATTCCGAAAGATTACTCGGAATACCCTGGCAAAACGGAAGCGTTTTGGCCTAACTTCCTATTGAAAGAATGGATGGTTGGTGCTGTTTTCTTAATCGGATACTTGAGCTTGACCATTGCTCACCCGTCTCCGCTTGAAAGGATTGCCGATCCTACAGATACGGCTTATATTCCATTGCCAGACTGGTATTTCTTATTCTTATATCAATTGCTGAAATATTCTTATGCTTCAGGTCCATATACTGTAATTGGAGCTATGGTAATCCCGGGTCTTGCATTCGGTGCATTACTGCTGGCGCCATTTATTGACCGCGGCCCTGAGCGCCGTCCATCAAAGCGTCCACTTGCTACAGGATTCATGCTGCTGGCAATCGCTTCTGTTTTCTACCTTACTTGGGAATCAGTTGCGACCCATGACTGGGAAGCTGCAGAGAAACAGGGGCAGATTGTGGATGTGGAAATCGATAAGAATTCTGATGGATACAAAATTGCCCAGGCACAGACATGTACTTCCTGCCATGGCGGGGAACTTGCCGGCGGTGCTGCAGCACCGAGCCTGCTTGAAACAAAATTGAACGCTGAAGAAATCGCAGATGTTGCAAAGAATGGTAAAGGTAACATGCCTGCAGTTTTCAAAGGAACGGACGAGGAACTAAAGACATTGTCTGAGTTCATCGACGGTCTAAGCGAATAATAACGAAAGGAACCTGTAATCAAACTTGCAGGTTCTTTTTTATTGTATAGGAAATTTTAAAAGCGTTTTTGTGTGGATAACTGCATATGGGTGTCTTAATCCAGCTCCAGCGCCTAGCCCCTCGAGACGCTTCGGTCCTGTCAATGAAGTCAAAAAACGACTTCACTGCCAGGCCCTCCAGTGCTTGTCGGAGTTGGGCAGTCGCCTCCGCTTTTCTAATTGTCTAGTGTCGCCTCCTAGAAACTCCGAAACTTCAACTCCGCCGGCAGAAGCAAAGAGCGCTTCTTTGTCGGAGTCTCCAGTTTCTCCGTTTCTGGGCAGTCGGCTATACTTTTCGATTTCGGTCCTGCCAATGAAGTCAAAGAACGACTTCACTGTCAGGACCTCCGGGTTGTCGGGGCTGAACAAGGCGCTTGCGCTTTTTGTTCTTGCACAAGAGCCATGAAGAACTTGGTTTATTTTCAATAAACTGTAATAATAGTGATAGAAAAAAAGGGAATGGAGTAGTTGTATGATAAAGAAAATATATCCTTTGCTAGGAAACAGGTCTATACTCTTGCTTTTATTCTGGGTAAATGTTCTGGGTACCGCTTACGGATACTATTGGTATAAATGGCAGCTGGTAGATACGCCGCCGCGCTTCTTGCTTTTTGTGCCTGATAGTCCAACAGCCAGCTTGTTTTTTGTATTCGTGCTTGGTGCTTTTTTGTTGGGGAGGAACTGGCCGCTAATGGAAGCGTTGGCAATCGTCAGCCTCGTCAAATATGGCCTATGGGCGGTTGTCATGAATCTGATGGTGTACTTCGTCTCTGGGCAGCTGGATTGGATCGGACTAATGCTGATGGCTTCACATTTTGCCATGGCAGTGGAAGGAGTCCTTTATGCTCCTTTCTATCGGATGAAACCGTGGCATCTGATTGTTGCTGCTGTGGTCGTCCTGCATAATGAAATCATCGATTATGTTTTTGGAATGATGCCAAGGTACCATACGCTAGATTTATACATGGACCAGATAGGATACTTTACATTCTGGCTGAGTATTTTCTCGATTGCGGTGGGATATTACTTCGGACTAAGGCCGGGCCGCTTCTTTCTTTCGCTAAAAAGATCAAGATAACACCTTGAATTTTGGTCTAACCTTGTCCACCCCTTCATACATTTTAATAGTATTTAGAGGGGGGACAGGAATGAAAGCAAAATTTATTATATTATTTTCGGTGCTGATGTTGATCGTGCCGTTCGCAGCATATGCAGAACCACAGTCGCCTGTAGAAGAACTGGACAATATATCAGACCAGGCCTTGCAGATGGTCAAGCTTCACCGTTATGAAGATGCAAACAGGCTGCTGGCCCATTTTTCAGAAGAGTTTTTGCTGGTGACAGGAACTGGCCGTCCGTTTAGCATGGATGAACTGCGCATCATTACAGTCGCACATGATGAGGCATTGGAGGCAGTAGCCAATGGTGATCTTGGACATGCTGAAAGAATGAACAGGGTGACAAAATTCCGGCTGGTGATTGATGCGATCGCTTCTACCCACCAACCGTTATGGGCTGAGATGGAAGACCCGATCATGACTGTTTTTAACAATATGAAAACGGCTGCCTATGAAGGTGACAACGATCAATTCGACAGTAATCTTAATTCCTTCCTTGCTTTGTATAATGTCATCCATCCAAGCATGAAAATAGATATCAATCCGGAAAGAATCCAAAAGGTCGATGCAAAAGTCAGCTTTATTGACCAGTACCGGCCGCAGGTCCTCCAGGAAGCTTCGAGCAGGGAAGAACTGGAGGCTCTAGAATCGGATTTGCAAAATATCTTTGATGATATGACGGAAGATGAAGCAGACCCTTCTCTATGGTGGGTCATGATTTCGACTGGCAGCATCATCATCCTTACATTGTCTTATGTCGGCTGGAGAAAATATAAAGGCAACAGTGAGAAAACAAAGAATGTCCAAAAAGAACGAAAAAATTGACAGCCTATTTAAGTATTAATAAAATAGTAATAACAGCTAGAGTTGTAAGAGGAGGTAACAGATGTATCTCATTTATTTCGCGATTATTATCTTGATCCCGATTTGGGCTCAATTCAAGGTAAAAGGGGCATACAAAAAGTACTCACAAGTGGCTTCTTCATCCCAGATGACAGGAGCGGAAGTCGCACGTAAAATTTTGGACGATAACGGTTTGTATAATGTGGGTGTTGAGGAAACCAGGGGTTATTTAAGTGATCACTATGACCCTCGTGCCAAAGTGGTCCGCTTATCATCAGGTAACTTTTTTGGTCATTCCGTTGCAGCGGCCGCAATCGCTGCCCATGAAGTTGGCCATGCCATCCAGGATGCCGAGGATTATGCATTCCTCCGATTCCGCCATGCGCTTGTGCCAGTGGCAAGTCTTGGTTCAAACTTCTCATGGATATTGATCCTGATCGGAATTTTTGCAAACTTAAGCGGAATGCTTCTGCTGGGAATTCTTTTCATGGCAGCTGCCGTTGTATTCCAGGTCATTACATTACCGGTTGAATTCAATGCTTCCAACCGCGCGATGGATCAAGTGGTGTCAGCTGGAATCATCCGCAATGATGAAGAAAGAGAAACGAAGAAAGTATTGAATGCAGCAGCTTTGACTTATGTAGCAGCCGCAGCTGTAGCGGTGCTGGAATTGTTGCGACTAGTAATGATCTACACTGGGATGACTAGTGAAGACTAAAAAAATCCGGACTTGTCCGGATTTTTTTTAGTGAGATAAGAAAGTATAATATAGACTTTGAGAATAGTCCAGCTCCAGCGCCTAGCCCCTCGAGACGTTTCGGTCCGCCCAATGAAGTCAAAAGAACGACTTCACTGGTCGGCCCTCCAACGCTTGTCGGGGCTGACCAAGGCGCTTGCGCTTTTTATCTTTCTATAGGGAGTTTGTTCTCATCAAGTGTGAATCCTTCGCCAAGGACATCATGGACGACCGTAACAGATACGAAAGCGTGTGGATCCACTGAGTTAATCACTGTCTTTAGGCGGACGATTTCGTTTTTTGCGACAACACAGTAAAGGACATCTCTTTCAGCCTTCGTATAGGAACCTACTGCTTTTAAACTGGTGACTCCCCGGTCCATTTCCTTCATGATTTTCGCAGCAATCTCTTCGTTTTTATCGGAAATGATCATGGCGCCCCTTGCGGCATAAGCGCCTTCCTGCATGAAATCAATTACCCTGGCTCCGACAAATACGACGACAAGAGTATACATCGCCTCCCGATAGTCTAAATATGTAATGAGTGATAGGGTGATAACCCCGAAGTCGAACATGAACATCGTCCGGCCCATTGTCCAGCCGAAATATTTCTGCGCAAGCCTTGCGATGATGTCAACTCCGCCAGTCGTTCCACCGTAGCGGAAAATGATTCCGAGCCCGATTCCAATAAAAACCCCAGCAAACAGTGCTGCTAAAAATAAATCTTCATATAAAGGCATGTCGATTTGATACTTTTGGAATATCCCTAAAAATATCGAAACACCAACAGTTCCGATGATTGTGTATATAAAAACACTCCGTCCAAGAAGCTTCCAGCCGAGGAAGAACAAGGGCAGGTTCAGCAGCAGGTTGGTGATGGAAGGGGACCAGCCAAACACGAAATAAAGCAAGAGTGTAATCCCTGTAAAACCGCCTTCTGCCAAATTGTTCTGCATATTAAAATGAACAAGTCCGAACGAGAAAATAGCGGAACCAAGTAAAATGAACAAGATGTTTTTAATTTTCAGGCCATTAAGCAAATGAATTCCCTCCTAGTGCCAGGAATAAAATCTCCTGATTGAAGCGCTTATATTATATAAAATATAGCAAGCAAGGGCAATCTTTTACAGGAGGGGCAATAAGAGTCGGAATTTTCTTTGTTTCCTCCCTTATTTTCAGAGAGTAACCCGAGATCTTTGATTGATAGAGAAAGTAATAGCTGCGAAATGAAAAGCAAATTGTCCAGCAATATACATGCAGCAGAAAAATTAACTCGAAATAAAAATATTTGTCAAAGCTACTCCGTTAAGCTAACATCGATATAGAAAAGCATACATAAAAAGGTTGGGTGAATCTTTTGAGTAACAAGACGATGAAAGAACTCCAGCAGGAAGTCGACGCTTATATAAGCCAGTTTAAAGAAGGATATTTCAGTCCACTTGCTTTGACGGCACGGATGACCGAGGAACTAGGTGAACTGGCCCGAGAAGTCAACCATTACTATGGAGAAAAACCTAAGAAAAAAGAGGAAGAGGAAAAAACAATTGAAGAAGAGTTGGGAGACATGTTGTTCGTGATGATTTGCTTCGCCAACTCGCTGAATATAGACCTTGAAGAAGCACACAACAGGGTCATGGAAAAATTCAATACAAGGGATAAAGATCGCTGGACAAGGAAAGACAGCTAAAAGGAGCGGGATTATATTGGAAAAAGTTAAAATTGTCATTGCAGGTCCACGGGGAAGGATGGGTAAAGAAGCCGTCAATCTCGTCCTTGGAACGGAAGGGTATGAATTGGTGGGAGCGGTCGACCGAAAACATGAAAGACTCAGAATTGGTGAACTTGATGGTTTTCCGGAAAGTGAAGCATTGATTTACACTGATTTCGAGAAATGTCTCCAGGAGACGGAACCAGATGTCCTGATTGATCTGACCACTCCAGAAGTGGGTATGTTCCATACAAGAACGGCTTTGAAATACAAAGTCCGTCCTGTAGTCGGTACAACTGGTTTTTCGGATGAAGACCTTGCTGAACTTGAGAAGCTTTGTGCTGTACAGGAAACAGGCTGTATCATTGCGCCAAACTTTGCTGTCGGGGCTGTATTGATGATGAAATTTTCACAAATGGCCGCAAAGTATTTCAATGATGTGGAAATCATTGAGCTTCATCATGACCAGAAGCTTGATGCCCCTTCAGGGACCGCAGTGAAAACAGCACAGATGATTTCTGATGTCAGGGAAGCAAAAAAACAGGGACATCAGGACGAAAAAGAAACACTAAAGGGAGCCCGCGGTGCTGATTATGAAGGGATGCATATCCATTCAGTAAGGCTGCCTGGTCTGATTGCCCACCAGCAGGTTCTGTTTGGCGCTGATGGACAAACGCTCACAATCCGCCATGATTCCTATAATCGCAGCTCTTTTATGTCAGGAGTAAAGCTGGCTGTTGATTCTGTGATGAAAATGGATGCTTTTGTTTATGGATTAGAGAATATCATCGAATAGGGGAGAGCTTATGAATATTGCCTTAATCGCCCATGATAAGAAAAAGGATGATTTAGTGGGGTTTACAGTCGCATATAAAGAAATCTTTGAAAAACATACATTATTTGCGACGGGCACTACTGGTTTGAGGATCATTGAAGCAACCGGGTTAGAGGTCCAAAGATTCCAGTCAGGTCCGCTGGGCGGAGACCAGGAAATCGGCGCACGGATCGCAAACGATCAAATGGACGCTGTATTTTTTTTCAGGGATCCGCTGACGGCCCAGCCGCATGAACCTGATGTCACTGCCCTTGTCCGTCTTTGTGATGTATACGCAGTACCCTTGGCAACCAATATGGGAACGGCCGAAATACTCGTAAAAGGAATCGAGCGAGGCGACCTTGATTGGAGAAACATAGTGAAAGAGAAATCTGGTGATAAAAATGGAAGCAATCAAGCTTGATATATTGGCTTTTGGCGCCCACGCAGATGATGTTGAAATCGGCATGGGCGGAACGATCGCCAAATATGCTGAAAAAGGAAAAATAATGGGGATTTGTGATTTAACAAACGCAGAAATGTCTTCAAATGGGAGTGTAGAGATAAGGAAACAGGAAGCGAAAGAGGCGGCGGATATCCTTGGAGTTCGGAAGAGGGAAACACTTGACCTGCCGGATAGAGGCCTGTTCCTTAAGGATGAATACATAAAGGAAATCGTTAGAGTGATTAGGCGGGATCGCCCGGAATTGGTCTTTGCACCCTATTTTGATGACCGTCATCCTGACCATGGCAGCTGTGCGCGCCTTGTCGAGGAGGCGGTCTTTTCGGCAGCCGTCAGAAAATATGATGAACAATCGGGGCTGGATGCCCACAGGCCGAAAGCCTTATATTTCTATATGATCAATGGTTTTCATAAGCCTGATTTTGTTGTGGATGTATCTAATTTTATGGATAAAAAAATTGATGCCCTTAATGCTTATGAAAGCCAGTTCAAGAAAAGCGACTCTACTTTTGAGACACCGCTTGTGAACGGCTATATCGAAACAGTTGAGGCCCGGGAAAGGTTATTCGGCAAGGAAGCAGGCGTGAGTTTCGCTGAAGGCTTCATGTCCAAAAAACCGCTGCTGATCCATAACGATTTGTTAGGGGAAGAAAAATGAAGAAACTTAAAATTGGCATCACCTGTTATCCGACAGTAGGAGGTTCAGGTGTTGTCGCGACAGAGCTTGGGAAGCTGCTGGCTGAAAAAGGTCATGAAATTCACTTCATCTCCTCGAGTCTCCCTTTCCGGCTGAAAAAGATGTATCGAAATATTTACTCGCATGAGGTCGAAGTCAATCAATACTCAGTGTTTCAATATCCTCCATATGATATCGCACTGGCAAGTAAAATAGCAGAGGTAGCCGTCCTGGAGAATTTGGATGTCCTGCATGTTCATTACGCTATACCCCATGCTGTCTGTGCGATCCTGGCACGACAGATGAGCGGAAGGGATTTGAAAATCGTTACAACCCTCCATGGAACCGATATTACCGTGCTTGGATATGACCCATCACTGACAGATGCCATCCGATTCGGAATCGAAAAGTCTGACTATGTAACGGCTGTTTCTGAATCATTGATTAAACAAACTTACGATTTAATCAAACCAAAGAAAGAAATTGACTGTGTATACAATTTTATTGATACTCGCGTCAACAAAAGGGTGGACACGTCCGACCTCAGGGATCAATTCGGGATTCTCCCTGACGAAAAAGTAATCATCCATGTTTCCAACTTCCGTCCTGTCAAAAGAGTTCCTGATGTGATCAGAGCATTTGCAGGGATTGCCGAAAAGCTTCCGGCAAAGCTGTTGCTTGTCGGGGACGGTCCTGAAATGAAGAAGGTATGCAGCCTGGCCAGCGAGTTGGGGGTTCGGGATCAAGTATTGCTGCTTGGAAAACAGGAAAGGGTGGAGGAACTTTATTCATTGAGTGATTTAATGCTTCTTTTGTCCGAAAAAGAGAGTTTTGGACTTGTAGCCCTTGAAGCAATGGCTTACGGCGTACCCTGCATCGGAACAAACGTCGGTGGCATTCCGGAGGTAATTGTCGATGGTGAGACAGGCTATATTTGTGAGCTGGGAAATATTGCTGAGATTACTGAAAAGGCGGTAGAAATCCTTGCAAATCCCGAAGCTCATAAACGATTTGCCGCAAACTCCCTGAAACGGGCTGAAAGAGATTTCAGCGCCGAACAAATCGTGTCAGAATACGAAAACATTTATTACAGCCTGCTGGAGAATGATGAAGATGATCCCAAATCTATTTAAAGAGGCAGCACCCGTAATTGAAAGGATTGAAAATGCTGGTTTTGAGGCTTATTTTGTAGGTGGATCTGTCAGGGACCACCTTCTTGGCCGTTCAATAGCTGATGTTGACATTGCTACGTCCGCTTTGCCGGAGGAATTGAAGCGGATTTTCAGCAAGACCGTTGACGTGGGGATTGAGCATGGAACCATTCTGGTCCATCACGGCCGGAGCCATTATGAAGTTACCACTTTTCGATCTGAAGCAGGCTATACTGACTTTCGAAGACCTGATAGCGTTTCTTTTATCCGCTCTCTGAAGGAGGACCTTCAGCGCCGCGATTTTACAATGAATGCCATAGCCATGGATAAAGATGGCCATATCATTGACCCTTTCGCAGGAAGAGATGCAATCGACCGAAAGATCATAGTCACTGTGGGTAATCCGGATGAGCGGTTTGGCGAAGATGCATTGAGGATGCTTAGGGCAGTCAGGTTCCAGTCCCAATTATCCTTTTCAATCGAGAAGGAGACTTTTGAATCGCTGGCGTCTCATTGCCATCTGCTACAGAACATAGCTGTCGAACGAAAATTAGTGGAATTCGAGAAATTGCTGCTGGGACCGGGAAGGCAAGAGGCAATCATGCTGCTGGCTAAAAGCGGTATCTCTCAGTATTTGCCTGGTATGAAAGGGAAGAATGGACAGCTGATGAATTTCTCATCACATTTGACCTCGGACCTTGAACTTGAGGAATTATGGGTACTGCTCCTTTTTGAATTAGAGCTGTCAGAACAAGAAGTTGACGGTTTCCTGAGGGAATGGAAGCTGCCTGTCCAGAAGATCAAGAAGTATAAGAAGATCCATTCATTGCTATTATATCGTCTTGAAAACCAATGGAGTCTGGAATCCGTCTATAAGGCCGGACAGGCCGATGCCATCAGCGCGGAAAAAGTATTTGGGACCCTTCGTGAATATGGAAGTAATCCTGAAGGTGTAACTCAATTGTATGACATGCTGCCTATCCAGAATCGCGAGCAATTAGCAGTTTCTGGGAACGACGTAATGACATGGATGGAAAAACAGCCAGGCCCGTGGCTGCGGCAGGCCCTTGATGAAATTGAACGATCTGTAATCTATGGCAAAGTGCCAAATGAGAAGGAGAAAATAAAGCAATGGCTGAACGCGCCCAATCAGAAATCAGGAAAAAATTGATCGATGCTTTTACCAATAATGAATCGGAATATTTATCTGGACAAAAGTTGGCAGACATCGCTGGCTGTTCAAGGACAGCAGTATGGAAACAAATCGAAGAACTTCGCAAGGAAGGATTCCAGTTCGAGGCGGTAAGGAGAAAAGGCTATAAGATTGTTTCAATACCTGCAGATATGACAGCAGATAAGATTACTCTGGGATTGAAGACAGAAATCCTGGGAAGGAATCTGCACTACCATGACAGCGTGGAATCGACTCAGAAAATTGCCTATAAACTGGCTTATGAAAATGCCGAAGAAGGAACAGTCGTCATAGCAGAAGAGCAAACAGCAGGAAGAGGAAGAATGGACCGTAAATGGCATTCACCCAAATACACGGGTATCTGGATGAGCGTTCTGCTCCGCCCAAAAATCCCCATCCCAAAAGCCCCGCAGCTGACACTGATCACCGCGGTAGGTGTGGTACAGGCCATAGAAGAAGTAACCGGTTTATTACCCGAAATAAAATGGCCCAATGATATCATGATAAACGGAAAAAAAATAACAGGAATCCTTACAGAACTTCAGGCGGAGTCAGACCGCATCAATTCTGTCATTATTGGTATTGGCATCAATGTCAATTCTTTGGCAGAGGACTTTCCTGAAGAAATACGGCCAATCGCTTCATCTCTGGCGATCGAGTCAGGCAGGACAATTGACAGGGAAGAATTGATCAGGACAATACTTGAAAAATTGGAAAAGCTATATTTTCTTTATCTGGAAAAAGGTTTTTTACCGATAAAATTGATGTGGGAAAGTTACGCAGTCAGTATTGGCAAACAGATCATTGCCCGTACGATTACGGGGGAAATCAGGGGAAAAGCTACTGGAATAACAGAAGATGGTGTTCTCTTGATTGAAGATTCTGCAGGTGCTGTCCACAATATTTATTCTGCAGATATCAAAATAGACGGATAATTTCATTATATAGCCAAAAAAGCAGTCTTTTGCTATAATCAATCTGGGCGGTATCGAGAGAACTGCACCTGAAGTGATGATTAAATAAAAATAGTTCTGCCTGGATCCGATTGCGGACTGGGACAGAGGGATGAAACAAATGCGGCTTCAAAGGGTCCTTCTGGCATAGATGGGTCCTTTTTTAGTGTCTTGCATTGATTGATTGTTTTATCTCCTCTTCAGAAAAGGAGGAATGGAAATGAAACAAACAACGGATTTCTTGAAAATGAAGCAAAGTGGCAGCAAGATTGTCATGGTGACAGCCTATGACTATCCATCGGCAAAACATGCTGAACAGGCAGAAGCTGACATGATTCTCGTTGGAGATTCATTGGGCATGGTCGTGCTGGGGTATGATTCCACGATTCCAGTGACAATGGAGGATATGGTCCACCATTCAAAAGCCGTCCGGCGCGGAGCAGGCAATACCTTCATTGTTGTCGATTTGCCATTTATGAGCTATCATCTGTCAA
This sequence comes from Mesobacillus sp. AQ2, assembly GCF_030122805.1. Classification (NCBI taxonomy): domain Bacteria; kingdom Bacillati; phylum Bacillota; class Bacilli; order Caryophanales; family Bacillaceae; genus Mesobacillus; species Mesobacillus sp. AQ2. The sequence continues at coordinate 3,086,032 of NZ_CP126080.1, read as the reverse complement.
TCAAAGACACATTATTAAATGGTGCCAGAATCATGCAGGAGACTGGGGCGAATGCCGTAAAACTTGAGGGTGCTGACGAGGTTATAGATCATATCAGCGCACTTACGAAATCAGGTGTACCGGTTGTTGCACATCTTGGCCTGACACCACAATCTGTTGGTGTTCTTGGAGGATACAAAGTCCAGGGAAAAAGTGCAGATGCTGCCAAAAAGCTGATCGAAGATGCAAAAAAATGTGAAGAAGCAGGTGCGTTTGCCGTAGTGCTCGAGTGTGTGCCTAAGCAGCTTGCTGAACAAATCAGCAAAGGTCTATCAATCCCGACAATTGGTATTGGCGCTGGCGCGGAAGTCGACGGCCAGGTACTTGTCTATCATGACATTATCACGTATGGAGTGGACCGTGTCCCAAAATTCGTGAAACAATATACGAATGTGAATGAACAAATTACCGCCGGGCTTGGTGCCTATGTTTCCGAAGTGAGGCATAAAGCATTCCCGGAAGATAAACATACATTTACGATGAAAGAAGAAGAATTGCAGGCATTGTACGGAGGAAGAGAATGAAAATCATCAGTACGATCACAGAAATGCAGCAACAAATGCAAAAATTAAAATCTGAAGGCAACAGCATTGGCTACGTGCCAACGATGGGATTCCTGCATGAAGGGCATATGTCCTTGATGAAAAGGGCGCGGAAGGAAAATGAAGTTGTCGTCCTGAGCATATTCGTGAATCCTCTCCAATTCGGCCCTAATGAGGATCTGGATGCCTATCCGCGTGATTTTGAACGTGATCATAGGATTGCCGAATCTGAGGGAGTAGATTATATCTTCTATCCTTCAGCAGAAGAAATGTATCCAAATAATCCTTCTGTTAAAGTGACCGTTGTTGATAGGACGAATGTACTTTGCGGCAAATCAAGACCGGGGCATTTTGATGGCGTTGCCACGGTGTTGATCAAGCTTTTCAATATCGTTCAGCCTACAAGGGCTTATTTTGGGCTGAAGGATGCCCAGCAGGTTGCTGTTGTTGAAGGTTTGGTCCAGGATTTTAATTTCCCGATTGAATTGATTCCGGTTGATACTGTCAGGGAAGAGGATGGTCTTGCCAAAAGTTCTCGAAATGTCTATCTGAATGAACAGGAGAGAGAACAGGCACCAGAGCTTAACAGAAGCCTTCTGTTGGCAAAAGCCGCCGTGGAGAGCGGTGAGCGGAATCCAGCAAAGCTTTCCGAAATGATGAAGAACCATATTAACGAAAATACGACCGGAATAGTCGATTATATTGAAATCTACTCTTATCCAGAGCTGCAATCCCTAAAGGAATTGACAGGCAGGATCATCATCGCAATGGCAGTCAAGTTTTCGAAAGCCAGATTGATCGACAATATCATTTTAAATGTAGAATAACTTTTTAGGGGGAGTACATTCCATGTTCCGCACCATGATGAACGGTAAAATACATCGTGCAAGAGTAACCGAGGCAAATTTGAATTATGTAGGCAGCATCACAATCGACAGTGATATACTTGATGCTGTTGGTATGGTTCCGAACGAAAAGGTACAAATCGTCAATAATAATAATGGCGCCCGTTTTGAAACATATATTATCCCTGGGGAAAGAGGCAGCGGGGTAGTGTGTCTGAATGGAGCAGCAGCCCGTCTAGTCCATGAGGGTGATGTTGTCATCATCATTTCATATGCCCTCATTCCTGAAGAGAAGGTAGCGACCCATCAGCCGAAAGTTGCATTGATGGATGAAAACAACCATATCGTTGAAATGATCCATGCTGAACCTGAGAAAACGGTATTTCTATAGAGCCAGAGAACTCCCGACCATCGGGAGTTTTTTCATACATATCTCACATGGCCGCTATACACGAAATTATGACATAAAGAAATTATATTGGTGATACTAGGATTAATAGATGGAATAAATTCGATAAAACACAAAAGCTTGTTTTTACGTAAATTAGTGAAAGCAACGTGGTATAAAAATGAGCCAGAAAAATACTGTAAAGCTCCTGCTTTCACTTTCATATTTTTTGTGATACGTTTTTGTTTGACTGAATGTTAGAGGTGTATTGAAAAATGAGCCAAAAATTTGTTGTGGTCGATTTAGAGACTACGGGTAATTCTCCAAAAAAAGGTGACCGAATTATACAGTTTGGTGCAGTTGTAGTTGAGGATGGCCGAATTACCGGCCAGTTCTCCTCTCTCGTCAATCCATTACAGAAAATACCCGTTTTTATTGAAGAACTGACAGGCATTTCGGATTCCATGGTTAAGGAAGCCCCATTATTTGAGGAAATCGCTCCGCAGGTTTCTGATATGCTTGAAGATGCTTATTTTGTGGCTCATAATGTATTATTCGACCTTTCCTTTTTACAGGAAGAATTATTAAATGCAGGCCAGGAAGGTTTTTATGGTCCGGTTATAGATACTGTGGAAATGGCGAGGATCTTGTATCCGACTGCCGATAGTTTTAAATTGACTGACCTTGCTGCAAGGGAGGATCTCCAACACGACCGTCCTCATCAAGCAGATAGTGATGCCCGGGTGACAGCAGAGCTTTTATTGATCATGCTCAATGCAGTTGGTTCGCTCCCTTTTGTCACAATCAAAGAGCTGGCTAAGCTTTCAGAAGGACTGAAAAGCGATCTTCATTTGATTTTTGATGAGATAGTGAATGTAAAGGAAAGCCGAATCGAGATTTTACCGGAGCATATAGAAGTTTTCCGCGGGATAGCTTTAAGAAGGAAACCCGTGATTGAAAATGATGAACAACAGGCAATTGATTATCCAAAGTCAATGGAAGACAAAAAAACCTTACTGCAAAAAGCTTTTACCGGATATGAAATAAGGCAAGGACAATTCGAGATGATGGACCTTGTTTATGATGCGTTCCATAAAAACGGCCATGCATTGATTGAAGCCGGAACTGGCGTAGGGAAGTCCCTGGGTTACTTGATTCCCTCAGCTGTGTTTTCGCTGGAAAGCAATAAACGTGTAGTGATCAGTACATATACCACCCAGCTGCAGGAGCAGCTTCTGACGAATGATGTCCCGAAATTAAACCAGGCATTGGGTAGAAAAGTGAAGGTTTCGCTGATCAAAGGGAGGAGCCACTATATTAATATGGCTCGCTTTGAGCAGTCTCTCAGGGAAATAGAAGAGAATTATGATACTGCCCTAACAAAGATGCAAATCCTTGTCTGGCTGACCCAAACCGAAACTGGTGACTATGATGAACTCAATTTGTCCAGCGGAGGAATGCTTTACTGGAATAAAGTGAAGAATGAGCGTTCCATCTTCATCAAGACAAAGCACTGGGAGGCATATGACTTTTATAAAAAGGCCATTGAAAAAGCGCAAAATGCGGATCTCCTCATCACCAACCATTCGATGCTTTTTGCCGACCTAGTGTCAGAAAATGGCCCTTTACCGGAGTATGAGCATGTTGTCCTTGATGAAGGTCATCAATTCGAAAAGGCAGCGGGCAAATATTTTGGAGAGTCCCTCGATTATATGTCAGTCAGGCTGGTGCTGAATCAAATCGGTCTTTACGAACAAAATCAGCTATTTTATAAGCTTGAATCCTTGCTGAACGAGATTGGAGTTCTTAATGGTGAACATCGTCATACCTTTGAAATCAATCATTTGATATCTGATTTAGTCTATGAAACAGAGGACCTATTCAAGCTTGCAGGTACCTATGCAAGGAAGGCGATGAAGAATAAAGTTGCTGGGAGCAAAATCCATGCAAGCATGGTTCCTGAAAGGGAAAATCGGATATGGACAGCATTGAGGACAACTGCTGAAAGGGTTTATTTTTATCTTAGAGATTTGATTGAAGCCCTTGAAAAAAGACTGGAAGATGCATGGAGAACCCCGGACAGCTTTTCAGCAAGGCAAATGGCGATACTGGAAGAGGTTGTTCAGGCCAAGGAAGATTTGGAACAAATTTGCATCACGGCCAAAAGACTATTTACAGATGAGAACAGGTATGTGAGGTGGATTGAAGCTGATACAAGGTCAATGCAAAATTCAACGGCTATCTTTTCACGTCCAGTTAATGTTTCCGAATATCTGGAGGAGCAATTTTTCTCCAGGAAGAAGAGTGTGGTCGTAACATCAGCGACTTTATCAGTTAATCATTCTTTCAGCTTCATCAAAAGGGAATTAGGGTTGCAGCAAGTGCTGTTTGAGAAGCACATCCGGTCTCCATTCTCCTATAAGTCACAAGTGAAACTCGTCGTCCCAGATGACTTGCCAGATATTAAATCTGTTTCTGATGATGACTATGTCGCAGCCATTTCGGAACATATCATTTCGATTGCAGAAGCCACAATGGGCAGGATGCTGATTTTGTTCACTTCGAATGAAATGCTGAAAAAGACATACAATCTGATCAAGGAAAGCGGCCTTCTGGAGGATTTTGTATTGATTGCCCAGGGGATTACGGCAGGCAGCAGAACGAGATTGACGAGGAATTTTAAAAGGTTCGATAAAGCGATCCTGTTTGGGACGAGCAGTTTTTGGGAGGGTGTGGATATACCAGGTGAAGACCTTTCATGTTTAATCATCGTCCGGCTTCCTTTTTCGCCCCCTGACGAACCACTTACAGCAGCAAAATGTGCATTGATAAAAGAGAATGGCGGAAACCCTTTTTCTGAGTTATCATTGCCGGAAGCAATTCTCCGCTTTAAGCAAGGTTTTGGAAGGCTGATTCGGACTTCCGATGATCGTGGCCTGATTTTTGTTTTTGACCGGAGGCTTGTAACGACAAAATACGGAAATGCCTTTTTAAGGTCAGTGGCTGACGTGCCGGTCGAAGAAAAATCAATTACTGATATTGTTGATTTGATTCATCATTGGCTGTAGGCGTGCATCAGAATGGTTTAGATTCCAGGTTCTTGAGCCATGCTGATTGCTCAGTCCCAGGAACGAACATCAACAACTAAATTGAAAAGAGTCAACTTTTCCAAAAGTCTTTTTATATTTTCAGCCAAATGACGCACTCTATAGCTAGAAGTAATTGGAGGAGTGTATATGAAGCTGATAATGGCAATCTTCGCCATCGTTAATTGGTACTATTTCCCGTATGAATCTCCTTCAGCTCCTGTCGAGGTGGAAGGAGTCGATGTCAACCTTAAAAGAGATGAACTGGCCTTCACTTTTCTTGCTTTGAGCGATGGGGAAGCTGCGCTGATCCAATACGCCACCGGCGAAAATATCCTGGTGAATACGGGTGGCAAAGGAACATTGAAGGAACTTGAAAGGCTGCTCGCTCTCTTTCATGTAAAAAATATATCTACAGTCATTTTGACATCAAGTTCGGAAATGGAAAACCTTGAGGAACTCATACGGAAATACGATGTTGGCAAAGTAGTGAGCGGAAAAGCCGGAGAGACTGCACTAATGGCGAAAGAAATCCCAGCTGGAGTTAAGGTGGAACAATGGAAGCAGGGGGATCTTCGAAAACTGTTGCCTGGGTTGACCGCAGAAGTTGTCTTCGATGGAGATAAAGAAACCGAGGGGACGGATATCTCTTTTCAATTTTTCCATCATCAAATTTTTTATATCAGTTCAGCAAGCCACCACTCGGAGCAGGCTTTTCTTGCTGAGCCATTAAGAAATGTCAATATCATTAAACTTCCCGCTTATGGTGCTAAGGGCTCGTTTTCCGATCTCTTGATCGAGCATATGGATCCGCAGTTGGCCATCATATTTAAATCAAATTCAGTAAAGCCTGATCCCGATTTAGTGGAAATGCTTCATGAAGCCTGGATTGATGTTTATTTCACAAAACAGCATGGTACTGTTACAATAAAGTTTACACAGTCTACTTATGATGTGATTACCATTATGGGTGAAGAATAAAAAACTGCGCATAAACTGCGCAGTCATTTTTGATGTGTGGGCTAGAATTTTTTTGTTTGATTTTGTTCTTATCCTTACAGTAAAGACCATCTCCTGATATAATGAGTGGTGTTAATTGTATTGTTTGCAGCGGGATGCTGTTCTATAAATGTCAAAAAATGTGCAAGGAGAGAGTTGCAGGATGGAAAGCAAAATCGAAATAATTTCTGCGGTTAAGGTCCAGAATAGTCCGGATCTATATAAAATAGTTGATGCCCTTAACAGGTCCTTGAAACATGATGACCTCATGTTTGGCCTGGCTTTGGACCAGGAGGATAAAGATAAGGCCGTCTTTACGATTTACCGTACCTAATGAAAACATCTTTTATTTTACCGCTTGTTCAACCAGGTTGAGGGGAGCGGTGAAGTGAGCTTACATAAAGAAGGGATACATGTGAAGAAGTGGATTTTATTGAGTGTGCTTTTTGTGGCAATCATCACGGGAATCCTGGTGAATGTTTACTTGAATGCGATGGAACCAGTTAGTGCCGCAGAAAATAAGGCTGTGAAGATTGCAGCGAAAGAAACGAGCCTGTCTGATTTCACTGACTTCAATCTTTACAGTGGTGAAGAAACTTATTATGTCATGACAGGGAAAAATGCCAGGCAGGAAGACGTATATGTCTGGATCAATGAAAAAAATGGTGAATTGATTACGAGAATTGCCAAAAATGGAATCACGAAAAAAGAAGCGTTAAATAAACTATATCAGGAAAAGAATCCTGATGAAATAATCGCTGTAAGGCTGGGCATGGCCAGAATCCAAAAGACGGACAGGCCGGCCTGGGAAATTTATTACCGTAAAAACAGCGACACCATCAATTATTATTATGTCGATTTCGAGACGGGCGAAAAATTGAGGGCTATTAATAATTTATAAACGTGTTCTATTGAACGCAATTAAAATATAGGGGGAAAAAGGATGGAGATCCAGTTAGCCGGCAGAGTGGGAGCACTCACACCTTCATCAACTTTGGCCATCACCGCCAAGGCAAAAGAATTAAAAGCACAGGGAAAAGACGTGATTGGACTTGGAGCGGGTGAGCCTGATTTCAATACACCGCAGCATATAATCGATGCTGCTGTTAAATCGATGAATGAGGGATTCACAAAATATACTCCTTCAGGCGGGCTTCCTGAATTGAAAAAGGAAATCGCAGCGAAATTAAAAGCAGATCAGGGTCTTGATTATCAGCTGAGTGAACTCATTGTCACCAGTGGTGCAAAACATGCATTGTACACATTATTCCAGGTTCTGCTTAATGAGGGCGATGAAGTCATCATTCCGATTCCTTATTGGGTCAGCTATCCAGAGCAAGTGAAGCTGGCAGGAGGAACCCCAGTCTATGTTGAAGGGCTGGAACAAAATAATTTCAAGATCACTCCAGCACAGCTGAAGGAAAAGGTGACGGATAAGACCAAAGCAGTCATCATCAATTCGCCAAGCAATCCTACGGGGATGGTTTATTCAAAAGAAGAATTGCAGGCAATTGGAGATGTTTGTCTTGAAAAGGGCATCCTGATCATATCTGATGAAATCTATGAAAAATTGATTTATTGTGAAGCTGAACATATTTCGATCGCACAACTATCAGACGAATTGAAAAAGCAGACCATCATCATCAATGGTGTTTCAAAGTCCCACTCCATGACGGGGTGGAGAATCGGGTATGCTGCCGGTGACAGCATCATCATCAAGGCTATGACTGACCTGGCAAGCCACAGTACCTCGAATCCGACTACTCCGGCACAATATGCGACAATCGCAGCATACGCTGGATCGCAGGAAGAGGTCGAGATGATGCGTTCCGCTTTTGAAGAAAGGCTTGAAATCATTCATCTTAAGTTGAATGAGATTCCGGGAATCAGCTGCATTAAGCCTCAGGGAGCATTTTATCTGTTCCCGAATGCAAAAGAAGCTGCCTTGATGACAGGCTGCAAGGATGTAGATGAGTTTGCGGAAATACTGCTGACTGAAGCAAACGTTGCAGTTGTTCCTGGCTCTGGTTTTGGGGCTCCGGACTTTATGCGCCTTTCTTACGCGACATCACTCAGCCAGTTAGAGGAAGCAATCAGCCGAATTCATGACTTTGTTAACAGCCGTGCATAAAAACAGCAGACGGAGAACTGTGAACCGGTTCTCCGTCTCTTTTTGAAAAGGCTCTGTAATTTCAGTGCCTGAAACGATAATCAGCAGCTTTGTTACACAGATTTTATGGTTTGAATTTGAATCGCCTTTTCGATATTTTTCGACTAATTTCCCTTTTTAATCTTTTTCTATTTTATTACCAGCCGGGCTTGTTCATGCTATACTATGAAAAGAGGTGTCCGGAATGAAAAAAGCAGATATGTTAGATTGGCTGAAAGAAGGGAATGTTACTATTCCTTCAGTATTGCTGACGCAGTACAAAGAAATGAGATTGAACGAACAAGAATTGGCATTATTACTCCATGTTTTCTATTTTTCTGAAAAAGGAAATGAATTTCCTACTCCCACTGAACTTGCAGCCCGCATGACGATATCCGCTTTCGAATGTACTGATTTGCTCCGTGCACTGATCCAGAGAGGGTTTATATCAATCATTGACGGAAATTCCACTGAAGGAATCAGATATGAAAAGTACTCACTCGAACCCCTTTGGGATAAGCTGTTTGACCAGTTCATGCTGAAACGTAAGCAGGAAAAAGAGCTTATGGAGCAGAAGGAAGAAACAGATTTATATACCGCGTTCGAAAGAGAGTTCGGCAGGCCATTATCGCCGTTTGAATGTGAATCTCTCGCAATGTGGATGGATGATGATCACCATGACCCGATCATCATTAAAGCTGCTTTGAGAGAAGCTGTGATATCAGGGAAATTGAATTTTCGGTACATAGACCGGATTCTTTTTGAATGGAAAAAGAATGGAATCAAAACAATCGAACAGGCTAAAAGTTACGGAAGGAAATTCAGGCAGCATCAGAGCACGCAGCGGGCAGCGAAGGAAGAGCCTAAAGTTTCCGCCAATCCTGTACCTTTTTATAACTGGCTAGAACAGTAATTGTTATGAGAGAATTCATTCATTCTCTCTTTTTTCATTTCATTTTGTTTTGTGAAAGTATGAAACCGAGCCCCAAAATTAACAAAATCGGAAATGTGGTGAAGAAATCATGTTAAATAAGCAGCAAATCAGGTTCTGCCTTGATGAAATGGGCAGGATGTTCCCAAATGCACACTGTGAGCTGGTCCACTCAAATCCTTTTGAACTTGTGATAGCAGTTGCATTGTCGGCTCAGTGCACTGATGCACTTGTCAATAAAGTGACGAAGAACTTGTTTCAAAAATATAAAGCTCCTGAGGATTTTTTGGCCGTGACATTGGAAGAATTGCAGCAGGATATCCGCTCGATTGGACTGTATCGTAATAAAGCGAAGAATATTCAAAAGCTTTGCAGGATGCTTATCGCTGAATATGGAGGGGTTGTGCCTGCAGACAGAGATGAATTGACAAAGCTTCCCGGAGTAGGCCGGAAAACTGCTAACGTCGTCGTTTCCGTTGCATTTGGAGTTCCTGCGATTGCAGTGGATACACATGTGGAGCGCGTCAGCAAACGGCTTGCTTTTTGCCGTTGGAAGGACTCAGTGCTGGAGGTCGAAAAGACTTTAATGAAGAAAATTCCTGAAGAAGAATGGTCAATTACTCACCACAGGATGATTTTCTTTGGCCGGTACCATTGTAAAGCACAGAATCCAAGATGTGAGACTTGTCCTTTGCTTGATGTTTGCAGAGAGGGCAAGAAGCGGATGAAGGATAAATTGTAAGGAAAAGGACTATTAACTCCGGGGAGAGGAACGCTGTTATGGAGAAAATCCTCAGTGATTGGAATCATTACAATTCAGAACTCCGCCATCACTTTACAAACAGGGATCGTGACCAGGCACTACCAATAATGAATAAGGCAATTGAATTATTCAAGCAATTTCTTTTCGCTACGAATGGACTGAATCAAGAGCTGCATTCGATTGAAGAGTGTAAACTCAAGCCCGTAAACGTCCTTGAAAGATTGGAGTTTGTTACATCAAGGCCTGGCCTTTTCCAATCCTATAAGCAACTGGCGGAACTATTTGCCGAACAGGAAAAGCAGTATGCCAGAAAGACAGCTTTAAATCATGCAAAAAATAAACGCCCTGACTAATCAGGGCGTTTATTTTTTATGGCTTTTTCTTATACGGCAAGGGGGTGAAGGTTAATCGCCGTCTCCAGTGCCGGTGCCAGTGCCGGTGCCAGTGCCGTCTCCAGTGCCGGTGCCAGTGCCGGTGCCGCCACTATCGTTATTGCTTCCTGCACCGCTGACATCGCCAGTACCATCTCCGGTACCTTCACCATTTCCGGTGTCGTTACCGTTACCATTACCGTTGCCGTTACCGTTGCCATTCCCGTTGCCATTTCCATTACCATTACCATTGCCATTCCCGTTTCCATTGCCGTCTTCGCCTTCATCACCTTCACCATCATCAGGCAATGTGACATCTGGGACTTCAATTTTTAGAGTGGCAGGTTCGGAACGCTGATCACCACGGATAGCGGTAACTTTAAAGGAATAAATCCCGCCTGGAACTGCGTTGGCAATTTTTAAACCGGTATCCGTTGTCTTCGTTAATTCTTGTTCAGGACCTTCATCAAGGGAAGCGGTCACCTCGAATTGGACATCTTCCTTGTTTTTCTGTTTGAAATCCCAAGTCAGGATGATTTCATTTTTCGCTTCATCGTACTTGGCTTCAAGCTTTGAAGGAGCTTCAAGCTTTTCGAATTTCTTTGACTTTTCCTTCGGCAGATTTCCTTTCACTGCCCACTCGTAAAGGATCTGATCCTTTGGAGTATACTCACTGGCAAGCTTGGCAGGCATAGTGCCTTTTTCAATTTTAACTCTTTCGACACTCTTCGGTACGGTGAAATCTGGAGTGTCTACGTCTTTAGATACATAAGACATCAGATCCTTGAATAGCATCTGGGATATTTTTTGTTCTGTACCGTAAAGTGCGGTTTTGCGATCACTGTAGCCGGTCCAGACAGATGCTGTATACCTAGTTGTATACCCTACAAACCAGGAATCTGGCACTCCGCCATCTTTGATTCCGAATTTATTGATATCCTCTTCGGTGTAATTCGTTGTTCCAGTTTTACCGGCAACATGAAGGTTGGAGATATTTGCGTACGTTGCACCAGTTCCTTGCGTGATTGCCGTTTTCAACATATCAGAAATCATAAAGGCAGTATAATCCTTCATGACCACTTCAGTCTCAGGTGTCAGATCAATTTCTGTCTTGTCTCGGAGTACTATTTTCTTGACTGAGTATGGCTCCGTAAAGAATCCATTGTTTCCGAATGCCGCATATGCACCAGCCATTTCAATAGGGGCAATTTCTTTAGAACCAATTGATGCTGATTCATAGAAAGGATCATCAAGTGTCAGTCCAAGATTACTGCCGAATTCCCTTGCTTTATCAAGACCTACAGCCTGGAATGCCTGAAGGGCAGGGATGTTGATTGATTTTGCAAGGGCCATTCTCATTGTCATGATGCCGTTATACTTATTGTTCCAGTTCCGGATTGGGTCACCAGTTGAATAAGTCATCGGTTTATCTTCAAGCATGTGGTAGGTACCCCAGTGCAAATATTCAATTGCCGGTCCATAGTCAAGGATAGGCTTAATCGTTGAACCCGGCTGTCTTTTTACATCAATAGCATAATTCAACCCACGCTTGACCTGCTGTTTGCGGCCGCCGCCAATCGCACGTATTTCCCCGGTTTGCGTGTCTAGAAGGGTGATGCCTGCCTGGAATTCATCATTTGGGAATTGTACCGCAGCATCGGTGTTCAGGATATTCTCAACATGAGTCTGGGCGTTAGGGTCTAGCGTTGTATAAATCTCAAGTCCATCGGAAAAAATATCGAAATCGGTTTTTTCGGTTACTTCATCAATGACCATATCGACAAACGCATCGAAAGGCTTTTCATCCTTGTTCTTCCTGTTTTCTTCCTTGACAAGACTGGATTCCACAGGAATCTTTTGAGCTTTTTCCATCTCTTCCTTTGATATGAATCCATGCTGGTGCATCAGGGATAAAACAATATTCCTGCGCTTCTCTGCTTTTTCAGGATTTGTAAAAGGATTGTAATTATTTGGACTTTGAGGCATTCCTGCAAGCAGAGCTGCTTCATGAAGCTCAAGCTGATCCAAATCCTTGCCAAAATACGTCCTTGAGGCGGTCAGGACACCATGCATGTTTTCAGACATATAAATTTTGTTTACGTACATCTCGAAGATTTGATGTTTCGTATATTTCTGTTCAAGCTGATAGGCGAGCCATGCTTCCTGTGCTTTCCTGGAGATGGTCTTTTCAAAACCAAGGAAGTAGTTTTTCACGACCTGCTGTGTGATGGTGGAAGCACCCTCAGATCCAAATCCATTCGTGACATTGGCAATAACTGCTCCGCCAAGACGGATGACATCGATTCCATTATGTTTGTAGAATCTGACATCTTCAGTTGCTAAAAAGGCGTTTTCTACTAGTTTTGGTATATCCTCATAAGCAACATAGTCCCTGTTTTGTGATCCTACTTCTGTTACAAGTTTCTTGTCTTTATCATAGATTTTTGATGAGATCGGGTCTTTGAGCAAGGATTCATCAAGTTTTGGTGTATCCTGTATCATGAATGCAAATGTAGCGATACCAGTCAGCATGCCAATGATGCCCAGGGCGATCAGCGTCAGGAAAATTTTCTTGAATATTCCTTTTTTCGCTTTCTTGCCTTTTGGCTTGTTGTTCTTGGCTGCCTGCTGTCTGCGTCGCTCCTCTCTTGTTTGAGGTTTCTGTGCCATATATAGTTCATTCCTTTCTCGCAATAGAAAAACTAACTAAGTGTATAAAGATAATCGATAACTTTGATATAGTCAATCCTCGGATGAAGACCAAGGGGGATTTTATGGCCGCAATTGATGACTTCTTCCTTGGTAATCGACTTCCTGCCGCCTTTGACCATTCTCTCCCAAAAAATAAGCAAATGGCTCGCTTCAAGGAAATAGATTTCCTCATCAGTAGAGAACCGGAGGATGACAAAACAGATTCCTCCTTGCTCAATGACGGCTTTCATATGGACAATTTGGTGTTCATGAAAGTTTTTTAATGGGAAAGATGTTGAAAACTTCGTCTCCTTTGCCTCAAAATCAATGTATTTTCCTTTATAAACGCCATTATAGTCTGTTGTAGAAGCTTGTTTAAAGTATGCCTCTTTAATGACCGCTGCACTCCTTCGCGGATAATCCACATTGACGATTTGGACTGGTGTAGGCTTTTTATGGATTACCGCAATGTTGCGGTCAAGGTAAAAGGAGTTGGTTTCATTGAGGTCCTCCTCCAATGTCATCCCTCTGTTGCTATATGCTGCATTCTTTTGTTTTTTTGTTTTTTGTGCTGTCTCTTTATTTGCAGCAGGAATATATTTTTTTCCGTTTGGATAATTGAAAATCAAGATGACCACCTCGCAGACTACTCTATATCATACCAAATTTAAACGTTTTTTGGTTGAATAAAAAGCCTCATTTCACTTCACTCTAAGAACAACCTATAGAAAAGGAAGAGAAACGGTGTGTCAATGACCCATTATCCCCAATTTTCACAACTGCCGGATGACGAAGCAGAGATGATCCAAAAGATCAGAATTGAAACGGCTAAAAAAAACCTGGACAATATCTCAAGAACACAAGCCTATCTGGATTTCTATCTGGAATATCCCGAGATGATTTGGTCCTTCCTTGCAAGCATGGTATCCAGAAATGGTGGCTATAATATGTGCGACCTGGAAGGTGACTGGTTTCCGAGAATGCTTGCTCCTGCTATCCGCAAACGATTATTCCTCACATATGAACGGGCGAATTGGCTGATTTTTCGTGATGCATATGCACAGCTGCTCTTGTACTCTTATTCGACGAAAAAAAGCACCCCAATGTTTCACTTGCTTCAATTTCTTGATGTATCGGCCTTTATGGAGAAAGAGTGGAAGGAATTTTGGAAGTATGGAGATAAAAGAAGGCTCATGGTCGCATTGATTATCAACGAACAAAATGTGATACAGGAGCCGGTAATCAAAGAACCGGTATATAAGAGAAGAGTTTTCAATACGTCAATGTTTTCTTTTGAAGATCACCTGCATTTCAGTACAGTCCTCTTTCCTACTTGTGAAGGTGAGCTGTACGGAGCAAGCGTTAATGGTTTCAAATTCATCAGCAAAAGGATCAATCTGGGAAAGAGGCTGGCATCCATACTATTTCACCCCGGGTATTACCCCTCATTTCTTGAATTCGCATTAAATACGGAACATACGGCATCCAGACATGATTACGAGAAATACTTCCAAAATCACAAAAAGCGGGACACGCCCTTCCTTAGAAGTACCTATCCAATCATCCTCCATCATTTTCGTGATCAGGGTGACTGGTATAGACAGCGAAAGTTTCACCGGGAATGGATCAATCCAGAAACCAAACATAGGCATCCTATCCATCTGACAGATTGGTATAAGAAAAAGCAAAAACAGCTGCATGCTTTAATAACGGTTAAAGAATTGTTCACCCCAGATTAATGCGGACAAATAAAAAAGCAAGGAATCCCTTGCTTTTTCTCATCATTCAGCCGGGCGGTTAGGTCCTTCAAGCTTTTTGTCACCATAGCCAGCTTTTTTCTCTGCCGTTTTATTCGGCTGCTGCGCGGTTTTACGTTGTTTTTTATTCATGTGAACACCTCCCGACCTTAGTTTGTTCATTTGTTCGGTTTTCATACGATTTGTCCATGTCGAAGGCTGTAAAGTTCACTGCTGAAAAACACTTTGTTTGCCGAATCCCTTCTAGTTTTGTCAACCATGAAGGAGGTTAAGTAAGAAAGGAGAATTTTACAATCAAGAGACTGGGATTCTATAAGGAAAGATTCATCGTCGTGCACCGGGTTCATTCTGCCAGACCTTAAAATACCAAGTTAGGAGAGATGATCATGAAGCCAGGAATTGAAAGGGAAGAGTTTTTAGGGATGTTGACTGAAATGGCCCTCTGCCTTGAAGAAACTGACATGAATTTGCATGAATCTTTGCAGGGAGTCCGGGAAAAAATGTACAAGGCCCATTCAGTACATTTAGAAAAAACAAGCATGCTTCTGGATAAAGTGGAAGGAGAAATTCCGCAAGCCCTTAATTCCTCAATACAGCCGATAAACGAGCAAGCCTCTTTAAAACTTGAAATGAGTTTTTAAAATATAATAGAATAGATTCAACATGAAGCAGCTTTTGCCATGAAAGCTGTTTTTTTTTGTGGCTCTGTTAAAGCTGATTATTGATTTTTAAACCCTGTTGATTGTAGTGGAAGGCGCGTAGACTCCTCCGAAAATGCTAACGCATTTCCATCGTGCGTGGGCAGATTCGAGGAAGCCATTCAATGTCCTGCGGGCGCAGCTGGTCAGGTGAGACCCCGCAGGAGCAAAGCGACGAGGAGGCTCAGCGCCAGCCCCAAGGAAGAATTGCTTATGAAAAAGACGGCAGTTGGTCTTTTTCATATTCTTCCAGCGGAAAGCGAAGCGCCTGGAACGGAAATCAACAGCCAATGTTAACAGAGTCCTTTTTGTATGGATCGCCCTGAAAAGCATACAGAAGACATGAAAAGAGCAGCGGAACTAGCTGCATCATAAAATAGAACCAGAGAAAGCGTGATTAACTTGGAAACTGACCAAAATCTTATTGCATTATCTGAAAGGTTGCTTGTGAACCTGGAATTTGCTCATCAACGATTTCAAAATTCAAAAGAAAAGCAAGTAAGAGGCGATTTTCATGAAGAAGTAAAGCCGTTTGCTGATGAGGTAAAGGGGACAACAGATACATGGAGGAAAGCAGCGTTCTATTGGGTAGGTCAGAACAGGCCGAAAAACCTTCATGTCAACCAGATTGAAACGGCCGCAGACTATCTGGAAGTCATTTCTGTACAGGCATTTTTTCCGGAAACAAGCAAAAAGCGATTCCTTGATCAACTACAATCAGTGGAATTCATCCTCAAGAGTCTGATCATTGCGGTTAACCAAACAGGCAGCCAAAAATAAAGAAGCACCAGAGCATTTGAACTGCACCTCAATTGTCAGCCAAGCCGGCAATAATGGGGGCGGTCCAAGTATTCTGGTGCTTCAACTTTTTAGATGGTCATTTCTTTCTGATCTTCGGGAATGAAAGCTCCTAGCAATTCCAGCTCACGAACAAGGTTCCGGTATTCCAGAATGGTGATCTCATTCTGAATATACGACTTTTTTGTAAAATCAAGCAATTCATTTACATGTTCCGGAGTGTATTCTTTTGTCTGGGCAAATAGATTCTTCAGTTCGTGAACGTTCATTTTTCATCCTCCTCCATCATTTGAGTCCATACTATCATGAAAAAGGAAGAGTCATTTATTTTTCAAAAATTGAAACTTCCGACAACATATTTCATTCTTAGACAAAACCGGAAGCCTTTTCCAACACTTTCACCCATTGGGCGGTTTGATCATATACTATCGTAATGAATTATTGGAGGAGGATGTTCGCCATGTTTGGCCGCAGAAATAAGACGAATGCCTACCAGCCCCAGTGGTGGGTGAATCAATACAGTCAAGACCCTTACCTATATAATGGGAACAATCACAATTTGAACCGGCAGCAACCGCTCCCTCAACCATATAACACACCATATTGGAATGCCATGCCGGGGAACTGGCAAAACCAATATTCTCCGCAAGGTTACCCTGTGAATCCTTATATCCAGGGGAACCCTCAGTGGAATCAGCCATACCCAATTGCCGAGAGCAAAAATAACTACCCGAAAATGCTTTTTCAAAATCCGCTAGAACCTGAAGATGACCCTATTTATGGTTACTATAACCCGCAGGCTGATTATCAGAATTATAACCCATATCCCCAAAATGCTTTTATGCCAAAGCAGCCATCAGGCATGCAGTCGATCATGAATTCGTTTAAAAGCCAGGATGGAAACCTGGATATCAATAAGATGGTCGATACAGCTGGCCAGATGATGAATGCAGTGACCCAGGTTTCATCACTTGTCAAGGGACTCGGCGGAATGTTCAAAGTCTAAAAAACAAGCAGGCACTTATGCCTGCTTGTTTTCGTTAAACAACTATTCATCAATAAAAATATCAATTTTCTTTCCCTGTTTTTTAGCGATTTTAATTTCAAGCAATCCATTGCGATAGGAAGCACGTGTCTTTTTATCATTTATAGGATGAGCAAATGGAATTGTCCGGCTAAACTGCCTGGAGGAGGCCATATGCATTTCTGTTTTTGCGATATCGTTGATTTCTGAAGTCATTTCGGTTTTATTTACAAGGATCGTCAGCGAGTTGTTGATGACATCAATCGAGATATCCTCTTTTTTGATCCCTGGCAATTCTGCGGTCACAACATATTCGCTCACTGTTTCATTTACTCGTACACCGAGGGATGTCTGGGCTAAGGGTTGCCTGAAAAAATCATCAATGCTTTGCAGGAAACCTTTGACAGGCTTCTCCTGCATCAACTGGTTCATTGATTTGAACCACTGTTCGAGAGTTTCATGTTTTTTTGGGCGATCAGGATGGTTGGTTGCCATCTTCTCACATCCTCCTCTGCAAAAATACTTATAATAGTCTATGTAGCATGGAATGTCCCTGTTCAAGAAGAGGGTATCTTTCAAATAAATGCACTTTCAACAGTTCGCCGTACTTTTTTGAACACTTTGTGAAAAATGCATTTAGTGTGATTTAGGTCACATAACCGATTTTTCAACCTCTGTATGCTGAAACAGTAAATAAAGCAGAAAAGGGGAATACACATATGTTTTGTTACCAATGTGAACAAACGCCAACAGGAGGATGTAAAGTTGTTGGTGTATGCGGAAAAGATGAAACAATCGCAAGTCTTCAGGATACGATCATTTTTGCACTGAAAGGCATTGCAGCCTATAGAACCCATGCGAATCAGCTTGGATTCACGGATCCGTTCGTAGATGCAACGACCCACGAAGCATTATATATGACGTTGACTAATTCAAACTTTAATGTCCAGGAACATATTGATATGGCGATGAAGGTGGGCCAATCAGCTGTACGCGTGATGGAAATGCTTGATGAGGCGCACACTAGCCGCCTTGGCATCCCTCAGCCTGTAAAGGTAAGCCAGAACAAGATAGAAGGCAAAGCGATCGTTGTTACGGGGCACAATCTATTCGCGCTTGAAGAATTGCTGAAGCAAACAGAAGGCAAAGGTATCAATATTTACACGCACTCTGAGATGCTCCCTGCTCACGGTTATCCAGCCTTGAAAAAATATCCTCATCTTAAGGGTAATATCGGGAAGGCTTGGTTCGACCAGCGCCGTCTGTTTGAAAAATTCCCTGGGGCAATCCTGGCAACGACTAATTGCGTGATGCCAATCAAGGGTTCCTATGCAGATCGTATGTTTACATACGAAGTTGCCGGTCTTGAAAATGTAAGGAAAATTGAAAATGAAGATTTCTCCATGCTGATCGAAAGAGCATTGGAGCTTCCAGAGGCTAACATGGAATCGGAAGAAACATTGGTGACTGGCTTCCATCACGAAACAGTGATTGGTCTGGCTCCTGAAGTCATAGAAGCAGTCAAATCAGGAAAAATCAAGCGTTTCTTCGTGATTGCCGGTTGTGATGCACCGGGAAAAGGCGGAGAATACTACCGCGAGCTTGCAACATCCCTTCCTCCAGAAGCGGTCATCCTGACAACTTCTTGCGGCAAGTTCCGTTTCAATGATGTCGATTATGGGGTAGTGCCTGGAACGAACATCCCTCGATATCTGGATCTTGGACAGTGCAATAACTCCGTATCTACAGTTAAAATTGCCAAGGCACTTGCGGATGCTTTTGAATGTGATGTAAACGAATTACCGGTGAGTATTGTCCTTTCCTGGTTCGAGCAAAAAGCGGTCGCAATCCTGCTTGGACTTTTCAGCCTTGGAATCCAGGACATCCGCATCGGGCCAAAGCCGCCTGAATTCATTTCCAATGGCGTGATGGAGGTCCTGCAGGAAACATTCAACCTGAAGCTGATCACATCTGCCCAGGAAGACTTGGAAACAATGATGGGTCTAAGCAAGACAGAATAACAGATTTAACGCCCGGGGCTAACTGCCTCGGGCGTTTTCATGCAGGTGAACTTATTAGACTAGCTCGTCCAGCAATACATCAGGATCCAAGATCATATTCCCGGCTGAATCAGTGGAAATTAGATTGTCTTTTTTCATTTTGGTCAGCGTCCTGCTGACCGTTTCCCTGGTGGTGCCAATCATATTGGCCAGGTCCTTGTTCGTGAAATCCGTCTTTAACAAAACAGTGCCATTTTCCTGCTTGTCTCCGTGAAGCTCACCCATCCTGATCAAAAGCTTAATGATTTGTTCGTAGGTGTTATTAAGGATTTGGGCTTCAAGTCTTTCCTGGAGGTCAACGATTTTCTCGCCAAGCACCTTGAATACCTTGATGCTTAAATGAGGGTTATCGACCAGCACCTTTTCGAATTGTGAAATTGGGACAACGACAAGGCTTGCTTCCTCCAATACCTCCGAATACCCTGGATAACCGCCTTTCCTGAAAAAGCCTACATGAGGGAACATTTCACCTTTTTTTAGGATAGCGACGATTTGCTCGCGGCCATTGGCATCACTTTTATAGACTTTTACCTTGCCTTCATTGATGAAATAAACATTTTCCAGCGGGTCATCCTGCATGAAGATATGGCTGTGTTTCTTCCACTGCCGCGAAATGGATATATCGACGATCTTGTCTAATTCATGGTCCTCAAGGTCCCTGAACAATGAGAATCTTGCCAGCACATTTTTTATTTCATTCTTTTCCAAAAGAAACACCTCTATATAAGCTGTAGTCCATTCTATTATTTTAGCAAAACGGGACCATAAATAACATAAGGGATTTCGCAGCCAGACAGTGAATAGAAATGTGAATGCCAAAAACTAGCAGTCTGGTCACAATAATTTTTCTTTTGTAACGAACGTTTATTCGCTAAAATAGAGTTAATGAGGTGAACGTGATGAAATTCAGGAAAAACATGCAAGAGATTTTGCAAGATTTAAAGGTTAGTGAATCGGTAAAGAAAAATATTGTCCACTGGCACACGATTGAGGAGAAAGAAGCCAGGACGGAAGACATGCCGGAAAATTTAAGCGGGATCCTGGAAAATGCACTCCAAAGGCGCGGGATATCCCGATTATATACACACCAAAAATCATCTTACGAACAAATCATGAGAGGACAAAGCATCGTTGCTGTCACACCGACAGCCTCGGGGAAAACGCTGTGCTATAATCTGCCCGTCCTGCAGTCAATCATCGATGATCCGAATGCAAGGGCTCTATACATGTTCCCGACAAAAGCTCTTGCCCAGGACCAAAAGAGTGAAATCAATGAATTGATCCAGGAGGCGGAACTTTCGATTAACAGCTATACATATGATGGCGACACACCAGCCAATATCCGTCAGAAGGTGAGAAGGGCAGGACACATCGTCATTACGAACCCGGATATGCTCCATTCAGCAATCCTGCCGCATCATACGAAATGGGTCTCGCTTTTTGAGAATCTTAAGTATGTGGTCATCGATGAACTGCATATTTACAGAGGAGTTTTTGGCAGCCATGTGGCAAATGTCATCAGGAGGCTGAAAAGGATCTGCAAATATTACGGTAGTGATCCTGTTTTTATCTGTACTTCCGCGACCATTGCCAATCCGTTGGAACTGGCTGAAGGCTTGACCGAAAAAGAGATGGTCTTGATCGACAATAATGGTGCGCCTTCAGGAAAGAAGCACTTTTTATTCTATAACCCTCCTGTTGTCAATATTCCGCTGAATGTCAGGAGGAGTGCGACACTTGAAACAAGAAAGCTTGCAGGAGAATTCCTGAGGAACAGGATCCAGACCATCGTCTTTGCGAGAAGCAGGGTGAGGGTGGAAATCCTGCTTACCTATCTTCAGGAGCTGGTCAAGCATAAGCTCGGTCCAAAAGCCATCAGGGGATACAGGGGCGGCTACCTCCCGACCGAAAGGCGTGATATTGAAAAAGGTTTGCGTTCCGGTGAAATTTACGGTGTTGTCAGCACCAATGCTCTTGAATTGGGTGTCGATATCGGACAGCTTCAGGTATGTATCATGAATGGTTACCCGGGTACGATCGCAAGTGCATGGCAGCAGGCAGGTCGGGCTGGCAGACGGCATGGAGAGTCTGTAGTCATCATGGTGGCAAGCTCAAGCCCGCTGGATCAGTATGTCATCCAAAATCCCGATTACTTTTTCAACCGCAGTCCGGAAACAGCCAGAATCAATCCCGACAACTTGATTATCCTGATTGATCACATCAAGTGTGCATCCTATGAATTGCCTTTTAAAAAGGGAGACACTTTCGGGGCAGCGGAAATTGAAGAAATTCTGGAATACTTAACGGAGGAGCGTATCCTTCATCAGAATGGCGACAAATGGTTCTGGATGAATGATGCCTTCCCGGCCCATAATATCAGCCTCCGCTCTGCTTCGCAGGAGAATGTCGTGATCATCGACCAATCAGATGTTGCAAATGTCAGGGTGATTGGCGAGATGGATACCTTCTCCGCAATGACATTGTTACATGAAGAAGCGATCTATCTCCACCAGGGCATTCAATTTCAGGTGGAAAAGCTTGATTGGGAAGAAAAAAAGGCGTTTGTACGTGAAGTTGATGTCGATTACTTTACCGATGCCAATCTCGCCGTCCAGCTCAGTGTTTTGGAGGAAGACAAACATAGGGGCAATAAAGATACAGAAATCGGTTATGGAGATGTGAGTGTCAGGGCGATGGCCACAATTTTCAAGAAAATCAGGTTTGAAACTCATGAAAATATAGGATCAGGTCCAATTTATCTGCCGGAGGAAGAACTGCACACGAGCTCAGCATGGATCTCCCTTAATAAAGAACTTTCCGAGTTTGCTGATGACCGGCTCGAGGAAGGGTTGATCGGTACATCTCAGGCTTTGAAACATATCGCACCATTATTCGTTATGTGCGACCCATCTGATGTCCATGTCGTCCCGCAGGTGAAGGCCGCCCATAATGAAAAGCCGACGATTTTCTTTTATGATCGTTATCCTGGTGGAATTGGCCTGAGTGAAAAAATCTATTCCGGTATTGAGGAGATTTTAAAGCAGACGAAGCAAATGGTCCTTAACTGCCAGTGTTCCGATGGGTGTCCATCATGTATCGGAACGGATACAACATCGATCCACTCAAAAAAAGATGTTGTGAAATTGTTGAATCTATTTCTTGAAGCCGCAGTATAGGAAGGAGGGGGAAAATGAGTTTAAAGAACAAATTGAACAGGCTGAAGCCGCATATCAAGAGCGGGGCCGATAAGCCAGGACCGTCAGCAGCCAGTAACAACATCCCTGAGCCAGAACCGGTAAATGCAGAATCGACACCTGACATACCGTTTCTCGATATCTGGGAGAAGGAACATGTTACCCCCTTCTATTTTGATGGCGAATACTGTCTGGTCAGGGAGGTTGTTTATCCGCTTGACCACAAACATGGCCACTATCAATTCAGTGATCTGCTTGAGGCTGTCTCCCTGTGGAATCAGGAACAGACCAATCACCCTCTTTCCGCCTCGGGCCATAGGGCAGGCGATTTAGTGTTTTTTGATACTGAAACAACGGGACTTGGCGGGGGAGCAGGGAATACGATATTCCTTTTAGGCCATGCGAGTGTTTCCGGTGATTGTGTAAAACTTAAACAGCATATCCTGCCAAGCCCTGGCGCAGAAGTAGCGCTATATCAGAGTTTTTTGGAAAATGCCGACTATACGACCCTGGTTACCTACAATGGGAAGGCTTTCGACTGGCCGCAAGTCAAAACCAGGCACACCCTTGTCCGTGACCATGTCCCAAAACTGCCATCGTATGGACATTTTGACTTGTATCATGCCGCCAGAAGAATGTGGAAGCATAAAATCGAACGAATGAAACTTAGCATCGTCGAACAGGAGGTATTGGGTCTTGAGCGGAAAGACGATATCCCAGGCTTCCTGGCACCGATGATTTATTTTGACTTCCTCGAGAGGAAGGACCCCGAGGGATTGCTCGGTGTCATCAGGCACAATGAAACAGATATTCTGTCACTGCTGACCCTTTATACACATCTAACCTTCCAGATACTCGGCCGTGACCAATCACAGACAGCACAGGAAACCTACGAAGTTGGACGCTGGTTTTCCTACCTTGGCGATACTGACAAAGCAAAGCAGGCTTTCACTGGACTATTGGATGAGGGCAATGATCAGGCAGTTTCTGCAAAGCACGCACTGGCTTTCGAACATAAAAAGCATAAGGAATGGCAGAATGCCGTTCCGTTATGGAAAGAAAGTGCGGAGAAGGGCAGCAATAAGCAGAGGAGAGAAGCATGCATCGAACTGGCCAAGCATTTTGAACATCGGGAGCGAAATTTCGAAATGGCTTTGAGGTATTGCCGGCTTGCTGAAGAGCATATTATCCAGGGAAAGCTGGCAACAAAAAAAGACATGATTTTTAAGGAAGAGCTCGAAAAAAGGATCCAGAGAATTTCCCGGAAAGCATTTCCCGGGCAAGCGCAAAATTCGTCAAATTGACCCTGTTTCAACAGGTTTCGCCAGGTTTTTTTCAATTGTAACAAAATTTTAACATTTAAATGCGCAAAACCTGTATTATCCTGTTGTATGTATGGTTCCGACATTGTAAAATGTAAAATTGTATGGTGTTAAAATCAATATAATTTTACGGGGCTGGTAAGATGTATAAAGCGGTTTTAGTTCTCTATTTTGTTGTCATCACTCTTATTGCTGTACTATTCAGCGGACTGAAGGACAACTTTTACACATTCCTTTAATAGATTAATAGGCGCTTGTATTGAAGAGAAACTTGAAAAAATAGGTGTTTTCATTAGTACAAGACGCATGACTCCTTCATAGGCTGTTAATGTAAAGAATAAGTCTAAACGAAAGGAGTTATGCACTATGTACTGCAAGCCAACCAATGTTTTGCCAACAGTAGTTCATCCTACTAAATGCTGTGTGAACCATAATTTTGTCAACAATGTGGTTCCGCATGTTCATCCATCACATACTACAAATGTAAATCACATCAATTATGATCATGTCCATTACTTCCCGCATACAGAATCAACAGTGAACCAGGTTACAAACCAGAACTTTTATGGCGGACCTGGTCCGGTTCCAGGCGGAGTAGCTCCAGTTGGTCCTGTTCCACGCCCAGGATTCGGCGGTCCAATGGGATATGGCCCGGGAATGGGATTCCGCAGATAATAAATGCAACAAGGGCTGAACAGCCCTTGTTTTTTTAAGATGGCTGTTTTCGTAATGATTGTTGTTAAAATCCTAAAGCCGATTTTAACGTATGATTAGGCATTTTGCTGGTCGGTATCTAGTTTGCAAGCTCTTTTCTCGTCTAAATCGTCCATTTAGCGAAGTTACCTAGGTCATTCAATGCATTTTTACAGCAAATAGCTACAAAGTTTTAGAAAAGAGCCTTTAAGATTAAAAGGTGTTATATAAATCGCCTAAAGGGAATAACTTCAATATGACAAAGATAATTCAAAGGAGTCAACCATGGTTAAAGTAGCCGCGATATCCGGGTATAAACCTTTTGAACTCGGGATATTCCAGCAAGACCATCCGGCAGCTGAATACATAAAAACAGCAATAAAGAAAACTTTAGTGCCACTGATCGAGGACGGCCTTGAATGGGTGATGATCAGCGGCCAGCTTGGTGTCGAATTATGGGCTGGCGAGGCCGTATTCGATCTTCAGGAAGACTATCCCGAACTTAAGCTGTCAGTATTCACGCCCTTTCTCAACCAGGAGGAAACCTGGAAAGACGCCAATAAGGAATGGTATGAATCTGTATTGGCTGGAGCTGATCATGTGGATTCGATTACCAAAAAGCCATATGAGAAGCCGTGGCAATTCAGGCTGAAAAATCAATTTTTTATTGAGAAAAGCGACATGCTGATATTGCTATATGATCCGGAAAAAGAAGGCAGTCCAAAATTCATTTACGAAACTGCGAAAAAGTATCAGGAAACACATCCATATGATACTCAGCTGATCACTTTATATGATCTGCAAATGGCCGTAGAAGAAGAACAATTAAGACAGCAGGGATTTTAATTAAAGAATCTGAAATGCTTGAAGCAAATTAATGATCAGTTGAATGTGATGGCTTCCGCGGAAAGCGAAGCACCTGGAACGAAAATCAACATCCTTAATTAACAAAAAACACAAGAAAATTGACAAATCCCGATGTTTTTGAAAAAATGAATGTGAAGATAGGGGTATATTGAGGTGAATGGAATGCTATCCGATAAAATACAATTAACTGCTAAAGATATTTTAGAAAAAGAATTCAAAACAGCAATGCGCGGCTACAAGCCAGAAGACGTAGATAAGTTTCTGGATACGATCATCAAGGATTATGAAATGATGCAACAGGAGATTGAAGAACTGCAGCAGGACAATCTCCGCCTGAAGAAACAGCTTGATGAGGCATCACGCCGCCCAAGTACACAGGCAGCTGGAACAACTAATTTTGATATCCTTAAAAGGTTATCGAACCTAGAGAAGCATGTGTTTGGAGATAAACTTTACGATTAATCCAGATTCTGCCGGTTTTTGAAATGTATTACCATTGCTTTTCATCCTGAACTTACATATAATATTTTTTGTAGCTGTTAATAACGTTCGGGTAATCGCTGCAGTTCTGCTGCAGAGGAAAGTCCATGCTCGCACAGGCTGAGATGCCTGTAGTGTTCGTGCCTGGCCAATTCATAAGCCAGGGCAGTCGGGCTCACGCCTGGCTGACGGCCGGGAAAATGCCTAAGTCGGCGACGATATGGCATGAATACCTATAAAAGTGCCACAGTGACGGAGCCTTCCAAGAAATTGGAAGGGTGGAACGAGGTAAACCCCACGAGCGAGAAACCCAAACGATGGTAGGGGCACTTTCCCAGAGGAACTGAACAAAGGGAAGGACAGATGATTATTCATCTGTAGATAGATGATTACCGCCGGAGTACGAGACTTTTGGTCGTTTGCAGTACGATGGTACAAAACATGGCTTACAGAACGTTATTAATGGGTTTGTATGAGTGTTTATTAAAGCTCTCCTTTTGCCAGGAGAGCTTTTTTTATGTATATTAAAGGTTATTGGGCAATTTAATAATTGGATTCATAAGTATATTGGATATAAAGGGTGAAACGATGAAGAATTTTGATATTATAGCAACCTCTGCTATGGGACTCGAAGCCATTGTTGCAAAGGAAGTGCGCGATCTTGGATACGAATGCCAGGTTGAAAATGGGAAAATTGCCTATAAAGGTGATGCACGCGCGATTGCAAGAAGCAATATGTGGCTCCGTACTGCCGACAGGGTCAAAATAAAAATTGGAGAATTTAAGGCATATACTTTTGACGAGCTCTTTGAAAAAACAAAGGCACTTCCATGGGAAGAATTTTTACCGGAGAATGCTGAATTCCCTGTTTCGGGCAAATCTGTTAAATCCAAGCTATTCAGCGTATCCGACTGCCAGGCAATTGTAAAAAAAGCTGTAGTTGAACGCTTGAGAACATCGTATAAAAAGACTGGCTGGTTTGAAGAAAACGGCCCTTTATTCAAAATTGAAGTGGCTCTGCTTAAAGATGTTGCTACAATAACAATCGATACAAGCGGCAGCGGTCTCCATAAGCGGGGATACAGAACAGGCCAGGGGGAAGCTCCGTTAAAGGAAACATTGGCTGCAGCCTTGGTCATGCTCACAAACTGGAATCCGGACAAGCCATTCGTCGATCCTTTTTGCGGTTCTGGAACGATCCCGATTGAAGCTGCTTTAATCGGACAGAATATCGCGCCGGGCTTCAATCGGGAATTCATATCGGAAGGCTGGGGCCTTATTCCCGATACAGTCTGGGAGGAAGTCAGGTTGGAAGCAGAAGATCTTGCGAATTATGACCAGCCGCTGGATATCAGTGGAATGGATATCGACCACAGGATGGTTAAGATTGCTGAGGAAAATGCTTTTGAAGCAGGTCTTGGTGATTTGATTTCCTTTAAGCAAATGCGAGTCCAGGATTTCACGACAAAAAAGGAGTATGGTGTTATTGTCGGAAACCCTCCATACGGCGAGCGCCTAGGTGAAAAGAAAGCTGTTGAAGAGATGTACAGTCAAATGGGACAAGCCTTTGCTCCGCTTGATACCTGGTCCATTTATATGCTGACCTCAAACGAGAACTTTGAACAAGTGTATGGAAAGCCAGCAACAAAGAAACGCAAGCTATTCAACGGCTTCATCCGTACAGACTATTACCAGTACTGGGGTAAACGCCCGCCACGGGCTAGTAAGGATGAATTATAATTTACCACAATAAAAAATGCGTTCCTCCTGTTTTGGACAGGGGGATTTTTTTCTTTGAGTTCCAAGAATAATTCAACGCTTTTTTGAATACAATAAATCCATATTTGCATAGAATGGAGGGATGGCAATGAATTATTCTTTTATCGATTTCCAGCGTATTTCAAAGGCACTTTCTTCTAGTAATGAGGCTTTGCGTAATGAATTCCCTTCTGACGATGTCCAATCGGCGGAATTGCAAGAAGCAGAAAATAACCTTCGTCAAGCATTGTCATTTGGCCTTTCAACTTCTAAATAAAAGGCTGTTTTCGTAAAGATTGTTGTTAAAATCTTAAAGCCGATTTTAACGTGCTATAAAGCCATTTTGGAGTTCGCTTTTAAGTGTGCAAGCTCTTTTCTCATACTAAGCTTGAATTTTATAAAGAAAACTAGGTCATTCAATTCCATTTTGTAGTCAATAGCAACAAAGTTTGAGAAAAGAGCCAAATAAAAAGCAAAGAAACGCTTGGAATAACAAGCGTTTCTTTTATTGGTCCCATTTAAAATCCCTGCAACAGTCTTTTTCCATCCTCTGTCATCCGGTCAGGTGTCCAGGCAGGCTCCCATGTCAATTGGACATCAGCGTGGTCAATTTCCTCCATTCCCTGAACACAATACTTAATTCCGCTGGCAATGCTGTCATGCAAAGGACAGCCTGGAGTCGTCAAGGTCATCAGAATTCTTGCAGTGCGTGGTTCCGGAACGTCAATATCATAAATCAGCCCCAAATCCACAACATTGATGTTTAATTCAGGATCATAGACGGTCTTTAAGTTTTCCCTGATTTTATTTTGTAAATCTGTCATCTTGAACTCCTCCTTAAATCGTTAACACTTTGGCTATGATATAGCTGAACAAAATACCTGCCATTAGAATCAAGCTTTGGGCAATATAGAAAATTGGCATCAGCTGGACAAAGAATGAGATGATTAACAGCACTGTTCCACCCGTGAACAAAGTGAAAAGTGGAAGTGCCAGCTTTTCATCCATCATATCTTTTAAGGCAGGTACTTGCTTTTTGCCGATTTCTTTGCTGTATTTATGAGTCCACCAGAGAAATGGCACGATTTTGTACAAGTATCCGATGATGCTGAATGCAATCCAGGCGATTAAATACAATAATAGAATGGGACCGGCGGTTTTTAACAGCAAATTTACTGAACTGGCCATAAAAGCGGCCAGGTGGATTGCTGCCCCGCAGCCAATCGCAAATAAAGCGAACATGAATGGGCGATCGAGCTTCCTTTTCACGCGTTTATCGATGATTTTTTTAACATGCCAGGTGAAAGCTAAAAATCCAGAAAGCAACAACAGCGTTCCAAGGATTTCCAGTAAATGACTGCCTGTAAAGAATGAAGCAACCATCATGATGATTCCGGCCAGGTAAAAGGTGAATACATAGGCTGCCGGCTTCATGGTAAATCCATGGGCAAGTGAGAACATTGGTACCATTTTATAAGAGAATCCAAAAATCAGCAGTGAGAACCATCCGACAGTGCCCAATAGAATGTGTGTCTTGAAAATGGCCTGGTAATATTCTGATGCATAGCCGGTTTTCATGCTGATTACCAGTGTGATTCCCAATGTGATGGTCAGCAGGAGTGAAAATAAAGCGCTGCCGACAAACAATGTGAGTATATTGGGTTTTGCCTGGCTTCTCAGGGTCATGAACATTTGAACAAGGAACATCAGGATTCCTGTCAAGGTCATGATTCCGGGAATAAGGGCATCCTGTGGACGAAGATAAAGTACTGTCGCAAATGTCAGGATTCCCAGGGCGGTAACGGTAAATTGCCAGAATCCGAATTTTTCGCTCCAGATAGGCGTCAGGAAAGCGACAGGCACAAGCTGGTACATAGCGCCCATTGCAACCATCAATGCCCATCCAAGGACAAATAAATGGGCAGCAGACCAAATGGCTGGCAAACGGAATGTGCCTGTTATCAGCATGTCGCCGTTCAGCAGGATCAGCAGCTGTGAAGATATCAATGCAAGCATGCTGAAAAAAATGAACGAAAAAGGAAGCTTAATATTTGTCTCGTTGCCTCTGCTTTGCTGAAACATTTAAATCACCCCGCTTTTCGGGAAATCGTCACACGGTAACTTCCGTCTTCCTGTTGTTCTGTCAAATAAAGGTACCCCAGTTCATCCAGCTGCTCGAACAGAAACATAGGTCGACGGTCATTTATGATGGTCAGTGTCTGTCCCTCATCAAGCTCCTCCAGTGCAGCGAGGGTCCGCATCATTGGCTGAGGCGGCTCTAGCCCTCTATTATCAAGTACCATCTTATTTTCCTCCCGTTTTGGTGAAAATGATTTTATAATGTTTAGCTTCAATTTTTTCAACCTCATGGTCAAACCCTTTTGCCCTTAAAACTCCATAGAGGGGAACAGGCTTGAAGGGGGCATGAAGCACAAGCACATCGTTCAAGTTCAACTCCCCAATCGCCTCCATGATTTTCTGGAAAGGCTCCAGCTTGTTATTGATATCTTCTCTGACATCCAGTTCAATCGTTTTTTGTTCCATTGGATTCCACTCCTCGATACGATAGTTGGTATAGTTAAATGATAATCATTTTCAATATAAACTTCCGTGATGTGAATCACTTAACAAGAGATTTTTTGCAAGTGGTCAAAATAATTCCTGATGCAATTTTTCATGGTCGATCAAGTAGGTGCCATCCATCTCAACACTTATAAATTCCTTCTTTTTTAAATAATTGATTGTCCTGCTGACGGTTTCGCGTGAGGTTCCAATCATGTTGGCGAATTCTTTATTAGTGAAATGGGTGGTCAATTTAAAGCCACGTTCCAGCTTTTCGCCATTTGTTTTGCAAAGCCTCAGCAAGAGCATAATGATTTGCTCGTACGTATTATGGAGGATTTGTTCTTCAAGACGAGCTTGTAAATCAATGATTTTTTCTCCCAGAACCCTGAATAACTTAATGGAAAGCTCGGGATAGGATACCAGGATTTCTTCGAATCTAGATATTGGCACGACAATCATTTGAGTGTCTTCCATCATTTCTGCATGTGCTGGATACTGACCTTTTCTAAAGAAGCCGGCATGAGGGAACATTTCTCCAGTCTCCAGAACGGAAACTATTTGTTCTCTTCCGGATGAATCGGTCTTATAGATTTTCACCTTCCCTGAATGGATGAAGAACACACGGTCAAGCGGGTCCCCCTGCATGAACGCATACATTTTATTTTTAAAGAATCGTGGCTGGGCAATTTCAACGATCGGATCAAGTTCCTCTGGAGATAGTTCTTTAAAAATAGGAACTGCCTTTAATTGCTGCCTGATTTGGGATATATGCATATGAATCTGCTCCTTATTTCGGTTTAAGTTTCTACTATAGATTTTATCAACTGCAAAGTGAGTGCTAAGTGACCTGAATCATATTTTGAAGTTTTCTTGAAAATAATTCTCACTGCTGTGGGAAATATCACACCTGCTGCATGAGGTAGTTCACAAACTCCATTTTCATTTCGCTTTAAGCTTGGTATGTAAAACAAATTAGGAAGGGGATGCAGGGAAGATGGAAATCCAGCATGGGACATCCACAAAGGCAGTAGTCAAGAAAAATAGAAACTCACTGCTGAAATCTGTACTCATTATTACTTTATTATTAAGCTTTACAGTACTCCTGACAGGGGGTTACTGGATCTTTAAAGAAATGGCTCCGAGGCCGCTTGAAGTTACAAGCGAAAAAGGGGATGTCATTTTTACGAAAGATAGTATCGTAGGCGGCCAGGCGGTATTCCAGAAGTACGGCCTGATGGATTATGGAACAGTGTTGGGCCATGGGTCATATATGGGCCCAGACTATACGGCAGAAGCGCTTGAGATATACACTGAAGGTATGCAGGATTTCAGGTCTCAGGAAGAATATCAGAAGGACTTTAAAGATTTGAACAAGGATGACCAGACAATCATCCGGGAACGGGTCATGAAGGAAATGCGGGAGAATCGTTATGATCCGGATGAAGACCATTTGGTATTGACTGATGCACAAGTGTTCGGGCATCAAAAGGTAAAAGAGTTTTACCATACTATTTTTACGAAGGGTGATAATTGGGGCCTTAAGGCAGGCTTGATCCAGGAAAAGCATATGCCGGATGGAGAGCGTGCCTGGGTAGCTAAGGGTGACCAGATTGGACAGATCTCTGATTTCTTCTTCTGGACAGCGTGGTTATCAAGTACCCAAAGACCTGATGATAAAATCACTTATACAAATAACTGGCCATATTATGAAGACGCTGGAAACACAATGTCATTCTCGGCCGTCTGGTGGAGCGGTGCAAGCGTAACCTTATTGATTTTCTTTGTAGGCTTGATCCTGTTTGTTTTCTATCGCTATCATCTTGGTATGCAGGAGGCATATACCGAGGGCAACTTCCCTAAGATTGATTTGAAGAAGATGCCGCTGACTTCTTCGCAAAGGAAAACAGCCAAATATTTTGCGATTGTATCTGTTTTGTTCTTTGTCCAGTCCATGTTTGGTGCATTATTGGCACACTATTATATCGAACCTGACAGTTTCTTCGGGATGAAATGGGTCCATGACATCCTTCCATTTAACATCACGAAAGGTTTCCACTTGCAGCTTGCTATTTTCTGGATAGCGACAGCATGGCTTGGCATGGGAATTTTCATGGCACCGCTTGTAGGAGGACATGAGCCGAAACGCCAGGGATTGCTTGTCGATATATTGTTCTGGGCATTGGTTGTACTTGTCGCTGGCAGCATGATTGGCCAATGGCTTGGTGCCAACGGTTACCTGGGCAACAATTGGTTCCTGCTTGGACATCAGGGATGGGAATATCTTGAACTTGGACGCATCTGGCAATTCATACTCGCTGTCGGCATGCTGATTTGGTTATTCATCGTATTCCGCGGCATCAAGAGCGGATTGAAGAGGGAGTCTGACAAAGGTGGCTTGATTCACCTGTTATTCTACTCGGCAATCGCAGTCCCGGCATTTTACTTCTTTGCTTTCATGATCAATCCGGGTACACATTATACTTTTGCCGACTACTGGCGCTGGTGGATCATCCATTTATGGGTAGAAGGAATTTTCGAGGTTTTCGCAGTCGTTGTCATTGGTTTCTTGATGGTGCAAATGAAGCTTGTGACAAAGAAATCGACTGTAAGGGCATTGTACTTCCAGTTGATCCTGCTGATGGGAGCAGGCGTCATCGGGATCGGTCACCACTACTATTACAACGGGTCAGCTGAAGTATGGATCGCATTGGGAGCAGTCTTTTCAGCACTTGAAGTCATTCCATTGACTCTGTTGATTTTAGAGGCGTATGAACAATATAAAATGATGCGTGACGGCGGTGTGGATTTCCCATACAAAGGCACGTTCTGGTTCTTGATTTCGGTAGCAGTTTGGAACCTTGTCGGTGCTGGTGTATTGGGCTTCCTGATCAACCTGCCGGCAGTCAGCTTCTTTGAACACGGACAGTTCCTTACTCCAACACATGGCCACGCTTCAATGATGGGCGTTTATGGCATGTTTGCAGGAGCGGTGCTGATCTACTCATTGCGTAATATCGTCAAGCCTGAAAAATGGAGCGATAAATGGGTCAAATTCATCGTCATCATGCTGAACGTCGGCCTGGCGGGCATGGTATTCCTATCCTTGCTTCCGGTTGGTTACCTTCAGATTAAAGAGGCTTTCTTTAATGGATATGCTGCTTCCCGTTCAGCTGCATTCCTGCAGCAGGATACAGTCCAAATGCTGCTGACATTAAGGGCCATTCCGGACACGATTTTCTTGATTGGTGTTGCAGCCCTGGCAGTATTCAGCATTAAGGCGCTTTTCAATCTGAGAAAAGTAACCCACAAGGAAGAAGAAAAGCTTCCTGTTAAAGACCTTGCAGTCGAAGAAGAATAAACAAAGAAACCGCAAAGTGATATCGCTTTGCGGTTTCTTTACTTGATCGGTCCGGCCAATTGAGTCAAAGAACGACTTGAGCTGGCCGAAAACGCGATTGAGACTTTCTGACTACGACTCTTCTTTGGTGTTTTTTTCGCATTCAAAACAAAGCAATTTACCATGTTCATGTATTCCATTCAAAAAGCCGTCCATGCAATAAATTTCTTTTCCGCATTTATCACAGTTTCCAACCAATTCTTTCAAATAGATCCCTCCCTATTAAAATAATTCTTGTTCTTGCCCGGAGTTCCTTTTTTAAAAGTCGATTTTTCGACTGAATTAAGGCAAGTCATGAATGAGGGATGTCATAGTAGAACTGTGACGGCGCTCACTACCTGGGGTACGGGTCGGTTCTATAATGAAAATGAAAAGAAAATAGATTCGAAGGAGAGAGGGAAATGACTTTCAACGTAATTATCAATGTTCCTGATTTTGCACCACGGGAAAAACACCCTACTATATTCCAAAACTTTGATTCACTTAAGCCAGGAGAATTCATGCAAATTGTCAATGACCATGACCCAAGGCCGCTTCAATATCAGTTCATGATGGAACGCCCAGAAGCTTTTTCATGGGAGTATCTTGAAGAAGGCCCGGAAACATGGCGTGTAGCAATCGGGAAAAGGAAATAAAAGAAATATAACCTCTGATTCCATGAAAACAACAGGTTCGCCTGTTGTTTTTTTATGCATTAAAAGCAACAAACAAGGCGAAAAAAGCCTTTCTGAATTTCGTAAACCAAAATATCAGAAAAGTATGATAAGATGATGGAAACAGATAAAATGGGGTGAAACGGATGAGTGAAGTAAAACAAACAGAAAAAAACTTCTTGGATTACGTAAAGAAAATGGCAGCCTATGGTGAGGCGCTTTCTTTGATTTATTGGGATTTAAGGACCGGCGCACCCAAAAAGGGAGCAGCTCAGCGATCCGAAGTGATTGGAGTTCTTTCATCTGAGGTATTCAATATGTCAACATCGGAGGAAATGGCTTCATACATAGCGAGACTTTCAAATGAACAAAATCTATCTGAAATTACGCGCAAGACGCTTGAAGAGTGCAGAAAAGATTATGACCGCAATAAGAAAATTCCTGCAGAAGAATATCGGGAATATGTAATCCTGCAATCAAAAGCAGAAACAGTTTGGGAAGAGGCTAAGGCTAAATCTGATTTTGAAATGTTCAAGCCATATCTTGAGAAACTGGTAAAAACGACAAATAGCTTCATTGAATATTGGGGTTATGAAGGAAATAAGTACAATACTTTGCTAGATATGTATGAACCAGGCGTCACCGTCGAGGTTTTGGACCAGGTGTTTGGTGACCTGCGCAAGAAGATTGTTCCGCTTGTACAGCAGATATCAAGCTCAACTGAAAAACCGGAGACTGGGTTCCTGTTCCGTCATTTCCCTAAAGAGAAGCAGCGTGCATTCAGCCTGGAAATCCTTGAACAAATGGGATACGATTTCGATGCTGGCCGTCTTGATGAAACGGTACACCCATTTGCGATGGGCTTAAACCCAGGAGATGTAAGGGTAACGACGAAATATGACGAATCAGATTTCAGGACAGCGGTATTTGGGACCATTCATGAAGGCGGCCATGCTCTATATGAACAAAATATTTCCGAAGATCTGGTCGGTACGCCTATGAGCTCTGGCACTTCAATGGGAATCCATGAATCACAGTCGCTTTTCTATGAAAACTTTGTCGGACGCAATTATTCTTTCTGGAAGCATAATTACAGTTTGCTTCAGGATTATTCAGAAGGGCAGTTTTCGGGAGTGGATGTCGAGGACTTTTATCGTGCAGTCAATGAGTCCAAGCCAAGCTTGATCAGAATTGAAGCCGATGAGCTGACTTACCCGCTGCATGTAATGGTCCGTTATGAAATTGAGAAAGGCTTGTTCAACGATGAGATTGAAGTCAAGGACTTGCCGCAGATCTGGAATGACAAGTATGAGCAATATCTTGGCATCAGACCTGAAAATGATGCAGTAGGTGTCCTTCAGGATGTCCACTGGGCAGGAGGCAGCTTTGGCTACTTCCCATCCTATGCCTTAGGATATATGTATGCAGCGCAATTCAAGCATGCCATGCTCAAAGACTTACCTGACTATGAGGAACTCCTGGAACAAGGAAACCTTCAGCCGATTAAAGAGTGGATGACTGAGAAAGTCCATAAGCATGGAAAAATGAAAAAGCCGCTTGAAATATTGACGGATGTAACTGGAGAGGGACTCAATGCCCAGTACTTAGTGGATTATTTATACGATAAATACAGCAAGGTTTATCAACTGGTCTAGTATCCAGGATTTTAACTAAACCAAATAATTTGTTTGAACAGCATTTAGAATATAAGATGACAGTCTTTCTGTCATCTTATCTGTGTGGTGAACGTATGAAAGGGAAAATGCCTTATTTTATGATCGCATTTGCAGCGGCTATGTGGGGCTTGATTGGTTTCTTTGTAAAAGGCCTGAACACTGCCGGTTTTAGTGCCATGGAGATTGTGGCCATCCGGGTTTTGACCGCAGCCATTGTTTTAATAATAGTCGGAATTGCTTTTTACCGAAGTCATTTAAAAATAAGGTTAAAGGATTTGTATCTTTTTGTAGGTACAGGAATTTTAAGCATTGTGTTTTTTAACTGGTCTTATTTTACGGCGATCAATCTGATGAATATTCCGATCGCAGTGGCTTTATTGTACACATCTCCTGCTTTTGTGGCGGTTTTGTCATTTCTTTTCCTGAAAGAAAGCATTAACAGAAAGAAACTGTTGGCGATTGTCATGACAGTCATTGGCTGTACACTTGCTGCAGGCATCACCGGGCAGGGAGGAACGTCTTTTTCTGTCTCCAGTATCCTGATCGGCCTTGGGGCAGGGTTCGGTTATGCTCTTTACAGCATTTTTGGGAAGGTGGCATTAAGGCGGTACCATCCATTTACAGTCACTTTGTACACCTTCCTTGTGGCCTCGGCTGCACTGGTTCCGACAACCGGTATAGCCAGTAAAGCTGCTGTCCTGTTCACCGGGGATGTGTGGCTTTATGCGATAGGGTTAGGGATTTTCCCGACCGTGGTTGCTTATTTTGCATACTCCTGGGGCCTTGAACGAACAGAAAGCAGTACTGCTGCTGTTGTAGCAACATTGGAACCTGTCATTGCCACCATGCTGGGATTGCTGGTGTATGGCGACAGGCTGGGCGGTATTCAGCTGCTCGGATCCGCGTTGATTATCATGTCAGTCATTGCTATCAATATCTCTATTCCAATCAGGAGGCAAAAAAAGCACTTCACTGTTTGATCAAAATAGTTATATAGCAGGGGCCAACTAGACAAAGGATGATATTATGTGATAAATTATTACAGTAAAAATCCTTTTATAAACTGCATATTTTAAATCGATGAAAAGGAAAGTAGTTTTTGCTATACTCAATAGCGAGCCGGGGATGGTGGAAGCCTGGTGATGATGCATAAATGAAGAACACCTTTGAGTTCTAACCGAAAGGGATATCATGAGTAGGCTTAGACGTGGCCAGCACGTTATAGACTGGGAAAAGTAATTATGAAGTTGGTCATTTTATGACAATTTGGGTGGTACCGCGGAAGTTCAGCCTTTCGTCCCTTTTTTGGGGGATAGAAGGCTTTTTTTAATGCAAAAAGTTACCATAAGGAGGCTTATTATGATCAAGACTGTAGTAAAAGATCTATACAGAAATCAAGATAGTTATAAAGACAAAACTGTTCAATTAACAGGATGGATCCGCACTCTTCGCGATTCCAAAACGATCGGCTTCATGGAGTTAAATGATGGTACATTCTTTAAGAGTGTACAAATTGTTTTTGAGGATACGCTTGATAACTTCAAAGAAATAACAAAGTTGCCTATCAGCTCTTCTGTTCTAGTGGAAGGTGAATTTGTTCCAACTCCAGAAATGAAACAGCCTTTTGAAATTAAAGCGACAAAAATTGTCGTCGAAGGTTTATCGGATACAGATTTTCCTATACAAAAAAAGCGCCATACGCTGGAATACTTAAGGACAATCGCTCACTTGCGTCCGAGAGCCAATGCCTTCTCAGCCGTTTTCAGAGTAAGATCTGTTGCATCCTATGCTCTTCATAAATTCTTCCAGGACAAAGGGTTTGTTTATGTACATACACCAATCATTACTGGAAGCGATACTGAAGGGGCAGGGGAAATGTTCCGCGTGACATCAATGGACTTGAACAAGCTGCCAAAAACAGAAGACGGTAACGTGGATGAAAGTGCTGATTTCTTCGGCAAAGAAACCAACTTAACCGTGAGCGGTCAATTGAATGCCGAAAGCTTTGCTCTTGCTTTCCGTAATGTGTATACCTTTGGCCCGACATTCAGGGCAGAAAATTCGAATACTGCACGACATGCTGCAGAATTCTGGATGGTCGAGCCGGAAGTTGCCTTTGCGGAATTACCGGATATCATGGACCTTGGAGAAGAAATGATTAAGTATGTCATTGATTACGTTTTTGAACATGCACCAGAAGAAATGGCCTTCTTCAACAGCTTTATCGATAAAACACTTGTTGAAAGATTGCAGAATGCATTAAATTCTGATTTCGGAAGGGTTACTTATAGCGAAGCTGTTGAATTATTAAAGAACTCTGGTAAGCAATTTGAATACCCTGTAGAATGGGGTACTGATTTGCAAACAGAACATGAACGTTATCTTAGCGAGGAAATTTATAAGCGCCCTGTCTTCGTAACTGACTATCCGAAAGACATCAAGGCATTTTATATGAGAGCGAATGAGGATGGCAAGACTGTTGCTGCGACCGACCTTTTGGTTCCCGGCATAGGCGAGTTAATCGGCGGAAGCCAGCGTGAAGAAAGAGAAGATGTCCTTGCAGAACGGATTAAAGAACTTGGTATGGCCGAAGAAGATTACTGGTGGTATCTCGAGCTTAGAAAATACGGCAGCACCAAGCATTCCGGCTATGGAATTGGGTTCGAACGACTTGTCATGTATTTAACCGGGATGAAGAACATCCGTGATGTCATTCCATTCCCTCGTACACCAGGGAATGCAGATTTTTAATTAAATCCATGTAAATAATGAACAATAGGATGCTGCGGCATCCTTTTGTTTTTTTTATATAGCTGGAATGAACATGATCCGGATGCAGACTAGTTAATTTAGCTCTTTGTTTATAATTTTTATGCCTTGTAACTAAAAGGCTCTTTAAAGCCTAATGTTGTTTTAACACCTGTTGATTGTAGTGGAAGGCGCGTAGACTCCTCGAAAATGCTAACTCATTTCCTTCGTGCGTGGGCAGGTTCAAGGAAGCCAAATCTATGTCCTGCGGGCACAGCTGGTCAGGTGAGACCCCGCAGGAGCAAAGCGACGAGGAGGCTCAGCGCCAGCCCCAAGGAAGAATTGCTTATGAAAAAGACGGCAGTTGGTCTTTTTCATATTCTTCCAGCGGAAAGCGAAGCGCCTGGAACGAAAATCAACAGTCTTGGTTAACAGAGCCAACTAAAAAAACAGGGTATGAAATCGAGACAGATTTCATACCCTGTTTTGCTTGGTTTTTTTTAAAAAAGAGAGCACATTCATTATTAGAAGAATTTGTATCCCTTCGACCCAATTGGTGCATTTTGAATCATATCGATGAACGGAATTGTGTACGCGAACAGAATCAAAAGAACAGTGATACCGAGCCATAACTTCCAGTTTTCGAATACCATTGGAGTTTTTTCAGCCTGATCAGCAACCTCTCCGACTGGGAATTCTTCTTCACCTTTTGGTGCGAAGAAAGCAAGGTTGATGAAAATGTATAGCATCAGGATGATTCCAAGGAACAGAATGGTTCCGCCAACCGCCTGTGCAATCTGGTATGGAATCCATTCTGCAGCTTGCTCTGAACCGCCGTAGGTTGAGAAAGATGAACGACGTGGAGCACCAAGCAGGCCGGCTGCGTGCATTGCACCTGACATGAAGGTCATGCCGATCGCCCAAATAACACCCTGGATAATCGCTAATTTATTCATTGCTTTTGTCAGGACTCTGCCGGTCAGGTGAGGGACCAGCCAATAGGAAATCCCGAAGAACGTCAATACAACAGAAGTTGCAAGTGTCAAATGGAAGTGTCCAGTAACCCAGATTGTATTGTGGACTACCTGGTTCAATTGGTGGGAAGCATTGACAAGTCCCCCGGCACCAGCTGGAATGAATGCAAGCATGCCGATGAATGGAACTGCGAAACGCGCATCTCCCCAAGGAAGCTTTTTCACCCAGCCGAATAGGCCAGTCGCCCCTTTGGAACGCCCAAACATTTCAAACGTAGCAAACAATGAAAATGCCGTCATTAGTGATGGAATGACAACTAGGAATGTCAAAATTACCTGAAGGAACTTCCATGCCGGATCAATTCCAGGTTCCATCAGCTGATGGTGGAAACCTACCGGGATTGAGAACAGCAGGAACAGGATGAAGGACATCCTTGCCAATGAGTCTGAGAAAATCTTTCCGCCAATGATCTTTGGAACGATTGCATACCATGCCATGTAGGCAGGCAATAGCCAGAAATACACAAGCGGGTGACCGAAGTACCAGAACAATGTACGGCTGACAAGGACGTCAACGCGATCAACAAGGCCCAATGACCAAGGAAGCAGTTGGAACAATACAGTTGCTGCTACGCCGATTGTTGCAACAATCCACATAAGTGTGTTGACAAGGGACATGAAAGTCAGCAGCGGACTAGGCTTTCCAGGGTTTGCTTTTCTCCATGAAGTGTAAGCCATGATGATTGCGGCACCGTCAATCCAGCTTCCGACAATCACGAGTGTAAGGCCCAGGTAAAAGAGTGCATGTGCCTGTAATGGAGCATAAAATGTATACAGGACAGAAGCCTGGTTGGTAAGGATCATGATGGCAGCCATTACTGTACCAATGGTCATGGTCCAGAAACCGATCCATCCGGTCAGGCGCTGTTTGTCAGTGAAGGTTCCTGATGTTTTGCTTACAAGAGCGAGCTGGAATCCCATAATGAAAAATGTTGTTAAGACAAGCCCAAGTACGACTCCATGTATCGTAAGGATCTGGTAATACCCAGTCCATGAAGGCAATTCGAATTTCCCTGAACGGACAAGTGTCTGCAGAAGGCCTGCTAACCCGCCGATGGCAAGTGCGGTGAAAGCGACATAAAAGTGGGCCATGGACAGTTTTCCGTCACGGCGGTCAACTTTTGGATTCATTGAATTAGTATTCATTATTCTACCACCTCGATTTTAGACGTCATCATGTGGTGGCCGACGCCACAATATTCATTACAAACGATCAGATATTCGCCAGCCTTGTCAAATGTAGTGACATATTCACTGATGAAGCCAGGCTCGAGCATCATATTGATATTGGTTCCTGCAACCTCGAAACCATGGATGACGTCTTTAGTTGTAGCGATGACTTTTACTTTTGCTCCCAGTGGA
Organism: Mesobacillus sp. AQ2; assembly: GCF_030122805.1. Taxonomy (NCBI): domain Bacteria; kingdom Bacillati; phylum Bacillota; class Bacilli; order Caryophanales; family Bacillaceae; genus Mesobacillus; species Mesobacillus sp. AQ2. The sequence goes on along the minus strand of NZ_CP126080.1, from coordinate 3,045,142 downwards.
ACTTCCACCTGTCCAGGGTTGTAAGAGAATGCGGATGCAACGTATACAAGTTCGTAATCCCACTCTTTTCCTTCAACCTTTTTCAATCCAGGCTCATTGAATGGTGCAGTGGTGTCAACTTTTTCCGGATTGATTGTTGCCAGACAGCTTGGAGGCTGGTTTCCGAGGTAAAAAGCGCTGACCCCGATGACAGTCAGGAAGACGATCAATGTCGTTATCCCGAAGATAAGCCAGATTTTCTCAAATTTATGAATATGCATAACTTCTTTCTCCCCTTTTGGTCTCTCTTAAAAACGATCTACAAATAAGAAATAAACGCCTAACCAAGTGACAATCAAAAAGAATCCTAATAAGAAAACGGATGCAAGTGTTCCTTTCAAGGAAGATCGATCTTCCACCTTTGTATGTGTTTTCTTCCCAATTCCAGGCTGCGCCATCCCGGTCCACTCCCTTCACATAAAATAAGTCCATTGATTAATTGATAAGTACATTCTCATCATACAAAACAATTTGGAAACGTAAATATGGTTTCGGACAGTTCACAAATTGTTCATACCTGACATATTTACTATGTTAATGGTGAAAACGCGTAAATACAGTGATTTAAGTCACATGGAACGTGGGGTAATTGTGAATAATCTGTGAAAATAGTTTTGTGATTATATGAGCAAAACGACATATGTCAAAACCAGTGTGTGACAAGAAGGCTTGACATTTTATTAACAGCAAATCTTAAAAAAGAATCACCATTCTGAGCAGGAATTAATATACTGTCAGAAAGAACATTTTTCGGGAAGTGAAATCATTGCAGAAATATTATTGTGATCATTGCCGACTTATCTATGATGAGAAAAGGATATGCATGAATTGCGGGGAAGCAGCCGAAAAACAGATCTGGATTGAAGTGCAGAAGCAGTCAGATGAGAACAACTAGCACCGAGAGGGGTGCTTTTGTTTATTGAGGTGTACATACAACAAAAGGCCACTGTACTATGGTAAAATGAAAGCAATTTTACATAGGGAGGCTGATAGGTATGTTCTTACCTTCATTTGATTTGAGCGGAAAAACGGCAATAGTGACGGGTGCAGGCCGGGGAATTGGCAGAGCGCTGGCGGTAGGGTTAGCTGAAGCCGGCGCTGATGTCGCACTTCTTGCCAGAACCGAAAAAGACCTCACAGAAACTGCAGGAATGATTGAGGAATTAGGAAAAAAAGCTCTTATACTTCCGACGGATGTCACTGAAAGGGAACAGATACATACTGCGATTGCTGAGATTGAAGCGAAATGGGGAAAGATTGATATTCTTGTAAATAATGCCGGGATGAATATCCGGTCTAAGGCTCTGGATGCGACAGATGAGGAATGGCAACAGATCATGGACACCAATTTGAAGTCTGCCTTCATGATGTCCCAGGAAGCTGGACGCATCATGAAAAGCCAGCAATCCGGCGGAAAAATCATCAATATTGCGTCAGTAGCCGGCCAGGTTGCTCTCAGGACTGGCGTCGTCTATGCCGCAACAAAGGCAGCTCTCATGCAGATGACTAAAGTCCTTGCAATGGAATGGGGACAATATGGCGTCAATGTAAATTCCATTGGCCCGTGGTATTTCAAAACACCATTGACTGAAAAACTTTTAGAAGATGAGTCATATGTAAAAGACATCCTTGCCGTCACACCCCTGAAAAGGATCGGCGAGCTGCCAGAGCTTGTGGGACCAGTGGTCTTCCTAAGCTCAGACGCCGGGAATTATGTAACAGGACAAACCCTATTTGTCGATGGTGGAATGACCATTCACGGTTTTTAAATAGGATTCCTCATTATCCGCTTCCAGCAAAAATGGAACGGTTTTTTGCCAGGAGTTGATTTCACTTGGCCATCACAACGTTGTCTCCCATTGTGCCTTTGTCAACTGGTAATGATTTAATAATGTACGGGCCTCAACTGCATTGTATAATGAACTTGCACAGCAACTCCTTCAAAACGTTAGGCTTCCTCCATCCCGGGGGAAGCTTTTTTTTGTTTTCAATCAATATTTGTTTGCTTGCATACTCTCAGGGTAAATGGAAAAAGTAACCGTACATATATGTGAGGAGAGTATTGTCATGCCCAGAATTATTTCCATCGCAGAAGCTGTTCCGCCGTTTTCAATTGAGCAGGATAAAGTCATGGACTTTGCCGAAAAGTTATTTAAAGAGTCCTTTAAGGACATACAACGTCTGCTGTCTGTATTCCAGAATGGCCAGATCGAGAAACGCCATTTTGCCAGGGATCTTGACTGGTTCGAAGTAGATCATACATTTGAGGAAAAAAATGATGCGTATATCGAAACGGCTGTAAAGCTTGGTGCGGAGGCAATCACGAATTGTTTGAAGAATGATGATTTCCTGAAAAATGAAATCCACTTTGAAGAAATAGACGCTATCTTTACAATCAGCAGTACAGGACTTTCGACGCCAAGCATAGATGCAAGAATCATGAATATCCTGCCGTCCTCACAATATACTAAAAGGATCCCGATATGGGGTCTCGGATGTGCAGGCGGAGCGGCAGGATTGTCACGTGCCTATGAATACTGCCTTGCATACCCAAAGGCAAAAGTCCTCGTGCTCTCCATCGAGCTATGCAGCCTGACTTTCCAGCGAAATGACCGGTCAAAAAGCAACCTGATCGGGACCTCTCTGTTTGCCGACGGAGTTGCATGTGCCCTTGTCTGCGGTGATGATTCGGGCTATGAAAAAATCACCAAAAAGAATGCAGCCCCTAATATAGTTGGAACTCAATCCACGACAATGCCGGATTCCGAGGATGTCATGGGCTGGGATGTGAAAAATGAAGGTCTTTATGTTGTATTTTCAAAGGATATACCAACTATTATTGAAAACTGGCTTCAGCCTAATGTACTGAGGTTTTTGAACTCAAACGGCCTTGATGTGCAGGATCTTGACCATTTTATTGCCCATCCAGGCGGCAAGAAGGTTATTGATGCATATGTTTCAGCATTAAAGCTGCCAGAAACCATGACAAAAAACTCCCTTGACGTCCTGAAAGAATTCGGGAATATGTCATCTGTGACAATTTTATGTGTGCTTAAAAGATTCATGGAAACTGCTAAGGAGGGCGATCTTGGACTGGGGGCAGCCCTTGGGCCTGGGTTTAGTTCAGAGCTGCTTTTAATGAGGTGGGAGTAACTTGGTATTCTATCTATTTGTCGGATTGATTATTTTCCAGAGAATAACGGAACTAGTGATTGCCAGAAAAAATGAGGCCTGGATGAAAAAACAGGGAGCAATGGAATTCGGGCAGGGCCATTATCCTGCGATGGTGGCGATCCACACTGCTTTTTTCCTCTTTTTTATTGCTGAAGTGACGCTGTTGAATAAACAGCTGTCGGATTATTGGCCTGTTCTGCTGGCGCTGTTTCTATTCGCACAGGGGATGAGGATTTGGGCACTTGCTTCATTGGGAAGGTTCTGGAATACAAAAATCATCATCCTTCCAGGAGCAAAAGTCATTAAAAGAGGACCCTATAAAATCATAAAGCATCCAAACTATTTGATCGTAACCATTGAAATTCTGGTCATTCCCCTGATGTTCAATGCCTATATTACGATGGCACTTTTCACCCTACTGAACATCCTGATTCTTTCAATCAGGATTCCTGCTGAGGAAAGGGCTTTGAAAGAGTTGACTAAATATGAATCAGCTTTCACGAATCAGGGGCGATTTCTGCCGAATTTGTTAAAGAAGTGTGACAATTAACCATCTCTCATTGAAAATGATAATCAATAGTGCTACACTTTCCTTAGGATGAAAATAGTTCTCAATCAAAAGAACTTCAAGGACGGTGTCGTATAAATGGTATCCATGCTAGTAGTTTCAACGATAGCTGCTTACTCCTTAGTTATGAAATATGTTTTGAGCAATGTTTTAAAACCTCACTAAACTTAAAATATTATTTAAATGGCGGCCCGGACATGATGTTCGGGTTTTTCTTTTTTTACTAGAAAAAATGTAATAATAGGAAAAGGCCGAAAAATCGTATAAAATAAAGTTATTCACAATTTTGTCACAAGGAGTTTGAGGAATGGGCCAGACTGTAGCACATCAAGATCATAAACTTCTCGGGAAGATTTTATCTTTATATCATTTATTAAAAACGAATCAAGATGGAGAAAGCGCTGAAAAAGTGAGGGAGCTGGGGAGGAAAGCGGTTGAAGAAGAATTTTCGATTGCCTTCTGCGGCCATTTTTCTGCAGGTAAGTCGAGCATGATCAATAAATTGATCGGCGACAATATCCTGCCATCAAGTCCGATCCCTACAAGCGCAAATCTGGTGAAAATTAAATCAGGAGCAGAATATGCAAAGGTCTTTTTTAAAAACGGAGGATCAAGGCTTTACCCTGCTCCATATGATTATGAAACGGTCAAAAGCTATTGTAAGGATGGTGACCAGATCCAGGCAATCGAAATCAGCCACAACGGTGCGGAATTCCTGCAGCAGGCTGTCATTATGGATACACCTGGAATAGATTCCACGGATGATGCACACCGGATCGCGACAGAATCTGCCCTTCATCTTTCAGACCTTGTTTTTTATGTCATGGACTATAATCATGTGCAATCGGAGCTGAACTTTCTTTTTACGAAAGAGCTGACCGATGCAGGAAAAGAGCTTTATTTAATTATCAATCAGGTTGATAAGCATCAGGATGCTGAGCTGTCATTTGAACAATTCAAGGAAAGTGTGGAAGTTTCTTTTTCAGATTGGGGAGTAAAGCATTCAGGAATTTTTTATACGTCGCTTAAAGTTCCTGAGTCGCCATTAAACCAGTTTGAAGAGCTTCGTGAATTCATCATTGAGCGAAAAAGCAAAAGGGCGGAAATTTTGCCTGTTTCAATCTTCAAGTCCCTGGAGAAGCTCTCAGAGGATCATTTAGGCCGCCTAAAACAGGATGTTTCGGCTCAGGTTGAACAATATGAATCCATTCTCGGAGATCTCTCTGAAAGCGAAAGGCAGCAGCTTTCAAACGAACTGGATCAAATAAGAAGCCATATTGCCAAAATCAAAATAGAGCAAGACCCAGAACAAGAGTTCAGGTCAGGCCAGAATGACATCCTGAAGAATGCATATCTTATGCCGTTCCAGACAAGGGAGCTGGCAGAATCATACCTGCAGGCAAGGCAGCCGGATTTTAAAGTAGGCTTGTTTTTTTCAAAACAAAAAACCGAACAGGAAAGAGCAGCCAGATTGGCCAGTTTCTATCAGGATCTCGAGGAAAAGGTCCAATCACAGCTAAATTGGCACATCAAAGACTTTTTGACAAAGCTATTTAAAAAACACCAATTATCACAACCTGATCTTCAGGCAGCTGCCAATGGTTTCAAGGTGGATTTTGGTGAAGAATTGCTGTCTGGAGCCGTCAAGTCTGGCGCCAGGCTGTCAGGTGATTATGTCCTGAATTATACGAATGATGTCGCTGAGGCCCTGAAAAACCTCGTGCGAAAAGAGCTCGAACCAATTAAAAAAATGTTCCTTCAATATGCAAAAGTCAATGATGATGAGCAAGTGAATGAACTTGTCGAGAAGGAACAGAAATATGAAAAGCTGTTGGACGCCTGGTCAGGTTTGTCCGCAATCAGGGAAAAAATAGACGAGGACAGAAGGCATGTTTCTGAGATTCTTTATGGAGAGCCAATTCAGTTAAAAGATGAGGACTTTAGCCTTTTCGATGCTGAACAGGATGAGCCGGAAGTGATCAGAAACCTGGATCCTGGCACACCGGAACCTGCCGAAGAAAAAGGTGAACCTGTAAAGGATGAGATATCTTCCATTGACCAGGAAGGTAATGATATAGAACAGTTCCATGAAGTGCAAAAAAATTTGGCGGGGAAATTAAACTTCACATCTGAACAGATTGAAGGGATTCCGGGACTGAAAAAGATTGCCCGCGAATTGAAGGATAAAGCAGTGCGGATCAAAGACAGGGAATTCACTGTTGCCCTTTTTGGTGCATTCAGTGCTGGGAAATCCTCATTTGCCAATGCGCTGGTAGGGGAAAGACTTTTACCGGTATCACCTAACCCGACAACGGCCGCAATCAATAAAATCAAACCGGTGACGCCAGAACATCCCCATGGTTCAGTTATTGTTAAAATCAAAACGGATAAAGAACTCACGAAAGAACTTGAACGTTCACTTGGATTATTCGGCGAGAATATCACTGATTTTGAGCGAGCGATCGATCAAATCAAAAGCATTAAATGGGAAGACAGCGGTTATAGTGCAATAGAAAAGACACATTACTCATTTCTCCAGGCCTTTGCGAAAGGATTTAATCACTTCAGGGGAAAATTCGGTGAACAGTTATCCGTTGACCTGGATTCCTTCCGGGAGTATGTAGCACAAGAGGAGAAATCATGTTTTGTTGAATGGATCGAAGTCTATTATGATTGCGAGCTGACAAGGGAAGGAATCACTCTTGTCGATACTCCAGGCGCTGATTCAATCAACGCACGCCATACCGGAGTTGCCTTTGATTATATCAAGAATTCTGATGCCATTCTTTTCGTCACCTATTATAATCACGCCTTTTCAAAAGCGGATCGGGAATTCCTGATTCAGCTTGGCAGGGTAAAGGACAGCTTTGAACTTGATAAAATGTTCTTCATCGTCAATGCAGTCGATTTGGCGAACTCAGTGGAAGAACAGGAGGCTGTTCTGGAATATGTTGAAGGGCAGCTTGTCCAGTACGGAATAAGGAACCCGCATCTATTCCCTGTATCCAGCTTAAAAGGGCTGAATGCAAAACTGCAGCCGGACAGTGGCGGTGACCAGCTCTTTAACTCATTTGAAAAAGCGTTTTATAGATTCATTGCCAATGACCTGATGAACATGGCTGTCGAGTCTGCTGAGGCTAAATGGCATCAGGCTGTGAGCATGATTGAAGAATTGATCCGTTCGGCAGAAGAAGATAAGGCAGCAAAAGCTGAGAAACGTCAAAACCTGCTATCTGAAAAAGAACGGTTGCTGGCTGTTCTGGCCCAGAAGAATCCCGCAATCCTTGAAGAGCGTTTGAAGCAGGAGGGGGACGAATTGACTTATTATATTCGCCAGCGTGTCTTCATTCGCTTTGGTGACTTCTTCAGGGAGGCGTTCAATCCTGCGCTTTTGAAGGATGATGGACGAAACTTGAAGAAAGCTCTGGAGTCGGCGTTGGATGATTTGATTGAAAGTATTGGATATGACCTGGCACAGGAAATGCGAGCAACTTCATTAAGGGTTGAAAACCATATTGCCCAGCTGCTCAAGGAATTCCAGCAAGCGCTTATAACTGAACTGTCAAAAATTAATTCTTCGGTATCCATTTCATTCACGGAAAATGGACCACTATCAGGAATTGAATTTGAGACAGCTTACCAGAGCATCGACCGTGCCATTTTCAAGAAAGCGCTAGGAATGTTCAAAAATCCGAAGTCGTTCTTTGAGAAAAATGAAAAAAGATATATGGCAGAGGAACTTGAACAGCTTTTACACGGACCTTCCGGGGAATATCTAGAGGAAGAGAATTCAAGATTGAAAGAACATTATATGCTAGAAATGAAGCGGGAGTTCGAAAAAGTACAAAATGACTTTTCAGAACAAATCCATGAGTATTTTGAAGGGGTCACCTCTGCGCTTGAAGAGAATTTCTCAATAGAAGTGGTTAAACAAGCACTAATGAAAATTGAAAACAACTATAAGGGTTTATTGTAAGCATGAGCGGCAAAAGATTCCATGCATGTGCAACATGTGTTAATTTCCAGGCTGTAAAACAGGATGGGAAAATGAAGTATTATTGCAGCAGGCTAGGGTATGAGACTAAGAGCCACTATCAATTTGACTGCTGGGATCCAAAAGAACATGTAAAGAAATTGATGGCTAAAACTAAAAGCTGAGGAGTGGTATCCTTGCAAAATTATGTAGACGCTGATTGGCTTAAGGAGCATCTTGACGAGAAGGATCTAAGAGTTGTGGATTGCCGGTTCAAGCTTGGAGATCCTGAAGAGGGCAGACAACAGTATGAACAAAGTCATATTCCTGGAGCAGTCTATTTCGATCTTGAAAAGGACTTGTCTGGCGCTGTCCGTGAGCACGGCGGCAGGCATCCGCTTCCTGATTTGAACCTGCTTAAAGATAAACTTCAGGCTGAAGGAATTAACAATGAAACAACAATCATTGCCTATGATGGCAAGGAAGGTGCTTTTGCATCCAGGTTATGGTGGATTCTGAAATACGTTGGCCATGAAAAGGTGTATATCCTGAACGGAGGCTTCGCTGGGTGGGAAAATAAAGGCTATCCAATTGATCGAACCAAACCCCAGTATGATAAAACAGCATATACCTTAACAGAGAAGAAAGATATGCTGGCCTCTTATGAAGAAGTAAAGGATATAGCACTCAATGGCTCAGGAAACGCGGTCCTGATCGATTCACGGGAAAGCAGACGCTATAAAGGGATTGAAGAGCCGATTGACAGAATTGCGGGCCATATTCCAACTGCCATCAATAAACCGTGGATGGAAGGCTTGGAAAATGGGTCTTTTAAGTCCAGGGAACAGCAAGAAAAGCGTTTTGCCGACCTTGACCGGAACCAGCCTGTCATCGTATATTGCGGATCAGGAGTGACAGCAACTCCTAATTATATTGCCCTGAAAGAAGCAGGATTCAAAAATGTCAAACTGTATGCTGGCAGTTATAGTGACTGGGTTTCATATAAAGAAAATCCTGTCTCCGGGGAAGAGTGAAACACGAAGAGTAAGTGATGTCGAAGGCCTCCACGGTCTGCTTCCGCAAAAAAATGGCGGTTGCGGGGCCGTGGAGTTTTTTAAAAATGCAATTTCCTGGTGTTTTCGTGATCGGAGGTTGATAGAGGCCCTCGTCTTTACATAGAACAATAGGCGTAATTTTCCGTGCGAAGTATGACCATGAGATATGTTATAATAAAAAAGTTGTATATTAAATATCGCCAAGCGTTTAACATAAAGACTTATCAAAACAATATTTTAAGGAGGCCTAGCTTTGGATACTAATAAATCGTCACTAATGCTAGTTGACGGAATGGCTTTGTTGTTCAGGGCATTCTTCGCAACAGCTGTTTCCGGACAGTTCATGATCAATTCCAAAGGGGTGCCGACCAACGCAGTCCATGGTTTCGTCAAGCATTTCGCGACTGCTGTTGCTAAATTCAAGCCTACCCATACAGCGGTTTGCTGGGATATGGGCAGCAAAACATTCCGCACTGAAATGTTTGATAATTATAAAGCAAACAGACCTGATGCACCCTTAGAGCTACTGCCCCAATTCGATCTTGTCAAAGAAGTAGTGGAAGCACTTGATGTTCCGAATATCGGCCTTCCAGGCTTTGAAGCAGATGACTGTATCGGCACGATTGCAAAGACTGCCAGGGAAGTGGATTCGATCACGATTTTGACCGGGGATAAGGATATCCTTCAGTTGATTGATGACCGGGTTTCAGTCATTCTGCTGCAAAAAGGTTATGGGAATTATCTGGTTCACAATCGAGATACTTTGTTTGCAGAAAAGGGAATTTGGCCTGAACAGATGATCGATTTGAAGGCATTTATGGGGGACCCAAGCGATAACTATCCCGGTGTCCGCGGTATTGGTGAGAAGACCGCCATTAAATTACTTCAGGAACACGGGAATGTGGAAGGTGTCATCGCTAACCTGCATCAATTGACGAAATCACAGCGTGCCAAAATCGAGGCGGACCTCGAGATGCTTCATCTAAGCAGGCAGCTTGCTGAAATCAAGTGCGATGTACCGGTTGAATGCAGGATGGACGATGCCCTATTTAGAATTGACAGGGATAAGCTTCTTTCCAAGTTTAATGAAGTAGAACTGCGAGGCTTGCACCGCCTTTTTGAAAACGATACAATGTACGCTTAATAAAACGGCTGGATTCTGCTCCAGCCGTTTTTATATTGCCAATTATTTTGTATTCTTCTTCTTGGCGGCATTCTCAAGCTTTGATTTCGGTTCTTCAGCAAATTCAGCATCCTGCCCGTAGCCCTGTGGATTAACTCCTGGTGCCTTTGTTCCTCTGTTTCCCTTTTTACTCATCGCAGTTGATCCCTCCAAAAAATTTTGTTTAAAACTTCATAGAAAAGTGAATTAACCTTAATAGGTTGTCTGCTTGAACAGCTTAATCCTTATTATGAACGGTCAAGAATAAAAGCAATCATTTTTCTTCAAAATAACATGGAGGTGACAGATATGAATAAAGGTGCAGTGATCGCGATATCAAGTATCGGCCTGGCTCAGGCTTTAAAAATACCGATTCATTATGCAAAAACGCAGGAATGGAAACCAGATTTGTTTTTGGCTACAGGAGGCATGCCCAGCTCACACTCAGCTGGTGTCTCATCCTTAACCACCTATGTTGCCCTTACAAGGGGAGTGCGTTCGATTGACTTCGCGCTTTCCCTAGTTTATGGCATGATAGTTATGTATGATGCCCAGGGGATCAGAAGGCAGACAGGAGAACTTACTTTAAAAGTGAATGACCTTGATGAATTGATTGATAAAATACATCAGGACGACCCAGTGGAGTTTGAGGAAAAGTCCCCGGATCCTTTGAAAGAAATGCTCGGGCATCAGCCGAAAGAAGTGCTTGGAGGCGCCCTTTTAGGTATGCTTATGGGATTTGCTGGTTATTATTTAACGAAAAAACGGTAGAAAAAGCTCGATTAATGCGGTAAAATTTTACTAGAAACGGCTTGAAGAGAGAGGATTGATTCAGTCAGTGCGGACAGTTGAAGATTATCTGCTTCATTTGAAGAGCAAGGGGTTCCTTTTTCGCGAAGATGCAATCGGCTTCATTTATTTCGGACAGCAATATACGAATTCCACCGATGAACTCGCGAATGCAGCCATTGAAATCACCCTGATGGCTCAAAAAGGTTTTGACGGGAGCTTTTATATTTCATTGCTTGAAACGTTCGCTTCTAATAAAATTGATTCCCGCAAAGCAGCATTGCAATTTGTCAAAAAAATCGAGCTTTTGGCCGTATGACGAAAAGCGGAAGCGCCTTGGCCAGCCCCGATAAGCTGCTCAGCGCTAACGCTTATCGCAATATACTTTAGAGAAAATTTAGCAAGAGGAGAAAACTGGCTATGCGCTGAACCCTGGCGATTCTCTAAGTGGAAATTATTCTAAGCTAGTTCCTAAAAAAGGCTGGTTCCAAAGCGTCATGCTTTGAAATCAGCCTCTTTTTTCGGGAATATTTTACGAACGAAGCTTTCGAATTTTCCTGATGGCAATTCAGCGAAGATCATTCCGGCAAAAATCAGCGCACAACCCGCCAATGCGCTATAGGTCAGGCGCTCATCTGCCCAAAAATAAGCGGTAATCGCTGCAAAAACAGGTTCCATTGCAAAGATCAGGGCAACTCGTGTAGCAGTCGTATGCTTCTGGAAATTCGTCTGGATGAAGAACGCAAGGGCGGTTGCAAGAATCGATGTAACCAATAAGGCTACCATCACATCCGCAGAAAAAATGACCTCTGGCTGAAAAACCCTTTGCCAGTCCTCGAAAAGGACAGAAGATACTGCTGAAAGAGCGGCAACAGTCGAAATCTGCACAGCTGTCAAAAGCAGTGTAGGATAACTGCTTGAAAACTTGCCGGTAAAAACGATATGGAGGGCGAAACCTGCAGCACAAATCAGCACAAAAGCATCCCCGATGTTAAGGCCCGACACATCTGACATCGTTAATAAATAGAGGCCGGTGGTGGCCGCTGAAACGCCTGCTATTGAGTTCATTCCAGGGCGCTGTTTCAAAATCCCAATCATCAGCAAGGGAACCAGTATGACGCTCAAGCCAGTGATAAAACCAGCCTTTGAAGAGGTAGTGTACAAAAGGCCAAGCGTCTGGAAGGCATAGCCTATGAACAGCCAAAAACCCAGCATGATCCCTGATAAAAGCAATCTCTTATCAACTTTCTGAAGTTGATGCCTTTCAAAGATCACTAGCCATAGTCCCAGCAGGATTGCGGCAATGCTAAATCGGACGGCATTAAACGCTAATGGCTCAAGGAAGGAGATGGCATTTTGTACGACGACAAAAGTTGCACCCCAGATAAGAGCAACAAATAATAAGCTTAAGTCTGCAAAAGTTGATGCTTTCATTTAGATATCGTTTCCTTTCGTATTGTTGTCTCTTATCGCTTTCCTGGCTAATTCATCAGCTGTTTTATTTTCGCTCGATGGAATCCATTTCATGAAGAACAGATCGAATTGCCCTGCAAGCATCAACGCTTTTTCAAGAAGTGGGGCGTAAAGTTTGTTTTTGACGAACTCCTTCTCGACCGCAGCATTGACCAGCTGTGAATCAGTCCTGAAGGAAACAACTTTAAAATCTTTTTCAATACAGATTTCCAATGCTTTTATAAATGCATGATATTCAGCTTCATGGTTTGACATGACGCCAAGAGGGATGGAATATCTAAAAACCTCCCCTTCCCCCTTAATAAAAATGCCAGCACCGCTTGGTCCCGGGTTGCCAGCACTTGCTCCATCGATATATACCTCGAACAAAAACGATCACTCCCGGTTGGTTTGTACAGATAATAGATAGTGTATCATAATAGGAGCGATTATTTATAAAAATATACAAATGCATTTTCTGCAGCAACAACTCTTTTTCATTGTAACGGTCATGGAAAATGGGTAAGATAACTAAAAATGGTGGAGACACAACTGATCGGAAAGTGGGGAGAAGTCTTGAAATATAAATTGGAATGGGAATATAAAACAAAAGGTCTGGCTCCTATCCTGTTCAGCTCTGATTATCTGGATGGAGAACATGCACTTCAGGCTGGTGAAGAACTCGAAAAATCGGGCAAAGCGTTGGAAATCTCCTTCATTGATGAAATTGGTACCTCCTGGTCAATCAAGGAAATGCGCAAACTTCTTGCAGAGGTGGAAGAAGAGCCTCATGACCTGACTGTTTATTTCGATGGAGGATTCGATAATGCCCATTATAAGGCCGGACTTGGCACAATCATTTATTACAAGCAGGGCAAAAAGAAATACAGGCTGCGCGCCAATGAAGTATTCGATGAGCTGGAAACGAACAATGAAGCAGAGTATGCAGCTCTTTATTTTGCGCTTTCTATCCTTGAGGAAATGGGCGTCAGGAACATGTCTTGTGAAATAAAAGGTGATTCCCAGGTGGTTTTGAAGCAGCTGGAGGGTGAGTGGCCTTGCTATGAAGAAACTCTCAACCGCTGGCTGGACCGGATCGAAAAGAAGATAAAGGACCTCGGATTGCACCCAAAATACAATCCGGTAGGAAGGAAAGAGAACAAAGAGGCTGACAAGCTGGCAACCCAAGCTTTGCAGGGGAAGATGATCAACAGCAAAATGCAAATAATATAGCCAGGAGGGAAACGATTGACTCGAAATGAAATCCTTGCTGAGGTAGAAACATTGCTCAATACATATTGCAATGGATGCTTCCTGAAAAAGCATAACCGGCAAGAACACGGAAAACGATCCGCACACCGGTTTTGCATAACAGAATGCACCGTCGGCGAGAAAATAAAAAAGTGCGGACAGAAATTATAATCATTGTGGTTTTAGTGGACATTTTAAGGTCATGAAGAAGGCGAAATGTCTAAGAAAATGGTTTTAATGGACATTTTGAGGTCATGAAGAAGGCGAAATGTCTAAGAAAGTGGGTTTAATGGACATTTTGAGGTCATGAAGAAGGCGAAATGTCTAAGAAAGAGGGTTTAATGGACATTTTGAGGTCATGAAGAATGCAAAATGTCTAAGAAAGTGGTTTTAATGGACATTTTGAGGTCATGAAGAAGGCGAAATGTCTAAGAAAGTGGTTTTAATGGACATTTTGAGGTCATGAAGAAGGCGAAATGTCTAAGAAAGTGGTTTTAATGGACATTTTGAGGTCATGAAGAATGCAAAATGTCTAAGAAAGTGATTTTAATGGACATTTTGAGGTCATGAAGAAGGCGAAATGTCTAAGAAAGAGGAATTAAAGGACATTTCAGGGGCATGGAGAATGCGAAATGTCTATAATCAAATACAATCAAAAAGGCTGGCGTCTGGCGCCAGCCTTTAACTTTTGGAATTATAGTTTCACTACGTTAGCTGCTTGTGGTCCGCGGTTTCCATCGACGATTTCGAAAGATACTTCCTGGCCTTCTTCTAATGACTTGTAGCCATCACCCTGGATCGCTGAGAAGTGTACGAATACATCGTCTCCACCTTCTACTTCAATAAAGCCGAAACCTTTTTCATTGTTAAACCATTTAACTTTACCGTTTTGCATGTTAAACTTTCCTCCCATGTCTTTCGCGACACAATGTCTGCGTCAAGTTGAATATTATCATCTAATTGGATACACCTGCATTCTCTGACATGGCAAATATATTCTATTAAATGATGTCTTAAATATACAATATTGGGATAGTCCTAGTCAAGATTGTAAGCGCTATTATACTGAAAATAATCTTAAAATTTAGTTAATTAAAAATAAGCCTCCAGGTTCCTATTTCCGGAAAAATTTGTTATTATTTTCTTATTAAAGTATTCCTTTTGAACTGCAAAAGTTTTAAGAACAGCAATCAACTAAAAAACAAGTCTATTATTAGCTTAGAGGAGGGTACTATGATGAAGACCACTCCATCAGCGTTCACGTCCTTATCTGATTATCAAATTGAGACATTATTGGATTCAATCAGGAACGGAAAGCCCGTTCAGGACCCTACATCACAGAATGCGGTAAATACTAAAATCAATGATATTTCAAGGAAACTTGACGCAGCTTCCATACAAATGGAAGAGATATTCGATGTAGTTGCGAAAACAGGCGTTGTACCTGTTTCCGAAATCAAGAATGAAATCATGCCAGCGATCAGACAGGCAGCAGAAATACCTCATATCTACCATCTTTTTTATGAACTTAAGTCAAAAGATGAGTATACTTACAGGCATACAGTTTGTGTCGGTATCATTTCAACATTGCTTGGAAAATGGCTGAATCTGAATCAGTCCGATTTGAATGATCTTTCTCTGGGAGCTACCCTTCATGATATCGGAAAGGCCAGGATACCGGCTGACATTCTCAATAAGCCAGGAAGGCTGACACTTGAAGAGTACGCCGAAATGAAACGGCATACTGTGTATGGATACAGATTGCTGAAGGATATACCCGAGTTGAATGACAGGGTTGCCCTCATCGCACTCCAGCATCACGAACGGGAGGATGGTGGCGGCTATCCGTTCAGTCTGCCCAGCGATAAAATCGACGAGTTTGCCAAAATTGTGGCGATTGCTGATGTCTATCATGCCATGTCGTCTTCGAGGGTTTACCATCAGGCAGAACCATTCCATATAGTCATTTCCCAGATGCAAAATGATGTTTTCGGCAAATTCGACCCGAAAATCATGCTGGTTTTTTTATACAGGATCATGGACAGCCTTGTCGGGAAACGCGTTCTTTTAAGCAATGGTGAAGAAGGGACAATCCTTATGGTCGATAAA
This sequence comes from Mesobacillus sp. AQ2, assembly GCF_030122805.1. Taxonomy (NCBI): domain Bacteria; kingdom Bacillati; phylum Bacillota; class Bacilli; order Caryophanales; family Bacillaceae; genus Mesobacillus; species Mesobacillus sp. AQ2. Next base: position 3,029,570 of record NZ_CP126080.1, on the reverse strand, counting down.
TTTGAACCATTGAGGGCTCTGATCAAGACCGATGATACTCTGATTGATTTGCGTCTCAACCGCGGTTTGAGAATTTCACGGGTCTTAAATGATTCAATCGTAGGGGTATAAAATATACCTGCCAATCATATCTTTTAATAGTCAAATATGATGAATAAAAGGGTGAGGGCATGTATCGCTTTTCGATTGGTGATGAGGACTGGATTATCATTTTTTCTCCGCATCTTTCCCTTGAACAAAAAGAAAAGGAAGAAATCATTCGTTCCATCGCCATCATGGGTCCGCAATGGGCTGCTTTCAGCCACGGCGAGTCATTCGTGATTTTCCAGGAGCTAGTCGGTGCGATCGTAGTCAGGATTGAAAAAGTTCCTTCATTGATTTTGACTGTTTCAGCAGTTGTTCATAGGGATCGCTGGTACATCAATGATAATAATAAAGTCGAGCCGTTCGATATTGAAAATTTTTAGAAGGCAGCTGAGCAATCAGCTGCCTGTTTATGTGTTTTAGATGCTGAGATAAAAGTCCTTTACGCTCTTGTCGAAAAAAAGATAAAATAGAATTTAGGTTTACACTACGCTCTTATAAAAGCTTTTCAGGAGGAAATTATGAAGTTGATCGTTGCGGAAAAGCCTGACCAGGGCAGAACGCTGGCCTCCGTTTTTAAAATGAAGAAGAAAGATGGATACATTGAGATCCTTCCAAATGAAATTTTTCCCGATGGTGCTTATGTATCCTGGGCAATTGGCCATCTAACGGAATTATCCGCGCCAGAACAGTACAACCCAACCTGGAAAAAGTGGTCCCTGAATACATTGCCGATCATTCCAGACCAATTCCAGTATGAAGTAGTAAAATCAAAAGCAAAGCAATTCAATATTATAAAAAGATTGGTTTCGGACCCCCAGGTAACTGAAATCATCCATGCAGGTGATGCTGGGCGGGAAGGGGAGCTGATCATCCGGAATATCCTTCGCCTTGCAAATTGCACGAAACCGATGAAACGGCTGTGGATTTCCTCCCTCACCCCAAAAGCGATAAAAGAAGGTTTTCAGAAATTGTTAAGTGAATCAGATACAAAGAATTTGTATTTTGAAGCTTATACCCGAGCTTGTGCTGACTGGGTTGTCGGCATGAATGCATCCAGACTTTACACTCTTTTATTGCAGATGAAGGGGTATTCAGATGTATTTTCCGTTGGAAGAGTCCAGACGCCCACACTTGCTCTCATTGTAAAACGTGAGCTGGAGATCGAAAACTTCGTCTCAGAACCATTCTGGGAGGTAATCGGGAAATTTAATATCAATGGCAAAAAATACACGGGCAAATGGGAAAAAGATGGTGACTCAAGGATCAAAACAAAAGAAATGGCTGAAAAAATTGCTGAATTCTGCAACGGCAAAGCTGCTGAAGCAGCAGAAGTCAATTCAGAGAAAAAAGAATTCCTGCCGCCATTATTATACAATCTTTCAGCGATTCAGGCTGAAGCAAACCGGCGCTTCAAGATGTCGCCGAAAAAGACGCTCGACATTTTACAAGGGCTCTATCAACGGGGAATCGTCTCTTATCCCCGTTCGGATTCAAGGTATGTGACTCCAGGCGAAGCGGAAGGGTTTCCGGCAATCCTGAATAAACTCAAGGCGATTCCTGATTATGGACCGTTATTTCCGTTGCCAGTGGAATCCATTGAAAATAATAAACGATTTGTAAATGAAAAAAAGGTGACAGACCACTATGCGATCATCCCCACCGAACAAGTTCCCAACTTGGGCAGGCTTTCGGGAGATGAGCTTAAACTATATGATTTGCTCGTGCGGACGCTGATCGCCGCCCACTATGGACCTTATATAGCGGAGTATACGACCATTAAGACCGTCGTGGATGGCAGGGCTGAATTTATCTCGAAGGGGAAAGTCCAGCTTGAGGAAGGCTGGAAGAAGGTGCTTCCGCAAAAAGACGCAGACAAAGAACCAGAGCTGCCTGCTGTTCAGCAGGGTGAAACGGGAATTGTCGTGAAAACTGAAGTGAAAGAAAGCAAAACACAGCCGCCAAAGAGACTGACTGAAGGACAGTTGATCACTTTAATGAAAACGGCCGGCAAGCATATTGAAGACAAGCAACTGGAAAAAGTCCTGATGAAGGCAGAAGGGCTTGGAACTGAAGCTACGAGAGCAGGAATCATTACCATGCTTAAGGACCGGGCCTATATCGAGGTCCGTAAAAATCTTGTATATGCCACAGCCAAAGCAAAAATACTCGTCGCCGCAGTTGGCGGACAAGTCCTTGCTTCACCGGAAATGACAGCTAAATGGGAACAGCGGCTGCACCAGATAGGCGAAGGGGAGGCATCGCCCAAACAGTTTATCGAGCAAACCTCAAAAATGATCAAGCACCTGGTTACGGAAACAACCGAAGGTTCAGCAAGCTGGACATTTTCCGAGGAACTCACCAACGCCTTTGTGCCCGGAAAAAAAAGCGGGAAGGCAAGGCGCGGAACGAATCTGGGGAAATGTAAGAAATGCGATGGCATGGTTGTGGACAAGGGGACGTTTTATGGTTGCTCCAACTACCAAAAAACAAAATGTAATTTCACCCTATCCAAACAGATCCTTGGAAAGACAGTGACCCAAAAAAATATAAAGAAGCTGCTGGCTGAAGGAAGCACAGATGTAATCGAAGGCTTCCAGAGCAAAGATCGAAATTTCAACGCAAAGCTTTACTGGGATACGGCCGAAAACAAACTGAAATTCGATCTGGCTCCACAGCCTGTCAATCAAGGGGAGTAGCGCCTTGTCACCCTTGTCCTTCTATAGTAAACTTTAATATGGCTATTGTATAAGCATTGGAGGTCATGGGATGCCAACACCTAGTATGGAAGATTATATTGAACAAATTTTTATTTTAATAGAACAAAAAGGTTATGCCCGGGTAGTAGATATCGCAGAGGCATTATCGGTCCATCCCTCCTCAGTAACAAAAATGGTCCAAAAACTTGATAAAGACCAGTTCCTGGTTTATGAAAAATATCGCGGGCTTGTGCTGACTCCTAAAGGATACAAAACTGGCAAAAGGCTGGTTTACCGCCATGAATTACTTGAGCAATTATTACAGGTAATCGGTGTAAAGGAAGAAAACATCTATAATGATGTCGAGGGCATTGAACATCATTTAAGCTGGGATGCAATCGACAGGATCGGTGACCTTGTCCAGTTTTTCGAAGAAGACAAATCCAGGGTCCAGGAATTAAGGGCGATCCAAAAACAAAACGATGACCAATAAAATAAACACCTGGCACTGCTGTCAGGTGTTTTTTGTCTTCAGTATATATCTGGATAAGTTTGAAAGTCGGAACCGTCTGCTGAAATTAATGAGGAAATCCCATTGGTTTCCTCATTTATGTTCACCCCGGAAATATTCCCGGCATACGCTTCCAACAAGGCTTTGCGATAAGAGATGATCCTCCCGCTTGAGGTCTGGAAGCTGATGATTTCACCAGCATTGTTTTTATGTACTGCGACTAACTGTTCTTGTTCCAATCCAATCTCTCCTTTCATCCACCTAGTCTTGCACTTTTCCTCGAAAAATAAACTTAACAGGAATTCTGCTTTTCTTGACGAATTAACTATTATTAGAAGAAATAGGCGGGTGAGCTTTTGAATACATCAGATTGGAAGAAGGAATCGGAAAAACTGTGGGACAGCATGGCAACATCATGGAATTCAAGAAGCAAGGGGATGTGGGAGGACGGAAGCCGTAAGGATATCGTTCCCTTCATCAAAAAATTTGTCTTACCAGGTGCGGCGATTTGTGACTTAGGATGTGGGGATGGTGTCGGCACAAGGAAGCTGGCGGAAGCAGGATTTGTGGTCACGGGAATGGATGTTTCCGGGGAAATGCTTGATAAAGCCAGGCAAAATTCAAGTGATTGTGATTTTATGAAGGGTAATTTAACTGATTGCGGAATAGAGGATAATACCTTTGAAGCAGTGATGGCAATCAACTCGATTGAGTGGACGGAAAGCCCGTTTGAATCTTTGAAGGAAGTTGCAAGGGTATTAAAGCCTGATGGATTTGCTTGCATTGCCATCCTTGGACCAACAGCTGCCCCGAGAAGGAACAGTTTCCGGAGACTGTACGGAGAAGAAGTGTTCTGCAATACAATCATGCCCTGGGAGTTGGAAAAACTGGCAGGGGAGATTGGATGGAAAAAGGTTGGGGAATATGGTGTCTACAAAAAAGCGGCCGAACAGCTTTCCCTGGGGTCCCTTCCGTTGGAGCTTCAGCAATCACTTTCTTTTATGTGGGTTTTCATGTTCCAGGTTCCTAAGCCAGTTTAGAGCACAAAGAAAGGCACCGAGATTTGTCGGTGCTTTTTTTAATTCCATTCAAAAGGAGTCTCCTGGTACACATAATAATTGAGCCAGTTTGAAAAAAACAAATGTGCGTGAGACTTCCAGCGATTGGCCGGTTTCTTTTCAGGATTGTTATCTGGAAAGTAATGCTCAGGAACCTGGATATCAATTCCCCTGTCCCTGTCTCGTGCATATTCCTCTGCTAGAGTTGCAGCTTCATATTCAAGATGGCCAGTAATCATGATTCTGGCCCCATCTTTGCTTGAAATGATCAAGGGACCTGCTTCTTCCGAGACCGACAGGATTTTTAACTCAGGATGCTCTTCCAGTTCTTTTAGGGAGATATTTGTGTTGCGTGAATGAGGCGCTGGAAACTCATCATCAAAGCCTCTTAACAATTTTTCCGTTTCATCCAATACTACATGATTGAAGACTCCGGAACATTTTTTTGGAAGGACGTATTTACCAATGCCATAGTGATGATACAAGGCAGCCTGTGCTCCCCAGCAGATATGCAAAGCAGAGGTCACGTTTTCCTTTGTCCAGTTGAGGATCTCCTTCATCTCATCCCAGTATTCCACATCTTCGAATTCCATTAGTTCGATAGGCGCACCGGTAATGATCATTCCGTCATATCTCTTTTCTTTTACCTGGCTGAAGGTTTGATAAAATTCCTCAAGGTGATATTGGGATGTGTTTTTTGAATTGTATGTAGCTGTTTTCAGAAAAGTGATATTGACCTGGAGTGGAGTGTTTCCGAGCAGTCGAAGCAACTGTCTCTCAGTCTTTTCTTTCTCAGGCATAAGATTCAGGATCAAAATATTTAATGGGCGGATATCCTGCCTTGAAGCGCGAGTGTCATCCATGATGAAAATGTTTTCTCTTTCCAATATTTCTTTCGCTGGCAAGTGCAGCGGGATTTTGATTGGCATAAAGTAACCTCCCTTTTAGCAAACTAAAGTCAGTAATTTTTATTATAGTCTGAATTCTTTCACGGAGCAATTGACTAAAGAGGAAATTTTATGACAAATAAATATTTTTTACCTGATAGTAATTTTCTGATGATAGAATATAAGATGGTAAGCACATAGATAATATCTGGGGGGATTAGGAATGGAAACAAATGTTCAGGTTAAGTCAGATATTGAAATTGCCCGTGAAAGCGAAATGAAGCCAATTGTTGATATTGCAGCGAGCATAGGCCTCGATGCCGATGATATCGAGATGTTCGGCAAGTATAAAGCAAAGCTGTCATCAGAAGCTTTGACAAAATTAAAGACAAAGGAAAGCGGCAAGGTTGTACTTGTCACAGCGATTAATCCAACTCCTGCAGGGGAAGGGAAATCGACAGTGACGGTCGGACTCGCTGACGCTTTAAATAAACTGGGACAAAAAACAATGATTGCCATGCGTGAGCCTTCACTCGGACCTACAATGGGAATCAAGGGCGGCGCAACAGGCGGAGGATTTGCCCAGGTGCTTCCGATGGAGGATATTAACCTCCACTTCACAGGGGACCTTCATGCCATCACCACCGCCAATAATGCGCTGGCTGCTTTGATCGATAATCATCTTCAGCAGGGGAACAAGCTGAATATCGACCAGCGGAGAATAGTCTGGAAGCGTGCTCTTGATTTGAATGACCGTGCCTTAAGGAAGGTTGTCATCGGACTTGGCGGGCCTCTTCAGGGTGTGCCTCGTGAAGACGGGTTCGATATCACGGTTGCTTCAGAAATCATGGCTGTTTTATGTCTTGCAAGCGATTTGAAGGATTTAAAGAGACGTCTATCGAACATGGTTGTTGCCTATAACTATGAAAAGCAGCCTGTCACTGTAGGTGACCTGGGTGTAGCAGGCGCACTTACACTTTTACTGAAAGAAGCCGTAAAACCAAATCTTGTCCAGACGATTGAACATACACCGGCATTAATCCATGGCGGACCTTTCGCGAACATTGCCCATGGCTGCAACAGTGTCATCGCAACGGAAGCGGCATCCAAGCTCGCTGATTTTGTTGTGACGGAGGCAGGGTTCGGGGCAGACCTTGGTGCTGAAAAGTTCCTGAACATCAAAGCAAGGACAGCTGGAATCGACCCATCAGCAGTTGTCATCGTCGCTACCATCCGAGCGCTGAAAATGCACGGGGGCATGAAAAAGACCGAGTTGGTGAACGAGGATGTCCAGGCCTTAAAGGACGGCTTCACGAACTTGAAAAAGCATGTTGAGACGATTGCCAGCTTCGGCTTGCCGTATGTTGTTGCAATCAATCGATTCATTACCGATACAGAGCTTGAAACGAATACACTGAAAGAAATGTGTGAGAATGCAGGCATACCAGTTGCGCTGACAGAAGTATGGGAAAAGGGCGGTGCTGGTGGAATTGAGCTGGCTGAGACTTTGCTCGATGTGATTGAAAAAAGTGAAAATTCCTTTGCCCATCTATATGACCTATCCGATACACTAGAGGATAAAATCAAGAAGATTGCCACTCAGGTATATGGTGCAGATGGAGTCGAGTTCTCAACAAAGGCTAAGAAACAGCTCCTGGATTTTGAAGGATTTGGCTGGGGTGTTCTGCCAGTCTGTATGGCTAAAACACAATACTCTTTATCAGATGATCCTCTAAAACTTGGCCGTCCGTCAGGGTTTACCATTACAGTCAGAGAATTGAAGCCATCGGTAGGAGCGGGATTCATCGTCGCCCTGACAGGTGAAGTCATGACGATGCCTGGACTTCCTAAAATGCCGGCTGCGCTGAATATGGACGTTGATGAAGATGGGAATGCAGTTGGCCTATTTTAGTCTAAATCGTCTCGAAATCTAAGTGCCAGCCTTCCATATGGGAGGCTGGTTCCTTAATATTGGATTTGAAATTTAAAGGAAGTGAACTGTTTTGTTTGATCCGACAGCTTTTGAAAACATAAAAGTCGTAATAGACGGCGAAATATATGACAGGGATTTGAGCGGGGAAATCAAAGTAGTTGATCGGAATGACTGGATCAATTCAGCCAAGCTATCGAGAAAATACGAAATTTGCTTCACTGTTAGTGGATACAATGAAAAAGAAATTGCGGCGACCTTGACTTTAGAGGCTGGTTTAGAGAATCTTTCCGCTGAATTATTAGGGAGCGGAGGCGCTAATCCCCTTGCAGGATGCATAGTCGACATTTCATTCTCATTGCTGCTGAGAAAAGAAGTTCAGGTTTATCAATCCATACAGGAAGAACTGGAAGATATCTGGGGAAAGGAAAGGGAAATCGTCCAATCCTTACAGGTTTCTCCGCTGGCAGAAAGTGAATGGATCAAAAATAATGCCAGGGTTTCATTTAACCGCCTCGTTTATGAGGAGCAGATTGATGATTTAACAGAAATGATCGATTATATGATTGACTCGTTGAATAAACTAAAAAAATTATTGGCTGAATAATAATTCCTGCTTTAATAGGCAGGAATTTCTATGTTGTTTTCAGAATAATCTATTATCAGAATGTTTTTAAACATTAATCTGCAGAAAACTATCTATGTTTAATATAAACTTTGGACATGTATAGCTGTCCGGGGAGAAAACAGGTTTTAAATGGGGGGAGATTGTTTGAAGAAAATAGCTTGGGTAACGGATAGTACTGCTTATCTGGATGAGGAATTGAAAAACAATCCCGATGTCTACCAGGTGCCAATGACAATTGTTTTGGATGATGTTGAATACCTGGATGGCAAGGACTTAACGGCAGAAGAATTATATGAAAAGTTAAAAGAGGTGAAGACGCCGCCTAAAACTTCACAACCGCCTGTGGGTGTCTTTATGGAGTTGTATGAAAAACTTGAAAAAGAATATGACCTTGTTTTCGCGGTTTTGATTTCCTCAAAATTGAGCGGAACAGTCGCTTCAAGTGTACAGGCGGCACAAGCTGTGAACATACCGGTCATCACTTTTGACTCGAAAATCCTCACTTATCCGCTGACATCACTTTTGAAAAAGGGGATTTATCTTGCTGAGCAAGGTGCCACCGTTGAGGTGATAAAGGAAAAACTTGAAATCATCCGTGATTCAAATGAAACCTATGTGATGATTGGGAATCTGGAACAGCTTCATCGCAGCGGAAGAATGTCGGGGGTGCAATTTTACCTCGGAAGTATGCTCAGCATAAAACCAATCATCAGCATTGAAGATGGCGGATTGAATACCAAGGAAAAGGTGCGAAGCGACAAGAAGGCCCGCGACAAAATATTCGAGTATCTAAAGGTATCTCATGAAAAATACGGAGTAGAAGAGGTATACATCCTCTATGGACTTCACAAAGAAGCTGCTGATGCATGGCAAAGCCAGCTTGAAGGAATATTCCCGGGTATTCAATTCCTCAGCTGCCCGATTGGAGCAGTCATCGGCGTCCATGCCGGTGAACATACCATCGGAATCAGCTGGAATAACGCAAAAGTCTAAGTGCCGATTTGGCACTTTTTCTTTTGTCTTTGGGAATAATAAGCTGAGATTAATAGACATTTCAACGCCGGGAAGAGATCAAAATGTCCAAGAAACCGATTTTTATAGACATTTAAACGCTGAGAAGAGGTCAAAATGCCCAAGAAACAAGTTTTAATAGACATTTCAACGTTGAGAAGAGATCAAAATGTCCAAGAAACCGGTTTTAATAGACATTTCAACGCCGGGAAAAGGTCAAAATGTCCAAGAACCGGGTTTAAATAGACATTTCAACGCCGGGAAGAGGTCAAAATGTCCAAGAACCGGGTTTAAATAGACATTTCAACGCGGGGAAGAGGTCAAAAAGTCCAAGAAACCGGTTTTAATAGACATTTCAATACGCGGAAAAAATCAAAATGTCTATAAGATGTAGATAAAGCCCTACTGTCCAATTCTGTACTTATACTCCCATCACCATCCGATTTATATGGTAAAATGAGTTCGGTAGGAAAGTAGGTGCTGAATATGAAAGAGTTAATAAAAATCACAGAGGAATTTGTGAAAAAGGAACTGGGCAGTGATTCTTCCGGACATGATTGGCATCATATTGACCGGGTGAGGAAAAATGCACAGCTGATTTGGGAGAAGGAAAAGCAGGGTGACTGGTTCATAATCGAAATGGCTGCCTTGCTTCATGATATACCGGATGATAAATTGAATGAATCGGAAGCAGCTGGATGGGCGAAGCTTGATTCATTTTTACAAAGCATAGAATTAGATGGTGACACTGCTTCTAGGATTAAGAGCTGTATTGAAACGGTTTCTTTTAAGGGCGGCAGGGTGCTGGAACTCGGCAGTATAGAAGCAGAGATCGTCCAGGATGCAGACCGCTTAGATGCCCTTGGTGCTATCGGGATTGCGAGGACTTTTGCTTTTGGAGGCAAGAAAGGCCATCCAATCCATGAACCCAGCCTTGGTGTCAGAGGAGAGATGACTCTTGAGGAATACCGGAATGGCAGCAGTTCTTCGGTCAATCACTTCTACGAAAAGCTTTTGAAGCTGAAAGATAAAATGAATACACCCCATGCAAAACAACTAGCTGAGGAAAGGCACCGTTTTATGGAAGCTTTCCTTGAACAATTTTACAGTGAATGGAATGGTAAGGCATGAAAATGATCACGATTGAAAACGTGACAAAGACATACGGAGAAAAAGAACTGTTCAAAGGAATAACATTTACGATAGGCGAGCGTGAACGGGTCGGATTAATCGGAGTGAACGGCACCGGAAAATCTTCTTTGCTGAGAATCGTGGCGGGGATTGACCAGCCGGACTCTGGAGAGTTGATTTTTGCAAAAGACTATAAAGTCTCGTTTTTATCCCAGCAGCCTGAAATGGAACCAGAGAAAACCGTCCTTGATCAGGTTTTCAGCGGAGAGGCTCCTATCCTGAAGCTGATGCGGGATTATGAATTGGTTCTCTCTGAGTTAGGCCAAAAACCAGATGATGAAGGAGTTCAGGAAAGATTTTACGAGTTGCAGCGGAGAATGGACAGTTCTGATGGCTGGGATGCGAATACGGCGGCAAAGTCGATTCTGATGCAGCTTGGGATCTCAGACTTCACACGAACAATGGGTGAGCTATCTGGCGGTCAGAAAAAACGTGTCGCACTCGCACAGGTGCTGATTGAATCTCCTGATTTGCTGATCCTGGATGAGCCTACCAACCATCTTGACTATGAAACAGTCAAGTGGCTGGAAGACTATCTTTCCCGATATTCCGGATCACTTTTACTCGTTACCCATGACCGGTATTTTCTTGACAGAGTGACGAACAGGATTTTTGAGCTGGACGGGGGAAGCCTATACAGCTATAAAGGAAACTATGCGAGTTTCCTTGAAGCAAAGGCAATCCGCGAAGAAAATGAAGCCGCGACACTAGAGAAGAAGAAGAATTTATTCAGACAGGAACTGGAATGGATCAGGAGAGGGGCAAAGGCCAGGACAACGAAGCAGAAGGCAAGGATCCAGCGTTTTGATAAACTGGATGAAGAAGTGTCGAATGTTAAGTCCACTGAAAAACTGGACATCTCCTTAAGTGGCAGCCGTCTGGGCAAGCAGGTGCTTGAACTGAAGGATGCAACCAAAAAATATGAGAACAAAATCATCCTGGATGATTTCAACCTTCTCGTGAAGCCGGGTGACAGGCTGGGAATCATCGGCCGAAATGGAACAGGGAAATCCACTTTACTGAATATCCTGTCGGGAAGAATAGAACTTGACTCTGGTGAAATCATCACGGGCCAGACAGTTAAAATTGCTTATTATACACAGGAAAATGAAGACATGGATGAGAATAAACGGGTAATTGAATACCTGAAGGAAACAGCAGAAATTGTCCATACAACCGATGGAAAAACGATTTCGGCTGCGCAAATGCTTGAACGATTCCTGTTTCCGCCATATGCACATGGAACTCCGATCAGAAAGCTTTCAGGAGGAGAGAAGCGCAGGCTCTATCTGTTGAAGCTGTTGATGGAGGAACCGAATGTCCTCCTGCTCGATGAGCCAACTAATGATCTGGATACACAGACTTTGACTGTATTGGAGGATTATCTGGAGGAGTTCCCTGGTGTTGTAATTACCGTGTCCCATGACCGCTATTTCCTTGATAAAGTCGTTGACCTGCTGCTTGTATTAGAAGGTGATGGCCAGACAGACCTTTATTACGGCAATTATACCGATTACCTGGAAAAACGCCCGAAACCTGATTCGGTTTCTTCCCAGCCGAAGAAAGAAAAGGCGGAGCAGCCTGAAAAAACGAAGAAAAAGAAACTAAGTTTCAAAGAGCAAAAGGAATGGGCAGAAATTGATGATAAGATTGCAGGTACTGAAGCCCGACTCGAAGAAGTACAGGGAGAAATGGCCAATATCGGAAGCGATTTCGAAAAAGGCCAGGCCTTGATGAAAGAAGAAGAAGAGTTGAATGAACAGCTAGAGTATTTAATTGAAAGATGGAGCTACTTATCTGAGCTCGCTGACGAATAAGGCCTGGATTCCAGGCCTAGTTTAATGTCTCCCAAATGCGATTGTTCATTTGTTATGTTAAAATGGCTTCATTCCTGAATAATATAAAGGGGTGGGAATGTGAAAATTTTATCGATTGAACCAACACCAAGCCCGAATACGATGAAAATCAATCTAGACGAAGAACTTCCTATGGGCAAGAGCAATAATTATAAAAAAGACTCGGCGGCTGGGGCACCGGAAGTCGTGTTGAACATATTGGATATTGAAGGGGTAAAAGGGGTCTACCATGTGGCAGACTTCCTGGCAGTCGAAAGGAATGCCAAATTTGACTGGAAGGTCATTCTTCCTGAAGTGAGGAAAGCTTTCGGCGAAGAGGCAGAAGAATCCGGGGATAGTTCACTTGAAATCAATGAACATTTTGGAGAAATCAAAGTGCTGGTCCAAATGTATAAAGGAATCCCAATGCAAGTGAAGCTAACGGATGGAACAGAAGAGAAGCGATTCGGACTTCCGGAATTATTTGTGAAAAAAATAGGAGAGGTACAGACTCCTGAGGATAACGTGGTCATGGTCCGTAGGTGGAAAGAACTTGGTGTCCGTTATGGCGAATTTGAGCACGTTGGAAATGAGGTTGTCGAAGAGCTTTTGGCAGCTTATCCTCCGGAAAGGCTGGAGGATTTGGTCAGATTAGCGCAAAATCCAGGACAGGAAGCCCAGTTGAAAGCGGCAAAAAAGAGGATCAGGCTAACGGAGGCAGATTTGGACAATCCTGATTGGCGCATCAGATATCAGTTCCTTGAACAAATGGACGACCCGACAATAGATGTCCTGGCTGTACTCGAAAAAGCGTTACAGGATGAGAAAGCATCCATACGCCGCCTGGCAACAGTGTATGTAGGAATGATTGAGGATAAAAAAGCACTGCCTTTATTGTATAATGCCCTGCAGGATAAAACTGTTACGGTTCGCAGGACAGCAGGAGATTGCTTATCGGATCTTGGGTTCCCGGAAGCGATGGACACAATGATGGAAGCTCTTAAAGATCAAAGCAAGCTTGTCCGTTGGCGTGCAGCCATGTTCCTGTATGAAGTTGGGGATGAGAGAGCCTTGCCTGCGCTAAAGCAAGCTGAAGATGATTCCGAATTTGAAGTAAGCATGCAGGTGAAATTGGCGATTGCCCGGATTGAACATGGCGAAGAAGCAAAAGGGTCAGTATGGAAACAGATGACAGAATCAAGAAAACAATAATTTATAATAGACACACAGGAATACTGCAATATTTCCTGTGTGTTTTCTTTTATTCAAATGAATCCGCTTACAAATATTCAATAATTAAAATATTTAGATTATTATTGCAATTGGACGAGAAAAGAGGTAAGGTAATGAATAAAAAATCGGGAGGGACAATCAATGGGAAAAGATTTAAGAATTAAAAGCCATGTATTCAGTGATGATGCCAGGAAGGCGCCAAACAGAGCAATGCTGCGTGCAGTTGGCTTCAATGATGAGGATTTTAAAAAGCCGATGATCGGGATTGCAAGTACCTGGAGCGAGGTAACTCCGTGCAATATACATATCGATAAGCTGGCTGTTAAAGCCAAAGAAGGTGCGAGAGCGGCAGGTGCTGCTCCCCTTATTTTCAATACGATCACGGTATCCGATGGAATCTCGATGGGAACAGAAGGGATGCGCTATTCACTTCCAAGCCGTGATTTGATAGCTGATTCTATCGAAACTGTAGTCCAGGGGGAAAGCCTTGATGGCTTTGTCGCAATTGGCGGCTGTGATAAAAATATGCCAGGCTGCATGATGGCGATCGCCAGGATGGATCTTCCTTCTGTTTTTGTTTATGGAGGGACAATCAAGCCTGGGAAGGTTGATGGCAAGGACATTGATATAGTGTCTGCGTTCGAAGGAGTTGGCCAATACAATAAAGGTGCAATCGGGGATGGACAGCTGCATAAAATTGAGTGTCATGCTTGTCCGGGTTCAGGTTCGTGCGGTGGTATGTACACAGCCAATACAATGGCCAGCGCGATTGAGGCTCTAGGGATGAGCCTGCCGGGAAGTTCATCCCATCCGGCAGAAACGGATGAGAAGCGGGATGATTGCTATAAGGCCGGTGAAGTAGTTTATCAGATGCTTGAAAAGGATATCCGTCCAAGGCAAATTTTAACGAAAGAAGCCTTTGAGAATGCGATTACCGTGGTAATGGCACTTGGCGGGTCCACAAATGCGGTACTCCATTTGATGGCAATCGCCAATGCGGCTGAAGTTGACCTTACCCTTGAAGATTTTAATAGAATTCAGGAAAAAGTCCCTCACCTTGCGGACCTGAAACCGAGCGGGCAATACGTCATGCAGGACCTTTTTGAAGCAGGAGGAGTCCCTGCTGTCATGAAGATGCTTTTGAAAGAAGGAATGTTTCATGGAGATTGTCTCACGGTCACTGGCAAAACAATCGCAGAGAACCTTCAGGACTTTCCGGACTTGAATCCAGGCCAAAAAGTAATCCGGCCGGTTGATCAGCCTTTCAGGGAAAATGGGCCGCTTGTGGTCATTAAAGGGAATCTTGCCCCATCCGGAGCAGTAGCAAAGGTTTCTGGCCTGAAAGTGAAGAGTATGACTGGTCCAGCAAAAGTTTTTGACGATGAAGAATCAGCATCAAAGGCAGTAATGTCCGATGAAATCGTTGCCGGGGATGTATTAGTCATTCGATATGAGGGGCCAAAAGGCGGACCGGGCATGCCGGAGATGCTGTCATTATCAGCCATCCTTGTCGGGAAAGGCCTGGGAGAAAGTGTGGCACTGCTTACGGACGGAAGGTTTTCCGGGGGCAGCCACGGTCTTGTCATTGGCCATATAGCTCCTGAAGCCCAGGTTGGCGGACCGATTGCATTGATACAAAATGGGGATATGATCACGATTGATAGTGAACAAAAGGTGTTATCTGTGGCACTGAGTGAGGAAGAGCTCGCTGCCCGAAAGCTGAATTGGACTCCGCCGGCACTGCCATCCAGAGGGACTTTGGCTAAATATGCACGACTTGTTTCCTGTTCTTCCAGAGGAGCTGTAACGGACCTGTTTGAAGGAGAAAAAGTACAGGAACCTGTTCATTCCTAAATCGAGACGTTCTTTTATTGCGTTGGGCCCAAATTATATAGTATGCTAACACTGCAAACCAATGTTTGGGAGGGATTATTTATGTCAATGGCATATGAAGAATATATGAAGCAAATGGTTAAGCCGATGCGTGAAGAACTGACTCGCGCAGGTTTCAAAGAATTGCTTACTGCAGATGAAGTAGAAGATTTCATGGAAAATGCGGAAGGTACCACTTTGGTCGTTGTTAATTCTGTATGTGGCTGTGCGGCAGGTCTTGCCCGTCCATCAGCAACACAGGCAATTTTAAGAAGTGAAAAGAAACCAGATCATCTTGGAACGGTTTTTGCAGGGCAGGATAAGGATGCAACAGCAAAAATGCGTGAATATTTTACAGACCTTGAGCCTTCTTCACCATCAATGGCATTGTTGAAAGGTAAAGAAGTAGTCCACTTTATCCCTCGTCACGATATCGAAGGCCAGCCAATGGAAACCATCATGGAGAATCTAACTTCTGCTTTTGAAGCTAATTGCTAAACTTAATGGCGGGATAACCCGCAGTTTGCACTTAGGATATTAGATTCAATCGTAATCTTTTACGATGGGCTTAAATCCATGTAAAATCAGATTTGCCAATCGGGAAAGGATGTCAAATGACGTCCTTTTTCTTTTTTTAGGCAGGAGGTGTATGTTGTGTTTGTGACTACAGCGGGCAGGACAGATGAACATATGACTGCCCAGGCAAAAGCGATTGCGGTCGAACTTGAAACAGAATTTATTCCAAGAAAAAAAAGATCAGTTTCCAAGATACAGGAACAGTTAAAGGACGACTGTCTGGTAGTTGGAAAGGAGAGGTTAGAGCTTTTTCCGCTTGGAGAGACCGAGCCGTTCTTTTTCCATCCCAACTCAGCGATGTTTCGAATAAAAAGACTTATGAACAGGGAAAGAGATCCTCTTATAGACGCGGCACAATTGCATGAGGGGATGAGTTTCCTTGATTGTTCGCTTGGTCTTGGTTCGGATAGTATCGTAGCCAGTTTTGCGGTCGGTGAACAAGGTTTTGTTACTGGAATAGAAGCAAGGCAGGAGCTTTCCTATTTAGTCAAAAGAGGCTTGCGTACATGGGATGCTGGCAATGAACTGATCAACAGGGCGATGAGAAGGATACATGTAATAGAAGGGTATTCACTGGATATCTTAAAGGGAATGGGCGATAACAGCATCGATTGTGTTTATTTTGATCCAATGTTTGACGAGTCGATCCTTGAGTCGGATGGAATCAGGAGCTTAACGAATTTTGCTGTTTATGAGGGACTTTCGGATGAACTGATGGACCACGCAGCACGTGTTGCCAGGAAGAGGATTATTTTAAAAGATCATTTCAGGAGCAGAAGATTTGAAGAGTATAGTTTCAATGTAATCGTCAGGAAATCGGCGAAATTCCACTTTGGGGTCATAGAAAAAGATGGTGGTTGTGAAGGGCATATTTAGAGTGAGTGACGGACAATAAATAGATCTTTACTGTCCGTCCACATAAACTCCACTGCTCAATCAGCAATGGCTAAATATACAAAATAAGCTAGCATAAATAGACTTACAGCTATAGTGATCCACTCCATATTTTTAGACCTCCCTTTTTAACTCGGTAATCAAACCTCTAATATTTCCTTATAACCATTTTTGAAAAATCTGAAACCCATTGCCCACATATACGTATAAACAAGTTATAATGATAATAAGCAAAAGTCCTGATATTATTTTCACCAGGACAGGCTGCATTAAACCATATTTTCACAATGACGATAGATTCCTATTTTAACAATTAATAATTTTCCCTATTTACATAAGGATGTGATCCAAATGCCTGCATGGCTCCGTAAATCGTTAGTTGTCTTGATATCGATTGTCACCTTTGGGATGGTATCTCCTGCACAGGTGAATGGGTTCCTGACAACCACAGCTGAAAGATCCGATAGATCGACTGCCGCTGAAACGGCATACCTTGATTCCCTTGATGACACTTTTGATGAAGATGCAGAACGGAACCGGTTCATTGACAGGGCAATGAGGGAAGCGGAACATCAGTCCTTCGAGAAATTCGGTGCCAAAATTGGCCCTGTGATTGAGGACGAATTCAGGCAGACCATCCTGCCAAACATTGAAAAGGCTATTGAAATGGTAGCTGTGCAATTTCCCGGCGAAAAACTCAATACATTGCAGATCACCGAAATGCCAGGCGGTGGCGAATCAGAAAAGATATTCCATATAATTGGAGATAATGGCAAGGACATTATCCGCTTCCATGTCAGAAGAGACCAGCCGCCGAAGGATGGCCACTGGTTTAACTTCCATTACCATACCTATCATGACGAGTTCCAGACTCATTATGAGCTGGGTAGGATTTTTTGGGCCAAAAACACTCCTCCAAAATGGAAAAGTTGAATCAAATCTGCCAGCAAGCACTGTGACTAAATGCTTCTCATTTTTTTGCTGCAATAGGACTTAAATTAAGTAAAACGAAATATGTTTTTAGTAAAGGCCCGGCGGATGCTGGGTTTTTCTATACTACATGGACCTACAGCTGAAAAATGGGAGGAACATCTAGAATGACGGACATCATACAAGGATTTGTTGATACATATGCCCAATTTTTCAATTGGGATATGTGGATCGAAGTATTAACGGACCCAGTCAGCTGGGGGCTGATCGGGACTCTCGTCATCCTTGAAGGACTTTTATCTGCTGATAACGCTTTAGTCTTGGCTGTTATGGTAAAGCATTTGCCAGAAAAACAGAGGAGAAGAGCGTTGTTCTATGGATTGCTCGGCGCCTATGCATTCCGGTTCATCGCAATCGGAATCGGTGTATACCTTATTGAATTCTGGTGGGTTAAAGTTCTTGGCGCAGGTTATCTGGCTTGGCTTGCGACTAAATATTTTTTGGAAAAGAAAAAAGGGGAGAGCCTTGAAAACGGTGAAATTCCTGAAATTAATAAAAGCGGGCTACTGATCCGAATGTTCGGGACATTTTGGGGCACGGTTGCCGCAGTGGAAATGATGGATATTGCTTTTTCCGTTGATAGCGTCCTGGCAGCTTTGGGCATCAGTGAGGAAGTTTGGGTATTGCTGCTTGGCGGGATGCTGGGTGTTCTAATGATGAGAGGTGTTGCAGGAATTTTCATCAGATTGATTGAGCGGATCCCTGAACTCGAGACAACTGCATATACCCTTATTTTTATCATATCTGCGAAAATGCTGGCCGGTGTTTTCGGCCTCCATATCGAACATGCACATTTTTTCATTCTGCTGCTAATCACATTCACAGCAACCTTTGTCGTTCACTACATGAACAAGAAAAAAGCTGCAGGAATTGAACAGCAAAAGAATGTCCAATAAAACGAGTTGTCGGGGAACAGAGGCATGTCTGTTCCTCTTTTAATGGACAGAAATCAGGAAACGGCCAGTAAAAGTGTCCGTCATAAGGTTCATGATGGACAGAAATCGGGAGTCGACCATCAAAAGTGTCCATCATCAGGTCCATGATGGACAGAGGTTTAGCAAACTCACTTTATATTAGTATCATCCTTTTCCTTCCCTGCCTTCCTGATCAATAGGAATAAGCAGACAAGTGAAGAATAGATAATAATGAATGTGCCGGTCAACCTGGTTATCGTAAAGGTTAGTGGCATGATCAGAAGGGTGAGAATGAACGAATAGAATAACAGATCAAATAATACCAGCCAGCCTGAAGACATAGCCTGCCAGACCTGTGATAATTCGTCTTCCATCTCGCCAATAGGCTGCCTCTTATATAAAAAGCGCATGTGCATCACCCTTCCAGATTGAAGTATTTATCTATATGCAAGGACGGCTTTGGAAGTGAAAATCAGGCATATTACTGATTCGTGAAACATTTTAAGAACCAGCACGTAAAGGTAGTAGAGGTCCGCAGATGGCTTTTCCAGTATAATGGAATCAGGCAGCTTGGCAGGGGCTTGTTAGAACTTTTTCTTCAGTGGGAAGTGATTCTATGTATCCATCAGAGTATCTTTTAATGAAGCATTCATTACCTATAACAGATGAGAACTGGTTGTCCATCTTAAAAACGCCTGGAAATGAGCGGCCGGCTTATAAAAAAGAGGGGAATATCCTACATATTGGACAGGTAGCAGCCAGTTTCACAGGTATTCCGTATGATGAGGATGAATATTATAACCAGTTATTTGATTATGTTCGCTCCCATAACCTGATTTTGTTAACTGAGGAGTCATTAGTCAACAGCTCGGAAGCTGCCCGTATGTCCACAATACAAAAAGCATTTTTCTCCTGCCAAAAAAGAAATGCGTCAACAATTGACTTCGTCTCAGTCCTCGAAGAAAAGGATTTGCTGCTGAAATCCGATCATCCCATCCTCAACAGCCAAGTAAAACTAGCACTAATTGAAATGCTTAAGCTATTCGGTAAAAATGAAGACTTCGGACTGGCGGGCGAGGATTCCATTAATATCCTTGACGATGTCCTCGGCTGGATCCAGAACCAACTCGGCCAATATTTGAGAAAAGCAGATCCGGAAAAGAACATGCCAGCATTTCTCTGGTATGGGAATTATACAAAAAGCCACCAGTACCTTTTGTTATTTTTACTGGAAATAGGCTGTGATGTCATTTCATTCACACCGTCAGGAAACGACGCACTTGAAATGGCTGTACAGCGGGAGCGTACCTGCTTTTTGCGTGTATATCCAGAAAAGCATGAGCCAGAAAGATTTCCCGCTGAATATAGAAACAGCAGTGCTACAGTAGCGTATCAGGCATCAAAAGAGATTGAAAATATTTTGACCGATTCTGGAAGCCTATTGTACAAAAAATGGCAGTTGAGAGACTATCTGCCTTCTGTTATCACTCTAAAGACAACTTACGAAGAATTGTTTCTGGTAGCAGAGGAAAAAGCAATGGTCAGGCCATATTTTGAAATGAAGGATAAAACAGTAAGGATTCCTGCGTTGTTTGCAAAAGTCAATGGGGTCAGCAATAACCGGCGAGAGTATTGGAAGCTGCTTCATCGGCTGATCCTCCAGGAGAATGCCTTACTCATTAAAACGCTCCCATTTTCCACAGGGGCAAATAGTGATTTCCGGTTCCATTATCACAAGGCTCTAGACAGAGAAGGACTTCTTGACCCGCAAAAGATGGCCGGCGCACACTATTGGAAGTATCAACACATGCCCGAATGGCTTCAAACAGCCATTGCTTCAGCAATCAGGAGGATTTGTGCCGACCCAAACCTGAAACCTCAAAACAATGAGAAAGTAGATGATTTAAGGGTCTATTTGTTTACACAGGCCATGCAGATACCAGAAAGTATATTGAAAATGCTGCAGAAGTTCGATTATTCCCAGGAAGTGCCCAAGGTGATCATATACAATAACGGGCTGAATGGAACTATTACCAGGCCAGATGCAGCCTTGCTGCTGTTATTGAACCAATTAGGCATAGATTGGATCATTTTTAATCCTGCAGGCCACAGCGATATAGAAAAATTCATCAATAAGAGAATCTTTGTTTCCCATTGGCTTGAGGACGTCATATTTGAACAGGAGATGAGGGAACCTTCTGTCTTGAAAAAAGTCATTGTTCAAGGACTATTCAAAAGTCTAAGGAGTGATTAAGATGATGTTTCCGATCAATGATCAAAATGTAAGCCCTTATTCTAATCATTCCCACGGGAAGTTGAACGATGCGAAGGTGTCCAAATTAAAGCAGGCTTTGAGGAATGAACAGGAGGTCCAGCATCTGGCCAGGAGCATAGATGACCAGGATCTTATTCATATCCTTGAATTTGGCATGAAACCTGCTGTTGATGTTTCCCGTTTCTCTGAACAGCTTCTTGATTTTATTATGAAGGATAACCAGGAGGATTTTGAGCACATACTCATTCAGCTGGGTAAAATTATGGATCGGTTTGACAGGAAGGATTTTCAGAAAACAGCAGTCGGATTGTTCAGCAGACTATTCAAGAAAACCGATAATATGATGGATAGGTTAATTAATAAGTATCTGTCGATTGGCAAGGAAATAGATCAAATATATGTGAAGATATTCAAATATAAAAGAGAAATGGCAGAAATGTCGAATAGACTGGGGCAGATGCTTGAACAAAACTACCAATATTACTTGACGCTTGAAAAATATATAGTGGCTGCCGAAATGAGGCTCAATGAATGGGCAGCAAGCAAAGAGATGAGGCTGGAACAACCTGCTGGAGATCTTATGGTCTCAACGGAAGTTGACACATTGCAGAATGCGATAAATGCCCTTGAGCATAGAATTTATGATCTTGAAATGGCTAAAATGGTTGCTTTACAGGCGGTACCTCAAATAAAGATGCTGCAGAGCGGAAATGACAGGCTGGTTGCCAAGATGAACTCGTCATTCATGAGCACCATTCCTATATTTAAAGATGGATTGATTCAGTCAATCGCTGCTAAAAGACAGAAGCTGGTTGGGGACTCGTTGAGGGAGCTGGGCAAAAGGACGAATGAGATCGTGAAAAACAAGAACATCAACCCGTAAAGTAGGGAAGTCCCCCCCGTTTTGGATGCGCCGACCATTGAGATCGAGCTGATTGAGGAATGTTATCATATTATTATGAAAGGTATGCAGGAAACCAGGTCAATTGAAGAGGAAAATAAGCGTGTGAAGGAAAAAAGCAGAGAGCGTCTGGTGAAGCTGCTAAAAACAATAAGTGCATCCCAATGATCAATCCTGTGGCATACTCATCCATTCTGACCGGATGAGTCTTTTTGCTTTTACTACAAATAATGATTGATACCGCAAACAAACTCTCTTTCAAATATTTTAATCCATCGTTCTCCCGCAATAAACTTATGATGCTCATCTTCCACTCTACATGGAAAATCCACAGAATAGAATGTTTCCTGAATTTCTCAGCCAGCAGGCAAGCGAACGTATGTTATAATTTTAATAGATTACTATTGGGAAATCCCTCACTCTATCGTTATCCACATCTATTGTTATTCGCCCAGAAAAAACTCTTCAGGAAAGGGGATAATACATGCGAAAAGTTTTTCAAATATTCGTTGTTATCATTCTTTCCTTCACACTACTAGGAAGCTCAAATGCCAATATGGATGGCATTTTTCTTTTTGAATACCCAAAACAATCATTACTATATGAATCTTTGGATCCTGAAGCAGCCAGTCTGGCGGGAAACTTGGTGGTGCTTCCGGAGGATGACTTCGATCAGGTGGAGGCAGCGAATATTATCGGGCGTCTCACCCTTTTGCCTGAATCCATGATCAAGAAAGCGATCAATCAAAATATCAAGGTTCGATTATTTGAAGGCAACCTCACTGATAATCCTACGGCCAGTCACTTAAAGGGAGTCATTCCGCGCGGCTACACATCGAAACGGACATGGGACCAGGTTCCGGGGATTGGTGGATCTAGAGTTGTGCTTGTGAAAATTGGAAGCAGTGAGAAGGGCAAGGGGCATGGGTCGGTCAACCTTGAATTGCACGAACTTGCACATTCACTCGATCGCCATGTCTATGACGGAATCAGGGAGGAAGAAAGGTTCCTGACTATATGGAAACAGGAAAGCCGCGTGCTTTTTCCCGGCAGGGCATATTTCCTGGATTATCCCGAGGAATATTTTGCCGAATGCTTTGCGATGTACTATATTGGCGGGATGCCGGCACGTTTGTTGAAGGAAGCAGCTCCGCAAACCTATCATTATATTGAAGCTCTTAAGTAGTATTTTTCAAGGATTCTGCTAAAAACAAGCAGGAATTTAGCTAGAGAACATCAAAGATAAAAGAGGAATATCCTTTATTCCATCCGTTATACTTGCTAAAATGAATAGAAATAAATCGTAGCTTTTGAAGGGCAGGGAAATTCATGAAACAATATCTAGAATTATGCAAACATGTCTTGGACACAGGTGTGAAAAAGGAAGACCGTACCGGTACAGGGACAATCAGTACATTCGGCTACCAGATGCGTTTTAATCTCCAGGATGGATTTCCACTGCTGACGACTAAAAAGCTTCACCTGAAATCGATCATCCATGAACTCCTTTGGTTTTTGAATGGTGATACGAATGTTAAGTACTTACAGGAAAATGGTGTGAGGATTTGGAATGAGTGGGCAGATGAAAAGGGTGAACTAGGACCGGTGTACGGACATCAGTGGCGCTCATGGGACGGTGCTGATGGGGAGACCGTTGATCAGATTTCCGAGTTGATCCATACTATTAAAACCAATCCAGATTCCAGAAGGATGATTGTCAATGCCTGGAATGTGGCGGAAATCAAGAATATGGCATTGCCGCCTTGCCACTGTATGTTCCAGTTTTATGTAGCTGATGGCAAGCTATCTTGCCAGCTGTACCAAAGATCGGCGGATGTATTCCTGGGGGTGCCATTTAATATTGCTTCATATGCGCTCCTGACAATGATGGTTGCTCATGTTTGCGATTTAGAGCCCGGAGATTTCGTGCATACCTTTGGTGATACGCATATTTACTCCAACCATGTTGAACAGGTTAAACTCCAGCTGACAAGGGATCCAAAACCTTTGCCGCAAATGAAACTGAATCCTGATGTCAAATCGATCTTTGATTTTAGATATGAAGATTTTGAATTAGTTAATTATGAAGCACATCCTCATATTAAAGGGGTTGTCAGTGTATGATTTCATTAATTTGGGCAATGGATGAAAATAGAGTAATTGGTTACCATAATCAGCTTCCTTGGAGGCTTCCCGAGGATTTAAAGTTCTTCAAGCGCGTAACGATGGGACATCCGATCATGATGGGAAGAAAAACATTTGAATCTATAGGGAAGCCGCTTCCTGGCAGAGAAAATATTGTCATAACACGGGACGAAAACTACAGGCCTGACGGCTGTACGGTCATGAACTCCATTGAAGAATTTAGAGAATATGCAAACCAAAAGGAACAGGAAATATTCGTCATCGGCGGTGCAGAGATTTTTAAGGAAGTTTTGCCGGAAGCGGACAGGCTTTATTTGACGATGATCCATCATCAGTTTGAAGGAGATACCTTCTTCCCGGTCTTTGACATAGAAAAGTGGAACCTCCAGACAAGGGAAGTCGGTCCAAAGAATGAAAAGAATCCATACGATTATGAATTCCTGATTTTTAAACACAAATAGCATGTACGTTGAAGCAATCCTCAAAAAGGATTGCTTTTTTCCTTTTGAGAGCAATGGAGGGGATTGCAAATGATCATAATCAGTTAAAAAAGTGAAAACACTTTTCTCATTAATTTGTTTAATCATATAGTCTTGATAAAACAAATCCATTATAATGGCAAAAGAATGTACTTAGGAGGAAACAATGCTTCGTTTAATTGCGTGTTTTTTGTATATGGGTGGCTATCTTGTCTGGAGTTTGCCAAAACTGTCAGGAATAAAAAGGTTGCCGGATGATATGGAGTTTGAGCAAAAGAAGCGGAGAATCCATGAAACGCCGAAAAACTGGTCAAAAACGTTCATGGCATTGACGGGTTCCCAGATTGAAGTACAGGGGCTGAACAATATTCCGTCAGGGCCTGTTCTGTTCGCCAGCAACCATGAAGGTAATTTCGATATACCGGTCCTGATTGGGGCCATTGATAAACCATTTGGCTTCATTTCCAAGATTGAAGTCAAGAAAGTTCCGATACTGTCTGCCTGGATGGAAGCGATTGATTGTGTGTTCATTGACAGGAAAAATCGCGAACGGGCGGCAGATTCCATTTTAACAGGAGTGGATTTGTTAAAGAAAGGTCATTCACTTGTGATTTTTCCGGAAGGAACTAGAAGCAAGGGGGGACCGGTAGGTAGATTTAAAGCGGGTGGCTTCCGTCTTGCCAAAGATTCTGGTGTCCCAATCGTCCCGATTTCCATTACGGGTACGGCTGATGTCTTTGAAAAGAATGGCCGTCTAGTCAAACCCGCAAAAATAAATGTTATCATCAGTCAGCCAATTTACAGTCGGCAATACAAGGATAAGGATTTAATCGCAATTGCTGATGATGTTCGAGACAAAATCATACGGTCTAGAGAAGAAAAAAGAATTGCTTCCTGATCTAATTCAAATTTCCACCAAGAAAGCCCCTGCTTTTCGCAGGGGCTTTGTCTTTTTATCTCGAAATCTGGCTGGACGAAGCAATGGATTTTATTATTCGAATTGTGAAAGGCTATTCATCATCCTGGTGAATTCTGAGGGAATGCAAAAATCCTCAGGCTTCAAATTATCGCGGATCCATTTCACCATTTCCATAGGACTGTTGAAAAACTCTCCACTAGTATCACTTTTGCGAATCATATAACGCCCGTTGTCTTCATCGAGAGTCACCTCTACTGGCAAAGCCCCGTCAAAACTGTTCAAAGAAAATTCCATTTTATAATTCCCTCCAGCGTATTTTCGTTATTATATGTTATTTTACTCTCATTTTATTCAATGTAAAGCCCGGAATTTCAAATATTTTAAAAATTCAATCGACAAATAATTTTTCTGTGATATAATGAACAAATTAATTATTTTGCAAAGTGAGGGTGACATGATATGGAACAGAAAACATTAAAAGGAAAATGGGTAAGTGTAGAGGATATTCTTATTGCCTATAGGCATCTTAAAGAGATTGTTGCCCATACTCCGCTGCAATTGAACCAACGATTATCAGAAAAATATGGAGCCGATATCTATCTGAAAAGAGAAGACCTTCAGCATGTACGTTCTTTCAAACTAAGAGGAGCGTATTATGCAGTCAGGTTGCTATGGGAACATGGATTGGAAAATGGAGTTGTCTGTGCAAGTGCAGGAAATCACGCCCAGGGTGTGGCGTACGCCTGCAGACAACTAGGTGTTAACGGGAAAATTTTCATGCCCGCGACCACACCGGGGCAAAAAATCAGCCAGGTGGAAATGTTCGGCCGTGAATTTATAGAAATCGTCCTCGTCGGGGACACTTTTGATGATTCATATCGGGAGGCACGGGAATGTGCCGAGAAAGAAGGCAGGGAGTTTATCCATCCATTTGATGATGAAAATGTAATTGCCGGACAGGGAACCGTTGCCGTGGAAATCCTTAATGACTGCCAGGATTCTGTGGATTATGTCCTGGCAAGTATTGGCGGCGGAGGCTTGATGGCTGGATTGAGCACATACATAAAAAGCGTGTCCCCTGCTACAAAATTGATTGGTGTTGAGCCAAGCGGTGCTGCGTCCATGAGTGCAGCGTTTGACAGGAATAGTGCAATTACCCTTGATAATATTGATACATTTGTTGATGGTGCCGCTGTCAAATGTGTGGGCAGCAAAACCTATGAAATTTGCAAAGAGCATGTAGACGGGCTGGTCGCGGTTCCTGAAGGGAAGGTCTGCACTTCTATCCTGGAATTATATAATGAGCATGCAATTGTTACTGAGCCGGCAGGTGCTCTGCCAATTGCCGCCCTTGACCTTCTGAAGGAAGAAATCAAAGGCAAATCGGTCGTTTGTGTAGTGAGTGGCGGTAATAATGACATAGGGAGGATGCAGGAGATCAAAGAAAGGTCTTTGCTCCATGAAGGACTGCTTCATTATTTCATAGTCAATTTTCCTCAACGGGCTGGGGCGCTGCGTGAATTCCTTGATGATGTTCTTGGACCAGGAGATGACATTACGAGGTTCGAATATACGAAGAAAAATAATAAAGAAAGCGGGCCGGCGCTTGTCGGTATTGAATTGAAAAATAAACATGAATACAATAGGCTTATTTCCAGCATGGAGAAAAAGGGCTTTGCCTTCATGGAATTGAACAAGGAACATCAATTGTTTAATTTACTGGTATAACATTAATAATAGATAATTGAGGACAAATGTTATAGAATAGGAAATGTCACAATTAGTTGGCACACTGTGCCCTTTGTGAATTTCTTATGAACTTTCGCAGCATTCCTCCACTTTGTGGATGAAAAGTACTATAATCATAGTAGATTTACAATATGAAAAAGGAGATGTTGATATGTTATCAAACATCGGAGTTCCTGGATTGATTTTAATCCTTGTCTTAGCCCTCATTATCTTTGGACCAAAGAAACTTCCTGAGATTGGACGTGCATTTGGCCAGACACTTCGTGAATTCAAGAAATCAACTCGCGAATTGACAAGTGATGTTATGGAAGAATTCGAAGATGAAAAAAAGGAAATTACTAAAGTCACTAAATAGGGTGTAAGATGCTTTTGTCTTACCCCTTTTTCTTTCGGAGGCTGAAGTTTACAGTCTTGATTATGAAATTGGAAATGCAGCAAATGGAATTGGCAGGGGATTGGTATGGAAGATAAAGAATTAAATCTGGTGGATCATCTTGATGAGCTGAGGAACAGGCTGATTGTTTCTGCTGTTGCCTTCATTATTTTCTTTGGCTTAGGCTTTTATTTTGTCAAAGACATATATCATTTCTTTGTCCGGGATTTGGACGTAAAGTTAATAGTCCTGGGGCCCAGCGATATAATCTGGATTTATTTCATGATCGCTACGATCATCGCTATTGCTGGTACGATACCGGTACTGGCTGTACAAATATGGCTGTTCGTCAAACCGGCTCTCAGACCAATTGAACGGAAACTTTCCCTTTCGTACATCCCGGCGTTGTTCATCTTATTTATCGTTGGTCTTGCTTTTGGCTATTTCGTGATTTTTCCTACAGTACTTAGTTTCCTGGTCGAATTGAGCGGGGACATGCTGGTCACAAATTTTACAGCGGAAAAGTATTTCAAGTTCATCATGAATATGACAATCCCGTTCGGAGTGCTGTTCGAGCTGCCAGTTGTCGTAATGTTCCTGACCTCACTTGGGGTCATAAATCCCTATGTTTTAGTGAAAGTCAGAAAGTATGCATACTTTATATTAGTTGTCATCTCAGTAGTTATTTCACCTCCGGATTTCATGTCAGATATACTGGTGACGATTCCGCTGCTGTTATTGTATGAGGTCAGCATCAACTTGTCTAAAGTGGTATACAGACGGAAGCTTAAGAAGGAAAAAGAGTGGCAGGAGAAATATGGAGATATGGATGATGAGGAAACCTCCTTTTAACATATGAGCTAATAAGGATCAATAGAAAAATAGTCTTAAAAACGTGTGGGCATCCCCATACGTTTTTTTGTCTTTTGTATATGTGCTGCCTAACATGCCGGAAATATAACGGCTTTTAAGGTTGTGAATATTTAAAGGGAAATGTGTTAATTTTTTTTGAATTCAGCGCAAACAGACACATTTCGACCAGTATTTAAGGTATAATATAAACAAACGGGGATAAAAGAGGATTGATATTTTGTTATTCAAAAGCCTGGAGTTCAAAAATGTTGTTGGACAGAAGGTTAAAGTCGTGGAAATTCCTGTGTTGGAAGAAGAGAGTTCTTTTTATTTTATGATCCAAGTCCGTTTGCAAACTTTTATTACAGCAATCTATCAGGAAAGAAACGCAAAAAAGTTTTATTCGTTCAAAGAGTATTTAAAGAGAGTCATGAAATGGCCGGATTATGAGCAGCTGTTCAAATCTGCCGAATTGAAAAATAACGCCTGAAGATTTATTTTTGAAGCGCCTCCTCGAAGGGCGCTTTTGTTCTTTTTGCAGTTCTGCCTGCCGGTATGGGTGGAATACGAGAAATTTCACTCGGGGTGAACATATAAAAAGGGTGCAGAGTCATAGGAGAGCAAGCAAATATTTTAAATTGTTATGACGAATAGGTATAATAGTAATAGTGTTTTTTGATAGGGATGTGATATTATGGCTAAAATTAAAATAGTAACGGATTCTACTTGTGATTTGAATGATGAGACCATTAAGAAATGGGATATCATCGTAGTCCCGTTATCCATTTCAATTGATGGAGAAAATTATCTGGACCGGGTGGACATCAGTCCAGGTGAATTCATGGAGAAGATGAAGGCTTCTTCTGAGCTGCCAAAAAGTTCGCAGCCTCCTGCTGGCGAATTCCTCAAGTTGTATGACGAGCTTGCTGCGGATGGATATGAAATTATCTCGATCCATATGACAGGCGGGATGAGCGGTACAGTACGCTCGGCAGAAAGCGCTGCCCAGATGTCCAGTGCGAAAGTGAATGTGGTGGACTCCCGGTTCATTTCGAAAGGATTGGCTTTTCAGGTACTTGAGGCAGCTCGAATGGCAGCCGCCGGGAAGTCAGTAGATGAGATTTTGACAAGACTGGATACAGTAAGAAAACAGACTCGCTTATTTGTTGTCGTTGATACACTTGAAAACCTTGTAAAGGGCGGAAGGATCGGTAAAGGAAAAGCGATGATTGGGTCATTGTTGAATATAAAGCCGATTGCCTCACTGGAAGGTGGAGAATACACTCCTGTATCTAAAGCAAGAAGTCATTCCCAAGTCGTTAAATATCTAAAAAAACAATTTACTGAAGATACTGAAGGGAAAATCATAAAAGGGGTAGGGTTGGTCCATGCGGAGGGGTTAAGCCTCGCTGAAAAGATTAAGGAAGCTGTCTTCGAAAGTTCAGGCTATGACCATTTTACCATTGAAGACACAACGCCCATCGTCAGCACCCATACTGGCCCCGGCGCAATCGGCTTCATGTATTACTTCGAGTGAATTACATAAAGAATGTGATACGGCCTGGGACCCTGAATCACAGGCCTTTTTGCATTCCAGCTAAAACCAAACTCGACAAAGGCAGTTTTAATATTATAAATTCGGTCAGTAAAGTTATTGAAGCATACAGGAAATCATAAAAAAATGTCGAATGTTTTTAACTATTCACTCTTGATGGAACGGAAAGTGACCATGAAAATATGAAATTCAATCTAAAAAACCTTTCAATATTCAATAAAGTATGGATGTTTTCTTATATGATTACAACAGTTGTAGTCGTTTCGATTATGGGGACAAGTTTTTACCTCCAGTCTAAACAGTTGAAAGACCAAATGGCTGACAAGGTTGAGGGGGTTGCGGGGCTTTGGTCATCGACAATTGACCCGGATGATATAAAAAATGCAGAACCTCTCAGGAATGAGACAAACCAATCAAGCGAGCGGCTTGAGAAAATATTGACCATGGTCGGAGAGAAAAGTGCTTCTTTCCTCGGAGCGTATGTCATACTGCCTGATGAATACCAGAACCAAAAAGTATACATCCTCGCCGCATCTGACATTTATCGCGATTATTCCTTTGGGTCTCAGATGTTTTACGACGCAGGTGATCAATTTCTAAGTGCTTTTCGCGCCAGCCGGGATCAGCATAAGGTGACAAGTACAGATATTTTCTCGGACCAGTATGGATCATGGGTTTCATCCTTTGCCCCTATCATGGATAATAGCGGGAAAGTAGTCGCGATTCTGGGGATAGATGCAGAGGCAACGATCATCAGGCAAAATCAGATGGAAATCCTTTTCCTGTTAATAGTCCAGATGTCCGCCATTTTAGTTGCGGTTTATATCATTTTGAATTGGGGCCTCAAAAAGGTGATGAAACCTGTAGATGACTTGTTTTATGGCATAAAGGAAATCAGTTCCGGCAATTTTACTGTACAGCTGCCTGTCCGCGACCAGTCTGAATTGAGTATATTGAGTGAACAGTTTAATGAGATGGCTTCCCAGCTTTCTCAGCTATTCAAAAGTGTATCAGCTGCATCAAGAGAACTGGGACAGTCTTCTCTCGAAGAGAATGAATCGATTTTGCTTGAGGAAGCAATTAACACAATAGAGGATATTTTTGAACGGACCAAGCTGCAGCAAGAGCTCCAGCGTGCTGAAAAGATGAACGCAATCGGCCAGCTTGCTGCTTCTGTTGCCCATGAAATCAGGAACCCCATGACGGTAGTGAAAGGATTCCTGCAAATTTTCCTCGCTAAGGACATGAGTGAAGAAGAGCATACATATTTAAAACTGATGATTGAAGAATTGAACAGGGCGGAAACGATCATCAATGATTATTTAAGCCTGGCAAAACCTGATGTAGGGAAGCTGGAAACCATCGAAGGAAAAGACTTGGCTGAGCAGGTAATGGATCTAATGAGCTCTTATGCGATGATGTCCAAGAATATATCCCTGCACACCGATATAAAGGAGCCCGTGAAAATCAAAGGTAACAAGAGCGAATTAAAACAGGTGCTGATCAATATCCTGAAAAATGGAATCGAGGCAATGGATGACGGAGGAAAGCTCAGTTTGACCGTTGAAAAACAGGGCGATTATGGTGTCTTCATAATCAAGGATACAGGGGTTGGGATGACGGCTGAGGAGCTCTCAAGGCTGGGAACGGCTTTTTATTCATTAAAGGAGCGGGGAACTGGCATGGGATTGATGGTATGTTACCAGATTGTAGAACGGATGAAAGGTCAAATTAAAGTGTCCAGTATCAAAGGAGAGGGAACCACTTTTGAGATATTGGTCCCGATCCTAACAGAAGGTCCTGAGTAAAATTCAGGGCTTTTTACTTTTTTGCCATTATTTTCAACCCTTTCAATATAATTTTACAAGGGGGTGCTTCGTTTTGGCGAAAAAGGTGCTGTTCTTTAGCGATTTTGGAGTTGATGATAATATTGCTGTATTATATGCTTTTTTCAACAAGGAAATTGATATGCTGGGCGTAGTGGCGGATTACGGGAATGTATCAAAACAGGATGCGCTCCGGAATGCCGCCTATTTGCAGGAGCTGACAGGAAGACATGATATTCCTGCCTTCGCTGGCGCAGAATTGCCATTAACAGGAGAGCCGCCTGAATATGTACCAGATGTGCATGGCGTTGAAGGGCTTGGCCCTATCATTCCTGATTTTGAAGTGGATGCTACACTTGAAAACTTTCATGGCATCCAGGAAATCATCGAAAAAAATCCAGATGAAATCGTGATTGTGAACGTCGGCAGGCTTTCATCACTGGCTGCTGCGTTCATCCTTTATCCTGAGACCATGAAAAAAGTAAAGGATTTTTACATCATGGGTGGTGCTTTCAATGAACCAGGGAATGTCACACCAGTCGCAGAAGCAAACTTCTATGGTGATCCTTACGCTGCAAATATTGTCCTGGCACAAGCAAAAAAACCAGTCAAAATCATCCCTCTCAATGTCACCAGCGGCGCCATTGTGACACCTGCGCTTATTGATGAGCTGGATGCATATTATCAATCAATCGGTAGTAAAGTAGGAAGCCTTGTAAAGCCCATGTACGATTACTACTATAAATTTTATAAGAAGCGGAATCCAGATTTGACAGGTGCGCCTCTCCACGATGTTCTTACTTTATGGGCATTATTGAATGAGGAGATGGTCGTTTACCGTAAAATCCCTGTCAAGATTGTCGTGAATCGCGGAGAGGCATTTGGACAGAGTATTGGAGATTTCAGGGACACGGTCAGCAAGGCTGAATTTAATGTCCATCAAGTCGCTGTTAACTTTAATTATACTGACTTCATCAAAGACTTTTTCACTACAATGAAAAATTCCCAAAGCCAAAATGGAACAAATTGAGTTTCGTCCTTTTCACAGTTTCCTCATATCTTTTTCTTTCTTCTCTCAAACTCGTCTGCTAGAATTGGATATGGACATTATAAGAAAATGCAGGTGATGAACGTGAAGAAGGGACTTTTGCTGATCATGATGGCTGCTGTTGCGGTTTTTGCAGCTGCCTGTGGAAACAGCGGATTAAAGGATGAGGTAAATTATCCGATTGAGGATTTTACATTTACGAATCAAGATGGTGAACAGCTTAGCAAAAAAGATTTAAAAGGGAAAGTATGGGTTGCGGATTTCGTTTTCACGAACTGTGCGGATGTTTGTCCGCCGATGACTGCTAATATGGCCAAACTTCAGGATATGATCAAGGAAGAAAAGCTAGAGAATGTAGAAATTGTATCATTCAGTGTCGATCCAACTGTCGATAAGCCCGAAGTTCTTAAAGAATATGGCCAGAAGTTCAATGTGGATTTCAGCAATTGGTCATTCCTGACTGGTTACAGCCAGGAAGAAATAGAAAAATTTGCGCTTGAAAGCTTTAAAGCCCTTGTTAAGAAACCTGAAGAAGGAGACCAGGTCATTCATGGAACTGACTTCTATCTGATTGACCAAGAAGGAGTAATGAGGAAGTATTATACAGGTCTGAAAGAAGTACCTTTTGATCAGATCGTCGAAGATATTAAAACACTTCAATAGGCCGCTTATGTGGCCTGTTTTTTTGCGGTCGGGACTGCCACACCGGCTGATTGCACAGATTAAAATAAAAGGTTGGGCCTAATGCATGCTTCTGCAAATGAACAAACAAAGCTATTAAATGTTATAATGATTATACTTTTCATAGGTAGGTGATAAAAATTGCTCAAAAAATTCACCTTACTTTATGTCCTGATGATTTTCTTTTTAGGTGCCTGCAATCCGTTTGAAAACCTGCAAAAAGGGAATTTCAATAACGTGAAGAAAACAGGGATGGAAATAAAGGAAGCCTTGCCGGATTCTTTTTTTCCAAGGGAGCTGCATATTGTTGCTGCCGGAGACTCTCTGACACAGGGGGTCGGTGACAGTACGAATTCTGGTGGATATATACCATATCTTGCAGATGACCTTGAAAGCGAAAAATCAATCAGGAATGCTAATTTTGAGAATTTTGGAGTTCGTGGCAACAGGACGGACCAGCTGTTAAAAAGGCTGGAGAATAAAAACTTGCAATCATCTGTAGAGGAAGCCGACTTAATCATTTTAACCATCGGCGGTAATGATTTAATGAAGGTAGTCAAAGAGAATTTTTCCAATCTAAGACTTGATCAATTCCAAAACGGACAGAAGATGTTCGCTGAACAGCTACAGGAAATATTCGCATCAATCCGCGATTTAAATCCCAAAGCCCCTATTGTGTTGGTGGGACTTTATAATCCATTTTACAATTGGTTTGCAGATGTGGATGAAATGAATCTAATAGTGGATGAGTGGAATGGGGAAAGCACTTCTATAGTGGAGAGGGACGGGAATGCGTTCTTTGTGGACATCCATGATATTTTCCTGAACAATGAAGAGAATCTTTTGTACACAGATTATTTTCACCCCAATGACCGGGGTTACCAATTAATTGCCGATCGGATATATGGACTGCTGGATGAACAGGTCCTTGATTCGCTGAATGAATAGAATTGAACAGAGGAGTTATAAAGACTGATGGTGAAAAATAAGTGGAAGATAGGATTCTTTATCCTGCTGGGTCTCATTGCAGCTTCGATTTTACTCTTTTGGATTCTGATCTCAATGCCTGCTGAGGAATCGAAGATAGAGCCTGACAGAAATAATGCGGCAATGGATGATGTTG
Organism: Mesobacillus sp. AQ2; assembly: GCF_030122805.1. Lineage (NCBI taxonomy): Bacteria > Bacillati > Bacillota > Bacilli > Caryophanales > Bacillaceae > Mesobacillus > Mesobacillus sp. AQ2. The sequence continues at coordinate 2,995,331 of NZ_CP126080.1, read as the reverse complement.
CCTTTCATGTATCGACGAACAAACGGGACTTGAACAGGGTCATCAATCATTATTTAGAAGAAGAAATGAAAAATAGCCAGTTTGAATATCAAGTATTGCTAACAGATGAAGTTGAATTATATGGGACAATCCCAATCTTCAGTCAGGAGTTGGAATTGAAGCTGACCTTCGAACCGCAGGCTTTGGAAAATGGAGATTTAATCCTGAAACAAAGGTCAATATCAGTTGGAAGATTGAACCTTCCCGTTTCAACTGTGTTAAAGTTCGTTCGGGACAGCTACCATTTGCCGGAAGCTGTTGAAATCCAGCCCAAGGAAGAAAGGGTATACGTATCGATGCAGCGGCTTAAGCTGAAAAGTGATATAAAGGTACGTGTCAATGAATTTGATTTAAAGAAAGACAATATTAAATTTACACTGCTGGTTCCTGCAGATTAGAAAGGTGCTCTTTATGAGCGCCTTTTTGCATGACTTTTGCTGAATTGCAGTATTCATAAGCAAATAAGAATGGCCGGTCTCCCGGCCAGGATCATCCCTGCAATAAAAGTACTTCAAGCGGTGGCTCTCCCTTTGCTGTCCCAACAGCAATAATTGTATAGGCGTTATTTGGCAGTAGTTTGACATCCGGGATTGTCAATACGGTGTTTTTGGTGCCTGCAATTTTTGCTTCCAGTGTGATGGTCATTGGGGTCAGTGCCAGGTATGTGGTAGCTTGCTTAAAGGATACATTCGGGAAGATGATATCCCCATTCATTCCGGCTATGTCTACTGCCGGGGCGTCTGGTGAAAGATGGATAAATCTTGCTTTCGTTTCTCCGACAGGTGTTTGCGGGTGATCCTCAAATGTCAGCAGCTGAAGTTTATTGGCAGGTCCGGCGATTGCGGCAGTGTAAATCCTTCCTGGGTCGACAGTTATTTTTTTGCTGATGACGGTGGAAACGCTATCTCCTGCAGGATAGATGTCAACCTGATACTTTCCAGGCTGCAGCTGCATATGGCTGCTATTGTTTTTATACTCAAAGTCACGCAGTACCCGGCTGCCATTTAAATAAATATCTACAGCCTTTAGCCCGGGGGAAGCGTGCAAGAAGCGCAGCATTGACGGTAAAGTGTTTGGTGTACTAACTGGTGCACTATAGGAACGCATCAACTGTACTGCTTTGTTCAGGTTACGCAAATGTTTATGGTAGTACATGACATGCATATTCGGGTCAATATATTTATAGTAATTCGCCAATAAATCATACATGGAAGCTTTATGCAGGTACTCATTCTGATTTCTGGTGGACATACCCCTCACTCCTAAATAGAATACTCAAATGTAAAATATGCAAATTGGGCATGATCGGTGCGGAACTGTCGCTATGAACAGGGGGATTTATAAAAAAGGGTTTACATAGAGAAAATTTTTCCATATACTGAAGATAATTATACGAGAGGCAGGTGGAGTGCAATGAGCAGAATGTTAAATGTTTTTAAGATGGCCGTTACTTATTGCACGTCCCACTAACCTAAGCGGAACAATCGACTATTCGTCTTTTTTTCTACATGCTTATCAAACTACGGGACTGTGCATTCCTGTGTTTTTTTTTATTAATTAAGCATGATGGAGGAAAAATTGAATGAATAAACTTGAAAATATCGGAATGACTGCTGAAATAAAAAAGTTTTTCGAGGAAGGTCAATTCCAAGGTTACAAGCCTGGCAGGGTGGCGTTGGAGCACAAGCATAGTTACAGGGTATGGCTCGAAGATGGTGAATATCTCTGTACTCTTTCAGGCAAATTGACATATGAAGCAAATGGCAGGGATGAATTGCCGGCGGTTGGTGACTGGGTGGCCGTCAAGACCTCACCAGGTGAAATGCGAGGAACAATCCGGGGAATCCTGCCACGAAAAAGCAAGTTTTCCAGGAAGGCTGCAGGTCAGGTCACCGAGGAGCAGATTGTCGCTGCTAATATTGATACGGTGTTCATCGTAAATTCACTTAATGATGATCTGAATTTAAGGCGGATTGAAAGGTATCTTTTGCTTGCCTGGGAGAGCGGTTCGAATCCGGTCATCATATTGAGCAAAGCAGATTTGGAAAATGACCTTGAAACAAAGATGGAACTGGTGAGAGGGGTGGCCATTGGGGTTCCTGTCATACCAGTGAGTGTACTTTTAGGAACCGGCATGGAGGAAGTACAAAGATATCTAGGCCCGGGACGGACGGTCGCTTTAATCGGATCGTCAGGGGTCGGAAAATCAAGCCTGGTCAATTATTTCTCCGGATACGAAAAACAGCTGGTACAGGAAATTCGTGAAAGCGATGATAAGGGCAAGCATACGACAACACACCGGGAAATGGTCTTGCTGCCTTGTGGTGCAGTACTCATTGACACACCGGGTATGAGAGAGATTCAGCTATGGACAGGTGAAGAGGGTATCAGCGAAAGCTTTGCAGATGTCGATCAGTTCGCTGAAGAATGTAAATTTCGTGATTGTACCCATGGTAACGAGCCGGGTTGTGCAGTTCGTTCGGCGATTGATGAAGGTCTCCTGGATGTAAGCAGGCTGGCCAGCTATAAAAAGCTGCAAAAAGAACTGGCTTATATTGACCGGAAGGTGGATAAGAAAGCACAAGCTGAAGAAAAAAGGCACTGGAAAAATATTAATAAAGAAATTCGCAAAAAAACAAAATTCAAATAATCAAAAGCAAAAAGCCTCTTCTCCGGAAGGGGCTTTTACTGTTGAGTGTAATGAATGGGTTTTTTGCTTTAAAAGTTATACAATAGGGAATAAGTATTTAAGTGGAGTTATTTAGAAATTGGAAGAGGTGGAATCATGAATAAAGGAAATCGGGCGCTTGCGACATTTGCCGGAGGCTGTTTCTGGTGTATGGTGAAGCCATTTGATGAGCAGCCGGGAATCTACAGTGTTGTGTCGGGCTATACAGGAGGCACGAAGGAAAACCCTACATATGAAGAGGTCTGCAGTGAGACTACCGGCCATTATGAAGCTGTGCAAATTACATTTGATCCGGAGGTATTTCCTTACGAGGAGATTCTGAATTTATATTGGCAGCAAATCGATCCGACCGACCCGGGCGGACAGTTTTATGACAGGGGCCAATCATACCAGACCGCCATCTTCTATCATGATGAAGAACAGAGGCAGCTTGCTGAAGAGTCGAAAAGGAAGCTTGGTGAGAGCGGACAGTTCTCGAAGCCAATTGCGACAAAAATTCTGCCGGCGAAGACCTTCTATCCTGCTGAGACCTATCATCAGGGTTATTATAAAAAAAATCCGGAACGATATAATGCTTATCATAAAGGTTCAGGACGTGAAGCTTATATCCGGGAACATTGGGGGAGTAGAAAATGAAAAAGAATCAAGAAGATTTACAGAAAAGGCTGACGCCGATGCAATATGAAGTGACACAAAACAATGGGACAGAACCACCATTCCGGAATGAATATTGGAATGACCTGAGGGAAGGGATTTATGTAGATATCGTCTCAGGAAAACCGTTATTCAGCTCCCGGGATAAATATGATGCGGGCTGCGGCTGGCCGAGCTTTACAAAACCAATCCAAGAGGAAGAAATCATCGAAAAACAGGATTTGAGCCATTTCATGGTCAGGACCGAGGTGCGGAGCAAAAGTGCGGATTCCCATCTAGGACACGTATTCGATGATGGTCCGGGTGAAAATGGACTGAGGTATTGCATCAATTCAGCAGCGTTGAGGTTCGTTCCGAAAGAAAAGCTGGAAGAAGAAGGTTATGGTGAGTTACTAAAACTGTTCCAGGATTGAACATAAAAATACGCAGGAAGGAATGGTACCTATGTTTAAAAAGTTGTTTGGAAAAAAGGAGGAACCAATTAAAACAATCAAGCTTCTGGCACCAATTACCGGGAAAGCAGTCGATCTGAATGAAGTTCCTGATCCTGTTTTTTCTGAAAAAATGATGGGTGACGGTTTGGCGATTAAACCGGAAGATGGCATAGTTGTTGCGCCGGTAGACGGTGAAGTCATCCAAGTTTTCCCTACAAAACATGCGGTAGGGATCAGGGCTAAAAACGGGGCAGAGATTCTCATCCACATTGGGCTGGAGACGGTTTCCTTAAATGGTGAAGGCTTCGAAACACATGTGAAGCAAGGTGATCAGGTAAAGGCAGGGGATAAACTTGTATCCTTTGATATAGGGATCATCAGTGAAAAAGCGAAGAGTACTATAACCCCAATTATCATCACTAACACCGACCAGGCATCCTCATTAGAGAAATTGACTGAAAGCAATGTTGAGAAAGGATCCACTCCAATTCTTGAAGTGACCTTTGAATAGAAAACAGCCGCTGATTTATGTCAGCGGCTGTTTTGTTTCACATGTTTCTCTCCGTTTGAGGAAGTCATTCCTCCTGAAAGGATGAATTTCATTGCATCCTCAGGTTTTACATCGAGAATTTCGATGTCTTCTTTTGGAATCAAGAACGTAAAACCGGCAACTTGAAAAGTTTGAGGTACATAAACGGCAACATGACCTGATAATGGTTCATGAAACGCCTGAAGGTTCTCAGAAGTAATGAAACCGAGACTTTTCATGTTTGTTCCTGGGATCGTAACCAAAGCCACTTTTGAAAAGGACTTTTTATCCCCGAGAAAAGAATGGACAGTATCTTTGATGACAGAATAAATCGTTTTGACCAAAGGGATTTTTTCCAGAAGTCTGTCAACCAGCCTAATGATGCTGCCTGTAATGAACCGGGTCGACAGCCAGCCGAGGAATGTTATCAAAACCAATGTTGTCAACAGGCCGATACCTGGAATATAGCTTTCTTTTAAATGGGGCTTCAGCAAATTTCCAAGCAAACTGTCCAAAAACATAAAGGTTTTATAAATCACATAGATCACGAGTATGATCGGGACAATGGTAAGGATGCCGTTAATGAAATTTTTGAATATACTTCTCATAGTATCTCCTTCAGGAATTATTGCTGCCCTGCAAAAAGCTTCCCAAGTCACGGGACATTCATACAATTTGCTGTTAAGGTGGGCATATAGAAAGTATCATACACTTTCCTTTAGGAAATTTCTATATTATTTTTCTTCATCGACAGCGACGATGATCGAAGAAATCTGGATCATCGATATGTCACTTTTGTTATGCAAGGATGCCTCTTTTAGCGTTTCAAAACGGACCGTATGATGACCGTTCTCAAGGCCGCTTGCTATATATAAGAACCGCTCCCGTGAGAACGGCCACCAGGTAGAAAGGGTACTTACATAATTACCGTCTATATAAACTTTGACCATTCCACCGTCCTGGCTTCTTATTGCTGTCACCCCGAGAATGGAGCCCTCAAACTCATATTCCAGAAAATCCCCGGGACGCTTGCTTATATTTATACCATTTTGCCTTCGGAACCCTTTACGGGCAGAGAAATGTTTTTTTTCAGACAGAGAGATTGCTTGATTCCTGGTCAAGGGTTTAGGATATCCGGCAATATCCCTTTCCTTTTGGATATTATCTTTGATCAACTCCAGAATAGAGTACGCATAAAGTTGATATCCTTTTCCATTCGGATGCACCATATCAGTCGTCAGCTGTTCTGTCAGCATGCCAGATTCCTTGAAAGGAATTCGCATGTCTAATGGCTTAGCGCCGTAATGGTCAGAAACTCTGTTAATTGCGTCAGCAAATTCCTCCTGCTTTAAAGGATTCTCGATGATCGTGATCACTTCAGAGTTGGGATATCGCTCTTTTGCTTTTCTGATCAGTCTCTCATAGAAAAAAGTGAATTGCTCAGCGTCCATATATTTACGATCATTTTCGCCAAAAACAATAAAAATGAGGTCGACATCACTGAATTTTGGGGCTTTTTGCAGTTTGTATAATCCTTCAAAAGCAGTCGCTCCACTCTGGACAATACTATTTCGGCGTGCCCGGGATCCGCTGAAATCTTTTAGAAGCACCTCGAACTGGCTGTACCACCTAAGGTCTTTGCTTTCTGCTCCAGCACCCCGCCCAATACTGTCACCGATAATCAGGTAATTGATCGACGAACCGGCGGAGATTTTTTCATAAACATTTAAATCCTCGGACAAGTAATGTTCTGATTGAATCGCTAAAAAGGAAATCACTGCGGCCGTAAGGAAAAATAAGGTTAAAATTTTTTTAGCGTTAGATTTCATACTTGGCTGTACCCTCCGGACATTGGTTGCTATTATTCCATTTTAACCTTTACCCGCCATGAATGAATTGAAAAGTCGGCATGGCTGTGAAAAATGATAAATTAAAAAAAATAGGCTAATGCACAAACGGGTCAAGTACCCATATCATACCGTAAAGGGAAAGCAATTCAAAAACAAACGAGGAGTGGTTTTTAAATGTACGGATATGATAATGCCCCAATGCCTGTAACTGCCCCAATGGCAACAGCTCCAACTTATGGCACTTTCTGTGGCGGAGGTTACCCATATGCAGGAGTCGCAGGTGCTGGCTGTGGTTACGGATACGGCGGTTTTGCATTGATCGTTGTTCTGTTTATCTTGTTAATCATCATTGGTGCTTGCTGCAGCTATAACTGGTAAAAATATAGCAATTTAAAACGCCTTTTAAATAGTTTGCGAGGCTGTCTGCTAACAGACAGCCTCTTAATATGCCCTGGTTTAACACGAACATTTATTTTGCTTTTATTATTTATAGTTCGTGTTTTGGTTGACTGTGTGGGTGTTATTTGTTATATTTACCATTGGTTAAGCAAAAAACTGATAATGGCGGGGGATGCAGAATGAAAACAAACTATGATGTGATTGTCGTTGGAGCAGGCCCAGCAGGGATTTTCACTTGCTATGAATTATCGTTAAAGATGCCTGAAGCTAATGTTCTGTTAGTGGATAAGGGACATGATATTTATCGAAGGAACTGCCCGATTTTACAAAAGAAAATTGAAAAATGCCCGCCGCCAGCTGGAAAAAAGGATTTTGCAGGATGCCTGCCGGCGTGTTCGATCACCAATGGTTTCGGCGGTGCAGGTGCCTATTCAGATGGGAAATTCAATATAACAAGTGAATTCGGCGGCTGGATGACGGATTACCTGCCTGATTCAAAAGTTGTCGAACTGATAAAATATGTAGATGAGATCAATCTCAAGCATGGTGCAACGGAAAGTATAACTGACCCAATGACAGATAAAGTCCGTGAAATCGAACGAAGAGGTTATGCCGCTGGCTTGAAGCTGCTCAGAGCCCAGGTTCGCCACCTTGGTACAGAACAGAATCTTGAGATTTTAAAGGATATCTTTGAATACTTAAAAGAAAAGGTGGATATGGCGTTCAAGACAGAAATCGAGGATTTGATTACTGAAAAAACGCATGACGGCCATAAAGTCACAGGTGTTGAGCTTAGGAACGGGGAAAAAATTTATGCTGATAAAGTAGTAGTTGCCCCGGGCCGTGACGGCTCCAAATGGCTGACACAGCTTTTGAAAAAAAGAAGGCTTAAGATGATCAATAACCAGGTCGATATTGGCGTCCGCGTCGAAACATCCAATGTCGTCATGGAGGAAATAAATGAACATCTATACGAAGGAAAGTTCATTTTCAATACCTCAGTAGGGACCAGCGTTAGGACATTCTGCAGCAATCCATCGGGACATGTAGTTGTCGAGAATCATTCCGGAATCATGCTTGCAAACGGCCACGCCTATAAGGATCCAAAGCTTGGAAGCAACAACACGAATTTTGCCTTGCTCGTGTCCCATACATTCTCTGATCCGTTCGATAAACCGAATGAATACGCGCATGAAATATCCCGTTTGGCGAACAGCCTTTCCAACGGCGGGCTGATTGTGCAAAAATACGGAGATATTTTAAAGGGCCGCAGGTCAACGGAAAAAAGAATCAAAGAGGGATTCCTTGAACCTACCTTAAAGGAAGCAGTACCTGGAGATTTAGGTTTGGTCCTTCCGTATAACACCCTTAAGAGTCTTGTGGAAATGACGGAAGCATTGAACCAGGTTACGCCTGGACTTGCTTCTGAACATACGCTGTTCTATGGAGTTGAAGCGAAGTTCTATTCAGCACGGCCGAAGCTGAATGACAAGTTTGAAACAGAAATAAGCGGCCTGTATGTTGGCGGAGACGGTGCCGGCATCACTCGCGGACTTGCACAGGCAAGTGCCTGCGGAGTCTGGATTGCAACAGACATTATCGAGAAGTCAAAAACGGGACGAAAAACTGAGCCTGCACTTGTATAGATCCTGAGAACAAATTGAAAGACCAGAACATGCTTACACCCTGCCTTTTCTTTGATAAAATAGAAGATATCATTGAAGAGGCGGGGAGAATATGTTTGCACCCAAGTTAGTGCCTGGGGATGAGATTCGGATCATCGCACCAGCGACAAGCATGATCATTCTGAAGGGAGCTCAACTAGACCTGGCTGTTGAGAGATTGACGCAGCTGGGCTTTAAGGTGACGTTTGGAAAGTATGCAGATGCTCATGATGAGTTTTTCAGTTCTTCGATTGAGGAACGGATCGAGGACTTGCATGAAGCATTTACCGACCCGAATGTAAAAGGGATTTTAACGGCCATAGGCGGATACAATTCCAACCAGCTGCTGAAATACATAGACTATGATTTGATCGCTTCCAATCCGAAGGTTTTTTGCGGCTACAGCGATATTACGGCGTTGCAGCTGGCAATCTATAAGAAAACCGGGCTTGTAACATACTCAGGCCCACATTTTTCAACCTTTGGCGTGAAACATGGGTTGGAATATACATTGAATTCTTTTTTGGATGCAGTTACAAATGATGCACCATATGAAATTTCTCCTTCTGAAACTTGGTCAGATGACGCCTGGTATCTCGAACAGGAAAATCGGACGTTCCACGAAAACGATGGCTATATGGTCATCCGGGAAGGAGAAGCAAGCGGGAAGTTGATCGGCGGCAATCTTAGCACAATGAACCTGCTTCAGGGTACAGAATTCATGCCATCCCTGAAAGACAGCATCCTGTTCATTGAAGATGATGAAGAAAGCCATTCAAGAAGTTTTGACCGGGATGTCCAGTCACTTCTTCACCTACCAGACGCAGCCTCAATAAAAGCTCTATTGATTGGCCGTTTCCAAAAGAATTCCAATGTCACAGAAGAGGCATTAAGAAAAATCATCTTGAGTAAAGTAGAATTAAGGAATATACCGATCATCGCAAATGTCAATTTCGGACATGTCCAGCCATTTGCCACCCTGCCGATCGGGTCATTCGCTACCGTTAAGGCAGCCAGTGACAAAACTGAAATCTTTATCGAACAAGACGAATAGTTCATGATGGAGGCACCTTTTATAATGGTGTCTTTTTTTGTTATTTTTCTGTTGTACTATGGAGCACTTTGAACGGCATTTTATGAAAATTGAAACCGGAGCGGTCCGAAGTTCAGACCGCTTTTTGTGCATTAGGACCAAAGTTGTCCGAAGCAGCTCGTAGTTCGGCCAGCTTTTCGAGTAGTAGCCCCAAAGCTGTCCGAAGTAGCCCGAAGTTCGGACAGCATTTCGAGTAGTAGCCCCAAATCTGTCCGAAGCAGCTCCGAATTCGGACAGGTTTTCGTGTAGTAGCTCTTAAGTTGTCCGAAGCAGCCCTGAGTTCGGCCAGCTTTTCGTGTATTGCCGCCAAAGCTGTCCGAAGCAACCCTGGTTTCGGCCAGTTTTTTGTGCATTACCCCCAATGCTGTCCGAAGCAAGCCCAAGTTCGGCCAGCTTTACGAGTAGTACCCCCAATGCTGTCCAAAGCAAGCCCGCGGTCGCATTTCAAATAGTATAACCGCAGACTCCCTAAATGCAGGCTAGTACCGGACTCCATAAAAAATCCCCCTCACGTTAACGCCCTGGGCTGTATGGCGTAATTTTTTCATATATAAGAAAGATTCCCGTTTTGTTTTCATACAATTTACAGAATGTCCATTTGATTTTAATTGCGGTGAATGGAGTGAAATTATGAGGTCGTCCTATTTAATCAAACCTGCCCTGGATGAGAGCTATCCTGAGATTGACTATGGTAAAGGCATCTACCTTTTTGACAAAGACGGGAAGAAGTATCTTGATGCTGCATCCGGGGCTGTAACGGCAAACATCGGTCATGGAGTTCCGGAAATCATTCTTGCGATGTATGAACAGTCCAAGCGAGTTTCATTTGTCTATCGCTCTCAATTCACCAGTGAGCCGGCAGAAAAGCTGGCAGAAAAAATTTCTGATTCATTGCCTGGTGACCTGAATTGGAGTTTCTTTGTAAATAGTGGGTCAGAAGCGACCGAAACCGCTTTGAAAATTGCGATTCAGTACTGGCAGGAGAAAGGGATGAAGTCAAAAATCAAAATACTTTCTAGATGGGTCAGCTACCATGGTATCACGCTTGGTGCACTCTCGATGTCAGGACATCCCGGAAGAAGAGCGAGGTTTGTGCCATTGCTCGAGGAATTCCCGACGATTTCGCCTCCCTACTGTTATCGCTGTCCATACCAAAAATCAGCGCCGGAATGCGGTTATTTATGCGCCATGGAGCTGGAGGGGGCAATAAAAAGGATTGGAGCTGACCACATTGCCGCATTTATTGCAGAACCTGTGATTGGTGCAGCCGGCGGAGCGATTTCGCCACCGGAAGGGTACTACGAAACAATTAAAAAGATTTGTGATGAGAACAATATATTATTTATCGCAGATGAAGTAATGACAGGGTTTGGCAGGACTGGGTCGATGCTGGCAATGGAGCATTGGAATATCATTCCCGATATTGTCGCCCTTGGCAAGGGGATGGGGGCTGGTTATGCACCAATAGCAGCGACCGTTGTAAGTGACCATGTGATGGAACCGATCCTGAAGGGTTCCAAAGTGATCATGAGCGGTCACACTCTAAGCGCAAACCCTCAATCATGTGCAGCAGCTTTGGCTGTTTTGGAATACCTTGAAAACAATCATATTTTGAAAGATGTAGAATCGAGGTCTGTTTATCTCAAAAATAAGCTCGATCGCCTTAAAACACAATTCACTTTTATCGGGGATGTGCGGGGAAAAGGGTTGCTTCTTGGTATGGAGTTTGTCAAATTACCTGCAGCGAAAATTCCGTTCGACCAGAGTGTAAAACTGACGGAGCTGGTTGTCAGAACTGGCAGGGACCACGGGATATTGCTGTATCCTGCGGCGGCAGGCCTTGATGGGCTTTCAGGTGACGCGGTTATCATCGCACCCCCGCTTACAATCACGAAGCGTGAAATTGACGAACTGATTGCCCTTTTGAAAACAACATTGGTTGAAGTATATAAAACACTGGGATTTCCTTTTGAAAATGGAGTTGAAGAGTAGATGGAAAATCCATTTGGAAAAATTGCTGCGCTTGAGCAGGCAATGGAATATTTCTATGACGGAATGACCTTGATGTTTGGCGGGTTTGGAGGAGTCGGTTCTCCTCCAGCCCTGATAGATGGCATTCTGGAAAAGAACATCAAAAATCTTATGTTGATAGGAAATGATACAGGCTTTCCGGAAATCGGCATCGGTAAAATTGTCAGCCGCAGGAGGGCCAGGAAAGTGATTGCCTCCCATATCGGCTCGAATCCTGTTGCAGGCGACCTGATGACCAGAGGGGAACTGGAGGTCGAGTTCTCGCCGCAGGGCACACTTACGGAACGTATAAGGGCAGGTGGAATGGGGATTGGCGCTATTTTAACAGATGTTGGGGTCGATCATGATTTCGTTGCAAAGGGCAAACAAAAGATGACCCTTAACGGCAAAGAGTATTTAATTGAAACAGCGCTGACGGCAGATGTGGCAATTGTCTATGCCAAAAAAGCCGATCCATACGGAAACCTGGTTTTCGATAAAAGCGCGAGGAATACGAATCCGCTTGTGGCGATGGCGGGGAAGTTTACAATTGCCGAGGCTGAAGAAATTGTTCCGCTTGGCAGTCTGGACCCCGAGGAAATAGTGACGCCCGGTGTGTTCGTGGATATGGTGATTCCATCTTGTGGGGTGAATTGGAAATGGGCATGGGAATAGATGTCAGGAATAGAATGGCGAAGCGGGCTGCCGAGGAGATTACATCCGGGATGGTAGTCAATCTGGGCATTGGAATTCCTTCTCTTGTTCCTAACCACCTGCCACGGGAAACACAGGTAATGTTCCATGCCGAAAATGGGATAGTCGGAATGGGCGCATCCCCTGAAAAGGGATGGGAAGATGAAAATTTATGCAACGCGGGCGGGTTCCCGGTTACGGTCGTTGCAGGTTCTTCTTATTGTGACAGCGCGGTGGCATTCGGAATGATCCGACGCGGGCGGGTTGATCTTACCATACTTGGTTCTTTACAGGTAAGCCAAAAAGGAGACCTAGCGAACTGGATTGTCCCGGGTAAAAAAGTGCCGGGAATGGGTGGGGCGATGGAACTGGCACAAAAGGCCAGGAAAGTTGCCGTACTGATGAACCACACAGATAAGAACGGGGTGTCCAAATTGGTGAAGTCATGCTCCTTGCCATTGACTGCGGCAAACTGTGTCGACTTGGTGATCACCGACCTGGCAGTTTTTAAAATAAATGAAGGCTCCATGATTCTCTCTGAGCTTTTTGCGCCATATACCATTGCTGAGATTACTGCTAAAACAGCCTGTGATTTCTCGATCGCGGAGGATCTTCGGGTTATTGATTATTAAAGGGGTTGATATCGTGCAATCTGCTGAGGAAAAGGTGCGGAATTATATTAAGGAAAACAGAATCAAGGGAACACGCCTATTGCAAAAAATGGTGCAGGAGCCAAGTACGAGGGGAGAAGAAAGTGGAGCACAGGCTGTAGTGATTGAAAAATGCCGTGAATTAGGCTTTGAAATGGATATTTGGGAAATCGGAGGTGACGGATTGCCTGACCACCCGGCGTTTTGCTCTGATCGCAGCAACTTCAAAGGCAACCCTAATGCGGTAGGAATCATGAAGGGGACTGGTGGGGGGAAGTCGATGATCCTGAATGGCCATATCGACGTTGTACCAGCTGGTGACACCAAGGCTTGGGATCGGGACCCTTTCAGCGGATATATTGAAAGCGGCAAGCTTTTCGGCCGGGGTTCGACAGATATGAAGGGCGGAACTGCTTCCTTGCTGATGGCGATGGAAGCCATAAAGAATTCAGGGATCAAGTTAAAAGGAGATGTCATTTTCCAGAGCGTGATTGAAGAAGAAAGCGGCGGTGCGGGGTCGCTTGCTGCAGTCTTGAGAGGTTATAAGGCGGATGCCGCAATCATTCCGGAACCAACAAACATGAAGCTTTTTCCTAAGCAGCAGGGGTCCATGTGGTTCAGGATTTCAGTTAAAGGCAAAGGTGCCCATGGCGGCACAAGGTATGAGGGAGTCAATGCGATTGAGAAGGCGATGCAGGTAATTGATGGACTGAGAAAACTGGAGACGGAGAGAAACGAGAAAATAACAGATCCGTTTTTTGATAGTATTCCAATACCAATTCCAATCAATATCGGCAAAATTCAGGCTGGCGACTGGCCATCCTCTGTTCCAGACCTGGCGATCATTGAAGGCAGGATGGGGGTTGCGCCGAACGAAACCCAGGAGGAAGCAAAACGGGAAATGGCTGCAGCCTTATCGCAAGTAAGCAATGCTGATACATGGCTTGAAGAAAACAACCCTGTGCTAGAATGGTTCGGCGCAAGCTGGCTGCCGGGCGACCTGGATCCAGAGCATGAACTGATTCGAGACTTATCCGAAAGCTATAAAGGTGTCAAAGAACAGGAGCCTTTAATTGAAGCCTCCCCTTGGGCGACAGATGGCGGAATCCTTTCAAAAGTCGGCGGAATACCGGTTGTGGTTTTTGGGCCTGGGGTAACTGAAACGGCACATCAGGCAAACGAATATATCAGGCTTGAAGATGTATTTGAAACCGCCGAAATCATTGCCCTCACTTTGCTTAAATGGTGTGAAATCAGTGAATAACAGCTTTTTACTGGCATTGGGGTGAAGCAAGTATTATAAAGCTTTTAAACAATGAAGTTAGAAATGAAAGCAGACTTGTAAAACCTGTGTCAACCAAACTGCCATCATTTCAATTAGGAGGAGTCAAAAAGTGGGAGATATTAAGATCAAAACAGCCATTCCCGGTCCCAAGGCGAAGGCTTTGCTGGAAAGAAAAGAGAAGAATATTCCTGTTGGTCCATTTAATACGATCAAATCTTTTGCCGAAAGTGGCGAAGGTGCCCTGTTGACTGATGTAGACGGGAACACATTCATTGACTTTGCAGGTGCAATCGGCACCCTCAATGTTGGACATTGTCCGCCAGAGGTTGTAAATGCGCTCCATGAACAGATTGACCGTTATCTTCACCCATGTTTTCATGTGATGATGTATGAACCTTATATTGAACTGGCTGAAGTGCTGAACAACATCACGCCTGGAGACCATGATAAAAAGACCTTTTTTCTCAGCACGGGTGCAGAAGCAGTTGAGAACGCGATAAAGATCGCCAGGAAATTTTCCGGCAGAAAAGGGATCATTTCCTTTGAACGGGCATTTCATGGCAGGACGTATATGGCAATGTCACTGACAAGCAAGGTCAAACCGTACAAGTACCAGTTCGGCCCATTTGCACCAGAAACCTATAAATGGCCTTACCCTGTATATTCACAGGAGAAAAGCATGTCCCCCGATCAACTGGATGCTTATATCCTGAAGAAGTTTGAGACATTTTTCCAGAGTGAGGTGCCAGGCACGGAAATTGCCGCGGTCATCATGGAACCCATCCAGGGTGAAGGTGGATTTAACATACCATCAAAGCCCTTTGTGCAAGGTGTGAAAAAGATATGTGAAAAGTATGGAATCCTCTTTATTGCAGATGAAATCCAGACAGGTTTTGGCAGGACAGGGAAGATGTTCGCAATGGAACATTACGGAGTGATACCTGATCTGATGACCATGTCAAAATCGATCGCAGCCGGACTTCCAATCAGCGCGGTGACTGGACGGGCCGAAATTATGGATTCAGCCGGCATTGGAGAAATTGGCGGAACATATGGAGGAAGTCCTCTCGGTTGTGTTGCAGCGATCGAAGTCGTTAAAATGATAGAAGAGCAAAAACTTCTCGAGAAAGCAAACTTTTTTGGAGATAAGTTTCAGGAGAGATTCGGAGGGCTGGCAAAACAGTTTTCGGAGATTGGTGATATCCGGTCATTAGGAGCAATGTGCGCAATCGAATTTTTCGATGAAAATGGGCTGCCGAATGGACAGATTGTTAAGGAGGTGCTTGCGAAGGCTCATCAGCGCGGATTGATTTTAATGAGCGCTGGCTTTTATGGTAACGTCATCAGGCTTCTCGCTCCGCTTGTCATAACAGACGGGCAGATGGAGGAAGGGTTTGATGTCCTTGAATCCGTGATTTTTGAATGCTGCAAGCAGCAGGAGGGATAAGATGAAACAGAATTTATGGATAAATGGAGAAAGTGTGGAAACAGAAAATTACCGTCCACTGTTAAATCCGTATACAGGTGGACAAATAGCCGAAGTAGCAGAGGCTGCCAAAGAAGATGTAATAAGAGCGATTGACTCTGCAGCTGAAGCTGCGAGGGGCATGGCGGAAATGGATGCCCATAAACGTGCCGATATCCTTCGGAAAGTGGCCGATTATATCCAGGAAGACCGTGAAGAATGTGCAAGACTGATCGCTGAGGAATCCTCCAAACCATTGAAAGCGGCCCGGGCAGAGGTCGACCGGACTGTTATGACCTATACATTCGCCTCGGAAGAAGCCAGAAGGATCCAGGGAGATACCATCCCGATGGATGCTGCTCCCGGAGGAGAGGGACGGATCGCCTATACTGTAAAGGAGCCGCTTGGCGTCATCGCTGCGATTACACCATTCAATTTTCCAATGAACCTTGTAGCCCACAAGGTGGGGCCAGCGATAGCAGCAGGAAATACAGTCGTCCTGAAGCCCGCGAGCCAGACGCCGTTATCAGCTTATAAAATCGCCTCATACTTCCATAGGGCAGGATTGCCGGCAGGTGCTCTTAATGTAGTGACAGGCAGCGGGAAAAATGTGGGCGACGCCCTGATTGCCGATGATCGGGTAAAAAAAGTGACCTTTACCGGAAGTCCTGCAGTCGGTAAGTATATTCGTGAAAATGCTGGATTGAAAAGGGTAACGCTTGAACTGGGCTCAAATTCGGCATTGATAGTCGACGAAGGAACGGACCTTAGTAAGGTAATGCCAAGAATCGTGACGGGTGCCTTCTCAAATCAGGGGCAGGTATGCATTTCGATTCAGCGCATTTACGTGTATGAAACTATTGCCGAGGATTTTGTTTCACAATTCGTTGAAGAAGCGGGCCGTCTTAAAGTGGGAGACCCTCTGGATGAAGAAACAGATGTAGCTGCAATGATCAGTGCGGAGGATGTGGAAAGGGCCCAGTCCTGGATCAGTGATGCGGTGGGAAATGGAGCCGAACTGGTCCTTGGAGGAGAAAGTGAACAGCAGGTATTAAAGCCGACTGTGCTCCTCAATGCAAAACCGACTGATAAGATTTCCTGTGAGGAAATCTTTGCGCCAGTTGTCCATATCAACACGTTCATGGACTTTGATGAAGCAATCACTGAGGTCAATGAGTCGCAGTTCGGCCTTCAGGCAGGTGTTTATACAAATGATCTTCAAAAAGCCTTCAGAGCAGCCAGTAATCTGCACGTCGGCGGCGTGATGATCAATGATATTCCTACTTTCCGGGTTGACCATATGCCATATGGCGGTGTCAAACAAAGCGGGACTGGAAGAGAAGGGATCAAGTATGCTGTCGAAGAAATGACTGAACTGAAGCTTGTTTCATTCAAATTGGATTGAACCGTCAGCCTGGCCTAAAGCCAGGCTTTTGATTCGACAGAAGATCTTAGGGGATGGGGGAGAGGAAAATGCATTTAGGGAAAACAATCGTCTTAGCAGACAAAAATGGCAAGATGACTGTTTATCTTGACAAACAAAATAAACGGGTGAGAGTGGAGGATTATTTAGGCAGTTTATCGAATGCATTGAAATGCGCTGAAGAGCTGGCAGAGAGCGAAAAGGCAGATAAATTGATCATTAAAGGAAGAAGAGAACATTTCACACAGCTGCTTGAACACGGGTACAGTTTCGAGGCAAGCATTGACGGTTTTTTCCTTGGCTCCGATTGCGTGTTCTTTTCAAAGTTTCTAAGCGATGACAGAAAAGCAACGCCGCACTGGACCGAGGAGGACGGAATCATAAAAAGTGTCTATCATTTGGCAGAGCCCGCCCAGAAGATCACTCCGCCTGGCGATTATGTGATGAAGAAAATGGACAAATCGGATGCCCACGGCTTATCTGACTTATACAAAGAAGTCTTTCAAATCTATCCGACCCCGCTGAACGACCCGGAGTATATTGTCAAAACGATGACCGAAGGCACGATTTACTATGGATTTGTCCATGATGGCCAAATTGTAAGTGCTGCTTCCGCTGAGGTCGATCTTTTTTACAAAAACGCGGAAATGACTGATTGTGCGACGTTAAAAGAGCACCGGAAGCATGGCTTGATGAAAGTCCTCCTGGCTCGTTTAGAGGCCGAACTGATTGAGAACGGCATTTTTTGCGCCTATTCAATTGCGAGGTCATTATCTTTTGGCATGAATGCAGCATTGTATCAATTGGGCTATGCCTATCGCGGCAGGCTGGTGAATAATGTATATATTTATGATAAAATTGAGAACATGAACGTCTGGGTAAAAAATTTGGCAAAACCGCCAAATATTGGGCAGTAAAAGACAGTTTTTCGGCACGCTGTCATATACTTAATATGGGAGTGTGATGGGATTGAATTCAGTATCCAATGTTACCGAAGAAATCTTGAGCGCAATACTGAAGTGCATCGATGAGGCAATCCATGTCGTCAATACAGAAGGCATTACGATCTTTTACAATCAAGTTGCCGCCAGGCATGATGGATTGGAAATCAGTGAAGTCATTGGGAAGCCGCTCTTGAGTGTTTTTCCTTCACTGAATGATCAATCCAGCACCTTGCTGAAAGTGATAGAAACGAAAAAGCCAATCTATAATGAAACCCAATCCTTTGTTAACTTGCACGGAAGGAAAATTGAAACCGTCAATACAACTCTGCCAATATTTGTCCAGGGGCAACTGATAGGCGCTGTTGAAATCGCCAAGGATTATTCGCGGATCAAGCAGCTTTCTGAACGTCTGGTCGAAATCCAAAAGGGGTTGAGACTCAGTAATGGCAAGGCTGTAAAACAGCAGGCAGGCTATACGTTCAGTGATGTATTGACAACGAATAAGCATTTTATGTTGGTAAAAAAGAAGGCTGAAAAACTGGCAAAATCCGATTCTCCCATTCTTGTTTATGGGGAAAGCGGCACCGGAAAAGAACTCTTCGTCCAATCCATCCATAATGCATCAAAGCGGGCTGCTGGTCCGTTCATAGCCCAGAATTGTGCAGCGATACCTGAAAATCTGCTCGAAAGTATCCTGTTTGGAACCTCTAAGGGAAGTTATACCGGAGCGGTGGACAGGCCAGGTCTTTTCGAACTTGCAAACGGAGGGACGCTTTTCCTTGATGAGCTCAACTCGATGCCATTCGACCTCCAGGCTAAATTACTGCGTGTACTTGAGGATGGCGCTGTCCGAAGGGTCGGAAGCACGAATGTTACCTCAGTGAATGTCAGGGTGATTTCTGCGATGAATGTCTACCCGGGAAAGGCGATGGAAGAGAACCAGCTGCGGACCGATCTCTTTTACCGACTGAATGTCCTGACATTCGAATTGATCCCTTTAAGACAAAGAAAGGAAGATATTCTTTATCTGAGCGATCTTTTTATAAGCCAGTACAATCATGAGCTGAGGAAGCATGTAACCGGGCTCGATGAAAAGGCCAAGTCTGTTTTTCTTACCCATCAATGGCCTGGAAATGTACGCGAGCTGAAGCATACGATTGAGTACATGATGAATGTCTGTGAAGGTGAAAAGCTGACTGCCCATGATCTTCCAATGATGTTGAAAAACATTGCCCCAGAGCCAGTGAGCAGTGCTCCTTCACTGGTATTGAGAGAAAATCTGAAGGAGCTTGAAGTACAGTTGATTAAAGATGCGCTGGAAGCTTCAGGCGGAAATATCCAGCAGGCAGCCATCCTTCTGGATATACCAAGGCAGACACTTCAATATAAAATTAAAAAATTGAATATCCAGCCTTGAAACATAATCTGCCGAAATTTCAGCAGGTTATTTTTTTACCTAGGATTGTCCTGTTCTCCAATAACTCCTATTGCAAGCAATCTTCAGAATAATTCGCCAACTTGGCACGGAACTTGCATTGTAAATAGGTATAAAAATAGCTAGGGGGAAATTGGATGAAACAAACTTTATATAAGCCATCAAGACATTGGAAAGATATCGAACTCTGGAAAGATGTGACCGAAGAGCAATGGAATGACTGGCTCTGGCAGCTTACAAACACAATCAGGACGCTCGATGATCTGAAAAAAGTCATCAATCTGACTCCTGAGGAGGAAGAGGGGGTCCGGATCTCAACGAAAACAATCCCACTCAATATCACACCATATTATGCTTCATTAATGAATCCAGATGATCCTCGCTGCCCGGTAAGGATGCAGTCCGTCCCAATATCAAAGGAAATCCACAAAACAAAATACGATTTGGAAGATCCGCTGCACGAAGATGAGGATTCACCTGTGCCAGGCTTGACTCATCGATATCCTGACAGGGTGCTGTTCCTTGTTACCAACCAATGCTCGATGTACTGCCGCTACTGTACACGCCGCAGATTTTCCGGACAAATCGGCATGGGGGTAGCCAAAAAGCAGCTGGATGCGGCTATCAACTATATCAGGAACACTCCAGAAGTACGCGATGTGCTGATTTCGGGAGGGGATGGCCTGCTGATCAATGACAATATCCTCGAGTATATCCTGAAAAACCTGCGCGAAATTGATCATGTGGAAATTATTCGCATTGGCACCCGGGCACCTGTAGTATTTCCGCAGCGAATTACAGAGAATCTTTGTTCCATCCTCAAAAAATACCATCCAATCTGGTTGAATACACACTTCAATACATCAATCGAAATTACTGAGGATTCAAAACGGGCATGTGAAATGCTTGCGAATGCAGGTGTTCCGGTTGGGAATCAATCGGTCATCCTCGCTGGCATAAATGACAGTGTTCCAATCATGAAAAAGCTGATGCATGACCTTGTAAAAATCCGGGTCCGACCTTATTATATCTACCAGTGCGATCTGTCTGAAGGCATTGGTCATTTCCGAGCTCCTGTGACGAAGGGACTTGAAATCATCGAGGGCTTGAGGGGCCATACGTCTGGCTATGCTGTCCCGACATTTGTAGTTGATGCACCTGGTGGAGGAGGGAAAATCTCCTTGCAGCCAAACTACCTGATTTCGCAAAGTCCTGAAAAAGTCGTGCTGCGGAATTTCGAAGGTGTCATCACCTCTTATCCAGAACCTGAAAATTATGTTCCTGGCAGAGCGGAAGGATACTTCAAGCAGGTCTATCCTGATTATGAAAAGAAAAAATCCAATACCGGAATAGCAGCCATCATGAATGACAGTGAATTCAACTTAATTCCAGAAGGACTTGGCAGGATTGACCGCCGTGAAAAGTATGAGGAAGATCCAGCTCATGCATCACTCAAGGATAAGCGGGAAAAGCGGGATGAACTGAAAGAAAAGAAATTCATGGCTCAACAGAAAAAAACAACACATGCCCCTGATAGCCAGGAGACGATCCCCACAGCAAAGGGGAGTGAATAATGACTATTTGTGAATGGTGCAGCAGTGAAAATATCAAAGCAGTCACAGACAAAGTTTATTGGGAACTCCCTGATGGGACTAAAGCGATCCAAATTGATGATACACCAGCAGTCCATTGTCTCGACTGCCAAATGACCTATCAGACAGAGTTGATCACAAAGGAAATCGAAGACCAGCTGTTTTTAATCGATACGAAAAAACTCTCCAAAGTCATCACCTTCGAAGAATTGATGGAACAGCCAAGACTGCTGAAGCGAAATTACTTTGATTTTTCATCTTGAAATGAGGAGTGACAAAAATAACCTGAAACAGAAAGCTGTTCACAAAAAATTCAAATCTCCTTTTTATCCAGTTACTCCCTACTCTTTATAATAGAGTGGGGAGTATTCATATTGGAAGTGAGGAGATCTTGTGTATATCGCTTTATCAATCATGCTGATGGCGGCAATGTTGGTGTTGTTCCTATGCGGATACTATGTGAGGATGATCAAAGAGAAATTCGGGATGAACTGGCTTCATGCTGTTCCCATTACTGTGGCCATTTTAATGGTGAATATTATATGGGCATTGCTGGAGATGGCGAAATCAGCCAGATGGCAATAACGGCGGGCATCTTTCCTGGTAGGGAAGGTGCTCGATACTTTCTAATATGTGGACGGACAGTAAACTTTTCGTTATAGTATGGACAGACAAATTCTAAATTTAGGCAGGCGTTCATATATGTATAAAAGTTTTTACCACTTTCTCATGAAATACCGGTCCACGAAACCAAAGGATGCGATCAGCAGGTTCGCGAACTCTGCATACGACGATCTTTCCTTCCCTAAAAACTCGGAAGACTATGACGAAATAAGCTCCTATCTGGAAGTCAACGGACAGTATCCTGAAAGCATGGCTGTCTTTGATGAGGCATGGGAAGAATATTTGATAGCTGAAAGCTGAAAAGGCTGCTGCGCTCACACGCAGGAGCCTTTTGTTTTAATAATATATTCATCCTTCATCTGGGCGTGGCGATTTTCAGAATAGTGCATATACTGTGGTAATCACAATTCACGACTCATCGTTGAGGAGATGGAGGAAATGGAAAAACGGAAGAAACCTAAGTTTAACATCGGTGATACAGTCGTGATCACTATTTATGGTACCGTGGGGAAAGTGACAGATATAAAGTGGCTTGACGGCCTTCATGTATATGAGATAAATAAGAGCGAGGGCTTGTATTTAGAAACAAGTTTGCAGATGCTCTCTGAATATGATGGAAAGCTGATGGAAAAGGAACAAATCGATATCGAGTATAAATATTTCTTCGGGGATTTAGTCCAGGTAAAGGGATATGGTTCGGATCTGTTTAAAGTTGTTGGTTTCAGGACTGAAATCTGGCGTTATAAGGAAGATGCCTGGGAGGATGTCATATATGAACTCTCGAGGATTAAAGATGGAGAATGGCTTGAAGCCGGGGAAGAAGAGCTGACACTTGTGGCGGATTCAGAAAGCGCGGATACTTTCATCCAGAAGCTCGGACTTCTGTTTTCTGCCAATAAAGAAGTAAGGCCCTCTGTGAACCTCGATAAAAAATCCCTTCAGCCCCGTGCAGGCGAAAAGGAAGAGTTGCGGAAGATCAACCAGAGAAGGATGACCATCGATCATTTGCTCGATATATACAATGACTATCGAATTTTATATAAATGGTTCAATGATGATGAATATGCACATGTTATGAGGGTTATCATTCGGAAGCTGTCATTGCTTGTTAACAATGATGGAAAAAGCCATGTTTAAAGCCAGCCTGAAAACTCCAGCAGCACATAAACAAGAAAAGGAATTCCTGCCACTTGAATAACCTTAAATAATGAATTCACAATGCTGCCAAAAAACTCTACGATTACACTGTTTTCTTTATTGACATCAGCAACGAACATCTCTGCAAGCGTACTTATTGTCTTCATTAAGAATCACCCCGCCATTGATTTATTCCATTCTATGCTTGTCCAAAAGAGATAGAACGATTTTTCTGAAAAATCAATATGCTTGGCATGAAACAAGCACATATATCATACATTTGGAATAAAGGGGGGCGAATCTGTGAAAGAGATTGAGGTTATAATCGATACAGAGGAGATTGCTGAATTTTTCTTTCATGAACTTGTTAAAAGGGGATACGTTCCCACGGAGGAAGAACTTGAAGAGATGGCGGATATCACGTTTGAATATCTGATTGAAAAATGCATCATCGATGAGGAAGAAGACATAGATTAAGGCGATCTACCGATGGGAGGGCCGATTCGGACGAATCAGCCTTTTTATTTTGGAGTCATGCTCACTAATAAAGGTGAAAAAAAAATAATGTATTTTTATGAAACCCTGTTAACTTATAATCGTATACATAGTCGTAAAAGAAAATTGTGATTTCTGGGAGGCAATGAGGATGTCATTTTTTAATAAGGTGTTTGCAAGTGTTGGAATCGGAGCAGCTAAAGTCGACACGAAGCTTGAAAAGGACCGGGTTATGCCAGGAGAAGAGATACGCGGAATCGTTGAAATTCGCGGAGGCAGTGTTGAGCAGAATATTGATGACATCTATTTGAGTTTACATACCACTTATATAAAAGAGAGCGACGAGAGAAAGTATACAGCGACTGCCCAAATCGACCGCTTCAGGCTTACGCAGTCGTTTCTGATCAAAGAAAATGAAACAAAGGAAATCCCTTTTACCTTCAGGCTGCCATTGGAAATTCCGTTAACTATGGGAAGAACGAAGGTTTGGGTAACGACAGGACTTGATATCAAGAATGCGGTCGACCCCGGAGATAAAGATTATTTGACAGTAGTACCGAACCCATTGATGCAAGGGATCTTTAATGCCGTAAGCAATCTGGGCTTCCGGTTAAGGGAGGCTGAGTGTGAGCAGGCACCAAGGCATCTTCGCCGGAACCTGCCATTCGTCCAGGAGTTCGAATTCGTGGCTGCATCAGGTCCATTTAGAGGACGTCTGGATGAACTGGAGTTGGTTCTCTATCCAAACAGCGAAAACGAAGCGGAAGTATTGATGCAAGTTGACCGAAGAGCGAGAGGAATCGGCGGTTTCTTATCAGAAGCGATGGGCATGGATGAAACATATGTAAGAATGAATATCCATGTATCTGATTTGCCCTCCATACAGCAAAAGCTTCAGGATACAATTGCACGGTACTGCTGAAAATTTTGATGACGATGAAGCAAAAGCTTCATCGTCATTTTTTATCCTTGCTTCTTTCTTCCGTTAGCTGAGAACTCCTTGCCGTGTGCTTCTTGCTCGGCAACGATTGCATCAGGAGGGATATGATTGTTTTTCTTAGGCGAATTGATGCGATTGCGATGCTTTTTACCCATTAGCTCATTCTCCTTTATGTCAGTTTTTCTTTTACACCCAGGTAGAGAATTTTTTAATTCAGCTTCGGTAAAGCTATTTCTAGCTTGCCCGTTAACAAAATTGTCATGAAACTGAAGATTTTCCTGCTTAACTATATTGTGGTATAGTTTTGAGGTAGCAACCTATAGGATGGAGGATTATTTGAATGAGTGTACATATTGGTGCTAAAGAAAATGAAATCGCAGAAACGGTATTGCTTCCAGGGGATCCGTTAAGGGCAAAATACATTGCTGAAACATTCCTTGAAGATGCAAAGTTATATAATGAAGTCAGAAATATGTTTGGGTACACAGGTACATACAAAGGCAAGAGGGTTTCTGTCCAGGGCACTGGCATGGGCGTGCCGTCCATTTCAATTTATATCAATGAGTTGATGAATAGCTACAATGTCCAAAACCTGATTCGCGTGGGCACTTGCGGAGCAATCCAAAAGGATGTCAAAGTCCGTGACGTAATCCTGGCAATGAGCTCATCAACTGATTCCCAAATGAACCGCCTTACTTTCGGCGGAGTGGACTTTGCTCCAACAGCAAACTTTGATTTATTGTACAAAGCCTACAATACAGGTCTTGAAAAAGGCTTAAATCTTAAAGTAGGGAATGTGTTCACGGCTGACCAGTTCTACAATGATAATGCAGAATTGGAAAAATGGGCCCAATATCAAATCTTAGCGGTCGAAATGGAAACAACAGCCCTCTATACCTTGGCTGCCAAATACGATCGAAAAGCTCTATCTATCCTGACAGTCAGCGACCACATCCTGACAGGTGAAGAAACGACATCAGAAGAGCGCCAAACAACATTCAACGACATGATCGAAGTAGCGCTCGAAGCAGCAATCAAAGAATAATGAGTTGAAAACCCTTTCCCCTTGAGGAAAGGGTTTTATTATGTACACCCTTAATTAGGATCCCTCAGAATTCAAGGAAAGCCACAATGACTTAAAACCGAGTTTAAAGGATATTTTGAAGAAAGTGTAATCGAAATGACAAAGGAACTTT
Organism: Mesobacillus sp. AQ2; assembly: GCF_030122805.1. Taxonomy (NCBI): domain Bacteria; kingdom Bacillati; phylum Bacillota; class Bacilli; order Caryophanales; family Bacillaceae; genus Mesobacillus; species Mesobacillus sp. AQ2. The sequence goes on along the minus strand of NZ_CP126080.1, from coordinate 2,970,091 downwards.
TTGTTTTATTAATAGTTCGAGAGCAGAGCGTCATTCAAATGTCAGGAAATTGTGTTTAATGGACATTTCGAGGTATTAAGAAGCCAAAATGTCTAGGAACCTGCGCTTAATGGACATTTTGAGAGTAAAGAGAAGCCAAAATGTCTAAGAACCTGTGTTTAAAGGACATTTTGAGGGTAAAGGGAAGCCGAAATGTCTAAGAAGCAGTGTTTAAAGGACATTTTGAGGGTAAAGAGAAGCCAAAATATCTAAGAACCTGTGTTTAAAGGACATTTTGAGGGTAAAGGGAAGCCGAAATGTCTAAGAAGCAGTGTTTAAAGGACATTTTTGAGGCAGAGATTAGCCGAAATGTCTAAGAACCTGAGTTTAGTGGACATTTTACATTCCAAACCCGATAACTGTCTCTGCCGATTATACTCTTTACTTTGAACAATGCTCCAAATCACTTCATCCAATTGGGGAAGTTTGCAATTTCCAAAACCAGGCATAATGATGAACAGGGATAATGGGAAAAAAGGCCATTCGAAAGTTTGTTGAAAAATGATAGAATGGTGTTATTGCCTTAAAATGTTGAAGATTGGTGGACATGATGAAAAAAATATTACCAGTAATCGCCTTGCCTATTTTATTGACAGGGTGTGCACCTGTTGAGCCTTATCTTGAGAAGATTCCTTACCTTGAGAAAATTCCTTATTTGGGAGAAAAACTTGTTGGACAAGATAAACAGGATGACCAGCCAGCGGAAGTAGCAGAATCAGATCAGAACAATATGGATAACGAGGATCCACAAGGGGACAAGCCTGAAGATGAAGCATTGACACTTGAAGCGGCTTATTTCAATGTGGTCCAGAATGCAGACGGAAAGAATGTCATCCAGAATCCGCAGAACACTTTGGCGCTTGTCAATAAGGTTTTTGGATTGCCAGGCAATTATATTCCCGGCGATCTGGTTCGGCCTAACGTTCCATTCTCTTTTGGAGATGCAAAGCTTGAGAAGAGCCTTATGAGGAAAGAAGCTGCGGATGCTATGGAAAAAATGTTTGCAGGTGCCAGGAATGACGGAATAGAACTAGCAGCTGTATCCGGCTACAGGTCATATGGCCGACAGGAAACATTGTTCAAAGCCGAGGTCAATAAGGTAGGCGAAGAAAAGGCCCTGGAGGCAGTTGCCAGACCTGGAAGCAGTGAGCATCAAACAGGCTTGACGATGGATATTTCAAGCAAGAACAATAATTTTAATCTGAATGAACAATTCGGTTCAACAAAAGAAGGAGTCTGGCTGGCCCACAACGCTCATAAGTACGGCTTTATCCTGAGGTACCCAAAAGGTAAAGAAGAACTGACAGGCTATATGTATGAACCGTGGCATTTTCGGTACGTTGGCATTAAAGCGGCTACCGAAATATATGAAAATGACTGGACACTTGAAGAGTATTTTGAAAATGTGAAGAAAATTTAGTGAGGAGCCTGGCCGCTAGCCGGGCTTTTTGTTTTAAAAATGTCATAACTTTCATGTCCATTCCCGGAAGATTAGTGATATTTTTAACAGTATATATTGTCAAACAGGGTAAAATAAAAAAAAACACAAACATTTCGGTTGATTAATATACTATACAGGGGTATAGTAAATAATGTAGATAAGATAAAATTAATCATCGATCGAAACGGGGTGTAATAGATGAAAGAACAAATAACTGTCGATATTACAGGCATGACTTGTGCTTCCTGTTCCACAAGGATCGAAAAAGTCCTAAATAAAATGGATGGAGTCGAAGCAACCGTAAACCTGGCTATGGAAAATGCCTCAGTACAATACGATAAAGAGAAAATCAAACCTGATGATATATTCAACAAAATAAATGACTTGGGGTACGGCGTCAGAAATGAAAAGATGGATTTGGATGTTTTCGGCATGACCTGCGCTGCCTGTTCCACCAGGATTGAAAAGGTCCTGAACAAAATGGATGGTATGGAGTCAGCGACCGTCAATCTGGCGACTGAATCAGCATCAGTTGAGTTCAACAGTGCGTTCCTGTCAGTTGGTCAAATCATCGCTAAAATACAGGATCTTGGCTATGATGCCAAGGAAAAAGTCCAGCGGGAAGCAAAGGCCCAGCAAAAAGAAGAGGAAATTAACGCAAAGAAAAGAAAGTTATTAATATCCATTCTTTTGTCCCTTCCGCTTTTGTACACCATGATTGGCCATGCGCCTTGGGATACGGGCTTGCCGATGCCGCATCTGCTGATGAATCCATGGTTCCAGCTGTTGTTGGCGACACCAGTCCAATTCTGGATTGGCGGCCAATTTTATATTGGTGCCTATAAGTCGTTAAAAAACAAAAGTGCGAATATGGATGTCCTAGTTGCCCTTGGAACATCTGCTGCCTATTTTTACAGTCTTGCAGAAGCAATAAAAACAATTGGAAACCCGGACTATATGCCGCATTTGTATTTTGAAACGAGTGCGGTACTGATCACTCTGATTCTTGTTGGAAAACTGTTCGAAGCGCTTGCTAAAGGACGGACAACTGAAGCAATCTCCAAGCTTCTAAGCCTCCAGGCAAAGGAAGCAACCGTCATCAGGGATGGCGAAGAGGTTAAAATCCCAATCGAGGATGTCAAAGTCAACGATACCATCCTTGTAAAACCTGGCGAGAAGATTCCGGTCGATGGCAATGTGTTAACTGGACAGTCCGCTGTCGATGAGGCCATGATAACTGGTGAATCCATTCCTGTTGAAAAATCTGCAGGCGACTCACTGATTGGCGCGACAATCAATAAAAATGGCACTCTGACAATGACTGCGACCAAGGTCGGAAAAGATACAGCCCTTGCAGGCATTATCAAGGTCGTCGAAGATGCTCAGGGAAGCAAGGCGCCAATCCAGCGTGTTGCTGACCAGATTTCTGGTATCTTTGTGCCGATCGTTGTTGCGATTGCTATTGTTACCTTTCTTGTCTGGTACTTCTTGATCACTCCTGGAGATTTTGCATCATCCCTGGAAACAGCGATCGCTGTACTCGTCATCGCCTGCCCTTGCGCACTAGGGCTGGCAACTCCTACCTCCATTATGGTGGGTACGGGAAAAGGCGCAGAAAACGGAATTCTGTTCAAGGGCGGAGAGCATTTAGAAGCTACCCATAAAATTAATGCTATTGTTCTAGATAAAACGGGTACAATTACTAAAGGGAAACCAAGTGTAACCGATATAGAAATATTTGGTGAAGAAGAAAAAGTCCTTAAGTATCTGGTATCAGCCGAGAAATCCTCAGAACACCCACTTGCCGAGGCGGTAGTAGAATATGGCAGCGCAAATAACGTTGAGGTCCTTCCGGTGGATCAGTTTTCAGCGATACCAGGCCACGGAATAGAGGCAGTCATCAATGGCGAAAAAGTATTGATAGGAACCAGAAAGCTGATGAAGCAGACGGGAGTCGTATTTGACATTCACGAAAATCAGCTTGAGAAGCTGGAGACTGAAGGAAAAACAGCCATGCTGATTGCCATTGATAATAAGGTGAACGGCATAGTCGCAGTGGCTGATACTGTGAAAGAAACAGCCAAAAAGGCTATTGAAGAGCTTAAATCCATGGGCATTGAAGTATATATGCTTACCGGTGATAATAAGCGTACTGCCCATGCTATTGCCTCACAGGTAGGCGTCGAAAATGTTATAGCGGAAGTATTGCCGGAAGAAAAGGCAAACCATGTAAAAGAACTACAGCTTAAAGGCAAAAAAGTTGCAATGGTCGGCGACGGAATCAATGATGCACCGGCACTTGCCCTTGCCGATATCGGGATTGCGATTGGTACAGGGACAGATGTTGCAATTGAAGCAGCTGATGTCACTATTCTTGGTGGGGAATTAACATTGATTCCTAAAGCAATCTCATTAAGTAAAAAGACAATGCAAAACATCCGCCAAAACTTGTTCTGGGCACTGGCATACAACTCAGCGGGTATCCCAATCGCTGCCATGGGACTACTTGCGCCATGGGTAGCAGGAGCGGCAATGGCATTCAGTTCAGTTTCTGTAGTGACTAATTCCCTTCGTTTGAAGCGGATTAAGTTATAAATTTTTTATAAGAGAGGAAGATTTGAAATGGAAAAAACAACTTTAAATGTATCAGGAATGACCTGCGGACACTGCGAAAAGGCAGTCAAAAACGCTTTGATGGGTGTAGACGGAGTTGCCAGCGTAGTCGTTTCATTATCAGAGGGAAAAGCTGAAGTAGAATACGATGCTTCGAAAGCAGAAGTCAGCAAAATGAAGGCTGCTGTTGAAGATCAAGGCTACGATGTAGAATAAGATTCAAAGAGGCTGATATAGGTCATGTTTTTGACCTATGTCAGCCTCTTTTTATTACATAATCAATTTTTGCTTGAGTAAACCTCTGTGTGCAGGGAAGGATACATCACATTTATTGTGCAATGCCTATTTTTCTGTTAATTTCACAGTAAAAATGTTATTCTAATCATTAAGGATTTTAAGCTTGATTGGAAAGTGGTGAAAAGGGTTGGATCAGCAAAATATAAATGAAGAAAACAAGGAAGAGCTTGAAGGCCAAAATAAGGCAGAAGAAACAGAGACCAAGAATAGTTTTCTTCGGATCAAAAAGTTCCACTTTGCAATGCTGTTGTTTTTTCTTGTCTTTTTAACAGCAGGAATCACTACCTTTGCGCTTGCTTTCGGTGAGGACAAGCCAGCAGTGCAGGTTATAAGGGATAGGGAAGAATTTGCAAAGCTATACGACGCATATGACACTTTGAAAAATGAATATTACCAGGATCTTGACCAGGAAAAACTAATCAATGGGGCGATAGATGGAATGCTTTCTTCTTTGGACGATCCTTATTCGGATTATATGAGCCAGGAAGATGCGAAAAATTTCCATCAGAGTCTGTCGTCATCATTTGAGGGGATTGGGGCAGAAATCCAGGAGAGAGATGGTTACATTTCCATCGTCACTCCGCTAAAAGGTTCTCCAGCCGAAAAAGCTGGACTCCAACCTGAGGATAAAATCATGTCGGTTGACGGCAAAAGTCTTCAAGGCATGAGTACGACTGAAGCCGTAGCTCTCATTAGGGGTGAAAAAGGGACTGATGTAAAGTTGTCCATACTTCGCCAGGGGGCCGAAAAGCCTGTCGATGTTACCATCACACGTGATACAATTCCGATTGAAACAGTTTATGGTGAGATGCTTGAAGATGGAATTGCTAAAGTCCAGATTACGAATTTCTCACAAAATACGGCTAATGAATTAGTAAATGTTTTAAATGACCTGCAAAAGCAGGGGATGAAAGGTCTTGTCCTTGATCTTCGCCAAAATCCAGGCGGACTTCTTGACCAGGCAATCAAAATATCAAGTCTTTTTGTTCCTGAAGGAGAGATCTTGTTCCAGGTTGAAGACCGCAATGGCAATGTGAAAAAATATCCTTCTGAAAATAAAAATGGCAACAAGCTGCCTTTAGTAGTAGTCATCGATAAAGGAAGCGCCAGTGCATCAGAAATCCTCGCGGGAGCTGTCAGTGAGTCTGCCGGCGTTCCATTGGTGGGTGAAAAGTCATTCGGCAAAGGCACTGTCCAGCGTGCGGAGGATTTTTCAGATGGCTCGAATATGAAATTCACAACAGATAAATGGTTGACACCAAAAGGGAATTGGATCCATAAGAAAGGCATCAAACCGGACTATGAAGTGGCTATGCCGGAATACGCTTCACTGCCATTTATCGATCCGGAAACTGAACTGAAAGTGTCAACAGCCTCTGAGCAGGTGAAATCTGCTCAAAAGATGCTGAAGGCGCTTGGATTTGACCCTGGAAGGGAAGATGGTTTCTTTGATGAAAAAACGAAAGAAGCAGTCAGCGAATTCCAGGAATCCAAAAAGATCGAACAAACGGGTATCCTGAAAGGAAGCACAACAATCGAGCTGATGAATGGATTGCGTGAACAGCTTAAGAAAGATGATCCGCAAGTCCAGAAAGCCCTAGAAGTGTTAAAGCAGGAGATGGCGAAATAACGGTTGGTGCACAGGAAAGCACCTTAAAATGCAAAGATGCAGTAACTTGAAAATCTCCAGCTTTGGCTGGAGATTTTCTATATTACTTAGGAAAGATGGGCGAATGTGAAAATGAAAAAAGCAGAAGTTTATGTTTTGTCAGGATTTCTGGGAACAGGAAAAACGACTTTATTGAAGCGTCTTTTACAGCATGAAAAAGACGCTGAACGGAATATCGCTGTGATGATGAATGAGCTTGGCAGTGTATCGATTGATTCGGATGCCGTCGATTCGGATGTCCCGTTGAAAGAGTTATTGGGAGGATGCATTTGCTGTACAATCCAGGATAAACTTGAATCCCAGCTACAAGGATTGCTTTTCGATCATGACCTGGATGCGATCTATATTGAAACAACGGGTGCTGCACATCCGGTAGAAGTTTTGGATGCAGTTCTGTCACCGCTGTTTGCGGACAAACTGATGATCAAAGGAATTATCACGACTGTGGATGGGCAGCAATGGCTTAATAGAACAAGTCTCGATCCGCAGGTCCATCAGCTTTTACTTGAACAGGTCAAGCATGCTGACCTGGTCATTATCAATAAATCAGATTTGCTCAGTGAATCGCAACAGGCCAAAATCAGTATGGATCTTCAAGGCCTTAATCCTAAAGCGAAATGTATTTTGAGTTCTTATTCCAAGATGCCAATGAAGCTTTTGGAAGGATTGGCCTATTCAAAAAAAGCCGAAAGTACAGATTCACATGTGTTGGCGGATTTAAGACTGAGTACCTTTGTTTACCGGTTCCAGACTGCGATAAACCAAAGGGCATTTGAAGATTTTTTAAGGGCACTTCCGGATTCCATTTATCGCATTAAAGGATATGTATTGTTTGACCATTCCCCATATCCCGACTTATTCCAGTATTCATATGGCATGCCGTTCTATATGAAGGAATACATGAAGATGCCACTGAACCTCGTTTTCATTGGCCAGGTTACAGATTGGAACAACATAGAACAGCAGCTAAGGAAACTTGAAGAATAATAATGATTGACCCTGCCCAGCTTGTCTGGGCTTTTTATTTTCAATTATTTCCCTGAATAGTAAAGGGTGTAAAAGCAAAAACTTTCATGTAGCAAATGAACTGAATGGTTCTCAGAATAAATCCAGATAAAAATACGCCAGGTTAAGAAGAGATGATCATATGAAAGTAATTAAAATTTTTATATTGGCCATGGTACTCCTAACATTTACAGACATAAGCGTAATGGCAAAGAAACAGCCGGACAAGGTTAAAATGCCACAGTGGGAAGAAGTAAATGAACTCCTGCCGAGGTACAGTAAGTTCACTGTCATGGACCTGGAAACAGGTCTCCGATTCCGGGTCCAAAGAAGAGCCGGAAGCAACCATGCGGATGTCCAGCCCCTTACATCGGAAGATACAGCGATCATGAAGAAAATATACAGTGGCAAATGGAGCTGGAAGCGCAGGGCGATAATCGTCATCTCGGAAAAGGGGAAAATCGCCGCTTCGATGCACGGAATGCCTCATGGAGGCGGAGCTTTGAAAAATAACTTTCCTGGCCATTTTTGCATCCACTTTTATGGAAGTACAACTCACCGTACAAATTTTATGGATTTATCCCATAAACTGATGATATTAAAGTCGGCAGGAAAGCTTGAGAAGTATCTGGAACAAACAGATCCATATGATTTGGTTAATGCGTATATCGCAGGAATCAAACAGCAGGATCCTTACATCGTTTCATTTATCTCTCTCCAGGATCTTAAATGGAAAAAGCTGCTGCCGCTAATTGAGAATATCAGCATAAACCGTATGGAGGTCTTGCCAGCTGAGGATGTGGGAGATCAATTGACTTTGACGGTACCTGTGGAAATAAATTGGCAGATAAAAGGAAGAGGCGGACGGAATTTCACAGGAGAGATTGTACTTGTCAGATTCTTGGGAAATGAACAATGGAAGGTTGATTCAACCCGTTTTCTTGAAGATAATAAAATAACGATACCTAAATGAAAAGCTTGAGAACTTGTCTCAAGCTTTTCATTGTTGTTCCTGAAGGGCAAGTCAAGGCTCGCTATATCCCTTTCACGTTAACTTTCACCGAATTTGGCAAAGGTTTTTTCATCTTCAACAAGACCGCAGGCTGCACATTGGATTTTCATTTCCGGACCTTTATAAGGAAGGTGGAAGGGATCCAATTGGTCATTAGAATACTGTTCCACAATCTCTCCTGATTGGGGGTTTAATTTTACAGGCTGAGGAACCTGGGAAATCATATTGAATCTGGTCCGATTGGTTTTGCAATTAGGACAACGATACGGTTTGCTCATAATATAGTCTCCTTTAAAGTCATTTATCTTTATTTTTTGCATTGTCGTGCTGAATTATGTAAATATACAAAGTAAGGACCTGAAACAGTCATTTTTGTACAGGAGGCAGTAAAGTGCAGACAGAAGAATATGAGAAATTACTTGATGAATACAGGATGATTTGGAACAATCGCCGGCTGGAGTCAGCGCAAGCGCCAGAAAAGATTCTTAGAGAGGCCATTCTCAGGGATCTAAGAGATGAGAATTCCCATCCGAGGGCCAGAAAATCACTAAAAGATAAATACTATCTTGCCACAAAAAGGATTATGGAATCATCATTGTCAACTGAAAGCAAAATCACTTTAATTCGATTACATCTGGAATTGACGGATGTTATTCAGCAGAATGACTCGAATTAGGGGACGAAATATGGGGATGAGGGCATATTGCTGGACTTCAGTTCTGAATGCAGTTGATGTGTTCCTGTTCTATAAAAGGAAGTGTGTGCTTCCTTTTTTTTATATGAGAAAAATGTCAAAAAATATCATCACAAGACTTGCTTTTATACCCCTTATGGTATAAAATTTATATTGTAAGTTCAGTGATGAACAAGAATTTATAAGAGGTGAAGTGTAGTTGCTTACTGGTTTTATCATCATTCTCCTTTTGGTCACCTTGATTTTCAACCGATATGTACCTGTGAGGAATCTTCGGGCGGTAAACGGCTATGAACATGAAGCGGTATTTGTCGACCTGAGGGATTATCAGGATTCAGCTAAAAATCCCGTCAATGGAGCAATTAATATCCCATGTGGATATTTAAAAAGATATATAAAGGAAATTCCGAACGAACAAATTGTGATTATTGCATCCAATGAAGTAGAAAAGAATTTTGGAGCAAGATTGCTTAAGAAGTATGGTTATGATATTAAGGGTTATACCATTACTGGACCATCACAATAGGAGGTGGCTAAAGTGGAGTACAATAAAGAAATAGTCAATCGCTTGAAAAGGATCGAGGGGCAGGTTCGGGGCAGCATACGCTTATTGGATGAACAGGAAGAATGCAAGTCGGTAGTGACTCAGCTGTCAGCAATCCGTTCTGCAGTCGATCGTACCATTGCCTTGATCGTCAGCAAGAATCTAGAACAATGCTTGATCAGTGATTTACAGGAAGGCCGGGAAACATCGCAGGCAGTAAATGATGCAGTAGAACTGCTTGTCAAGAGCAGGAAATAAATCGATTTCTGTTCTTGACAAGGCGATTTTTGTCACTTAAAATACCCTTATGGGTATATGGGTGTGTGAATCCAATCCTTCTCTATTATGATCTACCAAAAAGATAACGAGGTGTATATGGATGGATGTAATAATTAATGTGTTAATTGTTGTTTTAGCTGTAGCTTTCTTATGGAGCCGCTTAGCACCAACCAAAGGTGTGAATCAGATTACGACAGCACAGCTGCGTGAGATGGTGAAAACAAAGCCGGCAGGTACACAATTTGTTGACGTCAGAACTCCTGGCGAATATAAAGGAAACCATATTAAAGGGTTCAAAAATATTCCGCTTCAACAGCTGGCAAACCGCACAGGAGAACTATCTCAGGAAAAAGATGTAGTCGTCATTTGCCAAAGTGGCATGCGCAGCAGCCAGGCAAGCAAGTTATTGAAAAAAGCTGGATTTAAAAATGTTACAAATGTAAAGGGCGGCATGAGCGCCTGGTAATTAATAAGGGGGAAAAGAGAATGCGTCAAATGACACCAACAGAAGTGCAAAATAAATTAGGTACCAATGAATTTGAAGTTGTGGATGTTCGTGAGGTAAGTGAGGTTGCACAAGGAAAGATTCCAGGTGCGATCCACATTCCACTGGGACTTCTTGAGTTCAGGATGAATGAACTGGACAAGAACAAAACATATGTAATGGTTTGCCGTTCTGGCGGCCGCAGTTCTAGAGCATCGCAATTCCTTGATTATTACGGATATAATGTGATCAATATGCAGGGCGGTATGATGGCATGGGAAGGTCCAACTGAATAATACAGCAATAGAGACGGCGATGGCTGTCTCTATTTTTTATTGTGAAAATGAAAACCCCGGGCTAGGCCCGGGGTTCCAAAAAGCTTTCAGCGTGGTATTAAAAAAACTTCCCCACGGTGCTAAAATATTTTTTGGTTCGCCAACCAAAAATATCAGCACGGAGGAAGTCCTATGTCTAAAGACAATAACAGTTTAGCACACACTACCTGGAATGGTAAGTATCACATCGTATTCGCCCCAAAGTATAGGAGACAGATCATTTATGGGAAAATCAAAAAAGATATTGGGGAAATATTGCGCACGTTATGTGAAAGAAAAGGTGTAGAAATAATTGAAGCAACTGCGTGTAAGGACCACGTACATATGTTAGTGAGTATCCCGCCAAAGATAAGTGTGTCCTCTTTTGTCGGTTACTTAAAAGGGAAAAGCAGTTTAATGATATTTGATCGGCACGCAAACCTGAAATATAGATATGGAAATCGTAAATTCTGGTGTACAGGATATTATGTGGATACCGTCGGAAGAAATAAAAAGGTGATAGAGGAATACATTCGAAATCAAATACAAGATGATATAGTCGCTGAGCAATTAACGATGATGGAATACATTGATCCATTCACCGGAGAAGAAGTGAAGAAAAAGAAACGAAGTTAGAAAGGGAGAAGGCCTTTGAGGTCTGGCCAGTAGAAGTAGTACAATTGGCGAACCTTTCAGTAGCCCTTTAGGGTTTGGTCAGTAACAAAGGCTTTCAGCCGCAGAGAAAACCACCCGTTCTCACGGTTTTATTCTATAGGAAATTATAAAAGCATTTTTATGTGGATAACTACATATGGGTGTCTTAGTCTAGCTCCAGCGCCTAGCCCCTCGAGACGCTTGGCTAGCTGCGGCTCCTAACTCCTCGAGACGTTTCGGTCCTGCCAATGAAGTCAAAGAACGACTTCACTGTCAGGCCCTCCAGCACTTGTCGGGGCTGAACAAGGCGCTTGCGCTTTTTGTTCTGTAATCAAGACCATGACGTAAATAGGATTAGATACGTTCGATTTCATAGATTTATCACAAATTAGAGATATAATAATGTGAGATACTATTGGAAGAAAAGGAGTTAATTATGAAGCGGACCTATTTGTTGGCAGCGGTGGTTTTCACTGCTTTGTTATCTGCCTGTTCTTTCGAATCATATGAACCAATCCCAAAAGATTCTTCTATTATATCTACAGTGAACATAAAAGAAATGACCATTTCTTATTATGATATGGATAAAGAGGAAAAATTGCCTGATTGGAGGGTTGACCGTCCATATATAGGCGGAATGATCCTGCCTGATGGGGACACTCTCCTGCTTTACGGAAAAACCTTGGAAACGGTCGATCTCTATTCATTAAGCAAAGGGGAAAAAATCGATTCCTGGGAAACAGGTGAAGGGATCGTTAATTCTTTATTAGTTAGTGACGGAACGGAAATAGCCTTTGCTGATCAAAACAGGGAAAGCATCCGTTTTTTTGATGTTAACGGGAAAGAAGTGAAAGAGGTCAGGGCGGAGAAAGACCCTTTGACACTCCTTGAAGCGGAAGACAAACTTTATGTGATCAGCTATAACCAGGATATGCTCACTGTTATTGATGTGATGAATAAAGAAAGGCTCCCTGGATTTAAAGTTCATCCTGCGGCGGCAGGGGCAATAATGAGCACAGGAAAAGATGAGCTATGGATAGGCGGGCATGGCAAAGGAACCCAAATTGAAGAGCGAATACACATTTATGATCTGAAAACCGGGACGTTAAAAAAAGAAATACCAGCTCCTGTAATGCCAGTGGATTTTACCAAGAATGAAGACAATATTTTTGTTTTGAGCCATGGATCCAATACGCTGTATAAATTGTCAGGGGAAGGGACAAAGAAGGATTCGATCAAGGTAGGTGCCAATCCTTTTGAAATTGAGGTTTTTGAAGATAAGCTGATTGTTGCCGGTTATGATAGCAACGAGGTGTATATCATCAACCCCGAAAGCTTATCGATTGAAAAAACGCTGAAAGTCGGCGATGGCCCCTTTCAAATAGTTACGAGGGAGAGATAACAGGATGAATCCCGTAAATGTTCTGATCATTGATGACGAAGAGGATATGCGTAACCTCGTTCAAATGTATCTGGAAAACTCAGGTTTTACATGTGTTCATGCAGCTGATGGTGTGGAAGGATTGAGGAAGCTGAAAGAACAGAAATTCGACCTGGTGATTCTCGATATCATGATGCCATTTGAGGATGGCTTTGCGGTATGCGGAAAAATACGCGCTTTTTCACAAGTGCCGATTATATTTTTATCAGCAAAAGGAGAAGAATGGGATAAAGTGAAGGGCCTACAGCTTGGAGGGGATGATTATATCGTCAAGCCATTCAGTCCAGGTGAGCTGGTAGCAAGAATCAATGCGCTGTTAAGAAGGACATCTTTCGTTAAGAATGAAGATGAGACCGTTATTCTGGGTAAAATCACCATCGATAAAAAGGGAAGAAGAGTTAGTGTAGACAGTGAGATTGTTCCACTGACGCTCAAGGAATTCGAGCTGCTCGTCTTTCTCGTCAAACACCAGGGCCAGGCCCTGAGCAGGGAACAACTGCTTGAATATGTATGGGGGATGGATTACCATGGCAGTTTAAGAACGGTGGATACACATATTAAGACACTGCGAATGAAACTGGGTACAGGTGACTATATACAAACTATATGGGGTGTCGGGTATAAGTTCGAGGTGCCGGCAGGATGATTTCTTTTTCAGACAGCCTATTTAAAAAGCTATGGCTGACGGTTACAGCGACAATCTTGATTACCGTATTATATTCGTTTTTCTTATCTTACCTATTTTACGAGAAACTTTATGTCGATATTGTCGAAGAATCGTTAATGGCTGAAGGTAACCGGCTTGCGAGCGACTATAAGGGCGGACCACTGACAGATGAAATGAGGCAGCAAGTGGAATGGTACAATGAAAAATCAGAATCAGAGGTTTTTCTTGTCAGCAATCCCAAGGAGTTAAGTGCCTGCCTGCCCTATTCAATCGATTATGAGACGCTTATCGGACAAGAAGAACGGGAGCAGCTTTTGGAAGGTGAGCCTGTACTGAAATCTGGTTTTGAAGAGAGATTCGGCCGGAAAATACTTGCTGTTGCCATTCCTCTTCTTGATAATAGCAGACTTGAAGGGATTATATACCTTTACGTCCCGCTAGCCAAAATTTCCGAACTAACCGTTGATTTTTCATTTCTCTGGCTAATTGGTGGAGTAGTGTTCATTGTAATAGCTGCCTACCTTGGCTTTAAAATGCTTCACCGGCTTACGAGGCCTCTCGCAGCAATGAAGCAGGCAGCTGAAAAGGTATCTGATGGAGATTATTCGGCGCGTGTGGATATTCAGTCGAATGATGAGATTGGCGAGCTTGCAAAGGCCTTTAACCATATGTCAGAGTCTGTCCAAAAAGAGGATGAAAAAAAGAGGGAGTTCCTGGCTGATGTATCCCATGAACTCAGGACTCCTATCAGCTATATCAAAGGTTATAGTGAAGCAATGGAAGCTGGGATAATCAAAGATCCTGAAGAAAGAAATAAATACCTAAAACTCATCAACAGAGAATCTGCCAGGATGGTTAAAATTGTTGAGGACCTGCTTGATCTTTCAAGGCTGGATGCGGAAGAATACAAGCTGGTCAAAAGCCCTTTTTCGCTTGCGCAGCTTATCGATGATTTTATCATTAAGTATGAGCCGGCAATGAACGAAAAACATATCAGCCTGTCGCTTGATCTGGATCCGGATATTATCATCAATGGTGATGAAGGCAGACTGGAACAAATCTTTCAGAACATCATTGACAACTCCATTCGCTATACTGAAAAAGATGGAATGATATCAATCAGGCTGAACAAACATTCATTTGGCTGCAAAGTTGAAATCCAAGACACCGGTATTGGGATACCAGATGAAGATATTGCCAAGCTTACTGATCGCTTTTACAGGGTGAACAAGGCAAGGTCTCGAGCAGATGGCGGAACAGGCCTAGGTCTTGCCATCGTTGATAAATTAGTGAAGCTCCATAATGGAAAGATGGAAATTGCGAGCGAGCTTGGAAAAGGCACAACCATCAAGCTCTATTTTCCGGTAATAAAATGATCATCGTCCAAAATGACATATCTTGATTATAATTAGCTCATACTTTTAACACATTTTAAGGCTAGGATATCACTGTATTAATCTTAATTAAGGGGTAAAAAGAATGAAACGATTATGGATAACAATAATGGTGGTTCTGCTGGGACTGTTTGCAACGGCTTGTACGCAAGATCAAGCTGAAGAAGAGCCGCAATTTTTAGAAGTCGATCTCACTGCCAATCCTGAAAAAGCGGAGAAAGGTGAAGAGATTACATTTGAGGCCAAAGTTTCTTACGGACCGGAAGAAGTAGAAGATGCGGAAGAGGTTAAATTTGAAATCTGGCGTTCTCAGTCAGAGGACCATGAAAAGATTGTAGTAGACCATGCTGAAAATGGAGTATATCGATTGAAGAAGTCTTTTGAAGAAGAAGGGACCTACTATATTATTTCTCATGTCACGGCACGACGTATGCATAACATGCCAAAAATCGAATTTGTAGTCGGCAATCCAAGTGAGCCGGAAGAGGGCAACTCTGCTGACATGAAAATGGATGACAAGGATGAACATAATAAAGAAGAGAGCGGACACTGATTTTAAGCGGCAGTTGCCGCTTTTTTTTTGAGCCAAAATCCAATGATATCAGTGTAACACTTTTAACGTTTGTAATATGGTTGAAAAAAAAGTAAAGAATGAGGCTTTATAAAAAAAGTGTCAATAACTTTGTTTTTCCTTTTTGAGGTGAGGATGGTTATTAAATAAAAATATGGTTAATTGTGCCTAGATGAAAATTCCTTAAAACCCTTTTAAAATGCGGTGCAGGAATATATTTCAAATTATATTTTGATAGAATAGTAATATTACCATTTAAGACCAGATTTATTACAAAAAAGCCATGATATGATGAGTTTGTAAGCGAGAGATAAAAAAATTCATTATTTCGGGAGGAATTGGGGAATGAAAAAGAAATTGATCTTTTCAGTAGCAGCAGCTGCAGCATTATTCGCTGCTAATCCAGTTATGAATAAAGCAGATGCATCAACTATACAGACAAAGGTTTACTATTACCAAAGCGGGAATCTCAACGATCTGAATGTAGATTCTATTATGCAAAAGTATTTCAAGAATTATCAATTCTCTTGGAAACAAGCAGCGCCAGCTCAAAAGCAAGCAGCACCAGTTCAAAAGAATGACCAGAAGCAAACAGAAGCTCCTCAACCTGCAAAAGTTCAGCAGCCTGCGAAAGCACCGGCTCCTGCGCCAGTCAAGGAACCTGCAAAGTCTCCTTCACAGGTAGCCGCTAAAGCACCAGCTTCCTCAGCTGTAAGTGCTTATGAACAAAAAGTAGTAGAGCTGACAAACCAGGAGAGAGCTAAGAACGGTTTAAAACCACTTGCACTTGATACGGAATTGAGCAAAGTTGCCAGGGAAAAATCCCGTGATATGCAAAGCAAGGGCTACTTCAGCCATACAAGCCCAACTTATGGTTCACCATTTGATATGATGAAGAAGTTTGGCATCACATATCGCTCAGCTGGTGAGAATATCGCTATGGGCCAGCCAACACCTGAAGAGGTAGTGAAAGCATGGATGAACAGTTCAGGCCACCGTGCCAACATTCTTAACTCAAGCTACACTCACATCGGTGTAGGTCATGTAGCAAACGGCAATTACTGGACTCAAATGTTCATCGGCAAGTAATTCAATATACAAAAGGAGAACAGCCTGAAATGGCTGTTCTTTTTTTGTTTTTTAGTAAATTATAAATTTGTTTATTTGAATATTACTACATGTGGGATTCTTAATCCAGCTCCAGCGCCTAGCCCCTCGAGTCGCTTCGGTCCGCCCAATGAAGTCAAAGAACGACTTCACCGGTCAGCCCTCCAGCGCTTGTCGGGGCTGAACGAGGCGCTTACGCTTTTTATTCGTTAAGTCGAAATATCGATTTCGGAAAACTGGAGATCGACAATCTTGGGCAGCCGAAGCTCTAATACTCCATCCCGGTGGGTGGCGGATGCACCCTTGCGCTTCACTGTCGCTGGCAACACAATTGTGTGTTTATCAGAGAAGTCAGGTATGTGTTCAATGATTACCTGATTTGAAGTATAAAACATTTTCATTTGATTCAGCCATGTGTCATTTTTTAGAGGCACCCTTACATATACAAAGTCATGGGTTTCGAAAATTTCCGCGTTCAATTTATTTGTCGGTTTGTCTGATGGTGAAGCGTCTTGTTGCTGCATTCCTTTTAACCACTCTTCAGGCTTAAACATCCCTTTCATATCTGGCTGGAGCATTTTACCCATCATTTGCTGAACATAGTTTTCGATTTCTTCAGGTTTCATCTCCAGAAACTTTCTTTGTGAATTTTTATCGAACGGCAACATATTCCATGGAAACAATTATATCCCGCCTTTCAAACAGCCCATCATCGATATGTATAATATATGCAGGCAGATGCCCAGCGGTTAAAAGGTGTGATTTATTTCTCCTTAAAAGTTAAAAGTTGCAAAACAGCCATCTTCTTTTTAGTATAGTGATAAGTAGTCTAATGAAGATGAGGAGTACAGGTTGTGGAAAATAAAACTGCTTTGATTACCGGTGGTGCGGCCGGAATAGGAAGGCGGACAGCCCAGCAGCTTGCTGCCGAAGGGGTCAACACGATCATAAATTATCGGAACAGCAAAAATGAAGCAGAAGAACTTGCTGCCTATTTGACAGAAATGTACAAAACAAGGAATATTTGCATTCAAGGTGATATTACGGAATATGAGGCTTGTGGACAAATTGTTTCCCAAGCATTAAAGGAATTTCCCGCCATCGATATAGTCGTTCATAATGCAGGTCCATATGTTTCTGAAAGGAAAAAAATGGGGGAGTATAACATTGATGAGTGGAATTATATCATAAATGGAAATTTGAACGCTGTTTTTTATTTATCTAATCTTATTATCCCCTCAATGAGAAAGCGGAAATGGGGGAGAATCATAACGGTTGGTTTTGACAGGGTCGAATCTGCTCCCGGATGGATTTACAGGTCTGCGTTCGCAGCTGCTAAATCCGGTTTGGCATCATTGACAAAAACCATTGCTTTAGAAGAAGCGGAGAATGGAATTACCGCAAATATGGTTTGTCCTGGAGACATCGTTGGTGAATGGAAGGAGAAAGCAATCGAAGATTCCCTTCATAATGTCGATCCAACTGTCCCTGTAGGAAGACCTGGTACAGGAGAGGATGTTTCCAGAGTGATCAGTTTCCTGGCAAACGAACAATCCAGTTTCATTACCGGGAGCATCATTCCGATAACAGGCGGTAAAGATGTCCTGGGGAAAATCTTTCGGGAATAATCTTATACAGAAAAGGCTCTGGGCAAACCAGGGCTTTTGCTGTTTTATGAATAGTCTCTGTTAAAGCTGAAAGTTGATTTTTAAACCCTGTTGATTGTAGTGGAAGGCGCGTAGACTCCTCGAAAATGCTAACGCATTTCCTTCGTGCGTGGGCAGGTCAAGGAAGCCAAATCAATGTCCTGCGGGCGCAGCTGGTCAGGTGAGACCTAGGTGAAATGATTCACGTGAGGAATCATTTGCACCCCGCAGGAGCAAAGCGACGAGGAGGCTCAGCGCCAGCCCCAAGGAAGAATTGCTTATGAAAAAGACGGCATTTGGTCTTTTTCATATTCTTCCAGCGGAAAGCGAAGCGCCTGGAACGAAAATCAACAGCCATGTTTAACAGTCCCTATGAATAAGGAAATGATTGATGGGAAAGCTAATAACAAACAAATTCAAGTCGGTTTAAATTATCTAATTATTATTGCGATTTAGTTTATTTATTGAGGTGAACGAGATGGGAATAGGTTTCAATATGAATAGGATCAACCCGAATCAGACACAAATCTTTTTTGATGATGGACGTTATGAGACACTGACAGATGCAGAATTGGAGGCGTTCTTATCAGAAGCCTCACTACATGAACATGAAGAATCGCATATTCAGGATCCGTTTAATTGACGGAAGGAGTCCTTAAAACAGTGCAAGATGAAAAAGGCAATCCTTTTCCCGCTTATCAGTAATCTAAAGATCATTGCATACTGCCATCCAGAATAGAATTCCAGGACAAAATAAAAACGCCCTAAAAGGGCGTTTTTTGTTATGCTTCCAGCAATTGTACGGCTTCCTCTTCCTGTGGAACAGTCCTCTTCAGGTAAAGGGTATATTGATCTTTAGGAATTTCATAAAGATCATAAACCTCTCCGGCAGCATTAAGTTGTTCGTATATATTTCTTCGAGTATCGTTTGCTTTCACAATATAAGGCAGTTTTTCTGCCGCTTTGAGGGAGCGGATATTCACTTTCCTGATGCGCATGAAAATCGTTTCAATCCCCAGTTCATAAAATAATTCCTGGAAAAAGGCATCCTTTGCCAAGTTATTATAGCCCTTTCCATGGTATGGCTTGCCCAGCCAAGTACCTAAGAATCCTGCGCCTTCCTGAATGTCGTACAGATTGATTGTGCCGATTGGAGCACCCCATTCGTCAAGAATGGTACGGGATATCAGTTCACCCTGTTCTTCAGCTTCAATCGTTTGTTTTGTAATGAAGACGAATTCTTCATATGAATTGGCCTTTTGACGCACAAAAGGGAAGACATCCGGATGCGCCATCAGCTCAAATAATTCGTGGCAATCATGAAGATCGCGTTTCTTGAGCATTTGTATCCCTCCACACAGGGCAGTCCTGTCCCGTACGAATGTACTGTACGGCCACCCTCGAAATTTTTTGTAAGTTGCTAAAAAATTTCGGGGTGGGAATCGAACCCACTAGAACCAGGATACTGGTGGCGCACCATTTGCCTTCCCTAATCACTTTGCTTTATTAAATTTTATTTCCAAGAAGTATATTACAGGATAATCGCAAAAAAGCAAATAGGTTTTTTATCTTTTTTTTCTGCGTATTTTTGCCAAAAATCTACACTGTTTTTCGACTATTTTTGATAAACAATTTTGCCATTTATCATAGTCCATACTGGTTTGGCGCTATAGTGGAACGGATGCTGATTCCATAAGACCAAATCTGCGTCTTTCCCGCTTTCAATACTGCCGACAAGGTGGTCAACCCGTAAATTACGCGCAGGCAAAATCGTGATGCCCTCAAGTGCTTTTTGTTCGGACAAACCTTCACGGACTGCGATAGAGGCACACAGATTCAAGTACTGGATTGGTGTATATGGGTGGTCGGTCGTTACAGATACTTCAACACCCTGATTGGTCAATTCCTGATAAGTTTTCCAGCTCTTATTCTTGAGTTCGACCTTTGACCGGCGGGTAAGGGTGGGTCCGACAGAAACTTTTAAATTAAGTCCTGCCAGCTCTTCAGCTATCAAGTGTCCTTCTGTACAGTGCTCAATCCGCAAATCAAGGTTGAATTCATCGGCAAATCTGATTGCTGACATGATATCATCAGCTCGATGGGCGTGAACCCTCACTGGAATCTCCCTTTTCAAAGCTTGAATGATGGGCTTGATTCTCAAGGAATCTGGATTGTCGGCATGCATCGCTTCATAAAATGCTTCCCTCAGCATCCCCATGATTCCCATCCGGGTGATTGAATCTTTATTGCCCATACTGTGGATGCGCTTGGGGTTTTCACCAAGTGCGATTTTTAAGCCAGCCGTTTCCTGGATAATCATGTTTTTGATGTTTTTTCCAGCAGTTTTGATGACAGATGTAGTACCGCCAATCACATTTGCGCTTCCCGGCATAACATGCACAGTGGTAATCCCATATTTGAGGGCATCACTGAAAGCAGGATCGAGCGGATAAACACCATCTATCGCCCGTACATGAGGACTCATCGGCTCAATTGTTTCGTTGGCGTCATTACCTGCCCACCCCGTTCCCTCATCGTAGAGACCAAGATGGGTATGGACATCAATGAAGCCTGGAAGCAGGAAGTTCCCGGAGCAGTCTATAATCGCATCCCCTGATGCGATGGGGATATCTTCTTCGATCCTGGATATTTTCCCTTTTTCTATCAAAACATCACAATTTGATCTTTGTTCAGAAGTGATTGGGATTACATTGGCATTTTTCAATAAAATCCTGTTCATATTCCATCCTATCCTGTTTTTATTTTCTTGCATCTTTTAAAAATAAGGCTCTGTTAAACAAGGCTGTTGATTTTCGTTCCTGGCGCTTCGTTTTCCGCTGGAAGAATTGAAAAAGACCAACTGCCGTCTTTTTCATAAGCAATTCTTCCTTGAACCTGCCCACACACGAAGTAAATGCGTTAGCATTTTCGAAGAGTCTTCGCGCCTTCCACTACAATCAACAGGGTGTAAAAGTCACATTTGGCCTTATCAGAAACAAAAATAAAGACCTTTAACATTCATTATAATGAAAAAGTTCGGCAATCATGAAACTTTTTTACGGCCATTTCGTACAGTTAACTATAAGAGTATCAGGAGGAATAGACTATGCCAAAAAATGATGAACGGCTCTTAGCTGCTGGAATATATTTGATCAGTTTTTTCACCGCGTTTTTGGGACCGCTGATTATCTGGCTTGTGAAGAAAGATGATTCAAGCTATGTTGATTACCATGGACGGGAATATATGAACTTTTTCATTTCTTATACAGTATATGGAATTATCAGCGGAATTCTCGTCATCCTGCTGATAGGGATCTTTATGTTGTGGATCATCGGGATAATGGCCATGGTATTCACGATTGTAGGTGCAATAAAGGCTTACGAAGGGCAGGAATATCGAATTCCATTCATTTTCAGGATTTTGTAGTATAAAGATTTTAATGGATCCGGCAGAAATACTGCCGGATTATTTTTTTTTTTGAACGAATTTTCTTCTCATCCGTCTTATGAATGTAAAACAAATGAGGGGGTTTCAGAATGGAATTTTTAGCTGATGTGAACTGGGCACTAATTGCACCTATACTGGTCATTCAGGTTATTTTATTGATTGTTGCGCTGGTTGACTTGATAAGAATAGAAAAAACAAATGGACCAAAATGGCTATGGGCAGTGATCATATTGTTGATTAATATAATCGGGCCAATCTTGTACTTCGTGATTGGAAGGAGAAATCAGTAATGGCCTTAGTCCGTGTTGAAAATCTTGAAAAAAGCTTCAAGGATTTATTAGTGATAAAGGGGCTGAATTTTGAACTGGAAACCGGAAAATGTGTAGCTTTGATCGGAGCTAACGGAGCAGGGAAAACAACTACATTAAAGATGATTTCCGGATTACTTGAACCGACAAAAGGAAGGATTGTATTCGAGGGAGAAAAGCATGGAGATGATCATCGCCGGCTGATTGGTTATCTCCCGCAGCATCCTGTTTTCCATGACTGGATGACCGCCAGGGAATTCCTGGAATATGTCGGAAAGTTATCAGGATTGGAAGCGAAGGAAGCTAAAGCAAGGTCAGCAGAACTTCTCGAGCTTGTGGGTTTAACCGATGCAAAAAACAGGAGAATCGGCAAGTTTTCAGGCGGGATGAAACAGAGGCTAGGAATCGCCCAGGCAATCATCCACCGGCCAAAGCTGATCATGCTTGATGAACCAGTATCAGCGCTTGATCCTTTCGGGAGAAGAGAAGTGCTTGAGCTGCTGGATCGGCTGAAGAGGGATGCAACCGTATTATTCTCCACCCATATCCTTAATGATGCGGAAGAGGTTTGTGAAAGCATTTTGTTCCTGCATAATGGTGAACTGATCGAATCGGGGACAATGGAGGAATTCAGGGAGAAATATCATCAGTCCAAAATTGACCTTGTATTTAATCGGGAAGCAAAAGGGTTCCTGGATTCCTTTTCCGGCCAGGAGAAAATCACTTCCATTCAAACAGATGGATATAAAGCAAGTATATTTACGGAAGATCTGGAAGCCGTTAAGAATATGATTCTTAACCAGGCAGGCAATGACAACTGGCCGCTCATTAAATATGAAATAGGATCCATCAGCCTGGAAGATGTGTTCATGAAGGTGGTGCAAAAATGAAGCAGTGGTTCACGCTTTTAAACAAAGAATTCCTGGAAATGGCCAGAAACTACAAATGGATCTGGATGCCGCTTGCATTTATTCTGCTTGGGGTACTGGATCCGGTGACCACCTATTATTTACCTGAAATCATCAGTTCGTCAGGCGGCCTTCCCGAGGGAGCGGTTTTTGAAATGCCAGTGCCGTCTCCTGAAGAGGTATTCATCATGAGCCTTGGAGAGTATCAAATGCTCGGAGTATTATTTATTGTACTCTCATTTATGGGAACGGTTTCCAGCGAGCGAAAAAGCGGCGTTGCCCAGTTGATCCTTGTCAAACCTGTTTCGTATGTCGCCTATATCACTTCCAAATGGACAGCAGCCCTTATCTTAATCATTCTATCTTTCTTCCTAGGGATGTTGGCAAGCTGGTATTATACTGGTGTTCTATTCGAGTTTCTGCCTTTCAGCAGCCTGATGGAGGTAGTTGGTTTATACTCCCTTTGGCTCGTTCTTGTACTGTCTTTCTTAATTTTATGCAGTGCTGCGTTTATCCATCCTGGGGCTGCTGCGGTGACAGTCCTTGTAACGGTATTTGTTACTACGATGATCGGAGGATCTTTCCAGCATCTGATAGAATGGAGCCCTACGCAGCTCTTTTCTTATGCGTCCGAGAGATTGATTGCTGATTCTTGGTCAGAACATGTTTGGCCGGCTGCAGGCTTAACCATTACAATGATCATTTTATTCTTAAGCCTGGCAATCTACATTTTTAAGAAAAAGGAACTAGCGAATTAGGACTTGGTCACTGGCCAGGTCTTTTTTTAGTTGATTTAATTCTAGTACAGAAGAACTGTTTTTCATTTCGCGTTGTCGAAAAATATCATTCAGACCTTTGAAATAAATAATTCTTTCAACACATTTCTATGATTTTTTTATATAATAATTGGAAAAATATAGAGATAAAGACCTAAAATACCCCGTGAAGTCCTCCTTTCCTTGTCGAAATCATTAGATTGCTAAAGTTAAGTGATTGAATATAATGAAAATTAAGATAAAAAGGAGGGGTAATATGTCGACAAGAAAAAAGCTTTATGCAGGAACATTGGCAGTGCTCTTAGGGGCAGCAACCATTTTTAATGCAGGTGTTGGAAAAGGAGAAGCAGAAGGGAATACAGAAAATACATACCTTGTCGTTTTTAAAGATGAACAGGGACTTCCTGCAGGCTATGCAGATGCAATCAAAAAAGCTGGCGGAAAAGTGGAAGATAAGCTGGACAAGCTTGGAGCGGTTGAGGTCACTTCGAAAAATGCTAACTTCCTGAACGATGTGAAAAAATCATCCCTTGTACTGGAGGCGGGAGTTGAGAATACCGTTTATCCAGAACAAACGATTGATGGTGAAACATTAACGGCGGAAGATTTTGCTGAAGGAGCAGACATTTATAACAAATATATGTGGGATATCAAGCAGGTGACGAATGATGGCGAGTCCTGGAAGCTTCCAGGCGGAACTGGCTTATCTGCAGACGGGGAAGATATTGTTGTTGGTGTAATCGACACCGGGATTGATTACAATCACCCGGATCTGAAAGACAATTATGCCGGAGGAAAGTCATTCGTTCCTGGCTATGATGATCCAATCGACCAGAATAGCCATGGTACCCACGTTGCTGGTACAATTGCCGCTAAAGGAAGAGCACTTGGCGTGGGTCCAGATCTTAAAGTGGCATCTTATCGGGTGTTCGGGCCAACAGGCGGAGCAGCAACCTCCCATATTGCCGAGGCGCTGATGACAGCCGCGGACGATAATGTTGACGTAGTTAACATGTCCCTGGGAGGATATGACTGGTTCCAGGATCCTGCATATGCAACAAAAGACATTGTAGCGGATGTGCAATTGTTCAATCGTGCGATTCAGTACGCGATCAAAAACGGAGTGACGGTTGTCGGTTCAGCGGGGAACAATGCTGTCGATCTAAGCAGTCCGGGGAAATTGTCAGGTGATGACAAGGGGGCGACCCACAGAAGTCCTAGCAGCCAGACAATGATCAGGGTTTCTGCCGGCGGTGCTTTGAAGAATCTTGCCTTCTACTCTAACTATGGAGTTGGTAAAATCGATGTGATGGCTCCAGGGGGAGACCTTGGACCAAACTATGATCCTTCAACAGGGGCAGGAAGAGATAATAGCTATCTTGCATGGAGTACAGTGCCAGTACTTGATGCTGATAAAAATGTCGTTGGCCACGCATACGGCGGTAAGGGCGGAACTTCAATGGCTGCACCGAAAACTGCGGCTCTTGCAGGTGTAGTAATCGCAAAGCACGGCAAGGACCAGCTTACTCCTGCACAAGTAAAAGCAATCATCCAAAATTCTGCTGAAGATATCTTCAAGCCAGGATACGATGAAAATGCAGGACATGGTTTAATTAATGCAGTAAATGCTTTGAAATTGAAATAAGAGATTTGGGCAGACAGGGATTCCTGTCTGTTTTTTTATTCACCCGAGATATCACGTCCATTTTCTAGCTTTGAACAGCACGGCTCTTGCATAACAAATTGACTCATCAGAAAAACCTAGCATGATTGTCCTCCTTGATTAATAGACATAGAATGACGAAGTAGATTTTCTTCAAGGAGATAATAGATATGAGTATCCGGGAGTTTTACCAACAAAAAGCTTATATTAATTTAAACGGTTCTATCATATCAGCAGGGATCCTTTTGGTAACTTTAACGATCAGTCTGGTTTTTTCCTGGGATTTGCCTCTATTTCTTGTTTCGATTCCATTTCTGGCTGTAAGCCTTATCCATTATATCGGTTTTGTATTGTATAAAAATAAGACGGACGTGACACCAATACCTGTTCCCTTCTATGACGATAAGCAACTTTTCGAGCATAATAGCCTTCTTTTGGCGTTTGCCCCGGCACCCGCTTTAAAGATGTTTTTTTTTACTCCTGATGGCATGCTTGCTGGAGAAATGAGAGAAATCAAAGTTAGGAAATACAGGTGGTTTATCCCTGATTTTGCTGATAAAAAAATAAGGAAACGGATCGGAATTTATGACTCCCATGGAAGGATGCAAGGAAGCCTGGTCGAAGAGGGAAAAAGGATGAAATTACGGGATCAAAAAGGGGAAATCACCGGCTTATTTTATCCGGGAAAAAAGCAACCGGGAGCTGCTGGCATAGCGTTTGTTAAGAACGGAAAAAAGTTGAGAGTAAAAGAATCCTCCGGTCTGTATAATGATATTAAGTTGGTACGGGAAGAAGGGGAGGTCGCGGCAAGGCTTCAAAAAGGCTGGATGCCCCTTGAGTGGACCCAATATTTTAAAGAGGCAAATACACCAGTACTTGCCTTCGATTATAGTTTGAGCCAGGAAGAGCGGCTGACAGTATTTGCTGCCCTTGCTATTCGCTATATGTATTACGATCACTAGTTTGAAAATTATTCCACTTCTTTTTTTTCGTTTATCCAACCTTCTATCAGGTTACAGATAGATAGGAAACAAAAGGAGGTTGGAATATGGTAAACCAGCAATATCAGGATTGTATTCAGGCTTGTATTGAATGTATCGAAGCTTGTAATGTATGTTTTGATTCCTGCCTGAAGGAAGAGAATGTAAAAATGATGGCCGAGTGCATCAGGATGGACAGAGAATGTGCAGAAATCTGCGGCATGGCAGTGACAGCGATGCAGACCAACAGCCACTTCGTCAACCAGATCTGCGGTTTATGTGCGGATATTTGCGAAGCCTGCGGCAATGAATGTAAAAAGCATGATCATGAACATTGCCAAAAATGTGCGGAAGCATGCTTTAAATGCGAAGAAGTGGACTTCTGTCAATAAAATAGATTATTTTATGCCAGGGATTGGCGTATTTTTTATTCCGCACTCCGTTTACACTTCGTTTGGATGCCTCAGCCAAAAGGAAAAATCAAAAACCGATTATTCCTTTAGGCTGAGGGCAACTCTTTTTTATTGGCGTCTTCTCTTTGCGCCTTTTCGAACGCCAATTCACATTCAATTGGAGTGGCGTATTCAAGTGTGGAATGAATTCTTTTCCTGTTATAAAATTGCACATAAAACTCGACAGCTGCTACCGCGGCTGCCTTTGTGGGAAATACAAATTTATAAAGGTATTCTTTTTTCAATGAAGCAAAAAAGGACTCTACACAGGCATTGTCATAAGGAGTCGCTTTCCTGCTCATACTGATTGTGGCTTTAGCTGTCTTTAGGGCTTCGATATAATTGTTCGAACAATATTGTGATCCACGATCTGAATGGTGGATCCAACCCTCTTCGGGGTTTCGTAATGCAATAGCTTCATTTAAGGCACGGAGTGGCAGAGTATGCTCCATATTATCGTCTATGGCGTAGCTTATAACCCGGCGTGAAAATAAGTCAATAACAGGGTTCAAGTAAATAAAACCTTCTCCTGTATGGATATAGGTAATATCCGTTACCCATACTTTATTAGGCGCCTTGGGGTTGAAGTTACGGTCTAGTACATTTGGATATGTTCTCTTATCATGGTTTGAATCGGTAGTATGAACATATTTTTTCGGTGGCGTCGCATAGAGACCAAGCGCTCTCATACGATTGGCTACCTTCTTTTGTGAGACCTTTATATTATTCTCTGTCACAAGCTTTTTGTGGATCCTAGGACTCCCGAATGTAGAAAGGTTCTCATAAAAGTGGGAAATGATTAGTTTATCCAGATGAGTATCTTGTTTCTGCTTTTCCGTTTCGCCCTGTTCCTGACGCTTTAGCCATGCATAATAACCTGAGGTAGTAACGCCCAGTGCTTTGCACATCCTCACGATGGAGTGTTCATCCCTTTCTGAATGGATGAAAGCAAACTTTACTTCTTTTCTTGCGTGAAGATGTGCATGGCCTTTTTTAAGATTGTATTTTCCTCCTCCAGCTCCAACTTTCTTAATCTTTCTGCTTCATACAATTCTTTGTATTCTGAAGCAGTTAATAAGCGATTCTGGCGGTCTTTCTCTGCATCCTGTTGTCTTTTTCGATAGGCAGCTACCCATTTCTGTAGAGTGTCATACGAAATCTGAAGCTCGTTACTCACATCGACTATTTTTCGACCATCAAAAACAATCATTTTACAAACATACTCTTTAAATTCTATAGGATATTTCTTATATTTTTCCGCCATGTTTACACGTCCCTTATATTGTTGATTATGATTTAAACATGACGCCAATGCCTGTGTCCACTTTTTATACTAGCTTCAGAAGAATGCAGAAAAATGGCGTCATAATAACAAGAATGATCAGCTGCTATGCTGGTCATTTTTTTTTTTTTGCTTAGGACTGCCTAAAAGGGCAGGAGCAGGATTGATAAAGTGCTGCAAGATAGCATGTCTATTGAACAATTCGGATATTTATGGCATCTTGTAATATAACGAAGGATTTTGGGGGCGTAAACATGTTAATTGATTTAATTAAGTGCCATGGATCGAATAATGATTTCTTACTGATAGATGAAAGTGACCGCAACTATAAATTTGATGATTTTAAAAGGCGTGATTTGGCGTTGGCGCTATGTGACCGGGAAAACTCATTGGGGGCAGATGGAATCCTGTTCATCCGTCCCAGCAAGGTCGCAGATGCGCAATATCGCATCTTTAATTCGGACGGCACTGAAGCATCCATGTGCGGAAATGGACTTCGCTGTGCAGGCCGGTATGTATGCGAGAAGCTGGGAGTGGATGAAGCGGTCATTGAAACGATGAAGGCTAATCTGAAGGTCAGGAAGCATGAAGAAGTCTTCAGTGGAATTCCTACCTATCAAGTGGAAATTTCTCCGGTCACCTTTGACTTGAACGATTTGCCATTAAATTTGGATCAGGATACCCTCATCCAGGAGAGGATCCCCGCATTGTCAGAAGAATTAACATTTACCGCGTTGGCTGTACCTAATCCGCACCTAACAGCCGTTGTCAGCAAAGACCAGTTGGATTCTGATCTGCAGACTGAGCTAAGTGAAAAATTAAACCAGCCAAACGATTTATTTCCTGATGGTGTTAATGTCAGCTTCATCAGACTGCTGGAAAAGGGAAGCATTTTTGTCAGGACTTTTGAAAGGGGAGTAGGCTACACAAACGCCTGTGGCACAGCTATGTCAGCCTCAACTCTTGTTACATGCCTGATGAATGAAAATGAGTATGAACAGCCAATAGATGTGTACAACAATGGAGGAATGGTACAGTGTGCAGTCCATAAAGAAGGTGAAACCTTCACCATTGATTTGATTGGCAATGCCACGTTTGTGTACTCCGCCCAGATCGATATTGATTTTAATGCCGATGGAATCCTTACAGAGATTCTTGAACAGGAAGACTTCAATGAAGATTTGCAATATGAAAAGCTGCAGGAGCATGCCAAAAAGTATCTCAGCAGATTTTAAGAGGGATATGTATATCCATAAACCTGAAAAATCCTGAAGACCACCTTCAGGATTTTTTCTTTTTTAATACGTCTAAAACTGGTTCAAAGTCCTGTTCGGCTTTTGCAGCAAAGTAAGTCCGGAATGGGCAGCCTAATCTCTTTACACGCTCGATGATCGCCCCCAGATGGAAATCTTCAATCTTCAAATCCTCAGTCACTTCTTCCCAAAAGAGCGGTGTCGCCACTCCTGCATGAGATTTTCCGCGGGCGGAATAGGGGCTGACAATCGTTTTACCCTCAGCATGCTGTATATAATCCACATACAGCCTATTTCCCCTGTTTTTTTTCAGCCTCTCAATCGTAAAAGAATCAGGATCCTTTGAGACGAGATAGTTCGCGATAAATGCGGTGAACAATCTTGTATCATGATAGCTGTATACATTTGTAGGAAGCGGAACGTAAATCTGCAGCCCCTTGTTGCCAGATGTTTTTATAAAACTGATCAGCTTCAATTCATCAAGAACTTCCTTAATATCAATCGCAGCTTTAATTGCCAGATGAAAATATTCCCTGGATGGAGGGTCAAGGTCAAAGACTATTTCCTCTGGTCCTTTGCTATTGATTGTCTCAAAAGGAATGTGAAATTCAACTGCAATTTGGTTCCCCAGCCATAAAAGGGTCTTCATATTATTGCAGACAATATATTCAATGCCTTCCCATTTTGAGGTTTGAACAAATTCCGGTGCATAGTCAGGAACGTTTTTTTGGTAAAAGGCTTCTCCAAACATGCCATGCGGAAAACGGATCACCGTCAAATGCCTGTCTTGAAGGAAAGGGAGCATATAGGGCGAGATTTCCCTCAAATAATGGATATAGTCAATCTTTTGGATTCGCGGATCTTCCCAAAGCGGCTTGTCAGGATGCGTGATTTCGATATCCGGGGGCAAGTTCTTTTGCTGGAGAACGAATTTATCATACGTACAGGCAGATGGAGTTAAATCAAACCTGAATTGATGGAAATGAGGCTCACGAAGCTGATCCTCATAAACTTCAAGGTATTTTACCTCCAGACAAATCGCGGGCTCTACATAGATGAATTGGTGGTCTTCTCCGCTTTTGTTCTGCTTGATGATCTGATGAAGGGCATTTTTTTCCTCAGGCTTAAATCCAAAGATCACCAGGCCTATTTGGTATAATTCCCCTCCTTTATAAACAGAGATATAAAAATAACCATTCGATTTTTCATATGCAGTCACAAAACAGGATACATATTTCCAGTTTTTTGTTTTTATCCATGTCTCTGTACGCTTTCCTTCCTCCCATTTGCTATTGGCTTGCTTCGCAATGATTCCCTCTCCATCATAAATGACAACTTTTTCCCATACGCTATCCAGATTTTTTTCACTGCCGACAAGCTGTAAAAGGTCCGGATATTTAGGGTTTGGGGATTGAGGCAACTCAAGTTCAGTGAATAAAGTGCTGAGCTGATTGCGCCTGTCTTGGTAACTTTCAGCCTCCAAACTTTTGCCTTTTATTTTAAGAAGGTCAAAAACCATCAGCCTGCAAGGATTCCTCGCTGATTCTGTCCTGATTCTGTCCTGGGATCTCATTCTCCCCCTGATTTGGATGGCTCCGAAGTTCGCCTTGAACGGGTTTTCCAGGTAAACTAGTTCAGCGTCAAAAGTCAGCGGTAAATAGGGCGCGAACTTCTCCTTATTACCCAGCAGAAAGTCAGCGATTTCCGGAAACAAAGGCAGCAGCGCCTTTCCATTCCTGCTTGTCAATTCCAATTCATGATCCCATGTCAACAGCGCACGAAAACCATCATATTTGACTTCGTAACGCCATCCATCTCCCCGGGGTGCTTCAAATGCAAGTGTTGGGAGCATCGGTTTCAGCATTTTTCCCATCCTTTCCTCGGTCATATTTATAGTGTTCCTGATTGAGTGCAAACTAGTACGCTGGCAAATGTTTTAAGGAATGATTCATTGAATTCTAAAGCAAATTAGTAATAAAACGATAAGGTGGAGAACGCCATGCATACTATTTGGAAAGGGAGCATCAGCTTCGGTCTCGTTAATATCCCAATCAAGCTTCATGCTGCAACAGAAGATAAGGACATCAAGCTTCGGACACTTCATAAAGAATGCCACTCGCCGATTAAATACGAAAAAACATGTCCGGTTTGTGATAAAGAAGTAAAGAATGAAGACATTGTCAAAGCATATGAGTACACGAAAGGGAAGTTTGTCATCCTTGAAGAGGAAGATTTGGAAGCATTGAGGAAAGAAAACGAAGACAAGGCCGTCGAAATTATTGATTTTGTGAAAATGTCCGAAATCGATCCGATTTACTATCAGCGAAGCTATTTTATCTCGCCAAATGAAAGCGGCGGAAAAGCCTATTCCTTGTTAAGAAAGGCACTTGAGGAATCACAGAAGGTGGGCATTGCCAAAATCATGATCCGCGCCAAAGAGCAATTGGCTGTAATAAGGGTCTATGATAACACACTGGTCATGGAAACGATCCATTTTCCCGATGAAGTCAGGAAAACCGTTGACGTACCAAACGTCCCTGCAGATGACAAGGTGACCGAAAAAGAGCTGGAAACAGCCATTATGCTCATTGATCAGTTGACCACCGAATTTGAACCAGATAAATATAAAGACGATTATCGGACAGCATTATTAGAATTGATCGAAGCAAAGCGCACAGGCAAAGAGCTGGTTACACCAACAGAAAAAGAGCCAGTATCCAATGTGACAGATCTTATGGCAGCGCTGCAGGCTTCTATTGACCGGACGAAGCCTGAGAAAAAGAAAGAACCTGCAGCCGCAAAGAAAAAGAAGACAGCTGCAAAACCAAAAGCAAAGGAAAAGAAACAAGCCTGATAGAACTTGGAATCAACTTATGCCGGCCACCTTTTATGATGGCCGGTTTTTATCTTGTATTTAAATGAAAAAGGAAAATCCCCGATAAAAGAAGAATAAAAAGAATAAAGAAGAGGGGGGTTTATAATGAATAAGGTACTTGTCCTGGGAGGAACCCAGTATTTTGGGAAAAAGCTGGTCGAAATGCTGATTGACCATGGTAATGAAGTTACCATCGCCACGAGAGGAACTAAAGCAGATCCTTTTGGTGATAAAGTGAACCGGCTTAGGATTGATCGGGAAAAGAAAGAGACACTGGCAGAAGCCTTCAAAGGAAAGGAGTGGGATCTTGTCTATGACCAATCGTGTTTTTCGCCAACAGAAGCAAGAGATACTTCAGAATTGTTATGTGGACGTGTGGGTCGATATATTTTCACTTCTTCCCAGGCTGTCTATGAATTCGGCACGCTCCATAAGGAAGAGGATTTCAATCCATTTACATATCCGATCAAATACAAAGGGCGCAGGGAGTACCCTGGTTATGAAGGTTACAAAGAGGCGAAGCGTGCCTCTGAAGCTGTGTTCCACCAGCTAGGCCAATTTGAGACCGGCTCTTCCCGGTTCCCGATTGTCGTTTCTGAAGATGATTACACAGAGCGTTTGAAGTTCCATGTCGATAAAATACTTTCAGGCCAGGCGATTGGTATTCCGCAACCTGAAATGCGCTACAGTTTTATCGAGGCAGCTGAAGCTGCAAATTTCCTGGTGAACATCGGAAAGTCAGATTATACCGGTCCAATTAACCCAGGTTCTGCAGGGGACATCAGTCTGCAAGAACTGATCGATAAAATAGAATTGCTGACTGGAAAAGAAGCAATCGTTGATAAAAATCCTCCTTCGGACATTATGTCACCATATGCTTTACCTGGGTCATGGTCGATCGACACTTCTCGTGCGGCAGCACTGGGTTACGGATTTATGGATCTCCATCGTCTTCTGGATACATTAATCAAGCAATATATCATGGCATATGGTAAGATTAGCGAATAAAAATTTTGCAGTTAAAAGGAGAGTAACATGGCAGTTAAGATCACCCCATCGGGAGAGCAATTGATTTTGCAGCAAATAGCAAGGCTGGAACAAGAATTAAAGCAAGTACGTATGGATAAAAATATTGCCTTCAATGCTTGCGGGGATGATAAACTGGCTAATCCCAATTTTCATAAGTTAGAACAAGATGAGCGGATATTAATGGACCGTTTGAACGAAATACAACAAACGTACAAGACGGCTGAATTAATTGAGTTTAAGGAGAGAAATACAAAGGAAGTTGCGATCGGTTCAATCGTAAAGTGTTTATTTGAGTATCCGGCTGATTCAGAAGAAGAAACCTATGAAATCGTCGGTTATGGAGAATCAAATATTGATGAAAATAAAATTTACTATGATGCCCCCGTTGCCCAAAAACTAATCAGTTTAAAAGTAGGAGAAGAAACGATTCTCTCACTTCCCTCTGGCAAAATCAAGTGCAGGGTTATAGGGCTTTATAGCACTTGGGATGAAGCAGCAAAGTAATACAATGAGTTTGTTCTCCTATTCATAGAAATATCCCGGAGCTAAGTATGCCGGGATATTTTTTTTGCGCACGCCTGCTGGTCGTTACATGGTGTTTTCTTGCAGGGAATCAGCTGACTGCTGTCTAATTATATATGAAGGGCGGATTCAGTTTGAGTTGAAATAGGGGACATAGGGGGCTGACAGATGGAAAAGAAAAAAAATAGATGGAAACTCATGATCTTACCTGCCAGTCTGTTCTTGCTGGCTTTCGGATTGTATGCTGGCTATTCAATATGGGAAAACGGCAGCGGCAATCTTATCATGAACAGCAGCAATACAAGCGATCAGGGGAAGGGACAGACTGTTGCGGTGTTCCAGGAAGGATCAGATAACACTGGCTACTCATCTGTCGGGAGGTTTATTTCTGATTTTCACAAAAAATATAATGATACCCTTGGCTGGGGAAGGATCGACAAAGTTGACTGGGAAGAACAAAGGAAGATCGCAGGGGAAATTATATCGGTGATATCCACAGTAGAAACTGAAAATGCTTCTCTTCAGTCTGATTTTGAAACGATCGCCAACTATTCAAAAACGATCCAGGACGGCAGCAAAGATAAGAAGGTCCTGGTTCATCTTCACCGTTTTTTCCACGACCTTGATATTGAGGTCAATCAGTATAACAAAACAAATGATTATTTTAATGTAACCAAGTATAAAGGTTAAACCGGTTCACACAGGGTAACATAACAGGGAAAAGCAGGCGGGAGGGGTTTGTTACACCATGAAAGTTGTTGTCGTTTCCGACACTCATATGCCGAGGAAGGCGAAGCATCTGCCGACAATACTGAAGCGTGACCTGGAAGATTGTAGTTTCATCATCCATGCCGGAGACTGGCAAACGATCGAACTTTATCATGAACTGAAACAATATGCACCGGCCATCGGGGTAACCGGCAATGTGGATGGTCCGGAACTTAAAAGCCTTCTCAAATCAAAAGAACTGTTCATTGCGGGGGATTTCCGTATAGGGATTGTCCATGGACACGGCACAGGGAAAACGACAGAAAAAAGGGCAATAGATGCATTTGCCGATGATGCCGTTGATTGCATCATTTATGGCCATTCACATATTCCCGTCTTAAAGGAAAATAACGGAGTGATCATCTTTAATCCCGGATCTCCAACAGATAAAAGAAGACAGAAGGAATTTTCCTATGGTATCCTGACAATCGGGGAAAAAATCGAAGCAAAGCATATCTTTTTTGAAGATAAGCAATAAAATCAGAATGGAGTGTAATTTCTCTTGAAAATATTTGAAGTCAAATTTCATGCAGAAGATCAGGTAGAAACGATGAAGGTCCAAAAATTGAGCAGTGAAGATTACGACCAAGCGACTGAAGGGGGCACACGTCACCTTTTTGATTTGGACACAAATATAGGTTTCTTTGTTTTCTTTGATGCAGAAGATAAGGATGGCGAGGAATCCTATCTAATGCTCCAATATGAGGATGGCAGTGAAGAGCCTTCAAATTGCTATGGATTTGACCTCAAGGATTTCTATGAATTTTCTGCATTGTACCTGAATGACCTAGAATTCACGGAAGAACTGAACGAAGAAGAGGGAGAACTTGGCCCTGTTCAGCACCTTGCCCATCTTCTTTTTCATATACTTGAGGAAGGCAAGTCAGTAGAGGTATAAAAAAGAAGAGCAGGGTTTTCCTGCTCTTCTTTTCGTTTATTCCTGTTCGGTTTCGGTTTCTTCATCAGCCTGTAAGTGTTGTTCACAATACGCTTTTACCAGCTCTGCTTCATCATCCTCAAGTTCAAAATCGAGAACCGTTTCAGTTTCCTGTTCAATGAAGTAGCTTTGGAGAATTCGGCTGTTGTTCTCGTCCACGAGAAACAGGACCTTCAAAAGCAGCCCTTTATCAGTATAAAGCTCATCGTCTTCATCCACTTCAATATTTAAAAAATACTCATATCTATCTCCTGTCAGAAGTCCGAATGGATCTTCGAGGAGTTCGACGGTATGTCCGGTAATCTTCATGTACGTCTCATCCTTTTGGTTTTGTCCTTTCTATTATATATCGAAATCCCCATAAACAATCAAGGAAAAACCTCACTTAGAACAACCAATCAAAAAAATCACAGAAACAGCTTCAGCGCTTGATATCCAAAATAAAATGCAAATCCAATCAGAGAAACCCCTGATATAAGGGAAATGAAGGTCAATAGTCTTGATGTGAGCAGCTTGCGGAAGCTGCTAGAAATAGCGGCCATCACAATATCCCACATAAGGAGTCCGAGAATGATGCCGAAGCTGTATATAACAAGTTCACCGGTTCCATAGGAGGAAGCAGTTTTTGCAAGGACAGAGCC
The DNA here is from genome assembly GCF_030122805.1 of Mesobacillus sp. AQ2. Taxonomy (NCBI): domain Bacteria; kingdom Bacillati; phylum Bacillota; class Bacilli; order Caryophanales; family Bacillaceae; genus Mesobacillus; species Mesobacillus sp. AQ2. The sequence goes on along the minus strand of NZ_CP126080.1, from coordinate 2,934,378 downwards.
GTAAATTCCTAACCAGAATAACATGGTCAGCGGATTAGAAATTGACATTATGAAACCGGAGAAAAAAGACTTTATAATTGAGTCTCCTTCTCGATGATCCATCATGATTTTTCCAGAATTGATAATTGTCTCGATACCTGTGTACAACAAGACAAAGAATCCGAACAGCCAGAGGAAAGACTGCATGAATGGAGTTTCAAGATACTTAACAACCCCAAGATAGACAGTAAGCATATAGATAATATCGGCTGTCAAGGCACCAAGGCCAAAAAGCCATGCCTGTATGAAGCCGCTCTTGATCCCTTTGTCCATTTGTGCCGCATTGACAGGGCCAATAGGCGCGGCAAGTGACAGACCAAGGAAAATGTAACCCAGGAAGACACTCAATTTTAAGAAACCCCCAATAGCCAAGGCATGATTTGCTTGTACTATTTCTATTCAGGCAAAGGATGGTGTACAACCCTTTTTGTTAAAAAACAAATAAAATTTTGCCTTTCTAAATAAAAAATTGGGAAATGAATATACTATTTATTGTTGTTCGGGAACATCAGGGTGTCACTTTTGGTAAAAATAAGAAAGTGTGGTAAAATGGAATAGATATCAACTTTCGGACCATTCATTTATTATAAAAAGTATCAATTGCCGGCTTTTTATAATAAATGAATTTTTTTATCAATCGAACGATGATGAGGTTTTTCTCGAATGGAGTTGGTTCCAGGATGAATTTCGGGATCCTGCAAACAGGCATCTAAGAGAAAAAACCGTGACTAAAACGATAGGAGCGTGAGGAAATTGGCATTTGGAAGAAAACCGCCTGAAGAAATCGTCACAGCAGAAACGAAAATATGGGTATGTACTTCTGATGATTGCAATTGCTGGGTTCGTGACAACTTTAAAAGCAGCAATGTCCCCGCTTGCCCGATTTGCAAAAGTGATATGGAGGAAACGACCAAAGTACTCGAAGTGGTCAATAACCATAGTCAAAATCTGATCGGTTAACCAATGGTACAAACAGCCTGGGTTTCATCCAGGCTGTTTTTTTTATTCTGGAAGATGAAGCGAACTCAATAATATAGTTGATTCAGAAGGATTTTGAGATGTAGTGGCCCAGGCTGCCAGAAAAACGCTTTTAATTTGACAGTTTTATAGGTGGAGAAGGTGAAGCTGTCAAGAAAGGGTTAGTATTTTGACAGGTTTGCAGGCAGAAGGGCTAAAGTTGTCAAGAAAGCCCCATGATTTTGACAGGTTTGCAGGCAGAGGATCTAAAGCTGTCAAAAAAGCACCAAAATTTTGACAGGTTTGCAGGCAGAGGGGCTAAAGCTGTCAAGAAAGTCCCATGATTTTGACAGGTTTGAAGGTAGAGAAGCCATAGCTGTCAAAAAAGCCCCGTTATTTTGACAGGTTTGCAGGCAGAGGGGCTAAAGCTGTCAAGAAAGTCCCATGATTTTGACAGGTTTGAAGGTAGAGAAGCCATAGCTGTCAAAAAAGCCCCGTTATTTTGACAGGTTTGCAGGCAGAGGGGCTAAAGTTGTCAAGAAAGTCCCATGATTTTGACAGGTTTGAAGGTAGAGAAGCCATAGCTGTCAAAAAAGCCCCGTTATTTTGACAGGTTTGCAGGCAGAGGGGTTAAAGCTGTCAAGAAAGCCCCATAATTTTGACAGGTTTGCAGGCAGAGGGGTTAAAGCTGTCAAGAAAGCCCCATAATTTTGACAGGTTTGCAGAAAGAGGAGCTAAAGCTGTCAAGAAAGCCCCATGATTTTGACAGGTTTGCAGGCAGAGGGGCTAAAGTTGTCAAGAAAGCCCCATAATTTTGACAGGTTTGCAGATAGAAGAGCCAAAGCTGTCAAGAAGGCCCCATGATTTTGACAGGTTTGAAGGTTTAGGAGCCAAGGCAGTCAAGATCCCTCTTCCGCAGGATGGTCAATCAAATCTTTATCATATACCACACAAACGAGCTTTACTTAAAACTGGTTGAAATCACAAAAAAAGTGCCCTCTTAAAAGGCACCTTTTCTGTATGCGGATGAGAGGACTTGAACCTCCACGGTGTTGCCACCACTAGAACCTGAATCTAGCGCGTCTGCCGATTCCGCCACACCCGCGAATTAGTTATAAAAGAATTATATCATAAAAATAATTGATTTCAATTTATATTTTTAGGAAATCTGGTGCAATTTGTATTATTTTTCAACCTGCGCATATAAAATTTGCATAATTTATTTGTGGTGGAAGACGACAACTTGGGCATTGGACCGGTGAATTCAGCCAGGCTGGATAAGGTAATCAAAATTGGGTTCTGGCATGCATGGATTGTTGGTACAGGATCGATGATTGCTGATGCCATTTTAATTCTTCTTATCATTCTTGGGCTTGTGAATTTTTTGGACATGCCTCTCATCCAAATATTTCTGTGGTTTTTTGGCGGTTTCGTACTCATTTATTCGGGCATTGAATGCTTGCTGAAGGCAAATGATATCCATCTTGCCTTCAGCAGCGGGAGAGAGTCTTTATTTAAATGCTTCCTCACGGGATTCAACATATCGATCAGCAGTGCTTACCAGGGCATCAAAGCTTTATTTTAATAAAATAATATGTTTATAACCTCTTTTAAAAGAGGTTATTTTTATGAAAACATTCAAAACCAATCAATAATCTTGAGAAACTGCTCAATTATGATTGGTTTTGAAAGAAAATGATTGATTTTTGAAATCGATTACATTATGATGGACTTACGAAGCAATTTAGGAGGAATGGCTCATGTTAACACCTGAGCGCCACCAGCTCATATTACAGCTCATAAAAGAGAAACCAATCGTGAAAATTCAAGAACTTGTTGATATAACAGAAGCTTCCGAGTCCACTATACGTCGGGACCTGACAGTCCTTGAAGAGGGTGAATTCCTGAAGAGGGTACATGGAGGTGCTGCAAGACTGAGGGGGAAACTTCAAGAACCAAGCATGAATGAGAAATCCTCCAAAAACCTTCATGAAAAAAGGCAAATCGCCCAGTATGCTGCAAGTCTGGTAGAAGAAGGTGACAGTATTTATCTGGATGCAGGCTCGACAATCAAGGAAATGATCCCTTTCCTGCCTGTGAAGGATATAGTAGTTGTTACCAACGGATTCATGCATTTGCCGGCCCTGATGGAAAGGAATATTGAAACCTATGTCATCGGAGGTTATGCGAAGCCAAAGACAAATGCAGTGATTGGAAGAGGAGCATTGGCCAGTCTGGAACAATACCGTTTTGATAAATGTTTCCTTGGGGTTAATGGCATTCATCCTCATTCTGGCTTTACAACACCTGACCAGGAGGAAGCGATGATCAAATCCAAAGCGATTTCATTATCGCGTGAAGCATATGTACTGGCAGATGACAGTAAATTCTCGGAAATCACTTTTGCTAAAATAGCCGATTTGCATGAAGCTGGAATTATTACCAATATTCTTGAGGAAGAGACAAAAGGACAATATACCAGCAAAACTTCAATAAAGGTTGTGACACCATGATCTATACGCTGACACTTAATCCATCTGTCGATTATATCGTCGAAGCAGGCGAGATTGTACTTGGAACTTTAAATAGAACTTCCCATGAAACAAAACTTCCTGGCGGAAAAGGCATCAATGTTTCAAGGGTCCTGCGCTCACTAGGAATCGAGAGCAAAGCAACTGGCTTTTTGGGAGGCTTTACAGGCAAATACGTTGAAGAGTTCCTCAATAGGGAGGGCATTTATACGGGTTTTGTCAAAGTCGAGGGGGATACAAGGATCAATATCAAACTGAAGGCCGGAAAAGAAACCGAAATCAATGCAAGGGGCCCGGAAATATCCTCTCTTGCAATCGGATTATTGAAAGAAAAAATCCAACAGCTTGGAAAAGATGATTATCTGATCCTTGCTGGAAGTATTCCATCAAGCATGCCTCAAACGATTTATCAGGATATCGTCCGGATCTGTAAAAAAAACGGGGCAGAAGTAGTCATTGATGCAGAAGGTGATTTGCTTAAAACTGTGCTCGAATATAAGCCTTTTCTGATTAAACCAAACCATCACGAATTGGGACAGTTTTTCGACAGAGAGATATCAGGAGCGGAGGATGCCATTGTATATGGAAAAAAACTCGTAGAGGCAGGAGCAAAAAACGTCATTGTTTCTCTTGCTGAAAAGGGTGCTGTCTATATCAGTGAAACAGAAGCCTTTTATGCGACCGTTCCACAAGGGGAAGTCAAAAGCTCTGTGGGAGCAGGCGATTCGATGGTGGCAGGCTTCATGGCACAGTTCTTAAAAAGTAGTGACTGCAAAGAGGCTTTCCGTTTCAGTGTGGCATCAGGCAGCGCAACAGCCTTTTCAATCGGGCTATGTACACCTGGAAAAATAGAGACACTTCTTCCAGAAGTGGAAATTCACGAATACCAGTGAGGGGGAGAACAATGAGAATCACAGAATTGCTGACAAGAGAAACTATTCTTTTATCCATGACTGCCAAATCAAAGCACGATGCTGTCAATGAACTTGTCGGGGTACTTGATGCAGCCGGTAAAATCTCAGACCAGGAGATATTCAAGGAAGCTATTTTGAATCGCGAAAAACAAAGCACAACAGGTGTTGGGGATGGGATCGCTATACCACATGCAAAAACTCGAGTTGTGAAAGACGCTGCCATCGTATTTGGCCGCTCAGAGTCAGGGATCGACTATGAATCTCTTGATGGGCAGCCGGCACATCTATTTTTCATGATTGCAGCCCCGGAAGGTGCAAATAACACACATCTGGAGGCACTGGCACGACTATCGACCATCTTAATGAAGGCAGATGCACGTGAGAAGCTGATGGCTGCACAGTCAGCCGATGAAGTCATTGGTATCATTGACAGTTATGACCAGGAAGAAAAAGAAGAGGAATCTGTAGAGGGAAATAAAAAATACATCGTCGCAGTTACTGCTTGCCCAACGGGGATTGCCCACACGTACATGGCAGCGGATTCGTTAAAAGCGAAAGCGGCTGAAATGGGCGTAGACATCAAGGTAGAAACGAATGGGTCAGGAGGCGCCAAAAATGTCTTGACGCCGGAAGACATTGAAAGAGCAGAGGCTGTCATTATCGCTGCCGATACAAAAGTTGATATGGAAAGGTTCACAGGCAAGCCATTGATCGATGTACCAGTTGCCGACGGAATCCGCAGACCAAAAGATCTGATTGAAAAAGCGGTTAAGAAGGATGCGCCACTTTATAAGTCGACAGGCAATGCGCCGGCAGAAAAGAAAGAAAGCCGAGGCGGAATCTATAAGCATTTGATGAATGGTGTTTCAAATATGCTTCCATTTGTTGTCGGAGGCGGTATCCTGATCGCGATCTCCTTCATGTTTGGCTATAATGCCTTCAATCCTGAGGATCCATCCTATCATCCAATTGCCAAGGCCCTGATGGATATTGGCGGAGGAGCAGGAGCATTTGGATTGCTGGTACCTATTCTTGCTGGTTTCATTGCTCTAAGTATTGCTGACAGACCTGGATTTGCTCCTGGTATGGTTGGCGGTGTGCTTGCAGCAACAGGGGGCGGCGGCTTCCTTGGCGGTTTGGTAGCTGGATTCCTCGCAGGATATCTCGTTCTCGGTCTGAAGAAATTATTCGCTGGGCTTCCAGCATCACTGGAAGGGATTAAAACAATCCTATTGTATCCATTGTTCGGAATTGCCCTTACAGGATTCATTATGTTATTCCTGGTAAATAAACCGGTTGGTGCCTTGAACCAGGCTATTACAGACTGGCTGTCAGGGTTAGGGACAGGCAATGCTGTATTGCTTGGAATTGTCCTTGGCCTAATGATGGCATTCGACATGGGCGGACCAGTGAATAAGGCAGCCTATGTTTTTGGAACAGGCTTGCTTGCGAACGGGGTATATGAGCCAATGGCTGCCATTATGGCTGCTGGCATGGTCCCGCCATTAGGAATTGCATTAGCGACTACAATCTTTAGGAACAAATTCTCAAAAGAAGATCAAGATGCTGGAAAAGCGAATTATATCATGGGACTTTCCTTCATCACAGAAGGTGCAATCCCATTTGCTGCCGCTGATCCGCTTCGTGTGATTCCATCCGCGATGGCTGGAGCTGCAGTAGCCGGCGGATTGTCAATGATGTTCAATATCGGACTTAGAGCTCCTCATGGCGGTTTGTTCGTAGTTCCGCTTGTGGACGGCGGATGGTTGTTATACCTGGCCGCGATTTTAATTGGCTCAGCAATCACAGCAATCTTGCTTGGGTTATTGAAAAAGCCCGTAACAAAATAATAGTTGGCCTGCAGATTTTAGTATCTGCAGGCCTTTTATTTGTGATTTGTTTAGGGTAGTTGAATGAATAATTTACATGGGACACAGATATGCTTTTATGAAACCATTTTTGAGGAGGGGACTGGAATGGATCGGGATTTCAAGGAGGCGGCTGTTTTTGAGCATCGGTTTTGGCTTCAGGTTCTTGGGGATCATGGAAGATTCATGTTCGAGGCACTTGCTCCCATTGAACAGGAAGAAATTGATTCCTCGAAGTATTTCATCAATACTTTTGATAGGCTGCTGCAGAGAGTGGATACAACAGACTTAATCCATTTGAGTATGAGAGCGGATGAAGAAGCGAAGAAAATCAGGAAATTTAAATTAGAGCTCATTGAAAAAATGCTGACCGGAAAGGTAAAAATCCATTTAGGTCCTACTTTTGTCAATCACATGGTAAATGAGGTCGAAGAATATCTAAGGGTTCTTGAGTATCTGAAAAGGGGAGAGGTACCGCCCGTATTTCATGAGCTGCATCACCATACGGTCTGGCTGCTTGATGCAGCTGGTCATGCTGGTGCGATCCAAAGTAATATTGACCAGGTTGAAAAACGTTTGAAAGCTACAAGTGAGAAATTTGTAAAGCAATTTGAAGATTTTTACCTGAAAGCTGTGGAGCTGACTGGTTATCTGCGTACAAATTTAGCCTCTTTTCCAGCCCTGGAAAGAATGAACCATGAGGTTTCTATGGAAATTAAGGTGTTCATGAGATTTCTTGATGAATTAAAAGAACTTAGGTTGTCTGAACAGGCTTTAGGCAGTTTTGCGCCACTTATGGCTGACCATATGTTTAGGGAAGAGTGTTACTACTTATCGAAAGTGGCGGAAGCAACGGCAATGAAACAGCCTGGCTGTGATCCTGGCAAACCGAGGCTAACAGATTAATAAAAGGGTGGATACTGGATGGATGTCATTCCTGATCATCTAGTATCTTAGCCCTAATTTTTGGTTAATGACAGAACATGTGTTCTAGTTTAGGACGAGGGTATGTTATACTTGAGAAGCAATAGTCAAATCTATTGGATGGTCGGCGAACCCCGGAGGAAGGGGGTGATGCCTTTGACAGTATTCGAGACCTTTATGGCAATGTTTTCATTTGCCAGCCTCATCCTCGCAGTGCTGACGTTCAGCCAAAAAAAATAGACCTCCCTTAACCGAATTTGAGTGAGAGGTCCAGCAGATCCATGTCCGATCCTCAATGGGAACGGCTATTGCAATGGCTGCCGGTGGGCCAACACCGGCGGCCTTTTTATACATTTTTACAATACAAGAATACCATACAAGGCTGGCAATGTCACGGTTATATGATCCTTTATGCATGAGCAGATTTGCAAAATGGCTATACTATGAAAGTTATCTCAATCCGTGTATGAAGGAGTGAATTGGCGATGCCAGTATGCAAATTAGACTATGGTGATATTTTTTACGAAGAAGCGGGCGAAGGAGTCCCAATCATCTTCCTCCATCCGCCGGGTATGGGGAGAAAGGTATTCCATTATCAGAGGCCATTAAGCGAACGATTCAGACTGATCTTCCCTGACTTAAGCGGTCACGGAGAATCCACAGCCGTGCCGGAAAGAGTCACAATCCAGAAGTACGCGGAAGAAGTACTGAAGCTCGCAGACTGGATTGGCTTGGAGGAAGTAATATTGTGCGGATACTCCTCTGGCGGCAGCATCGCCCAGGAATTCGCGCTGACTTATCCAGAACGTACTAAAGGCCTGATTTTGTCTGGTGGCTTTGCGGAAGTAAAGTCCCCTGCGTTAAGGTATGAACATTTGCTTGGAATGTACTTTGTGAAACACTCTCCAAAAACGCTGGCAAAAACGATTGCAACTGCCCATACCTTCGATCCGGAATACAGGTCGGAACTTATTGAGCATATGTTGAAAACAGACATGAATACCTGGTTTCACTTTTATTACGAGTCATTAAACTATTCTTGTGTCGAAAGGCTTAAATCGCTGTCAGTTCCTTTACTGCTGATCTATGGTTCAAAAGATTTAATTAACCAGCATCTTAGGACCTATGAGAAAGAGCTTAAACATTTCGAAACAGCCATTATCCCAAAGGTCTCACATCAGGTTCCTGTAAAAAGGTGGCAGGATTTTAACAAGGAAATAACTAGTTTTTTGCTGAAAGAGGCTGCCAGGCTGTAAAAAAACGCATTGACACTGGTCAATGCGTTTCTCTATGCCTTTTTATCCGGTTTGATTGCCAGAAAAGTGGCAAGAGCTGCTGCTATACTTAATGATGCAAGTGTGATGAAAATGAGTTTGTTCGAATTCTTCATCATCAAAGCGATGATGGGAGGTCCTGCTGCGACGCCAATAAACCTCATCGAACTATAAATTGAGGTAATCGTGCCCCTTTCTTCCTTCTCGATACTTTCAGTGATTAGCGCATCAAGAGGAGGAAGGCTTGCACCGATTCCAATCCCGGCAAAAAGGAACATCGATATTAGAAACCACAATTCTTTAGAAAAGCTCAGCAGGATAACTGCGATCCCAAGGATCAACAAACTGGTAAAAGTTATCCATTTCATCAGCACCATATTTTTCTTAATGATTTTACCTGTAATAAAAGATGAAAGGCAAAGTGCCCCTAATGGCAAAGCAAGCAATAGCCCTTTCTTAAGATCCTTTATTCCATACTTGTTCTCAAGGATATCGGAAAGGTAAAACAATACTCCAAAAAGCACAAACATAACAATTGTACCAATAAAAAAGATGGCATACAGCCAACGTCCATTCTCAGTAAAAATCAGTTTTACTTTTTTGATGAAATCCTTAAAAGGCAATGGTTTATTCTTCTTTTTGGGACTTTTAACGAGAAAGATCATCAATATAATTGAAATTGCACAGAAGACCGGGATTGAGAAAAAAGGAATAAACCATATGAAACCTGCCAGGAATGAACCCAGCACTGGGCTAAGGACCTTCCCAAGTGTATTGGCTGTTTCAATTTCCCCAAGCACACCACTGACTTCATCATCGCTTTTGAACATATCCCCGACAAGTGGCAATACGATGGGGAAGGCTCCAGCTGCTCCCACACCCTGCAGAGCCCTGCCGATTAAAACAATCCAATATCCGTCGGTCATTTGCCATGAGGCCCATCCCGAGATGATTCCCCCGATACCAGTAATGATCAGGCTCGGAATGATGACTTTTTTTCGGCCGATATGGTCAGATAAATACCCGGCAATTGGGATTAAAAAGATTGCCACTATTGAATAGACAGTAATGATCAGGCTTGATTGGAATGCAGAAATGCCCATTCGCTTTTCAATAACAGGCAATACAGGAATCAGCATTGAATTGCCAAGAGTCATCACAAGTGGTATGGATGCAATCGATACGATCGCCCATTTTTGATTTTTGACAGGATCATCATTGGTATCCTTATCTTTCTTACCCGAAAGACTCCCGGATTTTGGAAACAAGTTCTCAATATGATTCATTTTCGAAACCTGCCTTTAATTCATACTATTTCTAGTGTGGTCGAAAACGGTTGAAAAAATGGTGTCTTTTTATGGTAATGTCCGTACATTTGATTTTATGGCTGAATTATAAATCTATATGGTATTTTTTTTGTGGAAAGGATAAAATAGTTGGAAAAGTCCGGAAGGGTGGAGGAACATGGCGAAGATCCTGTATTTAAATGTAGGGAAGCCAGAACTGAAGAACTGGAAGGGAAGGGAAGAACAATCTGCAATCTCGAAAAAGAGTGTGAAACAAGCCTATCTTACAAAGAATTCGTTCGAGGGTGATGGTGTAGCTGCAACAGAGTATCATGGTGGGCCTGACAGAGCGGTATGCTTTTACCCTTTCGAACATTATCAAAAATGGTCAGATGAATTCAATAAAAATATAGAAGCACCCACTTTTGGTGAAAATATTTCCGCATTAGGAATGAATGAGGATATGGTATACATAGGAGATATCTACCGATTGGGGGAAACGAAAATACAGGTGACGCAGGGCAGAATCCCATGTTCAAAAATTTCCAAAAATAATGATCTTGATCTGTTATTGAAAAGAGTAGTCCAGACTGGTTATACAGGTTATTTTTTCAGGGTGCTGGAGGAAGGTATCGTCAATGAAGATGCTGAAATCGTTTTACTGGAGCGGAAACAAGAGGATTTTTCCATTCTGATGGCCAATGAGATTCTTTTTCATCGCAGGAATGATATGAAAGCAATTGAATCACTCATAGGTACGGAAGGACTGGCAGAGGCCTGGAAAGAAGAACTAAATAAACTTTTAATCCAGAAAAATTAAAATTTTACATTTTTTTATTGACTTTTATATTTAATGCGCTTATTATTTTAAACAATATAACGCAAAGTGTTGACGAAGAGTAGTAACTGAAACGGGTACTCAAGAGAGCTGATGGTTGGTGAGAATCAGTGTAACTGTTGCAGCGAATGGACTTCCGAGCTTCCAAACCGAACCCATCAGGCAGTAGGCTTTGGCGAACAGGCCTTATCGTTACAAAAGGCAGGTATTAAGCAAATGATGCTTGATGCTTTAAAGTGAGCTGTTTTTACAGCTAATTAAGGTGGCACCACGGGTCTCTCGTCCTTATTTTCATATAAGGAGAGGGCCCTTTTTTATTTGCCTAAAAAGGGAACCAGTAGTGAAATAAATAATAAAATTATTATGTTAACTCGTTGATCAAGAAGAGTAAACAGGATATTTTCGTTTCAGAGAGCCGGGTATGGTGCGAACCGGTACGTAAATGCCTGTTGAATGGCCTTGTGAGAGGCGGCCTGAAATGACAGTAGGGCTGCCCGGAATCCTCCGTTAAAGGGATAGGGTATACCGAAATCGTTTTTAGGTTTCCTGTACCTGAAGAGAGGGAACTTTTGAGTTCCAACCAGAGGTGGCACCGCGGTCCAATCATAATCGTCCTCTATACAGCACAATTTCTGTGCATGTATAGGGGACTTTTTTATTTTCTAAGGAGGGTTTATATGAAAGTAGACACACCTGATGTTTATATTGAGGAAATTGAGGGAGATACATTAACCCCTATATCCGTGTATCAAATGATTTCCGGTACGAAAAAATTCCTTCTCGAAAGTTCCCATAAACATCATGATTCCGGCCGTTTTTCTTTTATTGGCTGTGATCCCGTTTATGAACTTTTAAATGAAAAGGGCGAGACCTATTTGGTGAGAGAGGGGTGCATGGAGCAAGCAGCAGGTTCATTTTCGAAGGTGCTGAAAGAGTTGCTTCCTCAAATAAAACCTGAACATGATATTCCTTTCATAGGGGGCGGAGTCGGTTTTGTAAGCTATGATTTCATTCGCGAGTTTGAAGAAATTGGTCCTCTTAAGGAAGACCCTCTCGCAATGCCAGAAGCGCACTTAATGTTCTTCAATGAAGTCATCGTATTTGATCACCTTAAACAAAAAATCAACCTGATCGGCATTCCCTTTCCGGGATATAGCAATGAGGATCTTTCTGAAAAAATAAAGAGTCGTAAAAAGGAACTTGATTCGCCAGTTACAAAACAGCCTGTCAATCCATTTTCACTATCAGAGTTTAAATCATCGCAAGAAAGAGAGGAATTTGAAGAATCAGTCAGGAAAGCAAAGATTTTGATTGAAGAAGGAGAGATTTTTCAGGTTGTGTTATCAAGAAGGCTTACGGCAACCGCAAAAGGAGATCCATTTTCATTTTACAGAAAACTGCGGATTGATAATCCCTCCCCTTATATGTACTTCATTGACTTTGAAAACTATATTGTAGCTGGTACATCACCCGAAAGCCTGGTGAAATACCGGGATGGAACGATGGTTACCAACCCAATTGCGGGAACCAGGCCGAGGGGAATTTCCGCTGATGAAGATGTAAAACTTGAATTGGAATTGAAACAGGATGAAAAGGAATTAGCAGAACACAAAATGCTCGTCGATCTTTCGAGGAATGATTTAGGCAAGATATGTGAAATCGGCAGTGTCAAAATTGATAAATTCCTGGCTGTTGAGAGGTACCAGTTTGTTATGCATCTAGTATCAGAGGTGAGCGGGAGACTCTTGGCAGGTGCACACCCGATTGACGGATTGGCGGCATGCCTGCCTGCAGGAACAGTGTCAGGAGCTCCGAAAATTCGGGCGATGCAAATCATCAACGATCTTGAGGCTGAAAAAAGAGGCGTTTATTCCGGTGCAGTCGGTTACTTCTCTGCTTGTGGAAGCATGGATTTTGCGCTCGCAATCAGAACATTGGTTATCAAGGATGGCAAAGGTTATCTTCAGGCGGGTGCTGGAATTGTATATGATTCTGATCCAGCAAAAGAGTTCGATGAAACGAACCATAAATTAAAAGCGTTGATGGAGGCGGCCAATGATACTACTGATTGATAATTACGATTCATTTACCTATAACCTTTACCAGTATCTCAGTGAACTTGGGGCTGAAGTGAGAACGGTCCGGAACGATAAAATTACGGTTCAGGAAATCGCACGAATGGAACCGGAAGCCATCGTCCTATCTCCTGGCCCGGGCAGGCCGGAACAAGCAGGGATTTGCGTTGAAGCTGTTAAACAACTGGCGTCAGACATCCCGATCCTGGGAATATGTCTTGGCCATCAGGCAATCGCACATGCATTTGGCAGTTCAATAATCAAGGCGAAAAAAATCAGACATGGAAAGGAATCCACGCTCCGCCATAACGGAACTTCACTCATGAAGGATCTGGAGGAGCATCCAGACGTAATGAGATATCACTCTTTAGTGATCGATCCCCTGACCCTGAATCAGGTTTTTGAGGTGCTTGCCCAAGCAGCTGATGACGATGAAATCATGGCAATCAAGCATAAAGATTATCATTTATACGGACTTCAATTCCATCCAGAATCAATCGGAACAAAGAGTGGAATGCAGATTTTAGCCAATTTTCTTAGCGAAATCAGAAAGGAGATTTTAACTTATGAAACATTATCTTGAAAAGCTGGTCGAAGGAAAATCGCTTTTGGAACATGAAATGGAGGAAGCTGTCCGGGGAATTTTCACACAGGACACGACTGACTCTGAGATTGCTTCTTTTTTAACCGGCCTTAAATCCAAAGGTGAAACAGCAGAGGAGGTTTCGGGATTAGTTAAAGCAATCAGGACTCATGCCCTGAATTTTACAAAGAAAATACCGAATGTTCTTGATAATTGCGGAACAGGAGGGGATGGATCCAAAAGCTTCAACATCAGCACTACTTCGGCATTCGTTATTGCCGGAGCTGGAATAACAGTAGCAAAGCATGGGAACAGAAGCGTTTCGAGCAAGACTGGAAGCGCAGATGTGTTGGAGGCTCTTGGTGTCAGCCTTGACTTCTCTCCAGAAGCAACAGAAGAAATCCTTGAACAGAATGGAATTGCCTTCCTTTTTGCACCACACGTCCATCCAAAATTGAAACAAATCATGAAGGTAAGAAGGGATCTGAAAATCCCGACGATCTTTAATTTAATTGGGCCATTGACGAATCCAGTACATCTTGATTACCAACTGCTTGGAATTTATCGCAGGGATATGCTCGATAAGTTTGCCCATGTGCTATCTAATCTCAACAGGAAACGGGCCATTGTCATTAATGGAGCTGGAGGAATGGATGAAGCATCTCTTGCTGGTGAAAACGAATTGGTCATCGTTTCAGAAGGAGAAATCGATCGTTTCAAACTCCAGCCTGAAGAAGTGAATTTGCCAGTATATGATAACAGCAGGATCAGGGGTGGTGATGCACGGGATAATGCGGAAATCCTGCTGCAGGTTCTTAAAAGTAAAGAAGGGGCACATCGGGATACCGTGCTGTTGAACGCGGGCCTCGGAATTTATACAGCCGGGAAGGCGGAAACGATACTGGACGGAGTGAACCTTGCGGCTGAAAGCATCGATTCAGGCAAGGCACTGGCCAAACTGGAGAATTTAATCAGCATCAGCAATCGAAACAAAAAGGCGGTAGGTTGAGATGGGAACAATACTTGATTCAATCATAGAACGAAAAAGAGTGGAAGTAGAAGAGTTGAAGAACGCTGAAATGGATATTAAGGAATCATCATTGCCGCCTAGGTCCTTAATCAAGGTTTTAAGGGAAGCCAAAAATATTGCCATTATTTCTGAATTTAAGAGAGCGTCACCCTCCAAAGGAGACATCAATCTTTCATTGGATCCTGCCCGGCAAGCTAAACTTTATGCCCGGGCTGGTGCATCTGCTATATCGGTGTTAACAGATGAAAAAGGTTTTAAGGGATCTTTCAGCGACTTGAGAAAAGTAAGGGAAGCAGTGGACCTGCCAATTCTTTGTAAAGATTTTATCGTTGATAAAATTCAAATAGATCTGGCCCGTTTCGCAGGAGCAGATGTCATTTTGCTTATCGCCTCAGCATTATCCCTTGAAGAGCTTACAGAGCTATACAAATATGCCTCTGAACAAGGATTGGAGTGCCTTGTTGAGATCCATGACGAAAAAGACCTGGAAAAGGCTATTAATATAAAAGCTCAAGTCATCGGAATCAACAATCGTGATTTAAAAACATTCGAGGTCTATCATGAAAATACCGAGAAGCTTGGACCGCTTGTTAAAAAAGCAGGAGCATTGCTGATCAGTGAAAGCGGCATGAAAACTAGGGGCGATATCGTCCGTGCAGCAGCGGCTGGTGCAAACGGAGTACTCGTTGGGGAGACATTCATGACTTCAGCCGATCTTAAGGAAACCTTCACTAAATTCACTGTTCCAGTCGTGAGGAATTATCATGAAAGTTAAGATATGCGGAATAAGAACGGTGGAAGCAGCACTGCACGCGGTTGAATGCGGAACTGACGCTCTTGGTTTTGTTTTTGCAAGGAGCAAAAGACAAACTACGGCTTTAGAGGCAAAAAAGATTATTGAAACTATACCGGAACATGTCTGGAAGGTAGGAGTATTTGTCAACGAGGATGCTGGAGAAATAGAGCGAATTGCTGAGTTTGTAGGACTCACCCATATACAGCTTCACGGAGATGAAGTTCCAGCTGACTATCAGTCAATTGGGCTGCCAATAATTAAGGCTGTCTCCGTTAAATCATTGGAAGACCTTGAGAGAATTGATGCACTCGAAGCTGACTATATCCTTCTTGACAGTCCTCCAACGGAATATCGAGGAGGAAACGGCTCGAGTTTTGAGTGGAATCTGGTTAAAGCAATCGGCAAGTCAATGAAGAATATAATTTTAGCGGGTGGATTGGACCCTGGGAATATCAGCAAAGCGATCTCAAAGGTCAATCCCATGATGGTTGATGTCAGCAGCGGTGTTGAAACAAACGGGGAAAAGGACTTTGCAAAGATACAAGAATTTATAAATAACGCAAAAAATGCGGGGGAGGAAGAGAAGTATGTCAACTAATACTTATAATTTGCCGGATGAAAAAGGACATTTTGGGAATTATGGCGGAAGGTTCGTTCCAGAAACACTGATGGAGGCTGTACTGGAATTGGAGAAAGAATATAACCGTGCATTGGTGGATAAGGATTTTCAAGAAGAACTGCAAAAGTTAATGAAGGATTATGTAGGGAGGGAAACACCCTTATACCTGGCAGGCAATCTCACCGAGCATGCCGGCGGGGCCAAAATTCATCTAAAGCGTGAGGACCTGAATCATACAGGAGCCCACAAAATAAACAATACAGTCGGTCAGGCCCTGCTTGCGGTCAGGATGGGCAAGCGAAAGATCGTCGCCGAGACCGGAGCAGGACAGCACGGGGTTGCCACAGCCACAGTCTGTGCCTTGCTGAATCTGGAATGTGTCATCTTCATGGGAAAAGAGGATATCAGGCGCCAGCAATTAAATGTCTTCAGAATGGAACTGCTTGGGGCAAAAGTGGTCAGTGTCGATGCCGGGAGCGGAACGCTGAAGGATGCAGTCAATGAAGCACTGAGATACTGGGTGACAAACGTCAGAGACACCCATTATATTCTGGGATCCGTGATGGGGCCACATCCGTTTCCTAAAATGGTCCGCGATTTTCAAAGTGTGATCGGCAGGGAAACGAAGCAGCAGTTTGTCGAAAAAGAAGGTAAGCTGCCTGATGCCCTTGTTGCCTGCATTGGCGGAGGCAGCAACTCAATTGGCCTGTTTTATCCGTTCATTGAAGATGAAAGCGTATCGATCTACGGGGTTGAAGCGGCAGGAATGGGGTTGGCAACTGACAAGCATGCAGCATCATTAACAAAAGGGAAGCCAGGAGTCCTGCATGGTGCAATGATGTACCTTCTTCAGGATGATGACGGGCAGATACAAGAGGCTCACTCGATCTCAGCTGGCCTGGATTATCCTGGTATTGGACCGGAGCATAGTCATCTTCATGATATCAACAGAGTCAATTACGAATCCGTTACAGACGAAGAAGCGCTGGAAGCCTTCCAGCTTCTGTCAAAGCTTGAAGGCATTATCCCGGCACTTGAAAGCGCGCATGCGATCGCGTATGCGGTCAAGCTCGCTGCCGGAATGAGCAAAGATGAAAACATCGTTGTTTGCTTATCTGGACGTGGTGATAAAGATGTACAGACGATTAAAGATCTAATGGGAGGAATGGAGTAATGGAAAGGATCGAAAAAGCCCTGACTGAAAAAAGAAAAAAGGTTTTCGTACCTTATATAATGGCAGGAGACGGAGGATTGGAAGCACTCAAGGAGAGATTGCTCTTCCTTCAGGACTCCGGAGCAGACGCGATTGAAATCGGCATTCCATTTTCCGATCCCGTTGCTGATGGTCCAACCATACAAAAAGCTGGCATCCGGGCGCTTGCTCGGGGTATCACTGTTAAAAAGGTGCTGAAAGATATTAAATCATATAAAACGGAGATCAAAATACCATTGATATTAATGACCTATGCAAATCCAGTAGTAGCGTACGGAATCGAAGCTTTTGCGGTTGATGCTGCAAATGCCGGGATTTCTGGCTGCATCATTCCGGATCTCCCGCTTGAGGAAGAAGAGTTGGTCCTTGCCCCTTTTAAACAGAATGATATATCCCTGATCAGGCTGGTCACTTTAACGACGCCAAAGGAAAGAATAAAGAAGATTGCTGAAAGTGCGGCAGGGTTCATCTATGCTGTAACAGTTACTGGAATCACAGGGTCACGAAACAAGTTCAGTGAAGATCTTGCTGAATTCTTGTCCTTTGTTAAAAGTGAGAGCCCCGTCCCAGTTTTAGCCGGATTCGGTGTCTCAACTGAAGAACAAGTCGAGGAAGTTTGCAGGCACTGTGATGGCGTGATTGTAGGCAGTAAGATCATTGATTTATTTGAACAAAATGATTTGGAAAAAATTAGGAATTTAGTTCTTTCTGCTGAAAAAATTAGTGTTTGATTTCAAGTGGATGTCTGTAATGCTACCCAAAGCGTACCAAGGAATGAAAAATAGAAAGCAAATTCGGCATTGATTGACAGAAAAAACCGCTGCTTGATTTTAGAGCAGCGGTTACTTTTTTTCTGCCGTGACGCATACTGTCAACACAGGTCTCACTTTTAAAAAAGAGATTTCCGGATTTGCGAAACCAGTGCTAAGTAAATCTTCTTTCATTTGTTCACCTAGTTGTTTTGCTGTATCGTCGGTGGATCCTTCTTCACGCGGCTGGACAGTGAGGACGATCCTTCCTCGGCTTTCGAGTAATTTATATAATCTCTTCAACGAAATTAACGGTTTTTCCCACAGGGGATAGTTATTGACAGAGATTATTTTACTGTAACAATGATCCGGTTGGTAATCGGCTACATCACCGGTGGTAAGGTGGACTTTACCAGTTTCAATCCATGCTTTATTTCTCCTTGTGGCTTCATCCCTCATCTTATCCGATAAGTCAATTCCATCCACTAAAATGGATCCGTAGCTTGACATCAATGTCTTAATTCCATATCCAGGTCCGTATCCAATCTCGAGAATACGGTCATTTTTTTCGACATGAAGCTTCCTGATACTCCACTTATTTATTTTTCTGTTTTCAAAATACATGACAGTCCCTGCGAGTTTTCCAAGGACTCCTTTAGGCTTCTCAAATTGCTTTGCAATTGAATCAATCATTCTATCTCACCTCTGAAGTACTTCTTCCTCTCTTTAATACCAGTTTTCGTTTCCTTTTAAACTCACCCTTCTCATTCCAATCAGTTTGAGAAGTTAGGATTACAGTCATTAATAGATGAAATCGCACCGAAAAATATATAAATTGCCGGTGTTTTCAATTTATTCTGAAAATTATTTCTCGGGAAAGCGCAGGATTTGACAATAAACTACCAAGATAAGTCGAGCATGGTAATAATATGACTATTTTTGTCACGGCTGACCATCGTTATTTTTTACAAAAACGTGCGATTTGTTACAGTACTTTATCATTATATTTATATATACTTTATTTAAAGTAGTGTTGCACACATGGGAAGATAAAAGACGAAATATTTAGTTATTACAAAGGAAGTTGACCGATATGAAAATATACGAGGCGATTCTCACAATACTCCAGGAAAAGGGAAACGCAACGATCCCAGTCATATGTGAGGAAATGAATGAGCAGGCACCAAACCTGCCCCGCGACAGAAATCCGATTCTTGAACCTTCTTATATTAAAACATTGATCAGCAGGAATACTGAATGGTTCGTTCTAAATGACGACACTGTATCCATCAGGCCTGACAAAGAACCAATGCTGCTGACCGTAGTACTGCATGGTTATCCTGGGCCTGAGATGAGAGTAAGAATAAATTTTAAAAGAAATATCTTCACGTATTTTGAATGGCATCTTGATTCAAAAGCGCCTGGGCCCCTAAGGACGGGAAACTATGGCAGTTTGCTAGAATTCAAAAAACTGCTGTATTCGTTTAAGTTGTGGGATTGGCAGGATGATTACCACACAGAGGGAATTGTCGTCGATGGTACCAGCTGGTCAGTTACTCTTAATACAAAAGGAAAGACCTATGAAAGTAAAGGCCTTGAAGCTTTTCCAAGGGAATGGGTGGAATTTTGCAAGGCCCTCAGCAAACTCGTTGGAATTGAGTTTTCGTGTTGACCGCAGACGCACTGCGGTTTTTTTCTTTCCCAAAATATGATACGATGGAGTTTATTAAAAAAGATTTAAGAGTAAAACTAGAACTATTTTTCAAATAATAGAAGCAGTTTTACTTTATGGACCATGGAGGTCAATTGGAAAAATGAAAGACATATCTGTACAAGAATTAATCAGCTCAAGTAAATATATCCCTGTTGATGTTAGAGCGCCAATTGAGCATAAGGAATCAGCGATACCCGGTTCTGTGAATATACCGTTGTTTACCGATGACGAAAGACAGGAAATTGGCACTCTATACAAAAAATCAGGAGAGGAAGCAGCTAAATGGCGGGCGATGGAAATTGTATCCCCGAAGCTGCCACGTCTTCTTGGTGAAATAAAAGAACTGAAAAAGACCGGTGCTGAGCCTATCATTCATTGCTGGAGAGGCGGGATGAGAAGCCGGTCCGTTGCTTCGTTCCTCGAATATGCAGGAATACCATCCTATCGGCTTGAGGGCGGATATCGCGCCTACCGGGAGTATATTTTGGAAAGAATCCCCGAAATATTACCTCAAAAGGCAGTTGTTTTGCACGGGATGACAGGGACAGGAAAGACAGATCTTTTGAAAGCTTTGCAGGAAAAAGGCTATCCTGTTGTCGATCTTGAACAAATGGCCAACCATAGGGGATCGATTTTTGGAATGATTGGGATGGGTGAAGCCCACAACCAAAAAACCTTCGATGCACTGCTATTTGATCGACTGAATGAAATAAAAGGAGCGAATTACTTTATCATTGAGGCAGAAAGCAAGAGAATTGGACGGGCTGCCCAACCTGATGAAATGATTGCCAAAAAGTCCGAGGGGATTCATTTCCTTGTCAAAAGTTCAATTCCCAAGAGGGTTCAGCGTATATATGATGAGTATGTACATCCTTTTAAAGAAGAAGCCTGGTTTGAAGAAGAAGTAAAAGAAAAAGTCACCAAGCTTCTTAGGCGGATTTCCCAGGATGCGGCAACATCACTTCAAGTTGCCTTGAAAGAAAAAAATTATCTGGATCTGATTGAAATCCTGTTAATTCATTATTATGACCCACGTTATGGACATGCACTTCAGGAGTATTCAGGTCCCTTTCATGAAATCGATGCTGATGCGCCTGATGTATTGGAGCAACTTGAGAAAAAAATCACACACGCTATTACTAATTCCAATAGTGGTTTAAAAATTTGATGGAATGGTAATTAAGTAAGGAGAGCAATTATTTTGCTTTCCTTTTCTTTATGAGTTTTATCACTGAATATTTAGATAATTTGATATATAATATAGTAAGGGACTATTTCGTGGGAGGCTGGAATATGAGCGAATCAAAAACTTGTCATCATCGTTTTTCAATGCATGAAGAAGGCGTTGGATTCACCAATAATGATGGAGTCGACATATTCAATGCAGGTTCAAGGTTCCAAAAAAGCATTACCTGTGGTCACAGTGAATTGCCTGTTGAACATAATGAAATGATTGAGGCAAATCAAATAGAAAAAAGAAATAACCTTTTTGCGCCGAAGAACATGTATGTCACCATGATGAATCTTTAAGAATATGAATGTCTTTATATATTTTTAACCTATAACCGGTAACCACCGGTTTTTTTTATTGTGTACATTTTTTTGAAATAATAAAATCCGGGAAATTATTTAACACTATAGTGATAGTCAAAACCTTTGGTTAAAAGAAAATATCATGTTAAAATATCAATGTAACCGTTTGATATCTGAATTATATTATTATTCTTTGATTTTACCGTTAAAAAAGAATACGACAGGGTAACAAATAATTAGCATACTTTACGAAAAGCAAGGGGGTTATATGATGAAAAAGCCTGTTACGGAACGTACAGAATGGCCGGGATTTTATGGGGCCAATCAAGGATATGTGGAAGAATTGTATGAATTGTACCTGCAAGACCAAAATGCGGTAGATCCTGAGATGAAGGCATATTTTGAACAGAACTCTAAGAAGAGAATGTCAGCAAATCAAGATGTCAATTTTCCGAAGTCAACGGCAGCATATACGTCTGGAAATCCAGCCAAAATCGCCGCCGTACTGAGATATGCAGATTATATTCGTTCGAACGGCCATTTATCTGCAAATATCTACCCTTTACAGTCAGGAAGTTTAGACACTGTGCTGGAAGGCCTGGAAAAGTGGGGACTGGCCGAAGAAGACTTAAACATGGTCCCTGTAGATCTCATATGTCCAAGTGCTCCTCCTGCTGTAAAAACTGGAAAAGAAGCCTTTGAATATCTGAAAAAAGTATATTCCAGTACAATAGCGTACGAATTTGAGCATGTAAATCAATTGGATGAAAAAGAGTGGCTAAGGAACAAAGTAGAATCAGGAGCACTGATTCCACAGGTGGAAGATGAAAGGAAGATTGGCTTATTTGAGCGCCTGGCAGAGGTCGAAAACTTCGAGAAATACCTGCACAGGACGTTTGTTGGGCAAAAACGTTTCTCAATCGAAGGCCTTGATGCAATGGTGCCGCTTTTGGATGAAGTTATAGCCGGAGCAGTAAATAATGGTGTTGAGACTATTAATATCGGAATGGCTCACCGGGGAAGGCTTAATGTCCTTGCCCATGTTTTAGGTAAGCCGTATGAGATGATTTTTGCCGAATTCCAGCATGCGCCAAACAAGGAATTGGTGCCTTCTGAAGGCTCGATTGGAATCAATTTTGGATGGACTGGAGATGTAAAGTACCATCTGGGAATTGACCGTAAAATCAAATCAGGTACTACCGCCAATGCAAGATTGACACTTGCCAATAATCCAAGTCACCTTGAATTCGCCGGCGCGGTTGTTGAAGGCTTTACACGTGCAGCGCAGGATGACCGAAATCTCCCCGGAAATGCAAAATATGATCCTGTTAAGGCGATGGCTATCCTGATTCATGGTGATGCGGCTTTTCCAGGACAGGGGATTGTGGCGGAAACCTTGAATTTAAGCCGCTTGCACGGATTCAAGACCGGCGGAACTGTTCATGTCATAGCAAACAATACGATTGGCTTTACAACAGAATCCATGGATTCCAGATCAACAAGGTATGCCAGTGACCTTGCAAAGGGA
This sequence comes from Mesobacillus sp. AQ2, assembly GCF_030122805.1. Taxonomy (NCBI): domain Bacteria; kingdom Bacillati; phylum Bacillota; class Bacilli; order Caryophanales; family Bacillaceae; genus Mesobacillus; species Mesobacillus sp. AQ2. Next base: position 2,911,907 of record NZ_CP126080.1, on the reverse strand, counting down.
TATGAAATACCAATCATCCATGTGAACGCCGATGATCCCGAAGCCTGTTTGATGGCAGCAAGGCTGGCCTTTGAATACAGGAAGACATTCGGCAAAGATTTCTTGATTGACTTGATTGGGTACCGACGATTCGGCCATAACGAAATGGATGAACCAATGACAACCAATCCGGAAATGTATAAGCTTGTCCACAATCACCCAACAGTCAAGGAGCTTTACGGGAAAAAGCTCGTATCTCAGGGTGTGTTCACTGAAGAAAAACGGGCAGAAATAGAAGATAAAATAAACTCAACCCTGAAAGCGGCCAATGAAAAAGTTCCAAAAGCAGAGAAAGAGGTTAAAAGAGAGCCTGATATTCCAGAAGTAGTTGAAATGGGCATTCCGAGGATCAATACAGGGGTACCGGCAGAGATTTTGAAGAAAATTAATAGTGACCTTCTTAAATGGCCGGAAGGCTTCAATGTTTTCAATAAATTGGCGAAAATCCTGCAAAGAAGGCAGGATGCATTCGCTGAAGACGGAAAAATCGATTGGGGCCTCGCCGAGACTCTGGCCTTTGCTTCCATTTTACAAGAAGGGACGCCAGTAAGATTGACAGGTCAGGATTCAGAGCGCGGAACGTTTGCCCAAAGAAATCTTGTGCTGCATGACAGTAATAGCGGGGAACAATTCTCGCCGCTCCATACTTTGCCGGATGCCAGGGCTTCTTTCTCCATCCATAATAGCCCTTTATCTGAGGCGGCAGTTGTGGGATTTGAATATGGCTATAATGTTTTTGCTCCCGAAACCCTGGTTCTCTGGGAAGCTCAATATGGAGATTTCGCGAATGCTGCTCAGGTCCTGTTTGATCAGTTCGTCGCAGCTGGAAGGGCAAAGTGGGGACAGAAATCAGGTCTAGTGATGCTTTTGCCGCACGGATATGAAGGACAGGGACCAGAACATTCGAGTGGCAGGGTTGAGAGATTTCTAACTTTAGCCGCAGAAAATAACTGGACTGTTGCCAATCTTTCCTCTGCGGCCCAATACTTCCATATCCTCAGGAGGCAGGCAAAGATTTTAAAACAGGAATCGGTTCGCCCTCTCGTGTTGATGACACCTAAAAGTCTGTTAAGGAACCCGCTGGTAGCGGCAGACCCAACACAACTGACTGAAGGAAGCTTCGAGCCAATTTTCGAACAGCCTGGACTTGGGTCTAAACCTGAGCAAGTGGAAAGGGTCGTGTTATGTTCCGGAAAAGTGAGCATCGATATTGCAGAGCAACTAAGTGGTGAGGACAATGACTGGCTGCATGTGCTAAGAGTTGAAGAAATCTATCCTTTCCCGCTGAATGAGCTAAAAGAAATATTAGGCCGTTATCCAAACTTAAAAGAAGTCGTTTGGGTCCAGGAAGAACCTAAAAATATGGGAGCCTGGACATTTGTTGAACCGCGGATCAATGAAGCGGCTCCAAAAGAAATCAAAGTAGCCTATATCGGACGCAGAAGAAGGTCCAGTCCGGCTGAAGGAGATCCTAATACCCATAAGTTGGAACAAGCAAGGATCGTTCGCGATGCACTGACTAAGACAAATAGAGGAGGAAACGACAATGGCAGAAATTAAAGTTCCTGAACTCGCTGAATCAATTACCGAAGGAACGATTGCCCAGTGGCTGAAACAAAAGGGTGACCAAGTCCAAAAAGGTGAATATATCGTTGAACTGGAAACGGATAAAGTCAATGTGGAAATTATTTCTGATTATGATGGAGTTTTGACAGAACTGCTTGCGGAAGAAGGCGATACTGTTAAAGTTGGGGAAGCCATAGCAGTTGTAGGTGAACAAGCTGGCGGAGAACAGATCAAAGCTGAGGAACAGGGCAAGGAAGCTGAATCCCCAGATGAACCTGCTGAAAATCAACAAACTCAGAGCGCACAACCTGAGAACCAAGCTGGCAGGGAAGAACATTCTGCAGATGATGACAGTCAGGGCCGGGTTATTGCTTCTCCTGCAGCACGAAAACTCGCGAGGGAAAAGGGGATCAACCTGAACCAGGTGTCTTCTCAGGATCCACTTGGAAGAGTCAGGAAGCAGGATGTTGAATCGTATACCCCTAACCAGCAAAAGCCAGAAGACAACAAGCCTGCAAATAACAGGCCGGAAAAAGCGGCACCCGCAGCTGCTGCCAATGAGGATAATACTCGCTTTGAACGCATCAAGATGTCAAGAAGACGGCAGACCATCGCCAATAGGCTGGTAGAGGTACAACAAACAGCAGCCATGCTAACAACCTTCAATGAAGTCGACATGACAGCCGTCATGGAATTGAGAAAGAAGTGGAAGGACCGCTTCTTTGAAGAAAACGATGTCCGCCTAGGCTTCATGTCTTTCTTTACAAAAGCGGTTGTCGCAGCATTGAAGAAGACACCGTATCTGAATGCAGAAATCCAGGGTGACGAGTTTGTCCTGAAGAAATTTTACGACATCGGTGTCGCTGTTGCTGCAGATGAAGGACTGGTTGTCCCAGTAATCAGGGATGCCGACAGGAAAAACTTTGCTGAGATCGAACGCGACATCAATGATCTCGCCGAAAAAGCGAGATCGAACAAGCTATCCCTGAAAGACCTTCAGGGTGGAAGCTTCACAATCACAAATGGAGGCGTGTTCGGATCATTGCTATCAACGCCAATCCTCAACGGCCCGCAGGTAGGCATCCTTGGCATGCACACCATCCAGCTTCGTCCAGTAGCAATCGATAAGGACCGCATGGAAAACAGGCCAATGATGTACATCGCCCTATCCTACGACCACAGGATCGTTGACGGAAAAGAAGCAGTTACCTTCTTGAAACACATTAAACAGCTCATGGAAGACCCAGAATCATTGTTGTTGCAGGGATAAGTATTGGAAAAGCATTGCCGAGGTTGGCAGTGCTTTTCGTCTTATTTGAGAATTGAGCGGTGGCTAGCGATCGAACTCTGGAGCTGTGAAGTTTGTCAAGAAATCGATGTTATTTTGACAGGTTTGGAGGATGAAGCCGCTAAGCTGTCAAAAAACCGATATTATTTTGACAGGTTTGGAGGATGAAGCCGCTAAGCTGTCAAAAAACCGATATTATTTTGACAGGTTTGGAGGATGAAGCGCCAAAGGTGTCAAGAAAGTGTTGTTATTTTGACAGGTTTGAAGGAAAGAGCGCCAAAGCTGTCAAGAAAGTGATGTTATTTTGACAGGATTGGAGGAGAGAGCGCCAAAGCTGTCAAGAAAGTGATGTTATTTTGACAGGTTTGGAGGAGGAAGCCGCTAAGCTGTCCAAAAAACGATGTTATTTTGACAGGTATGAAGGATGAAGCGCCAAAGCTGTCAAGAAAGTGATGTTATTGTGACAGGTTTGAAGGTTGAAGCCGCTAAGCTGTCCAAAAAACGATGTTATTTTGACAGGTTTGGAGGATGAAGCGCCAAAGCTGTCAAGAAAGTGATGTTATTGTGACAGGTTTGAAGGTTGAAGCCGCTAAGCTGTCCAAAAAACGATGTTATTTTGACAGGTATGAAGGATGAAGCGCCAAAGCTGTCAAGAAAGTGATGTTATTGTGACAGGTTTGAAGGTTGAAGCCGCTAAGCTGTCCAAAAAACGATGTTATTTTGACAGGTTTGGAGGATGAAGCGCCAAAGCTGTCAAGAAAGTGATGTTATTGTGACAGGTTTGAAGGTTGAAGCCGCTAAGCTGTCAAGAAAACGATGTTATTTTGACAGGTTTGAGGTTGAAACCGCTAAGCTGTCATGAACCGTGTCTAACCTTAGGATTTAAACCCCAGATAGTCACCAACTCAGCAATCATTCAAAATATACGTCTTTTGTCTTGCCAACTGTTTTATAGTTCTTCTTCAAAACTCTCAAGAATGTCCTCTTACTAACCTTCCCATTACACCAATCATAAATATTTTGTGTGGTGATTTTTATTTCAGGAAAAAGTACCTTGATTTCCTCTATATGTCGCAGAATCGCCTTTTCGATTCTTTCATGTGTTCCGCACTTTCCGCAAACGAGGTCGTAATGATCTACCTCAGTATTCAATGACCCACATTCCCGGCAATGCATTCCTTTTTCCAGCTGTTCATATTTGTAATTTGGAAAAGTGGAATATGGATTTTTAGTTTGATGCATTGAAAGCAGGGTTTGAGCTAGTTTCTGATGGCTCTTGTCCAATGCAGAGGGTGTGTTGTTTAGCTCTTTAATAAATCTTTTTACTTGTGTTGGTAGAATGATTGGCTGATCTATAGGGGCCTGGTAAAGGGTGAATTCAGGGTTGACGAAGACGGCGGAGGCACGGACGAGGTGGTCCATGTTAAGGTTTTGGAGCAGCTGACGGAATAGGGTTTCACTTCGTTTTAATTGGATGACAGGGTTTTTTTGCTCTCTTCCGCTATTGACGGATAACAATTTTTCTCCATCGATATAATAATCTCCTTCGTGATATTTCACATCGTTAAGATAAACCGCATCCTTGGAAATGATCACTTTATCAAGCTGGAAATATGAATTATTCACCTGGAGGAGCAGGTCGTCAATGATATACCTTTCTTCCGATAGGCTTTCGGTCATCCTGTCGAATATCAATTCGCCTGTATAACCTTTTTCCATAGACTTCAACCTGAATTTTTCATTTGAGGGCAAATCCATTCGTTTGTTCAAATACCTTAATGTTAATAATTCCAATGGCTCGGTGCGTACTTTAAGTAACATGGTCCACTTCCTTTCTATATTTTTATTGTAAGCTAATTGCTCACAGACATTTGTGAATTTTTTGTTAACAACATCCGACAAAAAAAACCGCTCCACTGCCAATCAGGCAGCAAAGCGGCGATTTTCTTAAGGTACTTTTCGTTATTTCAGTTTTCAATTCCAAATCACAAGCGACAATGTCAATAAGGTACTTTTCTTTTTGTCAGTTTCAATTCCAAATCACAAGCGACAATGTCAATAAGGTACTTTTCTTTTTGTCAGTTTTCAATTCCAAATCACAAGCGACGATGTCAATAAGGTACTTTCCATTTTTTCAGTTTTCTAATCCAATTCACAAACAGCGCTGTCACTTAGTTTCTTTTCAATATTCCAGTTTTCAATTCCAATTCACAAGCGGCAATGGTCATTAGGCTTTTCAATTGTTTACTTTTCCACCATAAATCAAGCTGCGTTGTTACTAGACATTCTTTCGTAGGTCTTCTTTCGCCAGTCTTCCAATTCGGTTTAACGGTTTTTAAATGGCTTGAGTCCTCTTTTGGATATTTCGGTTTTTAAAACCTTTGCCCATTCTTTATCACTTTCCGACTTTAATGCATCACGATACGAGACCACCAATTGTTCATTGCTCATAATTTTCATTTGCATTCCTCCTCGGTAAGAATGGATTGAATTTTCAAACTATATTGTATAGTTTCATTCATTGTAAAGGTTTATTAAGTATTTGAAAACCCATTATGAAGATTTTTTTTTAGCAATTTTTTCATGTTACAGAAGACAATCGATCGATTGCCTTATTTAATAGGTAAAACACCATTCGCACATTAGTAAACAAAAAAAGCTTGCAATTTTATTATCAACCATTTATTATATACCCATAAGGGTATTAGGTGGGGATCTGATACCATGACATATCTTTTATACAGGGAGGAATTTTAAAATGGGTATGCAAGCGATCACTGCTGAAAAACTAAATGAATGGGTAGTTAGCAAGAAGGATTTTTTCATTTTTGATGTAAGAAATGTTAAAGACTTTGAAGACTGGAAGGTTGAGGGTGAGAATATTGAATACCTCAATATCCCTTACTTTGAATTGATTGACGGCGTGGAAGAGGTTGTTGACCAGCTTCCTAAGGATAAGGATATCGTCGTTATCTGCGCTAAGGAAGGCTCTTCAGTCATGGTAGCTGAAATGCTTTCTGATGCTGGTTTCGAAGTATCATACCTTTCCGGCGGAATGAAGTCATGGAGCGAGTATTTATATCCGGTTGAAGTGTATAAGGATGACGAAATCAAAGTTTTTCAGTTCATCCGTGTTGGAAAAGGATGCCTGTCATACATGGTCCTTTCTGAAAACGAGGCGCTTGTTGTTGACCCATCAAGGTTCACAAACCGTTATACAGACGTTGCTGAAAAAGAAAATGTGAAAATCACTCACATCGTCGATTCACATCTCCATGCTGACCATCTGTCTGGCGGCAAGGAACTGGCTGACGTAACTGGAGCAAAATATTATCTAATGAAGAGTGAAGGCGCAGTATTTGACTTTGAAGCGCTGGAACAGCATGATAAAATTGAATTTGAGAACATCATTCTCGAAGTATTAGCTGTCAAAACGCCTGGACATACCCCTGGCAGTGTTTCGTTTTTCGTGAATAATAAACTTTTATTCTCTGGAGATACAATCTTCGTAAACGGTCTTGGCCGTCCAGATCTTGGCGGAAAAGCTGCAGAGTGGGCAAAAGACCTGTATGATACTGTGTATAGCAAAGTATCGCAAATTGCAGATGACGTGATTGTTTTGCCAGGACACTATGCTGCTTTTGACAACGAGGTGAATACGGAAGGTTTCATTGGAAGCCAGTTAGGTTTGATCCGCAAGCAAAATGAGATCATGGCAGGCAAGACAATTGAAGAGTTTGTCGACCATGTAGCACAATCTGCATCAAGCGAGACACCGCCAAATTTTGAAGATATTGTTGCAATCAACCGCGGTGTGAAAGAAGTGACAGCAGAAGAAGCAATGGAGCTGGAGATCGGTCCTAACCGTTGCGCTGTCCACCACACTCATTAAAAAATAAAAGAGGAGAGCACTGCTTTCCTCTTTTTATTGGTTTATACCAAAACGCATGTGAGGTGAGAATTTTTGGAAGAAGAAAAAAATAAAACAAATCAGTGTGCAGGCGGTTCCTGAGGAATCGGACCAAAACGTACAGGTGATGAAGGACAGGGGAAGTTTTCAGGCTTTCCTCCTATATGACCAGCCACGTACGTATGGCTCCTGGCAGGAGTCATTTATTTGATTTCTAAATTATTTTAAGCCTCCCTGTCAGGTTAGGGAGGATACATAAAGATGTAAACGAATTCGGGAGGAATATCTATGTTGAATGTTTTAGTGGTTGGCGGCGGGATTTCAGGTGGTTCTGCTGCCATTTACACTGCCCAGGGAGGATTGGACACCGCGGTCATCGATTCTGGAAAATCCCAGATTAAGCAGGTTTCAAAGGTGTTTAATTATCCTGGAATTAAAGAAATTACTGGACCAGAGCTGCTCGGAAACATCAAGGAACAAGCTGTTGCTGCTGGGACTGAATGGTTTGAGGGAACAGTACAATCTGTTGAACAGAAGGAAAGTGCCTTTGAAGTATCCTTGGCGGACGGAAGAAAGCTGGAAACGAAGTATCTTGTGGTCGCTACTAATATTCAGACATCCATTCTCGAGAGCCTTGGCTTTGAACTGGCTGTTAATGAGAAAGTGCCCAGCGGCAAAATAAAAAAGGTGCTTGGTATCGATCCGGACGGAAAAACCCATATTCCGAATCTATATATCACGAGCTTGCTTGCAGGTTTGTCAAGTCAGTCTGTCATTGCATCCGGGCACGGTGCCTCTGTAGGCATTTCAATTATGTCTATAGAGACAGGTAAATCCTATATGTGGCATGACAAATGATAAAGCAGGGAAATCTCCCTGTTTTTTTATTTTTTTCAGGAAAAAGGAAGGAATATATTTTAAAAAAATTGAATATTCAAACTTAGGTGATATAGTAAGTGGTAAACGCTTACACAATTTTACTTAAGGAGGTTATAGGATGGGGAATTTGCTGCCATATACTGTAGGGGAGTTACTGGAGGTACAAGCAAAAAGATATCCTGAACATGACGCTGTTGTTTATGCAGACAGGAATCTCAGGTTGAATTACAAGGAATTCAATGAGCTTTGCAGGAAAGCTGCAAGGGGACTGATGAAGCTGGGAGTTAGAAAAGGAGAGCATATTGCCGCCTGGTCTTCCAATACTCCAGAATGGGTGGTATCACAGTTTGCTTCAGGGAAAATGGGAGCGGTCCTGGTTACCGTCAATACGAACTACCGGACGGCTGAATTGGAATATTTGCTAAAGCAGTCAGATTCGACAACAATCATTCTGATGGAGCAGTTTAAGGATACTTCATACATTGATATGGTTTATGAAATTGTTCCTGAACTAAAAACGAGTGAACCTGGAAAGCTTGAAAGCGCCCGACTGCCATTTTTAAAAAATGTCATTGTCATGGGTGAAAAACGCTTCCCTGGTACATACAGCTGGCAGGATATTCTGGACATGGCGGATGGTGTTTCTGAAGATGAGCTGGACCAGCAGATGGCTACGTTAAAGCAGAGTGAAGTCATCAACATGCAATACACTTCGGGCACAACAGGTTTTCCGAAGGGTGTCATGCTCACCCACAGCAATATTGTGAACAATGCATATAATGTGGCTTCAGCTATGAAGCTGACTGATGAGGACAGGCTGTGCATCCCGGTACCGTTTTTTCATTGCTTCGGCTGCGTGATGGGTACACTTGCCTGCGCGACTGTAGGGGCAACAATGGTTCCTATACAGGAATTCAGCCCAAAAGCCGTCCTGGAAACGGTCGAAAAAGAAAAGTGTACTGCACTTCACGGGGTTCCTACGATGTTCATTGCCGAATTAAATGATCCAGAATTTGAAAAATATGATTTGTCATCTTTGAGGACGGGGATCATGGCAGGTTCGAATTGTCCGATAGAAGTGATGAAAGCTGTGAATGAGAAAATGGGAGCTTCTGAAATAACGATTGCCTATGGGCAGACTGAATCTTCCCCGGTCATCACACAGACAAGAACGAATGATCCGTTAGAATTAAGGGTAGAAACAGTCGGAAAAGCACTTCCGGAGGTTGAAGTGAAGATTGTCAAACCTGGCACGATGGAGGAGGTTCCACGCGGAGTACAGGGTGAATTATGCACACGAGGCTATCATGTCATGGATGGATATTACAAAAATCTTGATGCAACCAGGGAGGCGATCGATGAAGAAGGATGGCTGCACACGGGTGATCTTGCAGTAATGGATGAAAATGGATATTGCCGCGTGACCGGGCGATTAAAGGATATGATCATCAGAGGCGGGGAAAATATCTACCCGCGTGAAATAGAAGAATTTTTATACAGCCATCCGAAGGTTCTTGATGTCCAGGTGGTTGGAATACCGGATAGTGTTTATGGCGAGGAAGTGATGGCATGGATCATCATGAAAGAGGGTGAGAAGGCTACAGCAGGTGAAATCCAAGAATACTTCAAAGGGAAAATCTCAAAACACAAAATCCCGAGATATATTGAATTCACTGAAAGCTACCCTATGACGGCTTCGGGGAAAATCCAGAAATTCAAGCTAAGAGAACAAGCTATGGAAGCGGTGGAACAATTTAAAAGAGTATAAATGAGAAGGGATGGAATCAATAGATTCCGTCCTTTTCTATTGATTATTTTTTCCTAACTAACCTTAAGGAAAACCGGAGTCCTGGTTTATGGAATCTTGCCGGGCCCTCTTCATGGATTACCTGGCATTTATAATTCGATAACCAATCAATTTATGCGGAAATAAAAAATTTAAAATGATGTACAATTCAGCATGAAAAGATTAAAATCGTAAAGCAGGAAATTTTTGGAGGTAAACGATGCTGATAACCGAAAAAATTAAGAGTGTTAAAAACCTGACTTATACGATTAGATCGGCTGTTGAGGCAGATGGGGAGGCATTATCTGAATTAAGGCTGCAAATTGATGGGGAAACCGAAAATCTAGACCGTGAACCTGGTGAAGCTTATATTGATCCAAAAGGCTTTCAATCATTAATTAAAGCGGATTCAGATAGTGAGAGAAATCTATTTTTAGTGGCGGAAATGGATGGAAAGCTTGTTGGTTTTTCGAGGTGTGAAGGGACGGATTTGAAGAGATTCAACCATAAGGTTGAGTTTGGTGTAGGAGTCTTAAAGGAGTTCTGGGGCTTTGGGATTGGAAAAAGTCTGTTGCAGGAATCGATATCATGGGCTGATGAAAGTGGTATACATAAAATGACTTTGAATGTAATGGAAACAAATGAAGGTGCAAGGAAGCTATATGAAAGTCTTGGATTCGAAGTCGAAGGAATCCTAAAGAATGATAAAAAGCTCTCCGATGGAAAATATTATAATATGCTTATAATGGAGCGCTTGAACTTTCAAAAATAAGAAAGTGTAAATTAGCAAATTATATACACGTAATTACGAAATTTACAACATCTTTTTGAACTTTTTGTTACAACTCCAATGGTAGTATATTATTTAATACCATTACTCCCTATAATATAGTGTAAATACTTGTACCTGTAGCTGCAGGAATGAGAAAATGGGGGTCTGGTCGTATGAAATGGCTATTGGTTTTATTACTGACAACCATAAGTGTTTTATTTTTATTTAAAGGGCTCGAACTGTGGTCGGTCATTAACCATGTGGATGGAAATGGGATAAGGGTAAGCTTTTTGGGATTGGATATAAATGATCATGTATTGAATGAAAGTATATCAGGTTATGCCCTTGGGTTTACAATAGCATCGCTCATTCCTTTCCTGGTTGCGGCAAATATCGCGCTCAAAGCGAAAATCAAAAAGAATATAGATCCAAAGAACGTTTAAAGTAGCCTGGCTTAAAATAGAAGCTGGGCTTATTTTTTTCTATATGAAGGAATACGTTACTTTCTGAAAAGCAAAGGGAATGATATGAACAGTATAAAGATTGGAGGAAGACAGAATGTGTGGACGGTTTTCTTTGTTTGAAGACATAAACTCACTGAAGGGACAATTTCAATTCGAATTCCCTGAGGACATAGATGCCCGATACAACATTGCTCCCGGTCAGGACATTCTGACAGTGGTTGATCAGGGGGAAGGCAGGGGTGGAGCGAGGATGAGATGGGGGCTGATCCCTTTCTGGGCAGATGATGAAAAAATCGGTTACAGGATGATTAATGCTCGCGCTGAGACAGTCGATGAAAAAGCGAGCTTCAAGCAGGCGCTGAAACAAAGGCGGTGTCTGATACTGGCTGATGGATTTTACGAATGGAAAAAAGAAGGGAAACAAAAACACCCTTTTCGTTTTGGCTTGAAAAACAAGAAGCCCTTTGCTTTTGCAGGACTGTGGGAAAGCTGGAATAAAGGTGGAAGGAGCATTACTTCCTGTACAATCATTACGACAAAACCGAATGAAGTCACCGAAAAGGTACATGACAGAATGCCTGTCATTCTCCCGGAAAACAGGATTGGAATGTGGCTTGACCATTCAATAGATAACACTGATGAACTAAAAAAACTTTTGGTTCCCTATGAGGCAGGGGAGATGGAATCCTACGCGGTATCCACTGAAATTAACTCTGCAAAAAATGAGGGTAAAGAACTTATTGCACCATTAAACAGTCTATAATAAATGCTTTTGCGTACTTAATCGATGATATTTAAAGTGTCGGTTGATGTGTGTCTCAATTGTAATGCCAAAAGACCATGGGTATGAAAGATTCTAATTTTAAGGATCTGTTAAAGCTGAATGTTGTTTTTTAAACCCTGTTGATTGTAGTGGAAGGCGCGAAGACTCCTCCGAAAATGCTAACGCATTTCCATCGTGCGTGGGCAGATTCGAGGAAGCCATTCAATGTCCTGCGGGCGCAGCTGATCAGTTGAGACCCCGCAGGAGCAAAGCGACGAGGAGGCTCAGCGCCAGCCCCAAGGAAGAATTGCTTATGAAAAAGACGGCAATTGGTCTTTTTCATACTCTTCCAGCGGAAAGCGAAGCGCCTGGAACAAAAATCAACAGCCTTGTTAAACAGAGCCAATTTTTAAAAAAGAGCCTGTACAAAAACAAGTGCAAATCTTAAGAAAAATTTACCTTTTTCGCCGGATGTTTAATACAAGTCTTGATGGTGGTATAGATACTCACAGCCAAACACCAAGATGAAAACATCCTGGAAAGAGGGGTTAACATGAAGGGATTTTCCAAAACAGATTTTTATGAGCTGATTTATAAGAATGAACGGCTATCTTTCTTACAATATATTCGAAAAGATATCATTTGTGATGTTTGTTATATAACGCTGAAAAATGTGATTACAGGTGAAACCATGACATTTGATAAATCAGAAATCCGCGGGTTGCGCGTTGCTGGTGATGCAGCGAATGCCAGCTGAGTATTGCCTTTTCGATCACCTTATCCTTATACTATATAGTATGAAATTCAATTAAGGGAAGTGGCATAGGATGATCCATACAAACTGGCATGAACGTGAAACGATAAAGAAACTTAAATGCGTTCATACGAATGCAAAAAAATACATCGTCGATCAAAAGCTGACAACAGGAAAAATGTATGACGTGAAAAATGAAACGGAAGAGTTTTACTTCATTGTCGACAATTCCGGTAAAGTTGGCGGATATTATAAAGAGTATTTTGAAGAAGTGAAGTAAGACAATGGCTGCCCAGTTTACTGGGCAGTTTCTGTTTGTAAATAAGATATGCAAAGTGCTTGTTTCACGAATACAAGATTTAATAGAAAACTTTGAAAAAACCCTCCTGGAACATATTATTCAATGATATGATTATGAAATACAGATCGCTAGGGAGTGGGGAAGATGGACGATAGGCTCACGCTTGAAGGAGAAACAGTAAGACTGATCCTTATGAAACCCGACCAGCTGGATGACTTATGGGAAGCGGGCAAGAATCAGTCAATCTGGGAATTTACAGCATCAAAAATCCAAAGCAAGGAAGATATGAAAAAAGTTATCGAGGCCGCGATGATAGCAAAGGGTGAAGGGACACAAATTCCATTCACGGTAGTAGAGAAACAAACAGATAAAATCATTGGCAGCTCAAGGTATCTTGATCTTTCCAAGGTAAATAAATCATTGGAAATAGGCTGGACCTGGTACAATCCAGATTACTGGAGAACAAGAGTGAATACAGAAACAAAATTCCTGATGCTTCAGTATGCGTTTGAAAATCTCGATGTAAACAGGGTGCAATTTTGCACTGATTCAAGGAATGTACGTTCCCAAGCTGCAATTGCCCGTCTCGGTGCCAATAAAGAAGGTGTACTTCGGAAACATCGTATCATCGCCGATGGCTTTGTAAGGGATACCGTTGTCTTCAGTATCATCAAAGATGAGTGGTTAAAGTTGAAACCTATGCTGCTGGACAAGATGAAATAGATGGCGCTGGCAGTTCTGATTCTCTGAAGGCTTATTCATAGGGAGTGTGCACAAGCAAAAAAGCACCAAATGGTGCTTTTTTGTCATTTAATGGTTTACGCCAATTCCCTTTTCTTCCTAAATAGCTCTGCAAGCTTCTGGTCGAGTTCTTCGTAACCGGGCTCATCTTTAGTCATGTAGGAAAGCCTGCCGATAATAGCATTGATTTCATTCTGGAGGACCATCAGTTGTTCTGCTTTTTCCTTATCGTTATCCTTGCGTGTGTTTGCCTCATTATACTCCCGCATGCCAAATTCCTTTCTGGTTATTTTCCCATTTTCAATCACCAATAGTTTTTCGGTGATCTTCTCTAGGAAATAAACATCATGTGAAACAACCAGAAGCGACCCTTGAAAATCCAATAAAGTTTTTTCGAGGCTCTCCCTGCTCGCAAGGTCGAGATGATTAGTCGGTTCGTCCAGGACCAGCAAATCGAGTTCTTCAAGAAGCATCATGACAAGCTTCACTCTTGTCCTCTCTCCAAGACTTAATTGACCGATTGGAACGTTAAGCTTTTCTTCGTGGAGACCGATATTAGCAAAAATCGTTCTCGCTCTGCCGATTGCTTCGCGGTCTGTAAGTCCTGTGTATTCCATTGCCGTTTTTTCAGCAGGGAGGTCAGAAACATCCTGGCTTAGATAGCCAATTTTCAGAGATTCACTGAGCCAAACATCACCTGAAGATGCGTTTTCTTGACCAAGCAATATTTTCATCATGGTGGTTTTGCCGCTACCGTTTTGGCCGACCAATCCCATTTTTTCACCATGATTCACATAAAAATAGCTTTTATCAAACAAACAGCGATGGCCAAAATACTTTGACAGGGCAGCGGCTTCAATAATCCGTTTCCCCCGTTTTCGTCTGTCCTGGAATTCAAACTGTACCCTGGATTCCTCTTTAGGCTGTTTTACTTCCCCCTTTTCAAGTTCCTGGTTCAGGCGCTTCATCTTGGATTTTATTTGATTATCCATCTTCTTTGCCTTCATCCGATGGTATTCCTTATAGCCAATCTGCCTTCTTTCCGAAGCTGTACCTTGTTTCGTCGAATCCCGATGCGCTTTTTCAGACCAGCCCTTGAGGTTGGCAATTTGCTGCTGGATCTGCTGTTTGTGTTTTTGCTGCAATTCGTATTGATGCAGCTGAACTTGATACAATCTTTCCTTTTCCTGACGGTAAGCTGAATAATTGCCAGTGAATGATTTGGTTATGCCATCTTCCATTTCAATGATTTCTGAAACGGTTCTGTCCAGGAAATATCGATCGTGAGAAATAATTACAATGGCTCCTTTGAAAGCTCTTAGTTCCTCAATCAGCCATTCAACGCCCTGAAGGTCAAGGTGATTAGTCGGCTCATCCAGTATGAGCATTTCTGGCCTGCTGGCCCAGACACCAGCAAGCGAAAGTTTCAGCTTTTCACCGCCGCTTAAATTGCTCCAATTTCGATTGAACACATCAACTTCCTTTGTGAGTCCTAATTGGCTTGAATGATGGAAGAGGCCATTTTCCGCCAGGGGATATGCATCTTCTGTTTCAAGGAATGCTTGCTCTGTAGATTGTTTTAAATAGCCGATTTTTAGAGCGCCGTTAAACGTTTCGATGCTCCCTTTATCAGCGGGGAATTCACCATTGATTAGATTGGCCAATGTTGTTTTGCCGGCCCCATTGCTGCCTACCAGGCCGATCCGGCTGTCTTGTTTTATATCAAACTCCGCTTTTTGGATCACTATTCTTTCATTAAAGCTTTTCTGAATTCCTCTTATTTTCATGATTGCCATAATAATATTCCACCTTTCATTTTGTGATTAATGATTGAAGGTGAGTATGATATCCATTAAAAAAACCCCCCAGGTGTCCTGGAAGGTTCTGCTTGGCATTCAGACAGATTCAACGCCGAAATAGACATGGATGCCCCTGTTGGGCTTCATGCTTGTTTGGACGTATAAATCGACGAGGAATGGCAAATTGGGCAGACTAATCCTATCTCCAGGCACGCGTTTTTCGTATTAGAAAAATCGGGCAGAAAATAAGATTAGTATTTCATCGGCTCTTTACCATTCCCTTCGGTTTTTATTAAGTAAAAGTATAACTCCATAAATCCGCAGGTGTCAACCATATTATTCCACTTCTCAGAAAAGGGTATATGGGCATAAGAAAAGCCCAGGAAAGTCAATCCCGGGCCATTCAGATTTTAAAGCTGGTGTTCAACTTTAATGGTATTTTCTTTCTTGCCATAAATCTTTCTCCCAAGGAGTGTTTGTGCAATAAGGAAAATCCCGCCTACCGTCCAGTAAAGGGGAAGTGCGGATGGTGCATTTAATGAAAACATTACGATCATAACTGGTGACATGAGCCCCATTAGTTTCATTTGCTTTTTTTGATCCTCTGTAACATTTGACATCGATACCTTAAACTGCAGGTAATAGATGATTCCGGCTGCTGCTGTGATCCATATATCAGAATGCCCGAGATTGAACCAGAGGAAAGAGTGGCTGGCTATTTCAGCAGATCCGCGGATAGCATAGTATAACCCCATCAGGATTGGCATCTGAATGAGCATTGGCAGACAGCCGACAGATAGTGGGTTCACCCCGTGTTTTTGGTAAAGGCCCATCATTTCCTGCTGTAGCTTCCTTTGTTCGGCAGGATCCTTTGTTTGTTTAAGTTTCTTTTGTATTTCGTCCATTTCAGGCTTCAGTATTTCCATTTTTTCTTTCATATTCTGCTGGTTCTTATACTGTCTAAGCATAAGAGGCATGAGCGCGAGTCTAATGAGCATTGTAATCAAGATAATCGCAAGGCCATAACTTCCTCCTGTAATGCTTGCAAAAAAGTGGATCAGCCAAGCGAATGGATTGATAAATGTTGTCTGGAAAAAAGATCCCTCGCTTGTCATAGCCTGGCAACCAGTTAATAGTGTCGATAATAGAAGTACTATCATTATGGTGAATCGATTTTTCATTTTTCTCCTCCTAATTTTCAAGTTGTTCACATAAGGAGAAAAATGCTGTCTTCATCACCTGGATCTATCTTTATTTTAATCCGCTTAAGGATCAGAAGCTGAAATCTCGTTCCGAGTTCAGCTTTATTTTTAAACGCTTTTTCAGAAACGGATGGCTTAAGTTTGATCTGCAAATAACAAGATTCGATATAAGAGGTGTCACCTAATGCCCATAAGACGGACATTGACATGCTGATGAGCAGTGTTAAATAAACACTATACATTGCCGTTGCTTCGATCGACTGAGCGTAAATTTCCATAAGCATGCCATCACCTCTTCTCTTTCATTAATCAAGTATATTTTAAAATCCTGTTTTTAACAATCAGTATATATACGAAATAAAATGGAAAAAGTTCCGATTTCCATATACTGGAGGTTTCAAGAGTGAAAGGAGGGGCTAATTATATAGAACAAACTTCCCAAATCGAAAGGGGCAGCAAATATGAAAATAGTATACGGATTAATGGTCAATGCAGGTGACGCTGACGAAATGCTCTGGGACCATGGTGTATGGGAAACAGAAGAAGCAGCGAATGAATATATTGAAAATGAAATGTCGACAATCAGTGGTGTCTGGGTAGGTGAACTGAAGGTGAATGACGCAATCCCGGAAGCGGCTGAAGATTCAGAGGGAGAAATGGTAGAGTGCGACTTATGTGGAATCGAGTATAACCCTGAAGATGTCAATACTGAGGATTACGAAGATGCCGTGTGCCTGTATTGTGAGCCAGGGTATAAGGAAAATATGAATATTGCATAGATTACAACCATGGGAAAACCCCATGGTTTTTTTGATTTTTTTTGGAATTTCTATAAAAGTTTTTATAAGGATAGAAATAGGGGAAATTAGAAGTAGTGGAAGAGATTGGAGTGATTGTATTGGAAGAAGTGAATTTGCATGAAATATTTCAGACTGGATTCTTTTTAATCTTAATTGCAGCGGGAATCACAGCGATAGCCAAGAAAGTTAAACAGCCTTATCCTATTGCCCTGGTTATCGTTGGTGCAATAATTGGATTGTTGAATATACCTTTACTTGAACCATTGAAGATGTTCATTACAGAAGGGGAAATTTTTAATTTCGTCATCATTACATTATTTCTTCCTGCACTGCTTGGGGAAGCAGCATTAAAACTGCCATTTTCTCATTTGAAGGAAAACAAAGAACCGATCCTTGCATTGGCATTTGGAGGTACACTACTTTCATTTCTGCTGATAGGATTTACAGCACACTATTTTCTTGGGCTTTCGCTGCCTGCTGCATTTGTTTTTGGAGCATTGATGAGTGCAACGGACCCAGTAAGTGTCCTTTCCATTTTTAAAAGCGTGGGCGTGAAAAAGCGGCTTGCAGTCGTCATTGAAGGAGAAAGCTTGTTCAATGATGGGCTGGCAGTAGTACTTTTCAAAATATCTGCCTTATCATTGATTACATATCTGGACGCCGGGTGGTCTGGACTTGGCATGGGACTATGGGATTTTATCAGGGTCGTTTCACTCGGGCTGATCATCGGTGGTGCACTGGGATATGGTTTTTCCCTTTTGACGAAGTATTTTGATGATTATCCATTAGAAATTATTTTCAGCATCCTCTTATTTTATGGATCTTTTTTGATAGCAGAAAGCGTACATGCTTCTGGTGTTATAGCGGTTGTGGTTGCAGCGTTAATCTTCGGGAATTTCGGTTCTAGCATAGGAATGACACCGACTACAAAATTGAATATTAACAATTTTTGGGATGTTGCTGCCCTTTTGGCGAATTCGATTGTGTTCTTGATGATCGGGCTGGAGATAACAAGAATCGATATGCAGGATAAGTGGGAAATAATTTTCATTGCCATTATCCTTGTTCTTATTGCCCGTAGTGTAGCTGTGTATGCCAGCATGTCTGTCATCAGGGATTTCAGCATGAATTGGAAACATATTTTAAATTGGGGAGGGCTAAAGGGTTCATTATCAATCGCCCTTGTTTTGAGTCTGCCGAGGGACTTCCAGGGGAGAGAGGAACTATTGATCCTGGCCTTCAGTGTTGTACTCTTTTCACTTGTCGTTCAAGGCTGGACCATTAAACCTCTCATTTCTTTCCTTGGGATCAACAAAAAAGAAGAAGTATATTTTGAATATGAACAGCTGCTTTCAAAAATTCACAGATATGAAACGGCGATGAAAGAAATGATGGAAGCAAAAGGAAGATACTATCTGACAAAGACAATTACGGATGAGTATGTCCAAAAGTATCAACAGAAGCTGGAAATTGCAATTGCCGAAATGGAAGAATTGTACCGAAGGAAGCCTGAACTGAAAGAGAAGCAAACCGAAACATTGCGTAGAGTTGTTTTCTATGCAGAACATGAGGCTGTTGATAAACTGTCAATGGAAGAGATCATTTCTTCGGAAACAGCGGAAAAAGAACGAAAAGAGCTGACTGAGGCTTTAGTGAATTTGTCTCATGAAAAAGAAGGCTGACTTGAACGTCGGCCTTTTTGCTGTGAATTTTATACCCAATAAGTCAAAGTATCCATGATTCCGACCAAGATTAAAATATATCCTGCAGAAGTTTGCACCATAGCTCCTATTTTGCGGCTTTTTTTCATTAATGAACCATCAAGTCCCATGAAGGAGATGATTGCGGCAAATATAATCAGCGGGATTGAGGTGCCTGCTCCAAAAACGGCCGGCAGTACTGCGCCATATGATGAACTGAGCACAATGGGCATGAGAGTGAAGAAGAATAGTGAAAACATGGTTGGGCAGAATGCGATGGAAAAGCTTACCCCCATTAAAAACGAACCTGTCTTGCCTCTGCCTCCCCATTCAGGCAGGAAAGATGTTAAGCGGCTGATCCAATTGAATGCGAAGAGGCCTATAAGAGATAGGCCAATTAGAATGAATAGAGGGCCCATCAATTTGCGGAACCAGGAAAAGAATTCTGGAAGCATTTGCTGAAAACCATTTCCAACTAGCCAAACGGCAAGCCCCAGCAAAGAAAAGACCGTGATTTTGCCGAGTATGAAAAAGGACATTTCCGTCCAATGGCTCTTCGCCTGCAAGCTGCGATTGCCATAGTACGTGATGGCACCTATATTGGCTGAGAGCTGACATGGAGCAAGAGCACCTACAAGTCCCAGCAGGAAGCTTGCGAGTATGGGGATTTGTTCTGTCTGATTCACCAGAGTAAAAAAAGGTCCGCTTAAATAGTTGCTGATTTCCGAAAGCAATTGATACATCAATAAATCCTCCAATAAATGTATTAACATAATGATACTAGAGAAATATCAAGAACCTATGCAGAAAAAACAGCAGGAAAGAATTCCTGCTGTCATTTTAAGGCTGTCTTGGCTGTTAGTAGTCTATAAGCACGCTCGACCTCATCATCTGATGGAGGTTCCACATCATTTAGCGGATATTCAAGTCCCAGTGCCTCCCATTTGTACACCCCAAGTTTGTGGTAAGGCAGTACTTCCAGTTTGCGTACGTTTTCCAAAGTGCCTATGAACGCCCCCAGCTCGGTGAGGTCATCAATTTCATTGGTCACCCCGGGTACAAGTACGTGCCGGATCCAGATAGGGACGTTGTGCTGTGATAAGTAGCGGGCGAAATCGAGAATATGTTCATTCGCCATGCCTGTCAGCTTAATATGTTTCTTTCTGTTAATATGTTTTAAGTCCAGAAGGACCAAATCAGTATAGCGCAAAAGTTCGGCAAGCTGTTCCTGGAAAAGGGGAGCGCTTGAGTAACACCCGCCTGAAGAATCAATGGCAGTATGCAGTCCGAGTTTTTTGCACTCCTTGAAAAGCTCAGTGATGAAGGGGATTTGCAACAGAGGCTCTCCTCCGCTCACTGTGATTCCGCCACCAGAGGCTTCAATGAAAGGCAGATAAGACTTCAAATCATCAATGATTTCGGAAACAGACATTTGTTTGCCTGTGCCAATTTCCCACGTATCTGCGTTATGGCAGAACTGGCAGCGCAGCAGGCACCCCTGCGTGAAGATGACATAGCGGATTCCGGGTCCGTCTACAGTTCCGAAGGTTTCGATAGAATGAATGTTTCCGTTCATGATGATTTCTCCTTTCAATAAAACAGGAGGACCCGCCACCAGGGAGGGCAGCTCCTGTTCAGTTCACGATTGATGTCTACATTGTTTCATGGAAAGTACGGTTAATGACATCCATCTGCTGCTCACGTGTCAGCTTGATGAAGTTCACTGCGTATCCAGAAACACGGATTGTCAACTGAGGGTACTCCTCAGGATGTTCCATTGCGTTTAAAAGTGTTTCCCTGTTGAATACGTTGACGTTTAAGTGATGTCCATCCTTAATTGCATATCCGTCAAGGATGGATACAAGATTGTTCGTTCTGCTTTCTTCATCTTTACCAAGTGCTTTTGGTACGATGGAGAAAGTATTGGAAATGCCGTCCATTGCATAGCTGTATGGAAGCTTAGCCACTGATGAGAGGGAAGCAAGCGTACCTTTAGTATCGCGGCCGTGCATTGGATTGGCACCTGGTGCAAATGGTTCGCCTGCGCGGCGGCCATCTGGTGTATTGCCAGTCTTCTTGCCATATACAACGTTTGAAGTAATGGTAAGAATCGACATAGTATGGACAGAGTTGCGATATGTCGGGTGCTTGCGCAGTTTTGTCATGAAGCTCTTGACAAGCCCTACAGCAATGCTGTCGACACGGTCATCGTTGTTGCCGTATTTAGGGAAATCGCCTTCTGTTTCAAAGTCAACTGCAATGCCCTTCTCGTCACGGATAACTTTTACCTTTGCATGCTTGATTGCGCTCAATGAATCCGCTACGACACTTAACCCTGCAATCCCGGTTGCCATTGTACGGAGGACTTCTGTATCATGAAGAGCCATTTCAATCCGTTCATAGCTGTATTTGTCATGCATGTAGTGGATAACATTGAGAGTGTTGATGTAAAGGCCAGCAAGCCATTCCATAACATTATCGAATTTTTCCATTACTTCTTTATAGTCCAGTACATCAGAAGTAATCGGGCCGAAGGCTGGTGCAACCTGGATCTTAAGCTTTTCATCGACACCGCCGTTGATTGCGTAAAGCAAAGCTTTTGCCAGATTGGCACGGGCACCGAAGAATTGCATCTGCTTGCCGATTTCCATCGCGGATACACAGCAGGCGATCCCATAGTCATCACCATATTCACAGCGCATCAAATCGTCGTTTTCATACTGAATTGAACTTGTTTTAATGGACATTTCAGCACAATATTTCTTGAAGTTCTCTGGCAGGGCAGGGGACCATAAAACAGTCAGGTTAGGCTCCGGTGCGGGGCCAAGATTATCAAGAGTATGAAGGAAACGGAAAGAGTTCTTTGTCACAAGTGACTGCCCGGTATGGGCCATACCGCCAATTGACTCTGTTACCCAGGTAGGGTCCCCGCTGAATAACTCGTTGTAATCTGGCGTGCGCGCAAATTTCACGAGACGAAGCTTCATGACGAAATGGTCGACAAGTTCCTGTGCCTCTTGTTCAGTCAGGATTCCATTTTGGAGGTCGCGTTCAATATAGATATCCAGGAAGGTCGCGACACGTCCAAGGCTCATTGCTGCACCGTTCTGTTCTTTGATTGCTGCAAGGTATGCAAAGTAGACCCATTGAAAAGCTTCCGCTGCATTGGTTGCTGGCTTGGAAATATCATATCCATAGCTCTTAGCAAGCTGCTTCAATTCATTCAATGAACGGTATTGCTCAGAGATTTCTTCTCTCAGGCGCATTGTGTCTTCAGTCATGACACTGCTCGTCATTCCATGGTCTTTCTTCTTTTGCTCCATCAGGAAGTCGACGCCATAAAGAGCTACACGACGGTAGTCACCAATGATCCGTCCGCGGCCATAGGCATCTGGCAAGCCGGTAATGATGCCGGCTTTTCGGGCCTGGAGCATTTCTTTTGTATAAACATCGAAGACGCCCTGGTTATGTGTTTTACGGAAGTCAGTAAATATCTTCTCAACTTCCTTATCCAATTCGTATCCATACGCCTCGCATGCGGCCTTTGCCATGCGGATGCCTCCAAATGGCTGCATAGAGCGCTTGAATGGCTGATCTGTCTGGAAACCGACAACTTTTTCTTTTGTTTTATCAAGATAGCCTGGGCCATGTGAAGTGATGGTGGAAACCACTTCAGTATCCATATCAAGTATTCCGCCGTTTTCGCGCTCCTGTTTTGTCAATTCCATTACTTGCTGCCATAATTGGAGTGTTTCTTCTGTGGCACCTTCCAGGAAACTTGAGTCCCCGGTATATTCAGAGAAGTTCTTCAGGATAAAATCGCGAACATTGATTTCTTCTTGCCAAGCACCATTTTTAAAACCTTTCCATTGTTCCATTTTGGTTCACCTCTAAAGTGGATGTTTGTATAACAGTTATCACACTATTATCATACTACGAATATAACAGAATGAGTGTGACGTATTTGTGAAATTATGAACAAAACTATTAAAACAAGTTTTTAACGAAGTTTCTCTGTGAAGTGAAGTGAACTGTACTATAATTAAATGAAGTTTAAAAGAGTCTGTTATAAAAAAATGTTTATGTATTTATGCTATCAGGAAATGTTTGCACTGTGTTTATAGTGATTTGTATGTTTTGTGTCAATTTTAAATTTTAATGAGAAAACAACCTTCAATTAAAAGAAAAAACAGGAATCGGATTCCTGTTCTCGGATGGATTTCAATCCACTACAATATAAGCAATCATCGGCCCGTTGTGTTCAGCTGAAGGGTGGGTAAGGCAGATCAGTCTGTATGTTCCTTCCTTGTCAAATTGCAAAGGGACAAGGGTTTCTTGGCCTTTTTTTACAACTCCCTTGATTTCTGTTCCCTCAATGATGAAAGGATGCTCCTTGCCGTTCACGCCAAGAATTTTCAGGCTTACCTTTTCGCCTTTTTCAACGAAGATTGTACCTGGGTCCCAGCGGTATGCTTCAATTTCTTTACCATCGTCGGTATTCGATTTGAATTCTCCTGTCACGAGGTGTATTTCCCTGATTTGTTCATTCTGTCCGCCTATAGCTGGAGTGGATTCAGGTTTTAAATTCATCCAAATTGAGCCGATGATGGCAATGAAGACAATTAGGCCAATAAAATATAAAGTCCTTCTTTTAAATACAAAGAAATGCATGTTTTCACCTCCTTATAATCCTCTTTAAATATCTATGCTCGTCCCCTTGTTGAACTTGTCTAATTTTTTGGATTTTCTTTTGTATAGATTATCTTGCCAACAATAGACTATAAATTAGGCTCTTATAGAGTAAACAGCTTGGGAAAGTGAAGGTGGAAAACGATGTACCGTTTATTTACACATAATGATTTGGATGGAGTGGCATGTGGGATTCTATTCCGGCTTGCATTCGGTGAGCAAGCGGATATCCGCTATAATTCTGTATCTGGGTTGAATTTTCAGGTGGAGAAATATTTTGAGAGAATGAATGAGCGCTTGAAAAAGGAAGACCATCTATACATAACCGACCTTTCCGTCAACCACGAAGTAACGGAAAGAATCAATCGTTTCGTATCAGAAGGAGGGAAGGCTTACCTGATCGACCATCATAAAACGGCTTTGCATTTCAATGACTATAGCTGGGGATATGTAAAAGTGGAAGATGAATCTGGTACACTTACAAGCGCGTCTTCATTAGTTTATGAATACTTGAAAGACAAACGCCAATTGGCTGATAACGGTACACTTAATGAGTTTGTTGAGCTGGTCCGCCAGTATGATACATGGGATTGGGATATTCACCAGAATTTCAAGGCGAAAAATCTGAATGATTTATTTTTCATGGTTTCTATAGAAGAATTTGAAGAACGTATGATATCCAGGCTTCAAACAGATAATGGATTCGAATTCGATGAATTTGAGCAAAAGTTATTGGAAATGGAAGAGGGTAAAATCGAACGTTATATAAGGAGGAAGAAAAGGGAAATCATTCAAATGGAGCATGATGGACTCTATGGAGGAGTCGTCCATGCCGAATCCTATCATTCTGAGCTGGGTAATGAACTTGGGAAGGAGTTTCCACACCTGGATTATATAGCAATCCTAAATGTAGGTGGCAAGAAAATCAGTTTCAGGACAATTCATGATCATGTGGACGTTTCTGCTGTCGCAGGAGAATTTGGAGGCGGTGGACATGCGAAGGCTTCTGGATGTACGATAAATGGAGAGGCTTATAAACGTTATATTGATCAAGTGTTTCCCCTTGAAACGATCAAACATGACGCATTCAAAAATACTTATAATATAAAGGATTCTAAAAATGGCTGTCTCTATGAGAATAGGGATAGGGACTTGTTTTTCATCTTTAAGGATGGAACACGCTATATTATAAAGCTAAAGCATGAAGAAAGCCTGGGGCCATTTAATGATTTCCCAGAAGCCGAACGCTTCTTGAAGAGGAGGTATGGAGCAGCACTTGCGAGGGATGAAGTGTATGTTGGATACCTTGAAAGCATAGTCTATAATAAAGTTCTTCTTTCGTGAAGGTGTCATTAAGCAAAAAAAGAAGCCTCGCCACTGATTTCAAAGTAAATAACAAGAGGATGTCTCAAAAAATATAAACTTTTGGGCACCCTCTTTTTTTAGACTAGCTTCTAAATTTGGTCCGTTGATTTCCGTTTCAGGAGCTTCGATCCTGCGGGGTCTCACCTGAATGCTGATCCCTCAGGACACTGAATAGCTTCAACGAATGTGCCCACGCACGATGGAAATGCATTAGCATTTTCGGAGGAGTCTACGCACCTTCCACTCCAATCAACTCAAGTTTCTATATTCATTTTTCCTCACAAATATAAATACAAGAAAACCCCTTTTTCTAATTCTATACGGAAAAGTATCTTATTGTGGTTGCTATTCTGATTTTCTGTGCGTGGAGTCGATTTTACACATAAGTGTACAAGTCGTTGTCTGCGCATAAATCGAGGCTTCCTTTTTTGTCCTGCCAATGTTTCCTTTTGTTCCATTTGGGTTAAAAATTAATAACACTGGACCATTATAAGCCGGTTTCTGGTAAAATAATTGCAGAATTTTAAAATGGATGTGTTATGGATGAGAAAACTTTTGGCATTGTCAATGGCGGTTCTGATAAGCATGTACTCTTTCGCGCAATTTGTACATGCGGAGGAAGATGATCCTGTATTAACCTCTGAAGCCGCTGTCTTGATGGACACGCAGTCAGGTGCCATTCTGTTTGGGAAAAACGAAGAAAAACGAATGTATCCTGCCAGTCTTACAAAGATTGCCACAGCTATTTATGCGATTGAAAGTGCAAATTTGAATGACCAGGTAGTCGTTAGTGAAAAAATCAAGGAGATCGAAGGTACGAGAGTGTATTTAAATCCTGGAGAACGGGTGACTTTAAAGAAACTGATCCAGGGTATGCTGATCAATTCGGGAAACGATGCCGCATTGGCGATTGCTATTCATCTTGATGGGACAATGGAGAACTACTCCCAAAGCATTAATGAATACCTGGAAAATGAAATCGGAGTAAAAAACACCCATTTTGTCAATCCCCACGGCTTATTTGACGAGAATCACTATACGACTGCAAAGGATCTGGCTTTAATTCTGAACTATGCGATGAAAAACGAGGATTTCCGGGAGATCTTCGGGACCAAGGAATTGAAGTGGGAAGGTGAGTCATGGAATACACAGATTTTTTCCCACCATCGAATGTTAAAAGGTGAAATTCCATATGAAGGAGTAACCGGCGGTAAAACAGGTTTTGTTGACCAATCCAAACAAACGCTGGCTACGACGGCAGAGAATGGCCGAATGCAATTGACTGCAGTATTACTGAAATCTGAATTCAAAAGAGAGATTTATAAGGATACGATCAAGTTATTTGATTACGGTTTTGCTTCCTATAAATCGGCACAAATCAAAAAGGGTGAAACCTTCACAAGTGGAGAGCTCGAGTTCAAAGCAGGTGAGGATCTCTTTGTGACTGAACCAATCGAAAATGGGAAGAGAGTAGTCGATGATGACGGAGTTTTGAATATAGAGAGTGAAAATGGCAGGACCATTCAATCGGTTGAATTGAAACCATTGATTGAAAAAAAACCTGAAGTAAAAAAAACCACTCAGGAGCCGAAGCAAAGTGGACTGCTTTCTGCCAATGCTATTATTGGGGCATTTTTGGCTGCAGTCGCTATTCTATGGATCATGAATCGAAAGCAAAAGAAAAATAGAAGATTTAGAAGCAGGTAATCTTGCCTGCTTTTTTTATGGATTTTATTTGGAAAAAGAAGGATTGTAAATAGATTTTACAAGGACTTAAAACAACTTTACATTTTGTTAATAAGAGATTAATAGACAGGCATTATAGTAGGAAGCGTGGTAAATATCTTATCTGGAGGTCTTGAAATGAATAAAGCTAACTTTAAAAAGAAGATTCTTCCGCTCGCTGTCCTTTCAACTGTGGCGTTTGGCAGCTTAGTAGGAACTTTCAATGCAGAGGCAAAAAATGACCAGAACAATAATCGTGCAGAAATTAAGAATGTAATCTTCCTGGTTGGTGATGGAATGGGAGGCTCTTATACATCAGCATACCGCTACTTGAAGGATAATCCTGATACACCTGAGGCAGAGAGAACAGAACTGGATAAGTACCTTGTAGGTAACCAAATGACTTATCCTGAAGATCCTGAACAAAATGTAACTGACTCTGCTTCAGCAGCAACTGCCATGTCTGCAGGGATCAAGACTTATAACAATGCGATTGCAGTCGATAATGATGGTTCTGAAGTAAAGACAGTCCTTGAAGCTGCAAAGGAAAACGGAAAGGCAACTGGCCTTGTTGCAACTTCAGAGATTACTCACGCAACACCAGCTTCCTTTGGCGCGCATGATGAAAGCCGCAAGAACATGAATGCAATTGCAGATGATTATTATGATGAATTGGTAAATGGAGACCATAAAATAGATGTTATGCTAGGCGGCGGATTGAGCAACTTTGTGCGCAATGACAGAAACCTTACTGAAGAATTCCAGAAAGATGGCTATAGCTTTGTAAACAACAAAGAAGATATGCTTAATGATACGAATGATAAGGTTCTTGGCCTTTTTGCGGAAGGCGGAATGGACAAAATGATCGACCGAAGAGAAGAAACTCCTTCTCTTGAAGAAATGACAAACTCGGCAATCAATCGTTTGAATAAAGATAAAGATGGTTTCTTCCTGATGGTAGAGGGAAGCCAGATCGACTGGGCCGGCCATGACAATGATATTGTTGCGGCAATGAGTGAAATGGAAGATTTCGAGAAAGCATATAAAGCAGCTATCGAATTTGCGAAAAAGGACAAGCATACATTAGTCGTTGCGACTGCTGACCACTCAACTGGCGGATATTCAATTGGTGCCAATGGTATCTATAACTGGTTTGGAGCCCCAATCAGAGCTGCGAAACGTACGCCTGATTTCATGGCGGCTGAAATATCAAAAGGCGCTGATGCAGAAGCAACCCTGAAGAAATATATCGACTTTACATCTGTAGGACTGCCTGAGCTGACAACTGAAGAAATTGAATCTGTAAAAGCTGCAGCAGCTAAAAAACCTGTGGATATTGACAATGCTATTGAAAAGATTTTTGACAAGCGTTCAAACACTGGCTGGACAACCGGCGGACATACTGGGGAAGATGTACCTGTTTATGCATTCGGTCCTGGAAAAGAGCGTTTCTACGGCCATATCGAAAATACGGATAATGCGAAAAACATTTTTGATATACTATCAAACGGCAAAAGAAAATAATTAATTTTAAAATCTCCCGCCGGAACCTTGGACCAGCGGGAGATTTCTTGAAAAGGGGTTTTTGACATGAGGAAATATCTGCAATTATTGCTGGCTGCTACTTTACTGACAGGCTGTTCTTTTGCAGAGGCTGAGTCAAAAAAAGAGACGAAATCCTCAGAGGCGGCTATTGAGAAACCATTAAAGAAAAATACCGATGTGTATGTTCCTAACCCACAAGTTACGGAGGATATAAATCTTAAAAAAGCTGGCGATTCTTTGACTGACAATAAAGGTGAGTTAACCCTGAAAACAGTGAAAGAAGTCAATAAGACCTTTAATGTAAATGGTATTGAATATATTGTAAAAGATGTGAGGTTATTACATTTTGTACCTGCTTACAGCCTGATTGATTTCTTCCATGCCTATACACATGATGAAGAATTTGATTTTGTGAAGATAAATGTTGAAGTAAAGAATAATTCAAAAGAAAATTATCACTTTGGACCTGTGGCGATGGTGAATATCAATGATTCGATCCATAAGACATGGGAAGATGATTTTTATTTAGAAAACCTTAATGGCGAAATTTCAGCCGGACAAACGAAACGCGGAAATCTTGGTTTTATTGTTGAGGATATGGACAGCCTTAAGAAAGTAGAAATCCTGTCAGGTGATCTTGTTGATGAGAGCAAGAAGAAGGTCGCTGATCCTGTTAAGCTAGTTGTGAATGTTAACTAGGAAAATAGATATTTTACTGATTGTCGGTAAAATCAGCCATCTGGAGAATTCGAATCGTAAATGAACAAAAGGGGAAGCCAATTGAATTGGCTTCCCCTTTTGTTCCGGATAAATAAGGCAATCGGACTCACTGTTTTAAGAATGATGTTGAAAGCAACATAAGGAATGAGATGCCCACCATGGCAATAACCCAAAGCCAGGCAGCATCCAGATTCCCGGATTCAATCGCCATATAGATAGCCGTCGGAGCTGTCTGTGTTCTTCCGGGCAGATTGCCGGCAAACATGAGTGTTGCGCCGAATTCGCCGAGAGCTCTTGCAAAGCTGAGAATCAACCCTGTAACAATTGTTCTTGATGACAGGGGCAGCGTGACATACCAAAATACTTTCCATTCATTTGCTCCATCTACTCTTGCAGCTTCTTCTGCTCCTGGATCTACTTGAAGGAACCCAGTTTTAGCTGATTGATACATCAAAGGAAATGCCACGACTGATGCAGCGATTACAGCAGCCCACCAGGTAAACATGATGGTGCTGCCGAATAGATTTTCCACTGTTCTGCCTATCGGGCTGTTGATGCCAAAGATGATGATCAATATAAACCCGACTACCGTTGGCGGGAGTACTAAAGGCAATGTAAGGAGTGTTTCTGCTGCTGTTTTGCCAAAGAATTGCTTTTTCGCCATGAACCTGGCAGACAATAGGCCGAAAATAAAAACAAACACCACCGACATTGATGCAATCTCCACCGATAGTCTGATCGGGGTCCAAAAATCACTGCTCATAAATAATCATTCCAATGCTGCTTTAAAGCCATATTTTTCAAAAATTTCCATCGCTTCTTTTCCTTTCAGGAAATCGAGAAACCTGCTTGCTTCTTCCTTGTGCCTGGTTCCTGCAATGACCCCGGCAGGGTAAATGATTGGATCATGCAGAGCTTCTTTCTGAAAGGGTATAATTCTTACTTGATCAGAAACCATAGCGTCGGTTTTATAAACAATGCCGGCTTCCACATTCCTGGTTTCAACATAGGACAGAACCTGCCGGACGTCCTTTGTGGGGATGAGTTTTTGTTCAATCTCTTCCCATAAGCCTAAAGAAAGTAAAGCTTGTTTTGCATACATCCCTGCAGGGACAATTTCCGGTGTTCCGATTGCAATCCTTGAAATCTCAGCTTCTGCAAGTGATTTTACAGAATGAAGGTTTTCGTTATCTTTCTGGGTAATCAAAACAAGCTCGTTTTTTAATAGTTTTACACTATGGTTTTGATCTATAAGTTGTTTTGACCTCAATACATTGAATTGGTCCTGTGCTGCAGAAACAAATAAATCTACTGGTGCACCCTGGGAAATCTGCTGCTGTAGGGAACCGGACCCCCCAAAGTTATAAACAATCTTAATGTCTGGATTCTGGTTCGAGTAGGTTTTTCCTGCTTCCTCCAACGCCTCCTGAAGGCTTGCAGCAGCAGATACGGTAAGCTCAGTTCCTTTCGTATCGCTGTTGGCTCCGCAACTCGTCAGAACGGTAAGCAAAGCAGCGAAAAGGAATATATGTAATATTCTCAAACAAAGACATCCCCTTACAAAACTTTTAATCATATGCAATGGTTATAACTGATTATATCGGATATAGAAGGAAGCTACATAATGAAAATATCACAAGTTGGTGAAAATATCATGGATAGTGGAGCAGAAGGACTTGCGGGGAAAAGAAAAACTGCCTATCGGCAGTTTCGGTGATTCTTATTGGATTTGCCCTGACTTTTGATCAATCTGTCTTAGAATATCTTCAGCAGAAAGGCCGTTGGCTTCAATGACCGAACCCTGGGTCACAACATCCTGCATACCCATGATGTTTGAATCAATCCCGCTGATGACACAGAAATCGCAGCCCTGTGCATCTGCTTCCTGGCGAAGTTCAACAACGTCATAGCCTTTTTGGCGCAATGCTTCAGAGATATTAGATAAAGATTGTTCTACACCTACTCTTGCCATTCTCTACACCTCCTCACTCATTTAACTTGTCCGCGGCAAGAATAATTTATTCCCTGAGCTTCACAATATTAAATGCAGGTAAAGGAGGTGCGATGATGTCAAATAAGCGAAAAAAGGATCCATCAACCATCGGACTCAATTCAAGCCAGGTGGAGGGGCAGGGCACTACGGCAAGTGAAACCGGTAGCAAGTCTGCAGATTCCTCAAGAAGAAAGCAGAAAAGAGGCTGATATGTTCAAAGTAAAAACCCCCGGAGGAAATCCGGGGGTTTTTAGCTTACACATACATCTCAGCAATTTGCTTTTGAAGCTCTTCGTTTTCAAGATATTCGTCATACGTCATCTGCTTATCGACCAATCCTGTTGGAGTGATTTCCATGATCCTGTTTGCAACAGTTTGAACAAACTGATGGTCATGGGACGAGAAGATCATGGAACCCTTGAAGTTGATCATTCCATTGTTCAAAGCTGTGATGGATTCAAGGTCCAAGTGGTTCGTTGGTTCATCCAACAAGAGCACATTCGCACCAGAAAGCATCATCTTTGATAACATGCAGCGGACTTTTTCGCCTCCAGAAAGAACGCTTGCTTTCTTCAATACTTCTTCACCAGAGAATAGCATACGGCCAAGGAATCCTCGCAGGAAGCTCTCGCTGTCATCCTTTGGCGAGAACTGGCGCAGCCAGTCAACAAGAGTAAGGTCGCAGCCGTCAAAGTACTCGGAATTGTCCTTAGGGAAATATGCCTGGGAAGTGGTCACTCCCCACTTAAATGTACCGCTGTCTGGTTCCATTTCACCTGTCAGGATTTTGAACAGAGTCGTAATGGCAATTTCATTTTTCCCAACTAATGCGATTTTATCATCTTTATTCATGATGAAGCTGATATTATCAAGTACTTTTATGCCGTCAACCGTTTTGGTAATACCATCAACCCTTAATAAGTCATTACCGATTTCACGGTCAGGAGTGAATCCTACATATGGATATTTACGGGAAGATGGTCTGATATCATCCAGAGAGATTTTATCAAGCAGTTTTTTACGTGAAGTTGCTTGCTTTGACTTAGATGCGTTGGCGCTGAATCTAGCAATGAACGCCTGCAATTCCTTGATTTTCTCTTCTTTCTTTTTGTTTGTATCCTGCTGCATTTTCATTGCAAGCTGGCTGGACTCATACCAGAAATCGTAGTTCCCTACATAAAGCTGGATTTTGCCAAAGTCAAGGTCAGCAATATGTGTACATACTTTATTCAGGAAGTGACGGTCGTGGGATACCACGATAACTGTATTCTCAAAGTTGATCAGGAACTCTTCCAGCCATTGAATCGCAGCGATGTCAAGATGGTTCGTAGGCTCGTCAAGAAGGAGTACATCCGGTTTGCCGAATAATGCCTGGGCAAGAAGGACCTTTACCTTTTCTCCGCCACTGATATCCGCCATTTTCTTCGTGTGGAGGTCTTCGCCGATTCCAAGACCTTTAAGCAGGATGGCAGCTTCAGATTCTGCTTCCCAACCATTCAATTCAGCGAACTCTCCTTCGAGTTCCGCGGCTTTCATGCCGTCTTCATCGGAAAAATCTTCTTTCATGTAAATTGCATCTTTTTCCTGCATTACTTCATACAAACGCGCATGGCCCATTATGACGACTTTCAAAACTTCAACATCTTCATATTCAAAGTGGTTTTGCTTTAGTACTGCCATACGCTCGCCAGGAGTCATGGAAACATTGCCTGTCTGAGCTTCGATTTCACCTGATAATATTTTAAGGAAAGTGGACTTACCGGCTCCATTAGCACCAATCAAACCATAGCAATTTCCAGGTGTGAATTTAATATTAACATCTTCAAAAAGCTTGCGGTCACCATATCTCAGGCCAACATTTTGAACTGTAATCATTTATTTAGTAGCCTCCATTAATATATATCCCAAAGATTATAACATGTTTGAACCTTGTGAGCGAATTCTTTTACATTCAAATTGCGCAGGAAGGAAACATTTTTTCATAAAGGTGTTTCCACTGGAGGGAAAATGGGAAAAAGCAAGAGTAGTTTAGAAGGGATTTTGTCCATCTGGCTAACATAATATGGGGAAGAAGTATATTGGGAAAATAATGAAAAAACTTTTTGTCTGGATGTCAATTTTTTTGCTCATTTTCACACATTTTTCATATTTTTCATGTAGAATAATAATAGACAAAGATGGATAAAAAGGAGTTTTTGAAATGGCTAAAAAGCAGCTGGTTGATTTTGTGAACCGCCTAAAGGAATCAGGGATAAAAGTCAGCTTTACTAAGCCAAAATCAGAATTTTTCTCCCTGCAAAAAACAGAGAAACATCCCACCACTGTTAATTCACATTAAGAGATAGACTGGCTTTTTCCTCTTCGCGGTAAACTGCATCCAGCTACTTCACTCATTAATGAAGTAAAAGCCAATCTATTACGGTTAATAAAAATAAAAGAAAGCGGTGCAGCCACCGCTTTCTTTTATTTTTAAAGCTCATCCATAATGGCTTCGAAAACTTTATCTTTTTTAAAATCCTCACCCATAGGGAATTTCTTGATGAATTTATTATTTTCATCAATCAGGTAAGTAAAAGTACTGTGCACGTAAAAACCGTTTCCTGGGTCTCGGTACTGGAATTTAAATGTATCGGCAACATTCTTGATTTTTTGTTGTTCTTCTAGGGTATTGGCTGGGTCCCCGGTAAGGAATATCCAATTCCCGTCATTTTCAAGCCCGAAATTCTCCATGTACTTCCTTAAAACCTCTGGGCTGTCACGGTACGGATCAATCGTAATCGTTAAAAATTGGACTTTATCTCCATAAACGTTTTCTTTTATTAAATCATTCCGCAGAAGGTTCATCTCCTGGGTTGTCGTAGGGCAGATATCCGGGCAATTAGTATAAATAAACTCCACCAGCTTGATTGTGTCCGTATCTTCTCCGAATGTATATTTCTCTTCATCCATGGTTAACAGGGTAATGCCTTCTGGTATTTGTGCATTGGCATCCCTGACTAAAAAGTATGAGATTCCGGATGCAATACCAATTAAAACAATAAGTGAGCTAATAATATAGATTTTTTTCATAACGCAAGCCTCCCCCTTTATAAGATATAAGAAACACGAGGAAAATCATATGGACATTGTGTGAACTATGTTTATTCTTTTTGCCTTTTCAAAAGGTACGATCAATGAAAAAAGTAAACATTCTTGCAAAAAAGTAAACGAAATCTATAATTATAGTAATAATGTTTGGAACGAAAAAGGAGCCATTTTCTTGAAAGCGGATAAGTTCGTTATATACATATTGCAATTTTTTGAGTACAGTCATCGTGATCTGCGTTTTGCTGATCCTGAACATCCCTTACGAAGCAGCGAGCGAAATAATAACCTATTTTCTGGGACCGGCTACAGTAGCTCTGGAAGTGCCTTTATACAAACAAAGAAAAATAATTGCGTTCAACCTGCTTTGGCATGGCTTTTAACGGGAACTGTCTCGACTATTCTTTCAGCTGTCATGATAGGTTATTTACTGAACTTGACTAATATTATCCTGGTTTCATTGACAATCAAATTCATCACGATACAGCTTCCGAGGTTGCCAGGATTATAGGTGCTGATCCGATTTTGGTGGCAGCCTTTGTCATGATTACCGGATGACAGGAGAGATGCTGGGACCTTAGCTGATGAATGTCATGAAAATCCATGATCCTTTTTCAAGAGGACTGGCGATCGGCACAATCGCCTATGGGATCGGTACAGCCGAAGCTGCCAGAGAAGGGGAGCTTCAGGGGGCGGTATCAGGAGCAGCGATGGGATTGGCGGCGATCCTTACATCACTCCTGCTGCCCGTTATTATCCCCTTCTTTTTATAAGTGGAAATATTGGTGGAAATCTTGAAGCATTTTACGGAAAAATATAGAAAGGAAGCTGACAATTTATAAGCTTCCTTTTTTTAATGCTTCAATCCATGTTACAGAACTCAATGGGGCAATTTTCACACTGGATTTCACGTTTGAGGAAAGCAAGGTCATGTATGATAATCCTTTTTCTATTAATCGAAATAATTCCTTCGTCCCGCAATTCCCCGAGCATTCGGCTTACACTTTCCCTTGCAGTGCCACAATAGTTAGCAAGATCCTGGTTTGTAATTGGTACATTGATATGGATGCCATCTTCCTTTTTAATACCGTAGCTGTTACTAAGGCGGATCAAAGTGGAATACAAAGCGCCTTTCTTTCCATGCAGGACGAGATCCCTGAATTTAGTGATGGTCCGACGGATATGATCGTTCATCCACTTAAGGAACTGGTATGCCAATTGGCTATTGTTGAATAAGATGTTTTCCAGATTCTCGATATTGATTGCGGCTGCTTCACCGTCCTCAACAACTTTTGCATTGAACAGATACCTTGGCCCAACTGTAAAAAGAGTAAGCTCACCGACGATATCCTTTTTCTTGCACAGCCTTAAAAACAATTCTTTGCCCTCGGCGTTCATCTTGGAAACCTGCACTTTTCCTGAAAGGATGATATACATTTCTTTAGCTTCCAGACCCTCGCGGAATAAAAAGGTACCTTTTTTTAACTTAATGATCTTTTCCGATGCCTTGATCAGTTCGCTTATCTCATAATTCATATTGCTGATATTTTCCTGGCTGGCCACAAAATCTCCACCTTTTTCGACCTTTGGTTAACCCTAATTAAAATGAAATATAAACAACAGGTCAATAGAGAAAATGTGAACATTCTTTTTACAAATCATTTCTCGAAAAAATGGATGAATTTGGTTGACAAAAGAGGCTGAAACGACGTATCCTATTGAGGAGATTATTGATATGTAAGGAGTATGTTCTATGTTAGGTGTCGTTCTTAACTAAACCGTTAATTTCATACGGTCAATCCAGTTTGAAATGAAGCCTTTTTTAGGTTTATTTCTTTATGGCCTGGATTGGATGTTAAGAACAATGAACATAGAAGCATGCTTGATATTTGTGAGCAGAAGCTGTGTGCATATACACAGCTTTTTTTCGTAAATATTTTGCTCACAGCCCAGCTGTAAGCATTTTAAGCCGCTTTGGACTTGTCCATTGCGGCTGTTTTTTATTTTTAAGGAGGAATAAACATTGAACGAACAAACTTACACTGTTCTTGGTTATGACAAAATCAAAGAAGCCATTTCGGGATTCGCTTTAACAGAATCAGGCAGAAAGAAAGCTATGGAAATGGAACCATCCACGAACCTAAAGCAGATTGACGCATGGCATAAGGAAATTTCAGAAGCCATTGAGATTCTAAAAATCAGCTCAAGCGTTCCTATCCATGGTCTCGAAGGCATGGAAGCGGTAATGAATGGTTTTAACAAAGGAATCCCGCTGCGTGTAGATCAACTTGTACAGTTGAACTCATTCATTGACAGCTGCAGCAAGCTCCGCCGATTTATGAGGGATAAAGAGTATTGCGCACCTAGAGTATCCGCCTATGTCTATAGTATTGAGGAACTGCCAGAACTAGCAGCGGAAATCCAAAGGTGTATTCGCAATGGACAAATTGATGATTACGCATCAAAAGAGCTGTTAAAAGTCCGCAAACAAATTGGTATCCAGGAGGAGCGTTTGAAGGAAAAGCTTACACAATTACTGAAGTCAGCAAAACTCAAACCATTTCTTCAGGAAGCAGTCGTCAGCCAGAGGAATGGAAGGTACGTTATACCTGTAAAAAAGGAATATCGAGGGAAGGTAAGGGGGGCTGTGCTCGATACATCGGCTTCAGGTTCAACTCTTTTTGTCGAACCAGAAGAAATCGGCGTCTTTCAGGATCAAATGGAGTGGCTCTTCCTCGAGGAGCAGGCAGAGGTGGAGAAAATCTTATTTGCCCTTACCGGTCTGGCAGAAGGTAAAGAAAAAGAAATTAAGCTTGCGATCGAGACGATGATCCATTATGATTTTTTATTTTCAAAAGCAAAGTATTGTAGATCGATTGATGCAAAAAAAGTCGATATCGTGGATGATCAAGTGATTGATTATAAAAAGGCACGTCATCCGCTTCTTGGCAGGAATGCGGTCCCATTAACGCTCGAGATCGGAACGAACTACCATGCACTTGTGATTACTGGACCAAATACCGGGGGGAAAACGGTTTCTATTAAAACAGCTGGTCTGCTGGTGTTGATGTCCCAAAGTGGATTGCTCCTGCCGGTTGGAGAGGGCAGCAAATCAGGTATTTTTCATAAGATCCTTGTGGATATAGGGGATGGGCAAAGTATTGAGCAAAACCTAAGTACCTTCAGTTCAAGGATTGTGAATATCATTGAGATTCTAGAAAAAGCAAATGACAGGACCCTTGTCCTCCTGGATGAGCTCGGCTCTGGAACCGATCCTGGAGAGGGTATGGGATTGGCAACAGCCATACTTGAGAACCTGAACAATAAGGGAGCGACCATATTTGCTACAACACACTATAGCGAAATTAAAGAATTTGCGGATACACATGAAGATTTTATGAATGGCTCAATGGAATTCGATTTGGAGACATTGATGCCCACCTACCGGCTGCGCATCGGAACGGGAGGCGATAGCCAGGCATTTGCGATTGCCCTGAAGTTGGGAGTGCATCCAAAATTAATAGAACGGGCCCATATGATCACTTATAAATCAGAAAAGAATTATAGTGGTCTGTTTCAAGATAGCAATGAATTAAAAAGGCGGGAAAAGCAGCTGCTCGTCAATAAGCATAAAAGAAAAAAAACGGCCGATGCCAGCAAAACAATAAATCGCTACGAAATGGGTGATAGTGTTTATGTATCAAGTTCAGGAGAGCTTGGGGTCATTCACAAAGGGCCCGACAGTAATGGGAATTATATTGTGCAGATGAGAGATGGAAAAATAGAAGTAAATCATAAACGTCTGAAATTGAACATCCCTGCGGCAGAGCTTTATCCAGAAGACTACGATTTCAATATTTTATTCGAAACCAAAGAACACCGTAAGCTGCTCAACCAAATGGAGCGAAAGCATATTGAAGGAAGTATTATCAGGCAAGATTAATGGATTTTCAAAGGATTAAGGATGATGGGCCCCAAGGCGGCGCGGCTTTGGGAACCAAATAGTGCTGATCCAGAGAAGAATGCAGTATAGATTAATTCATGGCTACTACAGAAAGTTTTTCCTGAATCGCCCTGCTTTTATTGAAATTAGACGCTTAGGGGAAAGCCCCTATGAATTTTAAGAAAGTGACGGTGAAAACCGTTCAAGTTGCATTGATAATGATATGGAAACGCTTAATAAATGGTCATAAACATTTCATGTTTTTTTGTCTTAACAAACAGATAAATCAAGTATAAGATTAAACCAACACAAAAATGTGATTTATTTCACAAACTAAGTGAGGTCTTAAACTTGAGCAGACATCCTATCGACATTGCCATTGGTATTGCTTTGAAAAAGAAAGGTTATTTAAGTGAATCAAAGTTGAAATATTTAATGAGAGCAACACTTGCAGGTGTATACATCGGTTTTGGGATTATGGTCTCATATCGACTGGGGGAGTATTTTTTTGATGCGCATTCACCAGCAACTCCAATCGTAAGCTCGATCTTTTTTGGATTGGCTCTGGTCCTGATTTTATACGGCGGCGGGGAGCTTTTTACTAGCAATACAATGCTGATGACCATCAGTTCTCTTAAAAAGGTGACATCATGGAGGGATACCGCTGAAAATTGGATTGCTTGCTATGCAGGAAACATCGCAGGAGCTATATTTTTTGGGACGGTCATTATGTTGTCGGGGATTTTCCCAACACCTGAAAAAACGCAATATATGATGGAAACCGTAAGCATGAAGATGAATACCCCCGCAATCCAATTGTTTTTCCGTGCGATTCTGTGTAACTGGCTTGTGTGCCTTGCGGTCTGGGTACCTTACAATATTAAGGGGGATGGAGCAAAAATCGGGGTAATGATGCTGCTGGTGTTCGCTTTCGTCGTATCGGGTTTTGAGCATAGTGTCGCAAACATGGTTTTATTTTCGATTGCTCTTCTTGTTGAACATCCAGAGACCATTAGTTTTGGTTTAGGTATTCATAATCTCCTGACAGTTACGATAGGGAATATCATTGGCGGGGCAGTTTTCGTTGGATCAATTTATGTCTACCTGGATGCCACAAAGAATGCCGCAACAAAAAAGCAAGTGGAATCATCCGCTTTCTATGGACAAAACACCTTTAAACAATACTTTTAATATAAGAAAAAATCCGCGGTGACCCCGTGGATTTTTTTGCTAATCCTATTGATGAACGCCTTTATCCTTTAAAGCTGTTCAAAATCCACTCTCCAACAACTCCGCCTAAATAAACGCCGACAATTCCCAGTACACCTGCCAGCACTGGTGGTGCAGGGAGCGGAAGCTTGAGGAATTTAAATAAAATCCCAACGATCAAACCAGCAACCAGGCTCAATATTATTTCTCTCATGATTTCACCGCCTCTTATGGCATGATAGATTAAATCAATAGGTGAGCAGACGTCTGATCACTTAAAACAATATTATTTTAACATGACATAACTTAAATGAAAACGCTTTATTCTTTCTTTATTTTGAATAAAACGATTTTTTCTATTCTTATACTAAAATAGTGGTAAAATATAACTCTACATATTGACATCACGGAGGATTCAGATGGAAAAGCGAATAAAGCAGAATATCCTTACATTACAAGGATTTTATCTTTTTGTATTTTTCGGGATAGGAAGTCTCTTCCCCTTATTAAGTATATATTTAACCGAAGTGGAAAAATTGAATGGCTATCAGATCGGATTAATCTTGTCTGTTGGTCCTGTGATCATGATTTTTTTTCAGCCATTCTGGGGAATGCTTGCCGATATGAAAAATTATCATAATCGACTGTTAACACTTACGACACTAGTAACCGGGATTGCTGCTTTTGGTTATCTCGTGTTTGACAAATTTTTATTATTCTTAATTGCTGCCACAATACTTGCCATTTTCCAAAGTGCAATAATTCCTTTATCAGATAGTATCTCCTTAAAATATACTAGCAAAGTTGGTGTGAATTATGGAAATGTCAGGTTATTCGGATCATTGGGATTTGGCCTGGCGGTTTTCGTAATGGGGAGATTGTCTGAATGGAACCCAGAGATTATTTTTTATGCGTTCTTCCTGACATTAGTGATAGCCGCGGCTTTTTCAGTGAAAATGCCAAAAGAATCCTCTGACAGGTCCAGAAGTCTCTTTTCCGGTATGAAGGATTTATTGCGGATGAAGAAGTTTTTAGTTTTCCTGGGTGTAACGTTCATGATTTTTGGACCAAATCTAGCGAATAATTTTTATTTCAGTCTGTTTGTTGAGGATAGAGGTGGGACATATACAGGGATTGGCATTGCATTTCTTATCGCGGTGCTATCCGAGATTCCATTCATGAGGGTTGCAGGCAGCTGGATCCGCAAATTGGGGCTTCTTCAGGTTGCTTTAATCGCATCTCTTGTATCATTGATCAGATGGATGTTTTATTTTACCGAGCCTGCATTGGGTCTTGTCTATGCATCCGCTGTCATACAGGGATTTTCACTTGGGTTATTCATTCCGGCAGGATTGCAATATATACGCGACATTACACCTCCATATGTCACAGCCACGGCAGTGACGATTTACTCAGCTGTCGGCAATGGGCTGGGTAACTGGTTCTTTACATTTATTGGAGGTATCCTTTTCGAGGAATTTAGCATTTATGTTGTATATTTGTTTTTTGCTGCTTTAACTTTAATTGGCGTTTTGCTGACAGTCTGGCTTTTACAAGAGCATAAAAAAACGTCAATGGAAACAGGCATTCAGTAATTTTTCACCCCTTCTTATATGAAGGGGTGTTTTGGTTTTTTAAACGAATGTCGGGGGTTATGCGCCGCAAGACAAGTGAATTGTGGAGTATGGTTTATGAATTAATGTCAAAAAATAACCTGAGAAAACGAAAGGAGGGATTACCCTGAAAAAAGATAAAAATAAAAGTACAGAAGTAGCTGGCCGTATGTACGAGACCGCGGATTACCAAAGGAATGATGAACTTTCAAATGGGCTTGCCATGACCCACGAACAAGCTAGCGACAGTTATGCAGAGGGAGAAGTAGGCGGGGACATTGAACGCACATCAGCTGCAACTGACGAGTTGAATAGAAGAGGCTACCAATAGGAAGACAGGGGGGATAAGAATGTCCGAAAAAGGTGAATTCCAATCGAACGATCTACAGTATAAAATGCCAGATGCATTAAAGAAAAAGAAAGACTTCGTGTATCGCGTAGGCTATACATCAAGTACGGGGAATCAGACGAATAACGAAAAGGAACCAATTAAAAGGTCTGACCTCTAAAAAACGTAATTGCTCAAAGATAAAAGCACATCCTTATCGGATGTGCTTTTATTGAAAGAGGATTTGTGCATTTAAAGTTTTCCGCGTCGTATCACTTTGTTGGGGGTAAGGGTGCCTTTCTTTAGATAAACAAATCCTCCTTCGAGTGCAGAGCCAATGACAAGTTTAGAAGATGCTGAAAGAACTTTCATGTTCGGACCCTCCTAATAGAAATTGGCTTGCATTTGTAAAATACCCTTTAAAAAGAGGATAAAACCCCGTTTGGGTCACAACGCATCGTAGGGATCTACGGCCTCGCTGCAAGCTTTTTCCGCTGCGGCCTGTGTAGCGAAAAGAGCATCATCATCTTCAATAACATGCAAGGTCTCGTTTAGGAAAAGAGCCAGGGCATTGGGGTCTTTGGGATGTTGAACGATCTCACCGGCCTTGATATTTGAAACAGAAGGTACATGGGGGTTACGGTAAATAACAAAAACTTCATCACCATTTTTCAAATTTTTCGGGTCGATTAAATCCAAGCAGATTCCCTCTTTTCATTTTTGTGGTAACAGATTCCTTTTTGCAAACATCCGAACTAGAGATTTTCATTCTGTTGTTTTATTTCATCTCCAGTAAAAAAAATATTCGCAGCTTCGATATCCCGATGCTCATCTACAGATCCTCCAGGGACAAACCTTTGATTCGGAGTATATGTGGCTTTAAGATTCTTTTTGCTGCTATCCTCTTTTTTATAGTCCATGATCTCACCCCCTGGTATATATAGTTTCTGTAATCGAATTTAGGTTATACCGAAAAAATGAACTTCAAGTTAGAATGAAAAAGTCACCAAATCGTCACGGATGTAAGGGTTTACATTTTATTCAGGGTGGTATACTAAGAGTGTAAGAAGAAAGCCATTAACATCTTAGGAGGCTCAACCAATTGTGTTCGTTCCGTAGTGAACGAAAAAAAGGTTTATTCCTAAAGTTAAGTTAGCTATCATCAGATTGCCAGCATCACCAGCTACAAGAGTTCAACCTTAATCTAGTTAGCCAATAATTGTTTTGATCTTTAATCAGTACAACCAACAGGGAAAGAGCGGAAATTCAGCCTATTCAATTCTGATACGCCGAAAAGAAGCTTTTTACCAAAAGAGGATCCGTTAAGTTGTAAGGATGCTTGGGGAATAACAGATTAAAGACAGATCAAGCAAGGAAAGGGCGAA
Organism: Mesobacillus sp. AQ2; assembly: GCF_030122805.1. Taxonomy (NCBI): domain Bacteria; kingdom Bacillati; phylum Bacillota; class Bacilli; order Caryophanales; family Bacillaceae; genus Mesobacillus; species Mesobacillus sp. AQ2. The sequence continues at coordinate 2,869,544 of NZ_CP126080.1, read as the reverse complement.
ACGTTAATTAAGTTCTGAATTCTTGAATGCAGCGAACCAGTGTAATGGTGAGTAGGGATGCATGTCTAAATGATGATTATAGCTAAAAACTTCTAAGGGAATAATGAGTCTCTCGGTGATTATACCGAATCATGTGTTTGTTAAGGGTCAATCATAAAAGCTGGGTAAACCCTTTTATGATAGTAGAATCCTTAAATGCGGAACAAACACACATCGGCTATAGTAAGAGGATTTTACAACTCAATAGTTCCAAAAAAGTTTTGGGCTGATGCTGGTTGGGTCTCCTAAGATGTTAAAAAAGAAGCTCGTTTACGGGCTTCTTTTTTCTTTTGACCTGATATTATTCAATTCGCCAACCAAAAAGGCACCTTATAAACAAAAGGTGCCTTTGCTTCTTATTCCTCCTTTTTTGATAAGCAGCGATCACATTCCATCATGTAGGATTCTGCTTGCTCATGCATTCCTTCACCACATTCTGGACAAACCTTCTTTGGCAAGTTGCGAAAAAATTCAACCGGACTCATCATTAGTATTTCCTCCTTTTATAGTACAATTTATATTTTAATTAACCTGTTATAGTACAGTATAAACATAATTTCTGAATTTGTGTAGGCTTTTTTTAAAAAATTTTCAAAATTAGGTGTTTATACCTGTCTTTCCGAGGCAATAGCATAGGAAACTAACTGCAGAAGAATTTATGAAGTTGAAAAATATAGCTGTTATATTACAATGTTCGTTTAAGTCAATAGATAAAAGTGACAGGTTTATTACAAATTATTTAATAACCCCTTTTATTCTTACCATTTTTAACATACAATCGATATGAAACTTTAAGTGAGGAATGATGCTAAATGGATAATCTAGAATTATCCTTCAATCCAATTTTATTGCTGGTTGCGATTTTATTGACAATCATGTCATCATATACAGCACTGGACTTATTCAGTCTAATTAAATCTTCTGATCGGAATAAAAGGTTTTTGTTTCTGGGTGGGACTTTTTCACTTGGAATCGGAATCTGGGTAATGAATTTCTTTGGAATGCTTGCATTGAATCTCAATGTCAATATTTCTTATCGTATTCCGATTACCATCTTATCTATCATTCTGGTTATTTCTTTTACTGCGATGGCATTTTACACAATGACTGGAAAGAATGTTAAAAAGGGCGATCTACTGGTCGGCAGTTTATTCATGGTCCTGGCAGTTATGTCTGTCCACCTTCTGGGAATGTACTCAATGAGGCTGCACTTTACTTATCAGCCTGCGATTCTCCTTGTAGGATTAGCACTCGTATTCGTTTCATTTTACTTTTCATTCTGGATGCTTTTCTTCTCTAAAAATTTCACTCAGGGTTCGCATGGCTGGATTAAGCCTTTAAGTGCCCTGTTCGTGACAGCTGCTATTGTTGAGGGTCACTTTCTTTTAACCAGAGCTTCTATGATCAATCTGAATAATGGTTTAATTGAACAAAGTGGCATACCAGAGTCCTTGATCAGTTACCTGATAGCGTTTATTTCCATCGTTATTCTTGCAGGCTTAATTGGCTCCAGTGCATTGATCAGTAAAAGGCTTGCCGTTACTGACACAAATTTAAAGGATATTACGGACGCCCTTAATATTTCAGCGATTGTTGCCATTACAGATCCTAAAGGCAATATAACTTATGTAAACGAAAAGTTTGTTGAGATATCTGGATACAGTGAAGCCGAGTTGTTGGGGCAAAACCACTCTCTACTTAATTCTGGCCTTCATTCTAAAGACTTTTTCAAAGAAATGTGGAGAACAATAGGGGCAGGTAAAGTGTGGAAGGCTGAAATCCGCAATAAAGCGAAAGATGGTTCTTATTATTGGGTTGATACGACGATTGTTCCGTTCTTGAACAGTAAAGCAAGACCTTATCAATATGTCTCGATACGTTCAGACATAACACAGAGAAAGCAGGCGGAAGCCAGCCTCAAAGAAACTTTGAAAGAAGTCAGTGATATAAATTTTGCCTTGGATCAATCTTCGATTGTTGCTTTTACAGATGAAAAAGGGATCATAAAAAATGTAAATGACAAGTTTTGTGAAATCTCCAAGTATAGCAGAGAAGAATTGATTGGAAACGACCACAGGATTTTGAATTCTGGATTGCATTCTAAAGAGTTTTTTAAAAATCTTTGGAGAACGATTGGTTCAGGACAGGTGTGGAAAGGTGAAATTCGTAATCGGGCGAAGGATGGCTCCTTTTATTGGGTTGATACGACGATTGTTCCGTTTTTGAATGAAAACGGTAAGCCGTATCAATACCTTGCCATCAGGAATGATATTACTGAGAAGAAAAAATCAGAGGAAATGCTGCACCGTCAGGATAAGCTTGCCGCGGTCGGGCAGCTTGCCGCTGGTGTGGCCCATGAAATCAGGAATCCGCTTACTTCAATGAAAGGGTATGCCGAATTCCTCCAGCTCGACGAAACAGACCCACAGCGTCAGGAGTTTATCGAAATCATCCTTGATGAGATTGATCGAGTCAATAATATTGTAGAAGAGTTCATGGTCCTTGCTAAACCGAAGGCGGTTGAACTTGAGGAAAAGAACATCATCCCTATTGTCAATAATGTCGTTTCAATGCTTAAATTTGAAGCGAGAAAGAGAAATGTTAAATTGGAATTTGATGCTCCCGAAGAAATTATCCAGATTGAGTGTGATGAAAATCGGCTCAAGCAAGTCTTCCTGAATTTCATTAAAAATGGAATCGAAGCCATGCCCGAGGGTGGAGATTTAAAAGTTAAAACTGAAATTCAGGATGACAATGTTTTGATATCCATCAAGGATACAGGGGTAGGAATTCCGCCGGATACACTCAAGAAGATTGGTGAACCTTTCTATACTACCAAGAAAAACGGAAATGGGCTTGGCCTTATGGTAAGCTTTAAAATCATAGAGAGCCATAATGGCAGGGTATATATTGAAAGCGAGCAGAACAAAGGAACAACCTTCAAGATTGTCCTGCCCGCTAAAATTGCATAAGAATGGAACAAAGGCAGGAATTATCCTGCCTTTTTCTATTGTCTAAATCGAATATAACTCGAACTTGTATTCCATGCTGCAAGTCAGGGTCAATTTTTGTCGAGAAAATGTTGGTAATATGACAAAAAAATCTCTTTGAATTATCACATCGTCACAAAAATTTAGACTAATATGAATATAGGGGTTTGTATAAAAAGATAACGGAGGGGATACCATGTCATCGATAAGCCAGGTGAAAACTGTTTGTGGTTATTGTGGAACAGGCTGTGGGCTGATTTTGGAAGTGGAAGATAATAAGATTGTAAAAATCAGAGGGGATAAGGAAGCTCCTGTTAATAAAGGGCAGACATGTGTGAAAGGGGCCTTTGCCTATCAATATGTCCATGCGCCGAAAAGATTGAATACTCCATTGATCAGAAAGGCGGGCAAGCTTGTTAAAGCAACATGGGATGAAGCCTATGAGTATATTGCTAGCCATTTAACTTCTATTAAGAAAGATTTTGGGCCAGAAGCAATTTCAATGTTTGCTTGTGCCAGGACTACAAATGAGTCCAATTATGTTACCCAAAAGTTTATGAGAACAGCCATTGGCAGCAATAATATTGATGGCTGCAACCGAACCTGACACGCTCCTAGTGTCGCCGGTCTGGCGACTGTTTTTGGAAGCGGTTTCCCAACCAATACTTTAGAAGATATCGATGATGCCGAGGTTTTATTGCTGATGGGTTCAAATACGACCGAAGCTCATCCGATCATTGGAAATAGAATGAAGAAGGCGGCCAAGAGTGGACTTAAAATCGTGGTTATTGACCCGAGAAGGATTGATATGGTCAAATCCGCGCATAAACATTTGCAAATTAATCTGGGCACAGACATCGCACTGATCAATGCCATGATCAGAATCATCATAACCGAGAAATTATATGACCCGGGATTCATCGGCAAGAATACCGAAGACTTTGATTCCCTGCTGGCAAAGGTTGACCGATACACCCCGGAATATTCAGCAGAAATCACGGGACTGGCCGCAGAAGACATCATCGAGGTGGCACGCCTGTATGCAGCGTCAAATCGTTCGATGATTGCCTATACACTGGGTATCACTGAGCATCACTGTGGCGTGAACAATGTATTCGACATCGCTAACCTTGCCTTGCTCACCGGACATATTGGAAAGAAGGGGTCAGGCATTATGCCGTTACGGGGACAAAATAACGTCCAGGGTGCCGGAGATATGGGGTGCCTGCCTAACCAGCTTACAGGTGCAATCAGTTTACTTGATCATGACTACCGTTCACGATTCGAGAAAGCATGGAATACGGAAATCAGTCAAAAAGTAGGTGATACCCAAACAAGGACCTTTGACAAAATTGAGACTGGTGAGATCAAAGCTCTATATTGCATTGGTGAGAATCCATTGGTGGCAGATGTCCACATGAACCATACCAGGAAGTTACTGGAGAATCTCGATTTATTGATTGTTCAGGATATCTTCATGACAGAAACGGCTGAAATGGCTGATGTTGTGCTTCCTGCGAAATCATGGGGAGAGGTTGATGGCACTTATACGAACACTGATCGCAGGATTCAGCGGGTTCGCACCGCTGTAACCTCACAGCCTGGGGTGAAAGAGGATTGGGAAATCCTATGTGAGCTGTCTTCTAAGATGGGCTATCAGATGAGTTATAACTCCAGTAAGGAGATATGGGACGAAGTCAGGGAACTTGCCTGGGAGATGTATGGTGGAATTTCATACGAACGGCTGGAAAAGGAATATGGGTTACATTATCCGTGCCCAGACGATAATCATCCGGGTACAAAAATCATGCATGAGAGGTTCCATGCTGAAAAGGAAAACACCAAACGCTCCAGCTTCGTGCCTGTCGAATTCACGCCGCCGCTTGAAAGTCCGGATGAGCAATATCCCTTCACACTGACAACCGGCAGACGTTATGAATCGTATAATACCCATACTCAAACTCGCCATTACGCGCCAGGTGTCAAAATAAAGCAAACAGAAGAAACATTGGATATACACCCTGAAGATGCTTTGCGGCTAAAAATAACTGATGGTGAACTTGTCAGGGTAAGTTCCCGACGGGGTACACTCGATGTTAAAGTGAAAATAACTGAACAAGTGGTTCCTGGACTTGTGTTCATGAGCTTCCACTGGTCGGAGGTGCCGACGAACGTCCTTACTCTGAATGAATTTGATCCAATTTCCGGGACAGCAGAATTCAAAGCATGTGCAGTTAAGATTGAAAGAATCGCTTAAAAGAGCAAAAATCCCATTTCTATGGGATTTTTGCTTTTTTTAATAGAAAGGTTAATTGTTTTATCGCCAATGGTCAGATTTTTAGCTTAAATACTTAAGTATCATTCTTTTTTTTTAAAAGTTTAATGTCATGAACAGCGGTTATCTGCTCAAAAAATAAAAACAAACTTCAAGGGAAAAAATGGTTATATAGGAAAAAGATAGAATAATTTACAAAATAACTAGAAAACCTTGATAAAAAGGAATCATATTATTTGAATATTCAGATAATATGACATGTTCTCGTTATAATTCTGTTATTCTCGTAATTCAATTTAAATGTGCTTGTTCTTTTTCTCCGGAAATTCTATGTTACGATAATTCACGTGATAAAAATTAGCCGATGGGAGGCAAACAAATGAAAAAGTCATTATTATCTTTGGTTGCAGCAGCGGCAATTTCTGGAGCTGCCGGCACACAAGCACAGGCAGAGGAAATCGTCGTACATAAGGGGGATACACTTTGGGGTCTTTCTAAAGAATACGGCGTGTCAGTAGATTCATTAAAAAAATGGAATAAGCTTTCAAATGATGTAATCCACCCAAATGATTTATTAGAAGTATCTCCTATTAAATATGCACAGGTGAGAAAAGGGGATACACTTTGGAAAATTTCCAAAGCATATGGAGTTACCGTAGATGAACTGAAAAATTGGAATAAATTATCTTCTGACTTGATCCATCCAGGAATGAAGCTGGCAGTTTATACGGATATGCCTGCTGGAATGAAAGCAGAAAAAACTTCTGCCAAAAAGGAGGCAGCTACACCGGTGGCTACACCTGTATCTGCACCAGCAGAAAAAACAACAACTGCAGCCAAGCCTGCAGCTGCAACGAAACAAATAACTGTTGAATCGACAGCTTATACAGCAAATTGCACTGGATGTTCAGGGATTACTAAGACAGGAGTCAACCTGAAGACAAATCCTGATGCAAAAGTGATTGCTGTTGATCCTTCTGTCATCCCGCTGGGCTCTAAAGTTTATGTTGAAGGCTATGGATATGCCACAGCCGAAGATACCGGCGGTGCGATCAAGGGAAACCGGATTGATGTATTTATCCCTACACAAGAGGGAGCGCTTGAGTGGGGCAGAAAACAAGTAAATGTGACAATTCTTGATTAATATATAGTACAGATGAGCATTGGCATTGCCAATGCTCTTTTTTTATTTTTCCTGATTATTTTCTTTTTTAAACATTTTACCTCTGATTATTTTCTTTTGGGTGATATTTGGCACAATAAGGCTTAAAAGAAAATGTGTGAACTTTGAATACTGGTTTTCAAGCTTTTCAATAATTTCATTAGCTTTGGTTGACAATGAAGATTTTATTTCACCTAATTGATCTGAAATTCCTTCGCCCACAGCATCCTGTTTGCCAAGTTGTTCCATGACCGTTTCGTGGAAAATCCCTTGCAAATCAATGTGTTTTGCAATCATATCCTGCAGTTCTTCCTGCTTTTGTGCTTGAATGACAAGAGCTTTGGTGACATCCTCATACTCGAGCAGTTTTCTGTTTAAATCGATAATCATTGATTGCTGGCAGGCAAGCTGGTCCAATATGGCCTGACTTGTCAGTTCCTTGTTTAAAAGTGTTTTTGAAAACTGTTCATGCATTTCTTCAAGTTTAATCAATTTATCGTCCAGGTCAGAAGCCGATTCCTTTTGTTCGTATATATTCTCGATAACTTTCTCAGATAGGTTTTCCTGCTTTGCCAGTGAGGAAACCAGTGCATTAAAGTGTTTAATTTGTTCCTGTCTGTTCTGTTCAAGGGAGTTGTCAAATTTCATGACACTTCCAGACAACTCATGGTTTAACTTTCGCTGTTCATTCAACAACTCATGCAGGTAATTTAAGCGAAACTTTTCCTGATTTTCTGGATTTTCAACCTCCTTATTTTTGCTGAAAACCTGTGGGGAGACAAATCCATTGACAAATAAAGGCATAGGCATCACTCCAAATAATAAGTTTTCCTACATACTATGAGTTAGGCCATAAAATTGGTACTTGCGGGAGATAACACTTATTACCGTTAATGAAATAAAGCCAAATGCAGCAAGCTAATAAAAACCGTTACTAGGAAAGGGGCAGCAAATATGCTAACAAACGGGCAGTTGAGGGAATTCCAGGCAGATCTACTCAAAAACAAAAATGATCTTGAAGCCAATCTGGATGCTAACGATCATTTCGATTTAAGAAGTGGCCATGCCCACGAATCAACTGGAGAGCTTTCAAGCTACGATAACCATCCGGGAGATGAGGGGACAGAGTTATATGAACGCGAGAAAGATATTGCACTTAACGAGCATGTTGAATATCAACTCAAGAATATCGATCTTGCATTGCAGGCAATCGAGAGAGGAAGCTATGGAAAATGTGAGGTATGTGGAAAGGACATTCCATATGACCGTCTAAAAGCGGTGCCTGAAACGAGGTTTTGCATTGAACACACTCCAGACAGGACCGTATCACATAACCGCCCAATTGAAGAGGGGGTATTGATGCCGCCATTCGGTAAGTTCGATTTGGATAATAAAGATGAAAATGTTGCATTTGATGCAGAGGATTCTTGGCAGGCAGTAGCAAGTTGGGGCACTTCAGAAAGTCCCTCGGATTTCGTGAAACCACAGGATCATTATAATGACACGTATATTGAATCCGAAGAGAATATTGGATATGTCGAGGATTTCGAAAACTTTGTCGGCAACGATATTACCGGTAAAGAAATAACTATTTATCCAAATAAACAGCACGAAAAGTATGAAGAGGAGCTGGACAGGGAAGGGATTATGACATCCTTTGGAGACTTGCCTGCATTCGAACATGACCCATATGTTGAAGATGATAAGTAGATTTTTAAAAAGACCAGGGATGGTCTTTTTTATTTTACCGATATTTTAATCAGGATTAAAACTCCTGAAGTCGGGGAAAAGACAAGCATATTGCAATGGAGAAATGAGGTGCGTTTAGTGAAAGAGAAATTTAAGCACTATGGGAAAAGTTTGCTGGGAGAGCTGAAAAAAGACCGTGCAACTGGACTTGCTGCCCAGCAAGCATATTATTATATGCTGGCATTGTTTCCGATGATGATTTTGTTGATTGCCATCGTCCCTTACTTGAATATCGATCCACAAAAGGCAATCAATGTTGTCAATCAGTTATTGCCGGAAGAGTCTGCGCAATTATTGAGAGATAATGTGGTGAAACTTGTAAGTGAGCGAAATGGCGGACTTTTGACCTTCGGGATCATCGGGACAATCTGGTCAGCTTCAAACGGTATGAACGCCTTTATGAAAGCAATGAATATTGCCTATGATGTAAAGGAAACAAGATCTTTCATCAAAGCGAGGCTTGTCTCAATTTTTCTTACGATTGGTTTGATTCTGGCTTTTGTCATTGCGTTATTGCTCCCGGTATTCGGCAATGTCATCCTGGAAACGATACAAACAATCATCCCAATTCCTGAACCATATGATATTATCTTCAATGTGATCAGGTGGGTCATCGGGATTGTGGTCATGGTGGCAGTATTGACTGGTTTGTACCGAATCGCCCCAAACAAGCATTATCCTTTCAAACACGTCCTGCCTGGGGCAATTTTTGCCACTATTGTCTGGCAGTTGATTTCGCTGGGATTTTCATTTTATGTCAGCAATTTCGGCAATTACTCAGCCACATACGGAAGTCTTGGCGGCGTAATTGTGTTGATGCTATGGTTGTTCCTGACAGGGTTGGCGCTTGTGCTCGGCGGTGAAATCAATGCAATTTACCATCGGGAAAAGACGGGCGAAGAAGCAATTGATGAGGAACATACAGCTTCAGCCAACGGTTAAAAACAGCAGGATTCATTCCTGCTGTTTTTTCGTTTTCGGGAGAAGATTTCCAGATTTTCAATATAGAAGCTCATATACTTCGTTTAGCTGATAGGCGCGTTTTTCATCCTGTTCATTATTCGCATACTCAATCGCTTCCGGTAAGATCTTATTCAAAAATTCTATTTCCTCAGCTGTCAGGACTTTGACAAAATCACCTTCAGAAGCGTAATTTTCGCTTTCTAACCTTTGATAGATTTTCTTGCTGAGTGGATATGTCTCTGTATAATTGGATACAATTTCACGAAGATAGGCCTGTGTTTTTTCCATCATCTACTCCTTGAAGTAATTTCTGAATTCTTCCGGATCAGTTGGTTGATCAGATTGGACATAAGGATTTTCCTCTGTGACTTCACTGGGATCCAGGCTGGTCTTTATGACCAGTTGCGGGCCTGTTCCCGGATTTGCATGCACCCTGTCTGTCATCTCCTTGAAGTCAGGAAGACTGTTACTGCCAGGCTGTTTCGGTTCCATTTCATAAACACCTCCATTCAATAAGTTGCATTATTGCCAGATCAATTATGTATTGAGCTAATTATTGGAAAAACTTCCAAACGTGTTTTTTACGAATAACGATAGGGAAATCTTTAAATGTATTAAATAGGAATGGGGTGGCGAATATTGAAAGCAGTTACGTACCAGGGTTCTAAAGATGTCCAAGTCAAAAATGTAGAGGCGCCGAAAATTGAGCATGAAAAAGACATGATCGTGAAAATCACTTCGACAGCGATTTGTGGGTCCGACCTTCACCTCTACCAGGGCAATATGCCGCTGCGGCCAGGCTACATCATAGGCCACGAGCCAATGGGGATCGTTGAAGAAGTAGGACCAGGTGTCGAGAACTTGAAAAAGGGAGTCAGGGTCGTCATTCCATTTAACGTTTCATGCGGTGAATGTTTTTATTGTCAAAACCAAATGGAAAGTCAATGTGATAATACAAACGAGTACAAAGATACCGGTGCTTATTTTGGTTACACCGAGCAATACGGTAATCATCCAGGCGGACAGGCAGAATATTTGAAGGTGCCGTATGCTGATTTTACTTCTTTCGTTGTACCTGAATCTTGTGAGCTTGAAGATGAATCTTTATTATTTTTATCGGACGTTATACCAACAGCCTGGTGGAGTGTCGAACATGCAGGTGTGAAAAAAGGGGATACTGTCATTGTCCTGGGAAGCGGACCTGTTGGACTAATGACTCAGAAATTTGCCTGGATGAAAGGGGCAAAACGAGTTATTGCAGTTGACCATCTTGATTATAGGCTTATGCATGCCAGGAAAACAAACAATGTAGAAATTTTTGATTTCACTCAGGAGGATGATCCAGGGAAATTCCTGCAGGATCTTACGAATGGCGGGGCGGATGTCGTCATCGATTGTGTAGGGATGGATGGGAAAAAATCAGTGGTGGAAAAAGTTGAACAAAAATTGAAGCTGCAGGGCGGAACGCTTTCTGCGCTGGAAATTGCGCATACAGCTGTGCGCAAATTTGGTACAGTCCAGCTTACCGGTGTATATGGATTAAGATATAATATGTTCCCGCTTGGCCGATTTTTCGAACGTAATATTACGATGAAAATGGGACAGGCTCCGGTCATTCATTACATGCCAAAGCTTTTTGATATGGTTGTGAATGGAGAATTCGACCCAACTGATATCATTACCCACAAAATCCCGCTCGAAGATGCAGCGAAAGGGTATGATATATTTAACGACCGAAAAGATGATTGCATAAAAGTAGTTTTAAAACCATGATAAGACTTACTAAGGCAGCCTGATAACGGCTGTCTTTCTTCATGTCCAAGATCGTATTCGCGTTATCAATTGTTTCTTTAAAGGATATACCTGGCCTGGCATTAGCTATCAGGGGCCATTTTTTATATAATGAGGGAAATAAAACAGCGAGGAGCTTTTATTGTGGCAAAATTATTTGCTTCTTTTTATGACACGCTAATGAGTCCGCTTGAAAAAAGATGGATTGCGCATGTGAGGAAAAATATCATTTCTGGTCTAGAGGGGAAAATACTTGAGATTGGTGCAGGTACAGGGGCTAATTATCCATATTATTCAAAAGGAAAAGTGGATAGGCTTGTTTCCATTGAACCAAATCCGTATATGCTTGAGCAGGCACAAGAACAAGCTGAAAAGAATGGTTTGCAAGTTGAATTCCATAAGGGGATGGCCGAGTCGCTTCCATTTAGTGATGGAGAGTTCGATACAGTGGTCGCTACTCTAGTTTTATGTTCCGTCGAGGAACCCCGCCAAGTATTTAAAGAAATGAAAAGAGTATGCAAAAAGGGAGGCAGGATTGTCCTATTCGAACATGTAAGGACGGAATCCAAATCCCTTGCCGCCCTGCAGGATTTCCTCACGCCTGCTTGGAAGAGACTGTGTGACGGCTGTCATTTGAATCGGGATACCGGCCGTTACATGAGAGAATCCGGAATAGAGATGACAAGAGAAAAGAAATACTTCAAGGGTATCTTCGTTGAATACGAGGGAAAAGCATGATACAGGCACATCAGTCAGATCCTCTCCATACACTGTTATAAATAACTTGGGGAGGATTGAGATGTATCCTTATTATGATCATTATAGGCAAAATCAAAAATTAATCAATGACATAACCAAAGCCATCAATGGAGAATATACTGCTACGAAGTGTTACGCTGAGCTAGCAGCAATGGCACCGAATGAAGAACAGAAAAAGCGAATCAATGAAATATTGAATGATGAAAAAAAACATTTGCAACAGTTTTCTCAAATTTATTCCGCTCTTACGGGAAAGCAGCCTCAGCTTAAGATGACTGAAGAGTGCGCGAGGACTTACATCCAGGGACTTGAAGCATCCTTTAATGATGAACAAGTGACGGTAGATTTTTATCATGAAATTGGTGATGAAGCTGCCGACCCGGTCATAAAAGAGGTTTTCAGACGTGCGGCATATGATGAGCAAAACCACGCTGTATGGTTCCTTTATTTTTACGGGAAAGAGAAGTAGGAGCTGGAGAATTCCAGTTCCTATTTTTATAGTTTTCACTATTTTTACATATTTAATATATAAATAATGAAGCGTTTTATACTAGAATGGGTATAGGGAAAATGAAATGCAGATTTGGAAATGTTACATAGGGAGGAATAATTATGAAGAACAGTCTAGCAATTATTATTGGTTTTTTAATCTTTGGATCTTTATTTGTCGGCTGGAAAATCAGTCAGGATCTCGGACCTGCTGAAACAGCAACTGCTCCTCAGCAGTCAGAAGGGACAGCAAGCAATACCATTGAATTCAATCCGCCAAGCATGGAGGATGTTCCAGATGGGCCGCTGGGTGAAAGCATCAAATATGGATATGACTTAATGATGGAAACAAATACCCTCGCCGATGAGTATGTAGGCAATAATTTATCCTGTGCAAGCTGCCACGCAAACGGAGGCACAGTCAAGGATGAGGCGCCAATGATTGGGCTCACTGCTGTCTATCCAGAGTACAGGCCTCGTGAAGGAGAAGTATATACACTTGAAGATCGAATTAATGGCTGTATGATCCGCAGCATGAATGGAAAGATGATTCCTGAAGACAGTAAAGAAATGAGAGCGATGATTGCTTATTTGCATTATATGTCTGAAGGAGTACCTTCAGGGGCGGATATTCCCTGGAGAGCTGCAAAAGAGCCAAAACAATTTCCTGTTCCAAGCATAGAGGATGGAGAAAAGGTTTATGCACAATCATGTGCGGCTTGCCATGCAGCAGATGGAGGAGGAACTGGTACAAATACTGGGCCGGCTGTCTGGGGTGAACATTCCTTCAATGATGGAGCGGGAATGTCACGACTGACTAAAATGGCAGGATATGTCCAGAAGAATATGCCTAAGGGACAGGGAGGCACTTTGACTGACCAGCAGGCAATCGATGTAGCGGCGTATATCCTTTCACATGACAGACCAGAATTCACTGGGCATGAAGGAGACTGGCCAAAAGGCGGCAGACCAGCGGATATCATGAATAAAGAAAAACGTGAGCAGATTAAGAACGGAACAATCGACTGGGAAGCACTGGTTAGTGTAAAGAAATAAAGACGGGACAAACCCAGCACCTTTAATTAGGTGCTGGGTTTGTTCATAGCTGACCATTATAGAAATTCAGATAGCCGAACAGAAAAGAAACAGTTATGCTGATAAATACAATGCTGACGAGCACACAGGAAAGCAGCCAGTCTTTTTTTGAAATAGTGATGATATGATAATACTCTCTGTTTTTATCCCCTGTAAAACCTTTTGACTCCATCGCAATCGCTGTTCTCTCTGCTTTTCTGATCCCGTTTGCAAGCAAAGGGATGGTATATTTCTTGATTTGCCTGATTTTATCCATTATGGTTCTTGATCTCCCTGCTCCCCGCACAAGGTGAGCATTCCTGATAATCTCAAACTCTTCCTTTATCAAAGGAAGGAATTGATACCCAGCCATGATGGAATAGGCCAATTTGGGTGATAGCCTGCATTGCTGCATCAAACTGTGAAGAAAGCGGATGGGATTTGTCGTCAGGACAAATAAAAGTGAGAGAGAGGCGAAACTCAATATTCTTAATCCCAGTGCCAAACTTCGCAGGAGACCCTCTGAAGTGATCGAAATGAACTGCCATTGCCAGATGATATTGTCTCCAGGATATGTCCGTGGAAACAAAAGGGATGACCAGACATAGACAATACTCATAAAAATGAAAGGTGAGAATAGCAGAATCCATCTCTTTAAGCTGACTTTGCCCAAAACAAAAGTGATTGCTACCGTTAATATAAGACTAATCAATGGAGTGATGGGATCAAAAAACACAGAAAGCATGATGATGCCGATCAGGACACTAAAAGCCTTCAAACTGGGATTCATGTTATTTAGCAAGATAACTTCCCTCCAGATACATTTCCAGTTCCTTGACGAACGGCAGCCTGAGGTTAGCCCTGGCCAATAGATCTGATTGGCTCCAAAGGAGATGGGGAGTATCGTAAAATAGCATTTTTCCTCCGTCCATCACCAACACTTTATCTGCATGCTGCTCGATGATATCCATATCATGGGTGATCATGATGATACAGCCTGTTTCGGGTAAAGACTTTTTTATGAGATCAATCAGTTCTTTCGCTGTATTGGCATCCTGGCCGAATGTTGGTTCGTCCAGGAGAATGACTTCCTGACCATTGACGAGCATCGTCGCTACACTTAATCTCCTCTTTTGACCCTGGCTTAATGAAAAGGGGTGGCTGTATTCCTTATCCTCCATCCGCAGGAGTTTCAAAATTTCTTTTAATCTATCGTTTTGCTCATGTTTGTTTTGCCCCTTCAAGCTATAAAAGATTTCCTCTTTTACTGAATCCGTGATGAATTGATGTTCCGGGTTTTGGAAAACATAGCCCATTTTTCTCCATTTAGATGTTTCAAGCCAATCATCTAACCATTTTCCATAAAATTTTATTTCTCCTTCAAATTCGAGAAGGCCTGACAGACATCTTGAAAAGGTCGTCTTGCCCGAGCCGTTGGATCCTGCTATTGCTATAAATTCCCCTTCCTTTATAGACAAACTGATGTTTTCAATGATTGCTTTGTTGGTTTTTACATAGCTGACACCATTGGTTTCGAAAATGAATGCAGAGTGATCGTCTCTTTTCCTGTGCTCTTTACCTGAGAGGAGCTGGAGACATTTTTGGAAATCGTCTGTCTTCCTGATGATTTCAGCGATTGTAATGGGCAGGGAAGAGGTTGTGAGCAACCCGGCATTTCGCAATCTTAAACCAGCATCTACAGCCCTGGGGAGCCAGATTCCTTCCTTCGCCAGCATTTCTGCATAATCGGAAAAACAAATCCCTTCAGGTCCATCAAATATCAATTCACCCTCAGTGTTTAAAATCAGGCAGCGATCCATAAAATCCTGCCAATAATCAAGATTATGTTCGATGACAAGGATACTGAATGGGCGTTGCTTTTTCAAGCTTTTTAGCGTCCTGACAAGTTCAAAACTGGAGGCGGGATCAAGGTTTGCAGTTGGCTCATCAAGGATTAGCATCTCTGGCTCCATAGCCAGTGCACAGGCAATCGCGAGCTTTTGTTTTTGTCCTCCTGAAAGGCTTTGTATCACACGCTTCTTCATGGGAAGCATATCCACCAGTCCAAGAGCATTACGTATCCTTTGTTCAAATTCGGTTCTCGGAAGCCTGATGTTCTCAAGTATAAAGATTAATTCTTCTTCAACTGTCTGCATGCAGAATTGAGAATCTGGATCCTGCATGACCAAACCGATTTTTTGATTGATCTCTCCAGGAGCGAACGAGGAGATCTCAAGGCCTTTATATTGGATGCTTCCAGTTTTGATTCCGCCGATAGAGTCTGGATAAAGATTATTTAGACAATAAGCGAGGGTGCTTTTCCCGGAACCGCTTGGACCAAGTATAAAAATGTTCTCATTTTCATTAATATTAAAAGAGATATTTTCAAGTATGGAATCGTCCTCAAACTTGAAGTTTAAATTGGAGACTTCAAGCAAGGGAGTCTTATGCTGGCCGCTCATCGGCAAGCTTTTCCTTTCTTGCTTCTTTTCCAAGAGGGAAGCTATTCAGTGCCCCGGTCCTGGCAAGGCTGTCACTTATGTATTTGCCTGATAGTCCGGCTAGCAGTGCCCCGCTTAATAATCTTACAAAAAACATTGCTGCCACATAGCCTGGGGATAAAGCAGAAAATCCTCCCAAAAAATATCCCCAGACAAAACTGGTGATGGAAGATCCCATACCTGCAGTAATCAGTACCCATGTTGAGTAGTTTTTCCATTTTGTTGCGGCGAAGACTGCTTCAGCTCCCAGTCCCTGAATAAGACCTGCAAGGATCAGTCTTGGTCCTACGGCATTTCCAAGCATAACTTCTATTATGGCCGCTATGGTCTCTGACAGTACAGCTGCTCCAGGCTTTCTGATGATATAGGCAGCGATGATTGAAACAATGAACCAAATACCAAAAATCAAATCATAGCCTATCATACCGAATAACCCGACCAGAACATTTCCCACCTGTAAAAAAAGCAGGTACACGACACCGAAAACGACTGCAAGGACGGATAACACAATCACTTCACGAAGTTTCCAATTTTCGATCATTATTTTGCCTCCTTTCTTGAAGGACTATTTGCTGACATGGTTACAGTCATTACAATATGGGAAGAATCACTGGACCTCGCTCCGTCAAATGCTTTTTCTAAACCAGTGAATACCTGGTTCGCATCCCCATCAAGCCTGGAGGCATAATGCACTCCGCCACCGAACACACCTTGTTCCTCAACGGTCTTAATTTGATCCATGATTACCTCCATATAATTCGCTATTCCCAGTGGATAGAGTGCGAACTGGCAGGCAACTTCCTGGCTGATGCTGTTTGAGAGTTTTTCATTTAGCAATATGGAGTCTTCTGCCATCAAGGTATCGCCTGCAGAATCGCCAGGGCATCCATTTGAAAAGGTAGCATTCAGGACTACATGGTCTCCGCCTTTTGAAGCATTTAAAAAGATTGCTTTAACAACATCAAATACATGTTCAGACCGCCCGCGTGCACAGGTGCTAATATCATCTGTCTTCATCCATACTTTTGTTGTGTCTACTTCTTTCAGTGCTGACAGGATTATTTCCACGAATCTGTCTGACATGGGGTAAATCGAAAATCTTGCCCCAGTAATCTCGCTTGTACCGCACAAATTCTTTTCCATTTTCTCAACGACTCCCTTTTTTTAAGTCTCGGAAAAACAAAAACTGCATCCAGCGTGATGGATGCAGTCGAATACTATCGCTTATAAAAAAGGGGAACGATGAGTTTCTCCCGCACTTCCCCACGCTGGTATTATCCAGATCGAGTAATAAGGGTCAGAACAAAGTTCTTCTCAGCAAAAAGCTCCCCTAGTGCAAAAATCTATGCAGTTGTTGTTTCCAAAATTATCTTAAAGCAATTGTCCGGAATTGTAAATGGTTAATTATTTAAAAATAAATCATTCATAATCCTGGTGAAAAACCTTTCTAAGGCGGTATTCATCCAGAGTACCAAGTTCACTGTTGAGAAGCAATTCCATTTCCTCTAATGCACTTTTCGTAACCAAAGGATCACTTATGGCCCAGTTAACAGTATAAACGAAGTAATAATCTTTGATTTGGCGGAAAATAACTACGGAGTTAGGATACTTGTCAAATTGAGCTTTAATATTATATCTTTTTGTGTATGACCATATTGTCAGTTTCATAGATTATCTCCATCTTTTATCTTCTAAAAGGCATATATTTATAAGATACCCCTTGCGGATGGGGCGGAAACTGGTTCCGGGAACAACATAGTGTTTTATACTGAAGGAATATGCTAAAATAGAGGTCGTTGCAGTATAGTTAGCGACATATATCTACATAATATCAGATTGCTAGCAGATAGATAGAAGTTTTTGAAGGAGTTGGAGGGAAGTCAGCATTATGAATGAAGCCCAAAGGATTCAGTTAAACGTCAGGGTATCCAAAGAGACCTCGGACAAGCTTGATGAAATTGTAGAATACTATCAGGAAAATACGAAAATTGGCAGGATCTACAAAGGTGATGTTTTGACAGATATTATCGAAAAATCATATGAAATCATGCTCAAACAGAAGAGGCTGAATAGATAAAAACAGTGTGACAAATTGTCAATGAGTAAATGTGGCAAAATATTGAACAAAATAGTTGCGCTAATCAATAATTAGTCGTATTATTTAAATAATCTGAATAAACGATAAGGTGGTTATTGATTATGATGCGTATGGCAATTGCAGGTGTAGCCGGCTTTGTCCTTGTGTTCATTGAATCATATATTGTCATGGTCCTAAAAAATTATGAAGCGATCGATTTTGGGGGGATCGCCCCGTTTGTCAGTGTCTGGACAATGAATTTTTTCCTTGTTTTCTCAATTTTGACCCATATTAAATTTTGGTATGAAGACCGTGAAGCTCAGCGTGAAGAAGAAGCTGCAGAAAGAGATAGGTTCATCAGTTAATTAAGACGGAGAAAGGCAAAATCGCCTTTCTCTTTTTTTTTATTATGCATTTTCCCCATTTTCAATTCGGTCACGTTCTGCTTCTTCAGCCGCAATCCTTAATTCCTGGAAGAATAGCTGATCATTGCACACCATGCTGTGCTGCTGATCATGTTCAAGTTCCTGTTCAGATTTAATAATGTTGTTTTGCTCTCTTTTCACTTGATTCATCCTCCTTACTTTAAACTTCTCAGTGTTTAATTTCCCTTACCTGCAAAAATCATGCAAACATATTTCTATTTTCAAAGTATTTTCCCAATACCAATATTTATACAAACCTTTAATCAAGCTTGGCCGGATGAGGAAGACTATATCAAAAATAGTAAAGGAGTTAGCCCAAATGGAAGCCATTTATTATTATGATGATCAAGTTCATTATCTTAAAATTGAGATTTTAGCAACTTCTAAGGAATCATCTTGGCAGGCTTACGTTTTTGACGATAATTGGAATGATATCCTTAGCAGTGCTTCATCTATATCCGAGAGGTTCACAGAGACAATCGAGTTTGCTAAGGAAGCATTTGGCATCCGAGGAAGGCTATCTATAGTGGAAGATCTTCCTCTTGATAACTCGCTTAAGGAGGCATTGGAGATAATGTTATTCCATTTGCAGGCATTGCTATTTTCGTCAGCTATCTTAGTAGAAAACGACTGCGAAGCATTGGAACGTTATGGTTTTACAAAGGAAATCACAGCTGAGGGAAGAACTTTTTATCTCCTCGTCTCTGATGAAGCGGAACAGGACTCATGCAGGTTTTTATAAGCCAACACGAGCAAGTTGATTTATAAGAATGAAGCCTTTTCTTTTCTAAATGAAAAGTCTTTTTGTATGCAAGAGCAAAGATTATTGCCATGGCAGTGTTTTAAAAAACACCAATAAAAATGGTTAATGTTTATTCCTGAAAGGGTAGGAGAAAGGGGAATGATTTATATACAGAAAGGAAGATGAGGCTTTGTCTGGCAAAATTAATGTAACTATCAACGGTGCCGAAGTGACGGCTGACGGAAATCAAACAATCCTTCAATACCTTTCAGACAGCTCGATTGAGGTACCAAATGTATGTTTTCATCCAAGCCTTGGACCTATCGAGACATGTGATACCTGTATTGTAGAAGTGAACGGGGAAATGGTCAGATCGTGTTCGACCGTCCTTAAAAACGGCGATATCATCGACACAGTTGCGCCTGATGTCAAGAAGGCACAAACAATGGCAATGGATAAAATCCTTTATAACCATGAACTGTACTGTACAGTCTGTGACTACAATAATGGGACTTGTGAGGTACATAACACAGTCAAAGAAATGAAAATCAATCACCAGAGCATCCCTTTTGACCAGAAACCCTATGAAAGGGATGAATCCAACCCTTTCTATCGTTATGATCCGGATCAGTGCATTTTATGCGGCAGATGCGTTGAAGCCTGCCAGGACGTACAGGTAACCGAAACCTTGAGGATTGACTGGGAGCGTGACCGTCCTAGAGTCATTTGGGACAACGATGTGCCAATCAATGAATCATCGTGCGTGTCTTGCGGCCATTGTTCAACGGTTTGCCCTTGTAATGCAATGATGGAAAAAGGAATGGAAGGTGAAGCGGGCTTCTTGACAGGGATTGCGAAAGAAACATTGCGCCCGATGATTGAGATTACCAAGGGAGTGGAAACGGGATATGGATCCATTCTCGCGATTTCAGATATGGAATCGGAGATGCGTGACTCAAGAATCAAGAAGACGAAGACTGTTTGCACCTACTGTGGAGTTGGATGCAGCTTCGATGTATGGACGAAAGGACGTGAAATCCTGAAGGTTGAACCACAGGTTGAGGCCCCTGCAAATGGTATTTCTACTTGTATAAAAGGTAAATTCGGCTGGGATTTTGTCAATAGTGAGGAACGCCTGACTAAGCCGCTCATCCGTGAAGGCGACAGCTTCAGGGAGGCCGAGTGGGAAGAGGCATTGAACCTGATGGCAAAGAAATTCACTGAAATCAAGAATGAATTTGGCCCCGATTCCCTGGGCTTCATTACTTCATCCAAATGTACAAATGAAGAGTCTTATTTAATGCAGAAGCTTGCCAGGTCAGTAATCGGTACAAATAACGTCGATAATTGTTCAAGATATTGCCAAACCCCTGCTACAGTAGGACTGTTCAGGACAGTCGGTCACGGAGGGGATGCAGGGTCCATCAAGGATATCGCGATGGCTGATTTAGTCATCATTATCGGATCGAATACTGCCGAGGCTCATCCAGTCCTGGCAACAAGGGTAAAACGTGCCCAAAAACTTAATGGTCAAAAGCTGATTGTGGCTGATCTTCGCGAGCATGAAATGGCGGACCGTGCGGATATGTTCGTTAGACCTAAAGCAGGAAGCGACCTGGTCTGGATTTCGGCGGTAACAAAATATATCATCGACCAGGGCTGGGCAGATGAAGAATTCCTGAATAATAAAGTAAACGGTCTTTCCGAGTATGTTGACAGCCTGGAAGGATTTACGCTGGAATATGCGGAAAAAACATCAGGACTATCAAAAGAAACACTCATCGAGATCGCTAAAAGTATCCATGAAGCAAAAAGTGTTTGCGCATTATGGGCCATGGGAGTTACACAGCATCTTGGCGGAAGTGACACTAGTACTGCAATATCAAATTTGTTGCTGATTACCGGAAATTATGGTCGTCCTGGAACTGGTGCGTACCCACTGCGCGGGCACAATAACGTGCAGGGTGCAGGCGATTTTGGCAGCGCCCCCGATTCACTGCCAGGATATCAAAAGGTATTTGATGATGCTGCTCGTCAGAAATTCGAACAGGCATGGGGCACTAAGCTTCCGGCAGAGCCAGGCATCAATAATCATGACATGGTTGAAGGAATGCATGATGGAACGCTCAAAGCGCTTTACGTTAAGGG
This sequence comes from Mesobacillus sp. AQ2, assembly GCF_030122805.1. Classification (NCBI taxonomy): domain Bacteria; kingdom Bacillati; phylum Bacillota; class Bacilli; order Caryophanales; family Bacillaceae; genus Mesobacillus; species Mesobacillus sp. AQ2. The sequence continues at coordinate 2,848,360 of NZ_CP126080.1, read as the reverse complement.
CGAAGAAATGGGACTTGTGGATTCCAACATCAACCATGTCCAAGCGGGCTATGAAAAGCTGGATTTCTTTGTTGTCCAGGATGTGTTCTTCTCAAGGACTGCACAGTTCGCTGACGTAGTACTGCCAGCAAGTCCTAGCTTTGAAAAAGAAGGTACGTTCACGAATACGGAGCGCAGGATTCAGCGCTTATACCAGGTGTTTGAGTCAATGGGTGAATCCAAGCCGGATTGGCAGATCTTGATTGAAGTGGCAAACCGCCTTGGCGCTGGATGGACTTATGAGCACCCAAGTGAAATTATGGCAGAGGCGGCCAGTATGATGCCGATCTATTCCGGTGTCACTTATGAACGCCTGGAGGGATACAACAGTCTTCAATGGCCGGTTCAGCCGGATGGCACTGACAGTCCTGTCCTGTATTTGGATGGATTTCCGTTCCCTGATGGAAAAGCAAGGCTTCATCCGGTTAAATGGTCCATTCCGGTTCAGTTTGGTGAAGAATATGACATCCACGTCAACAATGGCCGTTTGCTGGAGCATTTCCATGAAGGGAATCTTACCTATAAATCAGAAGGTATTTCATCAAAAACTCCAGAAACCTTCCTTGAAGTATCACCTGAGCTTGCCGAAGACAGAGGCCTGAAAGATGGAACACTGGTAAGATTAACCTCACCATATGGCAATGTTAAGGTCAGATGTGTGGTAACTGACAGAGTTCAGGGGAAGGAAGTCTATCTGCCAATGAATGACCAGGGTGATGCGGCAATCAATCTCCTGACAAGCAGCTTTGCAGATAAGGACACGGACACTCCTGCATATAAGGAGACGAAGGCAAAAATGGAAATCCTTCAATATGAAGGCGTCAATCCATTGCCAAGGAACAATTTCAGATATGGAAATCCACAGCCGCAAATCGGTGTACAAGTCCAGAAGAAGTGGGAGCGTCCAGATTATATCTTCCCTGGAGATCTTGTGAAAAAGGAGCGGACCCAGCATGGCTAAAGCAATCACAAATATTAAACGGATCGAGCTGACTGAGGAACAGAAAAGAAAGATGGATCTGGAAGAAATCGAGACTGCATTGCTAGATAACAAGGATTCGATTTTACAGTCACTAGACATCATCAAGCATATGAATGAGCGCGGCGTTTTGTCGCTTCTTGACGGATTGTTCAGCGAGGGGGATAAAGTCCTTAACGTCCTTGTTAAAGCGGCAGACAACACTGAAGCTACGAATACATTAAAGAACCTGCTGCTGATGGTAGGTGTTCTTGGAACCATAAATGTCCAGCAGCTCGAGCCGCTATTGTTGAAATTGAATTCCGGTATTGCCAGAGTGGCAGAATACCGTGATAGTGATGATGACAAGCTTGGTTATTTCGATATTGTCCGTTCACTGAAGGATCCGGAAATCAACCGTGCTTTGTCACTGCTCTTTGAATTCCTCAAAGGCATGGGTGAAAAAACGGAAGGACTGGAAAGGACGACCCAGCTTCCAGAAGATCAGGACATTCACCAGAGCAAGGATGGCCGGTTGGAGAATCGGTAAAAAAAATAATGCAGGGGGCATTCTGATATCATTTGATGTCAATGCTCCCTGCTTTTTTAGGTTTGATTTTTCTTTTATAGGTTAAAAGTAAAAGACTGTAAGGCGAACCCAAATAGAGAGGATGACAGCTGTGGAACCTGTCGAAGTTAAAAGGGAAATCCTTCGTTTCGGGAATGGCCAGGCTGAAAGACTGGAAGACAGCATTGTAACAGAATTCACTGTCACAGTGAAAGTGAATGGGGAAGAACTTGTAACGATGGTCTGCACGCCAGATTATATTGAAGAAATGGTCATAGGGTATCTCGCTTCCGAAGGAATCATCAAAAAATATACGGATATAGAAGATTTATGGATTCAGGAGAAAGAGGGATTTGTCCATGTGAAAATAACCTCGCGATCCAACTCTATTTATAGGAATCTGCAGGGGAAACGTTATTTAACATCCTGCTGTGGAGCGAGCAGGTCTGGATTTGTATTCGCTACTGATGCAATGACAGCCAAAAAACTTCACCAGATTGGAACTGAGCTCGAAGTTGAGGATTGCTTCAGGCTAATGGAAGAAATGCAGGAATCCGCTGAACTTTTTCAGAATACAGGGGGAGTCCATAATGCATCTCTTTGCAGTCTGTTTGGCCCTGTCGTTTCTCGAATGGATATAGGCCGCCACAATGCCCTCGATAAAATATATGGACATTGTCTGAAGAATGATATCTCGATACATGATAAAGTGATTGTTTTCAGCGGCAGAATTTCCTCAGAGATTTTATTGAAGGTAGCTAAAATCGGCTGTCCAATCGTACTGTCCAAGTCTGCCCCAACAGAACTTGCCCTAAAACTTGCTGATGAATTGGGGATCACCACTATTGGTTTTATCAGGAATCGATCGCTGAATGTTTATACGCACCCTGAACGTATTGCAGAAGCAAAATACGGAGTCAAAGAAAGTCAGGTATAAACCCCTGGCTTTTCTTTATTCCTTAGCTCATTAACATTCATAAGCTTCTCTGTATCAGCTTTGGTATAAGGGATGTAAAAGTATGGGAAAATGGAGGTGAAAGCTGAAGGAGTGATAGAATGGGTGAAAAAGAAATGCGAGAGATGTTCGAATGGGCAGGCCTCTCCACCATTAATGACCAACATGGCTACAAAATGTGGCTCAGCGGCCTTGAAGACAGCATTGATGCCGAACTGTTAGATCACTTTGCAGATGCATATTCATTTGAGAATGCCGAAATGTACTATGATGAATTCCTCTTCCATTTAAGGATTTTTAAGAACATCATAAAAAATAATGAGTTGCCACCCCGATATTGGTGAGCTCTACAGGTAGATATATATTGAGAGAGGAGAAAGGTATGCAGCCAATATCAGATCATTTAAAGAAAAAGCTGGATGTTGTCTTTGTCGGTTTCAATCCAAGCATACGATCATCCGAAACAGGGCATCATTACGCCAATCCAAATAACCGGTTTTGGAAAATTCTTTATGAATCTGGGATTACTCCTAGAAAATATGATTCATCCGAGGATTACAAGCTTTTGGAGCTCGGATACGGCATGACGAATATTGTCGCGAGACCGACCAAAGCAGCAGATGAAATTACGAAAGACGAATATCAGCAGGGAAAACTGGAGCTGAGGAAAAAAATTGAGGAATACCGTCCGAGAATTGTCTGCTTCGTTGGCAAGGGAGTTTATCAGCAATACAGCGGAAAAAAAGTTATACCATGGGGAAAGCAAGATGAATGCGTAGTGGCAGGAACAATCGATTTCGTCGCACCATCGTCAAGTGGCCTGGTCAGAATGAAAATAGATGAAATCGTCGAGATTTATAAACAATTGCCGGAGTGGATTGAGATATTAAATACAGATTAAAAGACTTTGGTTCGGGTAGAATGTCGTCCATCAAATCCGGAAAAGAGAAAAAGAGGTCACCAACAGGCTTAATTGGTGACCAACAAGAATTGCCTATGTGATAATGTAAGTCTTAATCCTAATATTTATCCTTTGTTTTCATTACTCAAACACATGGTCAATCTGATCATATCCCTGCAATGGATCCCGTTCTCGTATATGGGTTCAGGGTAATTACTCAAGAAAAAGTCCTGGATGATGCTGGTGATCCTGAAGCCAGCTTTCTGGTAAAGAGCAAGCTGGTTAATGCTCGAATTTCCTGTACCAATTTCGATGGTCTTATACCCCGTTTTTCTGGCCAATTGAATTCCATGTGCAATTAGGCTTTTTCCGATGCCTTTGCCTTGAGCAGGTTCAGCGACTGCCAGGTTTTTTATTTCTATGCTGTGTCCTCCTGCCGGCAGCAGCACGATTACTCCCAGGGTCTCACTGGCATCCGATTCAGCGACATAACACAATCCTTCTTCTAGATATTGAGATGCCATGTCCTGTGAAGGATCGGCAAGAAGCAGCAGATCCCAGGGAGGCTGTTCGCCTTGTTTCAGCCTCCTAATTTCCATCTTGAACCCCCCTCATAAAAAGCTGGTAAGTAATTCTGATTAGCACGTAGCCTATTGCTCCGCCCAGTGTGTTAAGAATTATATCATCAATATCAAAACTGCCGACCCTGGTAAAAAACTGGAGGATCTCGACCAGTGCAGTTGCGAGGAGAACAGTTCCGGTTGTCCTCCAAAATCCGATGAATCGCTCAAACAACCATGGGAGGAAGATGCCCAATGGCAGGAATGCCAGGATATTTCCAAACAGGTTGGAAATCCATATGCTTTGATTGATATGGGATGATGCTTTGATATAGTCTGTAATCGTTTTGAATGGAATGATGTTATAGGGGTTTGAGCCAGTAGTGTTCAGCTCGTATGCTGCCTGTCTGTAAGGACTGAGGAATAACAAAACGGCAGCAATGATGATATATAGCGTAAAGAGACTGTAAGAGGTGGCTGTTATCCATTTTTTGTATTTGGAATCTATTTGATTAATCATGTATTCTCCTAAAATCTTAATCTATATTTTGGTCATAAAATAAAAAACCTTACCATGGCAAGGCTTAGCAGATTATAACTATGAGCCTGCAAAGCAGGGCCTCTGCCGTCCGTACAGTGGTTAAGTGTCCCGCAACAAGCGAATGTCCGGCAGAGGCATTTTTATTTTAACACATACATAAAGGAAAAATACACTTTGAAAGGTGGATACTTTTATTTTTAAATCGAATAGTGGTATGATAACAGTGATTTTACATTAAGGAGATGATTTTCATGGCGAAAAAAGGATACATAGAAATGCAAAATGGAGAAAAAATCGAATTCGAACTATATCCAAACGAAGCACCTGGAACAGTTGCGAACTTTGAAAAGCTTGCAAACGAAGGCTTTTATAATGGATTGACTTTCCACCGTGTCATTCCTGGATTTGTTAGCCAGGGGGGATGCCCAAATGGAACAGGTACTGGCGGACCAGGATATACCATCAAATGTGAAACAGAAGGCAATCCGCACAAGCACGAACCGGGTTCACTTTCAATGGCGCATGCAGGTAAAGATACAGGCGGAAGCCAGTTCTTCATCGTACATGAATCACAGCCGCACTTAAACGGTGTCCATACTGTTTTTGGAAAAGTGACTTCCAACCTGGAAGCTGCCAAAGGGATGAGCAATGGCGATGTTATGGAAAAAGTCGTTGTAACAGAAGAATGATTGAGTATGAAAAAGAGCCCGCGGGCTCTTTTTTTATACTCAATTACCTATTGAATCGAACATACGCTCTTGTTAAGATGGAGAGGATAAATCTTACAGGCTAATATTCAATATATTTGACTATATTATCTAATATTGATTAAATTAGATTATAGAATCTAATTTATGATAGGTGGTCTGGCAATGATACCGGCTTCAGTTTTTATTATGGATGTATCAAACTCTTCTTCTGCTGATAATGGAGAAACATTGAGCCGCTATTTAAGTAAGCTTGAATCAACGGTCAAGTCTTGGTCTGGGAGGGTTCAGGTAAATCACAGGGCAGGCGATGAATTGATTGTACTGGCAGAAGGATATTCATCTGCTTTTATCATCGCCTTTTATATTAGCAGAATTTGGGGTTATCGTCTGAATGCTCCCTATTTTGGACTATCCTTTGGCGGCATAGAGAAGAACATCGATACAATTGATATCGAAAAATGGATCCACCCTCTGGTGAAACAGGCAAGAGACGCCAATGAATACCTGAAAAAACAAAAGGACAGGGAATCATTCCATTTTCAAAGTATTGATATTGAGCCCGAACTTCTGGATATGATGAATGGCGTGCTGAGCCTTCAGCATGTATTAAGCGCACAGCAGACTGAAATACAGCGTTTGGTTTGTTCACTGTATTTAATTTATGGCAAGCAGAATGCGGTAGCAGACCTCCTTGGCCGATCAGCACCTACTGTTTACAGTCATTTCAAGAAGGGGCATAGCGAACAAATTTTTCAAAGTTTCCGAGAAATTGTCGGTGTTTTGGAGTCCATTGAGGCTAAATCATTCCCGGACTTGAAGCTCCATAGGGAGAATGTCATACAAACTAATATTAAAAACGACATCAAAGGCCAGGTGCGGGAAGTTTTTAGACTCTAGGTTCAGGGGAAAGGAGAGGGAGCATGCTTTTATTAAGTCTTATCATCGCGCATTTAATAGCGGACTTTTACCTGCAGACAGATCGTATGGTAGAGGCCAAACTAAGGAGTTTGAAAAAGCATATACTTCATCATTTAATGGTGAACACTCTGGTCCTGGGAGCAGGCTGGTCCCTTTTTAATCAGGAAAATGATCCAGTAATGGCTGTAATATGGCCAGTCCTGTTCATTACATTCACCCATTTGATTATTGATCTATTAAAAATCAAACTCATTGATCAATATACAGCAAGCGGTCATCTCAATAAATTATGGTTCTTTGTCCTGGATCAGCTTCTTCATCTCACCATGCTGTTGGCTGCACTGCAATTGTTTTACAAAATTCCACTAGTTATGTATATAAAGAGATTTATAGGGCTTCTTTTCACAGAAGGCCGGCAATTGGATCCAGCCTCCATCTTGCTGGTTATTTTGGTCATTTTGATTCTGGGTACAACGGTAAGCGGCCATATTATCAAAATCCTGCTTGGCACACTGCCTGGCCAGCTTTTGACCTTTGAAGGGAAATATACTTTCAAAAACGAAATGACCGGCCCTTCATACCCAAAAAATAAGGGAGATAGCGGACTCTCTGAGCAATACAGCTACATGATCTTCAACAAACACGACCTTTCCCGCGGAAAACTGATTGGCTACATCGAAAGGCTGCTTGTCATCCTCCTTACTTATTATAGCTCATATCCGGCAATCGCCTTCATTGTGACTGCGAAATCAATCGCCCGCTTCAAGCAAATGGACGACAGGGACTGGGCGGAATATTTCTTGCTCGGCACACTGACCTCCATGTTCCTTGGCATCATGTTCGGGATTCTACTTAGAGAATTAATCAATTAACAAGAACTTGCCGTGCAAGTTTCGGCTTAAAATGAGGATTTATTTAATAATAGATTTTGATAACTGTTTACTGTGCTTGTTTTCAGTTTAGCCTGGAATAACTAGATTAACGGAGTGATCGGAATGAATATCATCCTTTTCGATAGAGACCTGCGCATATTTGACCATCAACCGATTGCAGAAGCAGCAAAGATGGGCGAAGTCTTGCCTCTTTATATAATTGAGCCATCACAATGGGAGGATGCTGCCTATTCAGTTCGTCATTTCCAATTTGTAGTTGAAAGTCTTGAAGACCTTTCTCATCAGATTGAAAAGCGGGGCGGCAAACTCTTTTTTTCCATCAATAAAATGTGTGATGTTTTCGAGAAACTGATGGAAGCTTATGAATCTATCAATGTCTTTATCCATCGGAATTCAAGGATTTTAAAAAAGGTTATCGAATGGATGGGGAAGAATCAGCAACGACTGTTTATTTATGGAGCAGAAATTGATCAGGTATCAGCCAGGGGTGTTAAAAAGCAGGTTCAGTCATATTTGGATGAGCCACTTATCCAAGCGCCAGACGAGATTCAGGTTCCTGAAGAAACGCCGTCAATTCTGTTCACAGATATGAAAAAAATCTATCATTTCCACGTAAAAGGCCAGAGAATTCGTTTTGGCCAACAAGGGGGCGAATCCCGGGCAATCGAGACGCTGGAATCCTTCCTTGAGGAAAGATGTGCGAATTATATTGTTAACCAGCATAAACCGCTTCCATCATCGTTTTCTTCTTCCAGGCTTTCCGCTTATATTTCCTGGGGGAATATCTCGGTGAGGACAATTTTACAGAAAACATCCGAAAAACTTCAATTATGCGAAAATGATGATGAAAAACTTCAGCTAGAAGCATTTTTATCAAAATTAACTTCCATGATGAGAACCGTCTGCCATCCACCGGAAGACAAGCAGATCGAAGAGGTATCAAGAATCAAGAAGGACTGGAATGAAGAGTGGTTCCAGCGCTGGATCGAGGGAATGACAGGAGTTCCTGTCATCGACGCTGCAATGAGAAGCCTGGTTAAAACAGGCTGGTTGAACTACACGTTAAGGGAAATGGTGACCTCATTTATTGCCAATACTTTATTGCTGGATGGGCAGAAACCCTCTGCAGTGCTTGCACAATTGTATTTGGATTACGACCCTGCATTACATGATTTTTATGTTCAGCAAATAACTGGCTTGAGGACAAAAAAGGTAAAAATCGCAAATCCAGTAAAAATCAGCAAGCAAATCGATCCGGAAGGAGGATTCATTCGCCGTTATATAAGTGAATTGGAAACAATTCCAGTAGAGTATGTTCATGAACCATGGCTTTATCCTGCTTTTTATCAACTAGGCTATCCACCTCCGATGATTGATGTCGTAAAAGCGAATAAGCTGGCGCGGCAAAGGTTTGATAGTCTAACGAAACAAAATAAACCCTCTGGAAAAAACGGTGAGGGCGAAACAGGCCAGCTATCCTTTGATATCTGAAAAGGGTTCTGGCACATTGCCCCATCCTTTCAGGTAAGTCAGGGAAACTCCTAAAAGAGTGATTATGCCGCCTGCAATGGTCAGGAAGCTTGGTACTTCTCCCAACCAAACCCAGGCTACCAGGAAAGAGGCGGCCGGAGTAAGGTATAAAGAACTGGCCGCTTCTGATGCACCTGATTTCGCGGTTATATAAGCTAAAGCGAAATAGGCTATTACGGTCGGAAAAACTCCAAGATAGACGGCGCTAATCGTTGCTCCGGAGGATGCTGAAGAAATTTGAGCTGAGAGATCGGAAGCAAAGAATCCCATGAAGATGGTAGCACTCCATATCGTGTAGGCAGTAAATGGGAGTGGTCCGTATTTATCCAGATGTTTTTTTTGGAACACGAAATATATGGATTCTGAAAATGAAGCAAGCAAGATCAACATCACGCCAATTCCTAAATCTAGACCTTTGCCGGAGCCAATTGAAATAAGGACGATTCCTGCCATGCTGATGGCAGCGCCAGTCCAGTACCTTTTTCCTGCACGTTCCTGAAAGAAAATCCTTCCTAATAATCCAATGAAAACAGGTGATGTAGATACAAGCAAACTTGCTGCCCCTGCACTGACTGTTTGTTCCCCGAAATTCAGGGCTGTTTGGTAGACCGCAAACCCCAGGAATCCAAACAGGAAGATGACAGGCAAATCTCTGACCTCCGGCATCTTCATCTTTGTAATGGCGGCATAGCAGACAAGAGTAATCGATCCCACCAAAAGCCGAAGAAAGGATAAGTGCTCTGCAGAATATCCCTCCAGTCCGTGTCTTATACCGGCGAATGCCGAACCCCATAAAAGGATGACGAGCAAGTGTGCTGTTATCAATTTAATATTCAAATCCTCCACCTCAATAAAAACCATCCAATTTAATCCTTATTAACCTTATGTCTTTTAAATATAATCGGGACTTGGTAAAATGTATCCAACCAATAGGGGTATATTGAAACCAACCAATTTTGAATGGAGCCTGTGAATGAAAGCACCGAAGTACAAGATGATTAAAGATTATATAAAAGAACAGATTACGAATGGTACTTGGCCGGTTGGCAGCAGGCTGCCGAGCCAGCGCGCTCTCGCCAGTCAATTCGGAGTAAACAGGAGCACGATTGTGACAGCGTTGGATGAAATGGCCGCCGATGGCCTGATCGAAGGGAAAACAGGGATGGGAACAATTGTTGTCAACAACACATGGACACTTATGCGATCGGAACCTCCATTGAACTGGAATGAACAGGTAGGACTGGGTACTCATCAGGCAAGCATGCCAACAGTCCAGGCAATAAACCAGGCAGAATCCAATGAAGGCTTGATTCAGCTAAGCAAGGGAGAGCTTTCAAAAGACTTATTCCCTCTTGAGGAGATGAGGGCTGTTATAACGAAAGTAGGACAAAATCTTGAACCTTTTGGCTACGAGGAACCGAAGGGGAATCCACAGTTGAGGGATGAAATTGCCAAATACCTTAGTCAAAAAGGGATCAATACTTCTTCGTCCTCAATCCTTATTGTTTCTGGTGCTTTGCAAGCACTACACCTTATTTCGATTGGGCTGCTGGAAAGAGGATCAACAGTGTTACTGGAAACTCCATCCTATGTGAATTCTTTATCGACCTTCCAATCCGCAGGAATGCAGCTTCAGGGAGTTCCGATTGACCATGAGGGCATCATTCCCGGGAAGATAGAAAAGATCCACCCAAGCAAGAACTCAGTGCTTTATTGTCATCCCACCTTCCATAATCCAACAGGGGCATTGATGGGGGAAAAAAGAAGACGGGAATTGTTGAGTTTGGCGGAAAATGCCCAGATCCCAATAATTGAAGATGATGTGTACGGTGATTTATGGCTCGACAGTCCTCCCCCTATGCCAATCAAATCCCACGATAGGCATGGCAATGTTTTATACTTAGGCAGCCTGTCAAAGAGCCTGAATCCGGGATTGAGAATTGGGTGGCTAGTAGGCCCTGAAGCTGTCATTGACCGCCTGGCAGACCTGAAAATGCAAACAGACTATGGCACAAGTTCCCTTTCCCAAAGAGCAGCGGCAGAATGGCTTTCAAGCGGACTTTACGAGAAGCATGTCACAGAGGTCAGGAAGCATCTGAAAATACGGAGGAATGCAGTGCTGCAAGCACTGGAACAGCACTTGAGCCGATATGCTGAGTGGGAACATCCTGCAGGCGGTTTTTTCATATGGGTTAAAATAAAGCAGGAAATCTCTTTGGCTGACTTATACCGCAAGGCACTTGCGAATGGGGTGCTGATCAATCCCGGCAGGATTTACACGAACCAAAGAAGCCTGCACTTCCGGCTTTCATTTGCCAACGCTCGGGTTAAAGATATTGTTAAGGGAATCGCAGTATTAGAATCGCTGATCGAAGACTGTTAGAATAGGAGAATACAAGTTTTCTGCAAGGCAGAATAATAATCGAGGAGAAAGTGGTTTATGAAATTAGTATCATGGAACGTGAACGGCATAAGGGCTTGTGCCCGGAAAGGGTTTTTGGATTTCTTCCGGGATGCGGGGGCGGATGTATTTTGCATTCAGGAAACCAAACTGCAGGAAGGCCAGATAAGCCTTGAAATGGAAGGGTATCACCAGTACTGGAACTATGCTGAAAAGAAAGGGTATTCTGGTACCGCTGTTTTCACCAGACAAAAGCCTATATCAGTAAAATACGGCATCGGATCAGCCGAACATGATCATGAGGGCAGGGCAATTACCGTTGAGTTTGATCAGTTTTATCTTATCAATGTTTATACGCCGAACTCTCAGCGTGATCTTGCCCGCCTCGGCTATCGTTTATCCTGGGAAGACAAGCTTAGGGATTACATGCTCGAATTGGAAAAGGAAAAGCCAGTTGTCCTGACCGGAGACCTGAATGTCGCCCACCATGACCACGACCTGAAAAACCCTAAATCGAATCGAGGGAATTCCGGGTTTACCGACGAAGAACGCGGGAAGATGACTCAACTCCTGAACAGTGGTTTTGTTGATTCTTTCCGATACCTTTATCCTGATGCCAAGGATGTATACACCTGGTGGTCTTATATGAGTAAAGTGAGAGAAAGGAATATAGGCTGGCGCATTGATTACTTCATTGTTTCAGAAAAACTGGCGCCTGCCATTCATCAAGCAGGAGCAGAATGTTTAATAATGGGCAGCGACCACTGTCCTGTGACACTCGAATTGAATGTATAAGGCCTATAGCTAGAATCCCCTGGGTAGTGTTACAGGGGATTTTTTGTATTATACAGACATCGAAGTGTTTAAGAGGATGCGGAAATTTAAACAGTATGACCTAATTCCAAACCTAATAACAGTGATAAACCATTTAAAGGCAGCATTTTTAAAAGAAAACTATAAAAATTAAAACCTTTTCTTTTGATTTTTCATTAAATGTTATATACTATAAATTAATAAGGATAACACATTTAAAAAATCCTTGATAATGTTACATAATTATTATTGGGGGTACGTTGGTGGTGAGTTCTATTAAACTAACAAAACGGCAGGAAGAAATCGTTCAAATTGTAAAAGAGGATGGCCCGATTACCGGGGAGCAGATTGCCGAAAAACTGAAGCTGACACGGGCAACCCTTCGTCCCGATCTGGCAATCCTTACAATGGCAGGAAGTCTTGAAGCGAGGCCAAGAGTCGGCTATTTTTTCAATAAGGATAAAGAGAGATTATTCGAACCGACAGAGGTACTGAATTTGAAGGTGAAGGATTATAAAGGCCATCCAATTGTGGTGCAAAAATCTTCCTCTGTATATGATGCGATCGTCCAGATGTTCCTTGAGGATGTCGGGACTTTGTATGCTGTTGATTCAGAGGGTTGCCTGGCTGGAGTCATTTCGAGAAAGGATTTACTGAGGGCTGCGATTGGAAACAAGAACCTCGAAGATCTTCCTGTAAGCGTCATCATGACGAGGATGCCTAACATCATAACGGTAAAACCTGAAGAAACGCTGCTGCAGGCTGCCAGGAAACTGGTGACGAATAGAATCGATTCTCTCCCTGTTGTACGTGAACTCAGCAGCAACCCCGATTCATATGAGGTTATCGGGCGAATAACCAAAACAACGATAACCAAGGTATATTTAGAAATCGCAGAGCAAAAATCTGTCTAGGAAGTGAGCGCACTTTGGATATGAAGGAAGTTGTCTATGTGGTATCCGACTCAGTCGGGGAAACAGCAGAATTTGTAGTTAAAGCTGTGGCAACACAGTTTAACGGCGGGCAGGTTGATATAAGAAGGAATTCATATGTTGAGGATGAGGAAGACATTGAGGACATTTTGATGATGGCCAGGCAAGGACATTCAATCATCGCATATACCATTGTCGTACCCGCCCTAAAAGCCTATCTGGACCGGAGAGCAAAAGAAGAGGGGATTTACGCAGTTGATTTGTTGAATCCACTTATGAACGCGTTTGAAAAGAAGTTCAACAAAGAGCCTAACCATCGTCCCGGCATGATGCGTAAATTGGACGATGAATATTTCCGCAAGATCGAAGCCATCGAATTTGCCGTAAAGTATGATGATGGCCGTGATCCGCGCGGGATATTGAGGGCAGACATTGTTTTGGTCGGTGTTTCCAGAACATCGAAAACCCCATTGTCAATGTACCTGGCACATAAGCGCTACAAAGTAGCCAATGTACCGATCGTACCGGAGGTCAAACCGCCGGATGAATTATTCCAGATTCCAAGAAGCAAATGTGTAGGTTTGATCATTTCACCGGATAAGCTGAACGAAATCAGGACGGAAAGGCTGAAGGCGCTCGGACTTGGAGCCAGGGCGAATTATGCCAGCTATGAGCGAATTCTCGAAGAGCTGGATTACGCTGAAAAAATCATGAAACGTGTTGGCTGCCCGGTCATCAATGTTTCCAATAAGGCCATTGAAGAAACAGCAGGACTGATACTTGATATTCTAAAAAGTGAGAGGAGTTAAGCGAATGTCTAAATTTGTGTATCTTTTTAATGAAGGAAACAGCGGAATGAAAGAAAAACTGGGTGGGAAGGGTGCAAACCTGGCGGAAATGACACGTATCGGTCTTCCGGTACCTTTCGGATTCACGATTTCGACAGAAGCGTGCAACTCCTATTACGATGAGGGGAAGACTATCCCGGCAGAAGTTCAGGCACAGGTTCTCGAAGCACTCGGTGAGCTTGAAAAGAAAACTGGAAAGGAACTTGGTAATCCGGAGAATCCCCTGCTAGTCTCTGTACGCTCTGGCGCAGTATTCTCAATGCCGGGAATGATGGATACAATCCTGAACCTTGGCATGAATGATGAGACAGTTGAAGGAATGGCGAAGCTTACAAACAACCCGCGTTTTGCGTACGATTCCTTTCGCCGCTTCATTCAGATGTTCAGTGATGTTGTCCTCGATGTTGATGTTTTCTTCTTCGAGCGATTACTGGAAGAAACAAGAGAAGCGAAAGGCTATAATTCAGACCCTGAGATGACTGCAGAAGATTGGAAGGAAGTAATCGAAGGATATAAGAATATCGTGACAAAGCATACGAGGAAGCCGTTTCCGCAGGATCCAAAAGAGCAGCTATTCCTGTCGATCAACGCAGTTTTTGACTCATGGAACAATCAACGGGCGATTGTTTACCGCCGTTTGAACAAAATTCCATCACATTTAGGCACAGCGGTAAATATCCAGAGCATGGTATTCGGGAACATGGGAGACGATTCAGGAACTGGTGTTGCTTTTACTAGGGACCCATCCACAGGCGAAAGCATTCTGTATGGAGAATACTTGATCAACGCTCAGGGAGAAGATGTTGTGGCAGGCATACGGACTCCTCAGCCAATCCAGACATTAAAAGATGAAATGCCTGCTGTTTATCAGCAATTCGTTGACACTTGCAACCGGCTTGAACAGCATTACGAGGACATGCAGGATATTGAATTTACTGTTGAACGCGGTGAGCTTTTCATCCTTCAGACACGTACAGGGAAACGCACCGCGCAGGCTGCTATCCGTATTGCAACAGAACTTGTGAAAGAAGGAATCATTGATAAAAAGACTGCCCTGCTCCGTGTTGATCCTGAACAGCTTGACCAGCTACTTCACCGCAGGATTGACGAGAATTATGAACGCAACCAGCTGGCTAAAGGCCTTCCTGCATCACCTGGTGCAGCAACTGGCAAGGTTGTTTTTGATGCAGATGAAGCAGAGCTGCTGGCAAATGAAGGCCAAAAGGTCATCCTGGTGCGTCCCGAAACCACTCCTGATGATATCCATGGCATCATTTCCGCCCAGGCTGTCGTAACCAGCCGTGGCGGTATGACTAGTCACGCTGCAGTAGTTGCTCGCGGAATGGGTAAAGCATGTATTTGCGGATGCGAAGCGATGAAAATCGATTTACACGAAAAGCAGTTCCGAGTCGGTGAAATTACCGTGAACCATGGGGATATCATCACGATTGATGGGGGAACAGGAGAAATCATGCTCGGCGAAATCCCGATGATTGAACCTGAGTTATCTGCGGAGTTCCAATTATTACTGTCATGGGCAGATGAGGAGCGTAAAATTGGCGTCCGCGCGAATGCAGATAATCCTGAGGATTCCGCGAAAGCTCTGGAATTTGGAGCTGGCGGCATTGGTCTTTGCCGTACAGAGCATATGTTCATGGACGCTGCAAGGGTGCCGATTGTTCAGAAGATGATCCTGGCAGAAACATTTGAAGAGCGGAACGCTGCTTTGGATGAACTCCTGCCGATGCAGCAGGGAGATTTTGAAGGAATTCTGGAAGTGATGCAGGGACTGCCTGTAACGATTCGCTTGCTTGACCCTCCATTGCATGAGTTCCTTCCTGATAAAGAAGAACTTTTGGTGGAGATTACAAAACTTCAAATCTTAGACCCGGAATCAAAGGAACTTAAGGAAAAAGAAGCATTGCTGAAGAAAGTGCGCCAGCTTGATGAGTTTAATCCGATGCTTGGCCATCGCGGCTGCCGACTTGGAATGATCCATCCTGAAATATATGAAATGCAGGCTAGAGCAATCTTTTATGCAGTAGCGAAACTGGCTGATAAAGGAATCGAGGCGAAGCCTGAAATCATGATTCCGCTAGTCGGCCATGTGAATGAACTGAAAGAAATGCGTGAACTTGTAAATGCAGCAGCACTTAGTATAAAAGAAGAAACAGGCAAGGAGTTCGAATATACAGTGGGAACGATGATTGAAATCCCGCGTGCAGCCCTGACTGCTGATCAGATTGCTGAGGAAGCAGACTTCTTCTCATTTGGGACGAATGACCTGACACAGACGACTTTCGGATACAGCCGTGACGATGCAGAGGGCAAATTCCTTCAGGCATATATCGAGCAAAAAGTCCTTCCTGAAAATCCATTTGCTGTCCTTGATCGCGAGGGAGTGGGCAAATTGGTGGAGACAGGTGTGGAACTGGGCCGAAAATCAAAGCCTGGTTTGAAGACTGGAATTTGCGGGGAGCATGGCGGAGAGAAGAGTTCGATTGAATTCTGCTATAATGCTGGACTTGACTACGTCAGCTGCTCTCCTTACCGGGTGCCGCTTGCAAGACTTGCAGCTGCACAGGCAACAATCCGTCACGAAAAAAATAATGAAAAAGAAGTTGTAACAGCTAAATAGTGAGTTATGGGAGCGTGTGTCAAAACCACGCTCCTTTATTTTTTAATTTTGGCTGACCGACAGAAGTTATTTATAGTCACTATAGAAGTTTATTGAATGCTTATTTCCTTATTAATAGGTAACTGATGGGAAAAAGGGTATACTAGAATTATATGTAATTCCTCGGGTCTTCTGGTGTTTCGACTTACCATGAGAAGGCGTGAGACCAAACCAGAGAGGATGAGGAAGATGTTAATCAAACTATATCAGGCAAAAGCTGGAGATGGCAGCAAAAAGAAGGGGCTTAGGAGGACGAAATCCTATTTTTCGACACCTGAGGATGCATTGTCAGAGGCTTTTGCATTAAAGGAAAAGATGGATTCGAGATATGAAAATGAAATAGAATGGGACTATCAAGGTGATTTTACAGGGACTCCGGAGAAAATGAAAATCCTCAGGGGATATTTAAATGGCAATCGGGAGAGTACAGCATTTTACCTTGAAATTCTAAGTATTGAAAATAACGATGGGATTAAACCTGTATCGCCTTATAAACCGAAGTCTGTTACGAAGGATGATAAGAAAATTTCTACTAGGGTAATGAAGAAGTTAAAGGTAAAGCAGGCATAGTAACACCCCATTCCTCTGATTTTACAGAGTATAGGATATGGAAGGGACGCACATTCCAATTGTGCGGCCTTTTATTTATATTAGGCAATCTTGAGGGGATCAGATATGAAACAAATTGAAACAATTTATCAGCAAGCAGTTGAGAATACGAAAAATAAGGTCATGGAAGACATTGCGAAATTCCTTGGCGAACAAGAGAGTCTTCCTGAATTGGAAGAATACCTGAAAACAAGAGCCACATATATTAACCAGATTTGGCTGAATGTTTGGCTGACGAAATCGACAAATGACTTTTCAAAGCGTGATAAAAAGGAATTTTTAAGTGAGCGGGATTATATTGTTGAAGGTGTCGACCGTAAACTCATCAATAAGCTTTTCAGGAATGAAATAAGAAGCTATCAGCCTTTTGACCCGAAAGATTGGATTGCTTCGGCCATCAGTGAGGACAACTGGCCTGATTTGTACGAGCAATCAAGAAAGAAGTTCCTGAAGAAAAAGGAAGAAGATCGCTTGCTTGAAAAAAAGGCCAAAATCATTGAAACGATCTATCAACATGCCCAGACAGTTTTAAATGATTTCCAGGAACTTGCCTATTTAAGAATCAGACATAGTATGGCTGTCGAGCTTAAAAGAATTTTTCAGGAAGAATCAAAATACAAGGATATAGACACATTCATGCTCGAGGAAAAATTGACGGTGATTGGTTCGTTCAACACAGAAGACTACAGGACAATGGCCGATTTTTTTGATGAGCTGACAGGGCAAATTCATCAGACCTCTCACTGGGGCCGGTATTATTTTGAGTATGAAACCTACCAGTATCATTTCGAAAAAGCGGTACTGGAATATTTTTCAGGCATAGCAGCAGAGAAGGTGCTGGAATGTCTTGACCAGGAATTAATCAACGGTTATCAAGTTGCATTCGACGATTCATTATCTATTCCTGAGATCTGGAGAAGCATCAGTGATTTGGCCGAAATTTATATTGACGGTTTCATGTATAAGCTTCAGGAAGAGTATATCAGTGATCTTTTAAGGTTGCAGGATATTACATTTGATTATGAAACTCATCAGGAAATTTATGAAAAGGACCTGGCAGAAAGAAAGCGCAGGAGGGTGGAAGAACAGGCAGAACTTGAAAGGAAAAGAGAAGAAGAAGCCCGAATGATGGAAGATATTTTCGGCAGGGAATACAACCCTTCACTCAGGCGCAATGTCCGGTACATTTTGCATATCGGTGAAACCAATACCGGCAAAACCCACCAGGCACTTGAACGGATGAAACAAGCAAAAAGCGGCCTTTATCTCGCTCCTCTGCGGTTGCTTGCACTTGAGGTATACGAAAAATTAAATGCTGAGGGCGTTCCATGCTCATTAAAGACAGGGGAAGAAGAGAAACCAGTTTCAGGTGCAAACCATATTTCCTGTACAGTTGAAATGTTCCATGAAAAAGACTTTTACCATGTAGTGGTCATTGATGAATCCCAGATGATTGCTGATAAGGACCGTGGCTTCTCCTGGTTTAAAGCAATTACAAAAGCAAATGCGGAGGAAGTTCATATCATAGGCAGCAAAAATATCAAGGCAATGATGATGGATCTTCTCGATGATGGGGTGGCAGAAATATATGAATACACCCGGGAAATTCCTCTCCAGGTCGAAAACAAGGAATTCAGCCTTAAGAATACCAAGAAGGGCGATGCACTGGTTTGTTTCTCACGGAAACAGGTGCTTGAAAATGCAGCTAAATTGCAAAACAGCGGCCGCCAGGTCAGCATGATTTATGGCAGTATGCCGCCAGAAACAAGGAAAAAGCAAATAGATCGATTCATCAACGGAGAAACAAGTGTCGTTGTAGCTACTGATGCTATTGGCATGGGATTGAATTTGCCGATCAGGAGAATCGTCTTCCTTGAAAATGAAAAGTTTGATGGAACGAGGAGAAGGAGGCTGACTTCCCAGGAAATCAAGCAAATCGCTGGCCGTGCAGGAAGAAAGGGAATTTACAATGTAGGCAGAGTGGCTTTCACTTCAGAAATTGACTTGATGTCCAGGCTGCTTGAAAAAGAGGATAAACTTGTAGAGACCTTTTCTATCGCACCTACTTCAGCCATTTTTGAAAGGTTCCAGAAGTATCATCGAACGCTGGCTGTATTCTTCGAATTATGGGATCAGTTCGAGAGCCCAAAGGGCACAAACAAAGCTTCTCTGTCTGAAGAAAGAGAACTTTATGAATACGTGAGGGACACCGAAATCGAGGCAAGGCTGCCAATGATGGAGCTATACGGATTCCTGCATCTTCCTTTTTCATCGAGAGAGCCAGCGCTTATCGAACAGTGGCTGGAAACGATCAAGGCGATTGTTGCTGGATATGAGCTGCCTGAACCTCCTGTAAAAACGGCCAGTCTTGAAGAGCTCGAGCTTTCTTATAAAGCGATCGGACTCCACCTTTTGTTTTTATATAAACTGGGAAGAAAAACAGAGGCTATTTATTGGGAAAGGGTCCGTACAGAGTTAAGTGATGAAGTACATGAGTTCTTAAAGGCAGAGGTGAAAAATTATAAAAAGAAATGCAGGCACTGCGGGAAGGGAATCCACACTGACTCTCCTTACCAGATATGTGATGCCTGTCATGCTGCAAGATACAGGAAACGCAGTGCTCCAAAGGACCGGTGGAGATGATTAATTATCAGCAGGGCTTAGTTGTTTAAGCCCTGCTTCTTTGGAAAACGAAAGTAATATATAACAGAACAACAGCCATATGATAAAAGAAGGATAAAATAAAAAAGGTGTGATTAAATGGCTGTCCACATCGTGAAATCAGGAGAAAACCTCTGGTCCATTTCCAAAACGCATGGGGTAACGATTCAAAATATAGTGGAAGTTAATGGTCTTCCTTCGGCAAATTTTATCGTTCCAGGACTTGCCCTTTACATACCAGACAAGCAACCGATCATCAGGTTTTATAAAATTAAAGCCGGTGACACATTGTGGAAACTTTCGCTGCAATTCAATACAAGTATAAACAATATACTAAATGCCAATCCCGGTCTGGATCCAAACAGATTATATATTGGCCAGAACATCAACATACCTTCTCCTATCAAACCACAGTTCTCCACTTTAGGATTTATCGTCCCTGGTTCTTCTCCAACATTCCTGAACGATTTAGCAGAAATTGCACCTCACCTTACTTACCTGGCAGTTGCAGCATTTTCCTTCACAGAAGAAGGATATGCGTATGTAACAGGTGATGATGTCCCTATCGTCATTCAAAGCAATGAATTGAATATCATTCCGTTGTTAATGGTTCAAAATACAACATCCGCAGGTTTTAGTAAAGAACTTGCAGGAAGAGTTCTGTCATCGCCAGCATATCGAAGGAATCTTGTGGCAAGCCTGGTCAATCTCGCTTTAAAAAGAGGATACCGGGGGATCAGCGTAGACCTGGAATTTATTCCGCCTCCTCAGCGAGAGGATTTCAATACATTCCTCAAGGAACTGAAAACAGCAATGGGCAGTCTTATCATGCATGTGAATGTCCATGCAAAGACTGAAGATATACCTTCCAATCCAATCATAGGAGCTTATGATTATAAGAAAATCGGTGAGATTGCTGATATCGTCGCTGTGATGACGATTGATTATGGGTATCCGAGCGGTCCGCCGGATCCAGTTTCGCCGCTTTGGTGGATCGCACTCGTTGTCAGATATTCATTGACCCTTATCCCTCGGGAAAAGTTACAGATTGGCCTTCCGCTATATGGACATGACAAAATAGTATCCTCTACTCAGTTTCGTGCCCTTTCCGTGCTGGATGCGCAAAATCTTGCCATCTCAACAGGTTCAGTCATTCAATATGATTCAGCAGCAAAGTCACCCTGGTTCAGGTACTGGAGAGGAACGGAGGAACACATCGTCTGGTTTGAAGATATCCGCAGCTATATCGAGAAATACAGGCTGATTGATTTATATGGATTGAATGGAGCAACCTACTGGCAACTAAGCTTCCGGGCTCCCCAAAACTGGGCTTATCTTGATAAGGCCGATATAGTTTAGATAGTGTTGGAGAGGTGTGTTTGTTTTAAAGTGGATAGAAGTTTTGTCAAAACACCTGGCTGTCACTGGAGCAGGTACAGGTTCGGACAAAACGTCGGCAGATCATGAAGAAAATGTCCGAAGCAGGTGGAAGTTCGGACAAAGCGCCCGTAGACCATGGAGGAATTGTCCGAAGCAGGTGTAAGTTCGGACAAAATGCTTGCAAATCATGAAGAAAATGTCCGAAGCAGGTGTAGGTTCAGACAAAACGTAGTCAGATCATGAAGAAAATGTCTGAAGTAGGTGGAAGTTCGGACAAAACACCGGGAGATCATGAAGAAAATGTCTGAAGTAGGTGGAAGTTCGGACAAAACGCCGGCAGATCATGAAGAAAATGTCCGAAGTAGGTGGAAGTTCGGACAAAGCGCCGGGAGATCATGAAGAAAATGTCCGAAGTAGGTGCAAGTTCGGACAAAACTGCTGCAGATCATGAAGAAAATGTCCGAAGAAGGGGTAGGTTCAGACAAAACGCCGGCAGATCATGAAGAAAATGTCCGAAGAAGAGGTAGGTTCAGACAAAGCGTAGGCAGATCATGAAGAAAATGTCCAAAGCAGGTGGAAGTTCGGACAAAACGTCGGCTGACCATGAAGAAAATGTCCGAAGTAGGTGCAGGTTCGGACACAACACCGCCAGAATAGAGTTAGTTCCCTTAAAAAATATGTACCAATCCAAAGTATCCAAGCACCTGGTTTTATCGAGCCAGCTGCTTTTTTTATGTAAAAGGGTAATTGTCCCTGGTTTTTGGGTATTAGATAAGTAAATATATTTTATATTGGAGGGCCTTATCAATGAATAATTTTCTAAAAAGTGGTTTTTTACTTGGGCTTGGAGCCGCGGTTGCAGGAAAGGAAAAAATTGATGAAACAATCATGAAGCTGGTCGAAAAAGGAAGTATGACACAGACAGAGGCTGATACGATTTTTGATGAACTTTTTAAAAAAGGTGAAAATAAAAGTGAGGAATGGAATGATGAATTTAAAAAGATGGCAAGAAGCCAGCTGAGCGAATGGGGATTTGTGACAAAAGAAGAATTAGATGTTGTCCAGGCCCAGCTTGCATTATTGAAGGAAGAAGTTTCATTGAATCGCAAAAATAAAATGAATACAGAATTCGACCAGGCGGAGAATGGGATGGAGAATGTCCCACCTGGTTTTTCAAAAGACATTGAATAGCAGCAGGTGATGGAATGTTGACGGACCGTTTGAGACGTTTAAATAGATACAAGGAGATTGGTTCCTTATTTGTGAAATATGGATTTGGCTATGTTTTGGAAGAAGTCGGCCTTTTCCATATTCTATCGCTAAAAGATAAAGTAAAAGCAGAAGTGAAAGATGGTAATACACAGGAAATGGGTTATCGCATCCGCTGTATGCTGGAGGAATTGGGCCCGGCCTTTATCAAGCTTGGACAGCTTCTCAGCATTAGGAGTGACCTGTTGCCCGATGAAATTGTAAAGGAATTGGAACTGCTCCAGGATCAGGTACCACCCGTCCAGGTAGAAGAAATAAAAAAGAAGATCAAGCATGAATTTGGCAGGCCTGTTACTGAAATCTTTCATTTTTTCAATGAAGATTATGTCGCCGCAGCTTCTATCGGACAGGTTCATGAAGCCGTTTTACACAGTGGAGAATCAGTCATGGTCAAAGTCCAGCGTCCGGGGATCAAGAATATTGTGCTTACTGACCTGGAGATTTTAAGGGATTTTGCAAAACTAATCGAACAGCGATACGACTGGGCGCAGTATTATAACATAACGGATATGGTTGAGGAACTTTCTGAATCAATCAGAAGGGAACTGGATTATTCTGAAGAGGCCCGGAATACAGATATGGTTCAACTGCAATTTGAGGATTGTGACTCAATTAAAGTTCCGCTAATCTTCCATGATTACTCCACAACCCAAATTCTCACCATGGAAAAGGCTGAAGGAATCAAACTGAATGAGTTAAACGCAATGGTTGCAGGAAAAGAAGAAAAACGAAAAATTGCAGATTTACTGGTAAGTGCATTTATAACTCAAATTCTTAAAGAAGGATTTTTTCATGGGGACCCGCATCCGGGTAATATCCTCTATAGCCTGGAAAAACAGCAGCTGGTGTTTATTGACTTTGGCCAGGTAGGAAGGCTTTCGGCAAGTATGAGATACCATTCCGCTTCGATGATGATGGGAATCATCCAGCAGGATACCCATCGCATTGTCAAGGCGATATTCCGGATGGCATATGTTCCATCCGACATAGATGAACAGCACTTTTATGACCACGTGGATGGCATCAGGAAAACAGTAGAACTCTCATCCAAAGATGGCCTGAGTCTAGGATTGACGGTCAAGGAGCTATTTGCGGCTGCCCAGGAACACCGGATTATCCTCCCAAAGGAAATGACGATGATGGGTAAAGCCCTGATCACAATAGAAGGGATCATTTCTGAGCTGGATCCAACCCTGGATATGATCGAGATTGCAAAACCTTATGGAGAACAGCTTATGAGGGAACGCTATGATCCGATCAAGATGGGGAAAAGGCTCTTGAATCAAGCAGAAGACTTATCAGATACATTTGTTAATATCCCAAATCAAGTTGAAAATGTCCTGGACAAGGCATCCAAAGGCGATTTAAAATTTGAAATCAGCCTTTCGGAAATCAATCGGATCCTCAATAAATTCGATCGGATCAGCAACCAGGTTTCTTTTAGCCTTACGCTGCTCGCCTTCAGTATTGTAGTCCTCGGTTTGATAGTAGGAGCGACTTTTGGGAATAATACGATATTGACTAGCGTACCTGCTATAGAAATAGGATTCTTCATAGCGTTCGGTATGTTTTTATTGATTATTTATTCGATTTTAAGATCGGGAAGATTTTAAGGCGATTCAGGCAATGGTCCTTTCATTGCCTTTTTCTATTACTAAGATTAATAATGCGATAAGATTCGGAGGAGTAGAGTATGCCATGCAGAACAACTGATGAATTGAATGAACTCGTTCAAAAAGCAAAACATTACACATTTGGCGGCAAGGTTGCAGATTATATTCCTGCACTGGCAAAAGCCAATCGTGAGGAGCTATCAGTCGCTATTTTCCATGATGACGGAACCTGTGTATCCGCTGGTGATATCCAGCAAAAGCTCTCATTGCAAAGTGTCTCCAAAGTTCTGACACTTGCACTGGCGCTGATGGATTATGGGGAAGAAGCAGTGTTTGATAAAGTGGGGTATGAACCAACAGGTGACCCATTCAATTCAATCGTCAAGCTGGAATTCAGTCCATCCAAACCTCTGAATCCGATGATTAATGCTGGAGCCCTTGCGGTGACACATATGATAAAAGGGGAGGATGCGGATGACAGGTTCAATCGAATCCTGACTTTTATCCAGGATCTTGCCGGCAATTCCTCAATCGGATATTCCAAGGAAATCGCCGATTCCGAATTCGAAACTTCCGACTTGAACAGAGCCTTAAGTTATTTTTTGAAGCAGCATGGCGTCATCGATGAAGATGTAGAAGAACTGCTGATGGTGTATACAAAGCAATGTGCGATTGAAATGGATTGTCTTGACCTTGCACGTATTGGCTGTGTCTTTGCAATGGACGGTTTGGAGCCTGTCACCAACCGCAGGCTGATTCCTGCACATGTGGCTCGCCTATGCAAGACCTTTATGGTCACTTGTGGAATGTATAATGCATCTGGAGAGTTCGCAGTCAGGGTTGGGATTCCTGCGAAGAGCGGAGTATCTGGCGGTATCATGGGCTCAGTACCGAACAGGTTTGGAATTGGCATTCTAGGGCCGGCACTTGATGAAAAGGGCAACAGCATTGGCGGTATCAAGCTATTGGAAATGATGTCTGCTAAATACGATATGAGCATGTTCTAGCAGGCTGAGATTTGTAAAAATCCAGACAAATATTACCCGTGCGAGTATTTTTTTGCATGGTAAGATAAGGGGGTGGTTTATATTAACTGAAAGGAGAGTTATATGTATGGTCACGGATCAAAAAGTAATTTCCATACAGGAACGATTAAAAGATCAGGCATTTGAGGAAATAGAGGAATTGTTTTATTTCGCCAATGAATATTTTGGTGAATATTTACTTCATTTAGTTGATGATTTCATTGAAACAGAACAAATACCTGAAAAAATAGCCTCTTCATTAATTCCTCATTTTATTTCCTGGGCAGTGTTTTGCCATCACCTCCCTGACACAAAGAAGACAATCTTAGAGCAATATCTAAATTCACCTGAATACAAAAGCAGAAGGAATCCCAGAATCCACAGAATCATCAGTGAATGGAAATACGCATCACCGGGATTTTACATAATTAATGAATTTTATGGTGACCGTTTGCTCGTTGTCCATGATGTATTGCGCATGAAGGAGAGGCTGGTTGCCATCTATAATGAAATATACCATCATCCTGGGGACCATGACTTACTTTTGGGGTATCTGCTTCCAGCGGGGGATGGTACTTATTCACCAATTATCGATTTTTTCCACATACCAGTTCATCACAAAAAAGAAGCGGTCCACAGAATCATTGATTTCTATAATAAAAAAGCCGATGCCTCTGATCTTGAATTCTACGTCCATCATTATCCTAAACTGCTTTCCATCGTTTCCGGCGCTCTTCAACAATGAATTTCCAGAATGACAATAGGTGGGGTTTGAAGCGGCTGCTAAAAAAACCTGTTGAGTATAAAACAAATACCTACTACTTCAAACAGTGAAGGACGAGTACATAAGTACCGTCCTTTCTTTGTATATTTAGCCCCCGAATGCATCAAGGATGTCCTCAACTTCCTTCATATCGAGCAATTTAGCTGCCTCAGTTTGCTCTTTTGTACCCCTTGATTTTACAGATGGCTGAATGAAAAAAGAGCCATTATCAAGTATCGACCGGATGTCAGCGAGCTGCTGGAGGATTTCAGCAGAACCCCCATTCACCGCAGGCTTAGGAGTAAGGTAATGATGGAGCGCAGCAAGGACGAGATGGCTCAAAGAATTGTTTTCTGCATGGTATTCAATTTGTTCAATTACCTTTGGTGATATTGAATAAGATTCGCCGGTTTTGACGTCAATATATCGATCAGGAACTGTTATCGCAACTTTATTAACATAATCCGTATAGGTGTTTGACATACCGATCACCCTTCAATGGGAATTAGTTCCTCGGTATTCTCATGTTGTTTCTTAATTTGATTCATTTTGGCTAGAATCATGAGTCCGAAGACATTCAGTTTTTCCAGGTTCTCAGGAAAAGTCAGTTCAATCGGTCGCCCTTTGTCAGCCCATCTTACCGCTGCTTCCTGTATTTGCTTTTGTGCAAGTTTAGCTGCACCGCCCACTGCAATATAGCGGGACGCCCCCTTGATTTCGCTGGAACTGCTCCTTGCACGGTCAAAATGCTCAAGGTATTTGATTGCCATGATTCTGAGTTGAGGGATAACGTACTTGCTTATATCTTTCCTGACACCTGCAAAAGGTTCAACATACCACTCTGATTGTCCTGCTGAAAGTTTCTCCTCGAGTTCAGACCTGGAATCGAAGGTATAGAGTTCATTCTTGCTTACCTTCTTTATGACTGTATCCAGGAACAGATTAATGCCAAAATGGTCACCTTCAACCGACGCCACAGGCTTGCTGTTTTTGATGCCGACAAAGTCCACCGAATCACCGCCCAGGTCACCAATGATGACTCCTTTCCTGGAATCTTTCACGAGACCGTCATCCTTAATGGCGAGTGTGTCAATGTCACGTATTAACCCTAGATATGCACATGCTCCTTCTGCACCGACAATCACATCTTTTATCTCAAGCTTGACGATCAGTTCTTTAGGTTCGGAAATGCCGGGTACCTTATGAAGGGTGATGGTATGGCTGCCAATTAAACGCTGTTTAAGTAATTCCTTTTTTTCCTTATATTGAGTTGTAGGAAGTGATACAGCTAATTGGTCCACACAGTAGCTTATTTCAATGTCCTCCGGATTTAAGTTGGAAGCATGATAGGCTGCAGCGGCGAATAAAAGGATATAGGTCCGGTCTTCGTCTGCTTTTTGATTATTGCTTGAGGTCAGGCTCACATTCCTCTGTCTTGCGGCAGCCTTTCCTGCGTAAAAGATTTCCCTTTTGTTTGTGACCGCCGGGCTTTTTATCTCTACGATCAAATTTTCTTCGAGTTCAATATCCTCTTCGTCATAGGGCTTTTCATAAAACTCATCATCGTATAGCGCGATTGCGTTTGGCATTTGGTATTCGCTCAACTGCCCATCATCAGAGGCCAGAACCTTATACCAGCTGTTGCCTATGTCGACTGCAAGATAATTATAATTGTTCATTTCATCCTCCTCCTTTTGAATCCTATGCAAAAGGTATGTTCCATTGTGCAAGTACCCAATAGAAATAGAAAAAGGAAGAAATAAAGAAAAAGCATGATAAAACCAAAAAAATCCGCGTTTGTTCTGATTGATTCATCTAGTCCAAAAAATCTAGAAAGAATAGGATAAATTGTACAAGAAATTTTAAAAGGAGGAACAAAAATGACTAATGACCATAAAGGTAAGCATGGATGTGTAAATGTAAATCAGTCTGCATCCAGAAGTGAGTGTGTCAACGTACCTACACCGGGTTTAGTGCCTTCTGCCAATGTTCCAGTAACTTTAGCAGATATTACAGTTTCAGATCATCTGGTTGCCGATATCCATTTTCCGGATCCGGTCTTGGAAATCAAGGACATTAAGAAGAGAGTAAAAATCGTACAGTGCAGATTGCTTATAGGACCTACTTCAGACGCTGCAACAGGAATTCCATTATTCATCAAAGGGTTCATTCGCAAGAATATTCAGTACGCAACACCATGTCCTCATTCATCAAGTGACTGTGTAGCGTCAGAAATGCGATCTCTTACTGTAGACGTACCGTTTGAGTGTGTAACGGTTATCACTGATTTCCTGACTCCCCCAGTAAATCCAGTTGTTAATACTCGTGCAGAATTCGATTTCTTCAGGGCACAGAACCTGGGACATGGATTTCCAGAAAAGGATCAGTTGCTATCCAGCGACTTATCACAATTCCATCAAGTGAGTACTCAAAACTACAATCAGATTCCATTCTGCGAACTGGTATCCAGCAGCATCGTTCAATGGGACGAAGCTATCGACCGTCAACCTTTAACACCACATCATTCACCATTTGAAGAAGGCACCTTCCACAAGATTGTGGAAAAAACTTTCCTTCAATTCCGTGTGAGAGTTTTACAGAACCAGCAAGTTGCCTTGAATGGAAATGGCGACGACAATGGTAATGGCTAACTACCACTACTATTAATAAGAAACAAAATGGCGAAGGCTATTGTCTTCGCCATTTTTTATGGACTCTTCTATACATATGCCGATTTTCTTCAGGCTGCTCGTATTCCTGACGTATAAAAAGTATCAAAAAAAATTTTTAGTTCTTTCCTGGCCAGTACATCGCTATGAAAATAAATGATTTAAAAAGGTCCATGCCCTTTTTTAACTCACATAGGGGGGGGCATACGCCTAGACCCAATAAATCAGGATGCATAGGATAGAACATCTTCACTCTAAGGAGTTTAAGGAGGAGCCATGTATGTTTGAATTAGATAAAAATAAAAAGCCCGATTATGAGTGTAAGCCTTCAAAAGACCATTTTGAATGCACACCAAAGCATCATCACCCACATGTAAGCTTAGGGAAGGTCGTAACGAAAGTTCCTGTTGTCCTTGCAGAGCTGACGCTGCACGTGAATTTGGATACGTTAATTAAATTTCCAGAACCAGTGCTTGAAATTAAGGATATAAAAAAGAGAATTAAATTGACTCAATGCCGATTGCTATTGCCGACCAATAAGCTGTTTATCAAAGGTTTTGTAAGGAAGAACATCCAATATGCCAGCCCTAGCCAGGAGATTGAAGCTTCATCATCCTCATCAGTAGCTTCTGACTTGCATTCCTATACAGTAGATATTCCGTTCCAAGTTGTGACAGAAGTCAAGAACTTCCTTTCACACCCTGTAATGCCGCAGGTGAATAATCGTAAGGAATTTGATTTCTTTGTATCCAAACCATTGTCAACAGGGTTTCCGGAAAAAGATGAGTTATTGACCAGCGACTTGAGCCAATTCCATCAGGAAAGCTCACAGCACTATAATGAACTGCCGTTCTGTGAATTAGTTTCCAGCCAAATTATTGAATGGGATGAGGCAATTGACCGTCAGCCGCTTCCAACCTCTTCACCGATCGACGAAGGATTTTTCCAGACAATTGAAGAAAAAATGGTGATCGATTTTACCGTACGCGTTCTTCAAAACCAGCAAATCCGGGTATCTTCTGCAACGAATGATCCTGATTGCTATGACGAATCAGAATAAATAACAGTAAAAGACGGGGTATTATACTAGGCAACTATAGTATATGCCCTTTTGCCTTTATATAGGAAGGAGGGCATGGATCGGTTTCAATTTGGAGGAGAACCATCCAGTTAAGATGGATAACACCAATAGAATGTTTCAAGAAATGAATTTTTTTACCGGAAGTTTGAGAAATCTCTCTGGAGGACGTAATAGAGGTTCGGAAAGTCTTGAGAATGATAGAAATAATACCAATTTAAGCAATAACCGAACAAGCAGGGATTCAAAGGGTTCGGGAAAACCTTTGATACTTTCTCCGCCGGTAATTAAAAGTGTTGAAGAAAAGACATCCCAGAAAAATACACTACAGATGGATGAAATAGAGGTCGAGTCAAGTGACAACAGGGATATTTCAGTTGTTGCCGAATCGGATGATATCGATCAGGAAGAAGTCAAGGAAAGTCCTGATGAAGAGATTAATGAAATATTAGTGGAATCCAGCGAATTCAATCATGATCAAGAATCTTACAATCAACCCAGAATGAACGAAGAGTCTCAGGAAGATGCAGATTTTGAACCTGATTTTCAGGATTCGAATGAATCCTATGAAGAGTCATCATCAGAGCCTATCCAATTAGCAACGGCTGCATACCGTGGAATTAATAAAACGTATGAAAGGACTAAGGTGAGGCTTCCTTTACAGTTGGCAGATGTCGATCTCGAAATAGACATATTTGATACATTCAAGCTCTCAAGACCCATCTCTTCTATATCAAATGTTCGATGCTCTTTGCAATCACTTGATGCAGAAGTATTGCTGCCATCGGCAAAGTTATTTACGAAGGGAATCCTTCTTTTGACTATGGATTATGTAAATAACGACGATCTAGGGACCTTGCATTCACTAAAAATCCACTTGCCATGGAAAAAAATCATCCCGGTTAATTGGATTCATCAGCCCGAACTTTCCTCAAAACACAGCAAAGAATATATGTTCACTTCCCCGCTGGGAATGGAAGCAGGATTTACGCGTGAATATAAAGAGAGTTTAGTGGAAAAGGTGGACTTCACTTTAGCGAATCTGCACTGTGTTTGGAATGAACAATTTGTTGACCAAGACAAAATCATGTTCCAGGGTACTGCACGGATGAAGATCGATCTTTTTCAGAAACAATGCCTGGACTTGCAAAAGCTACTTTCACAATAAATTTAAAAAGGGTGCCTCAGACGAGACACCCTTGCCTGTTTGCTATTCTTGATTCCGAATCTTTAAACCTTTCATCTGTCCTTCATGCTTCCAGGTTGTAATACCATATAGAAGTCTTAGTCTTAGGAAGAAGATTCGTCATATTCTGGTTCTGGAGCATTGCAATAATCCAGGTTAACCTGCTGCTTTTGCAGTAATTTAATCTTTAAACCGACTTCCATCTTTTCGGTGATGCGGCTGAATCTTCCCCAGTTGTCAAAGTCCTTGAAAAGATCAATGTCATTGACGAAAGAATAGAGCAGTTTGCATTTAATTGGCTCATTGAAATATTCTTCCGTAAAGGCACCCGAAGTGCAACGATCGGCACCAAGACCTTTTTTGTCGATGAACCTTCTTTCACTAATAGAATTCTTATTGCTCAAAATTTCTTCAGTAGGCTGATTGAAGACTTCAACTGCCTGAATACATGTAAACGGCACATCGACACTATGGTCCCGCATAAATCCGCTGCATTGATCTATATACTGGATATTTTTGTGAACAATACCGGAGACATAGAGTTTGACAGTTCCGCTATTCATTGAAGAAATGATTGCCTTACACTGGGTTAAGGAAACATTCCTTTTCATGTTCTTGATTTCTCGGGCTGGTGTTGGGAGATGAATATCACTTTCAACATCTACCTGAAGATCTACTACCGCAAGAGAAACATCGATATCAGCAACCGGGTATGTGAGGTCTACCCCAGTAGGTGGATTAGATACACTGTCGCAATCAACACGAAGCGTTTTTGCCTTATCGCATGAAGTCTGTGGCGGGCAGCCATGGGAAGTGTTGCAGCCTGTATTTTTTCTCATTTCTTTCACTCCTTATTTTTTTATATCAAAAGCTTCAAGGAACAGTCTGACTCTGCTCCTTTCTTTTGACTTACTATTGTATATGCCAGTACACCAATGATTGAATAGACGAATGATAGGGGGCATTCACATATTTTTACCGAAAAGTACAGATAAGAGAAATTGATAGGTATTTATGAACTAACAGTAAATAAACCCCACATAAGTGGGGCATTCAATCTATTGGGATCACCCGCGTCCAGAGCATAAGAGCTTATGTGGGTCCATTTTTTTGGCTTTGACTGGGGGAAAGCAGGTAATGCCTACGAAATCTTTTAAATCGACTTCAAAGCAAGCTCCTGTTCTGATAAAGCCTTCAATGCCATGATGCTTTCCTTCACATCTCTCAGGACAAAGCAGTTCGAGAATCGCGCAGCAGCTAGATCCTTTTACAAAATCAACAACGCGGAAAAAGGTAGATTTTATATCATAAAAACAGCCATCGATCTTCACTACTCCGGTACCTACAAATGTCTCACAGTTACCTTTGCTGCAACCGCATAATAATTTAAAGGGAATGGTATCAAAGTTTGGATGCTTGCCTTGCTGCAGCAGTTCCTGAATCGAACGCTCGCAGCTGACATCACAGCCGTTTTTCCTTTTTGATACCTTATGCTGAGCTTCATTTATATCCCTTACCTTTTTGCAAACGCAATTATGGGAATGTTTTTCATGGTGATGGTCTTTTTCACAGCCGCAATCATGGAAATCATCGTCCCAGTCCTTGTGTTTATCTTTTCCCCTCCATTTTTTACGATCCTTGTGGTCAAACCAGTCATCCGATTCGTTATGGTGGTCATGGTCCCAGTCCTTGTGTTTATCCTTATCCTTGCATTTTTTACGGTCCTTGCGGTCATCCCAGTCATCCGATTCATAATGGAAATCATGGTCCCAGTCCTTGTGTTTATCCTTATCCTTGCATTTTTTACGGTCCTTGCGGTCATCCCAGTCATCCGATTCATAATGGAAATCATGGTCCCAGTCCTTGTGTTTATCCTTATCCTTGCATTTTTTGGAATCCCTATGGTCGTCCCAGTCATCCGATTCGTAATGGTGATTATGGTCCCAGTCCTTGTGTTTATCCTTATCCTTGCGTTTTTTGAGGTCCTTGTGGTCATCCCAGTTATCCCATTGTTTATGCTGATCATGTTTCCGTTGTTTATTTTTGTCTTTGGAATGCCAGAGGTCATGGTCGTCTGGCCGATGGTCATCCTTGTAATAATAATTCATGAATTCGCCTCTCCTTTCATTCGAATGGTGGTGTAATAACAGGATATGGGGAAAAGCAGTGGAATGTATGGGGATGTGACTATACTTCCGTAAAACTTTAGTAAATTTGGGGAATAATGATCAAGAATATTTGCTATTTCCAAAATAACCATTCAATATAAATAACAGTTAACCAATTATGGAGGGTAATGAAATGCTGAAAAACCAGGTGGAGAATTATCTCACAACACAAGATGGGCCTGTCGAATTACATAATGTCGTAAAAGAATATGCGGAACGCCAAGGACTTCTCGAGGGAACAGAGGCAAAAGTTTTAGATTCGGGTACCCTTTTTGATCGTGCATATATTGAAAGAGGGGACAAAGAAACGGAGGAATTCCTTGGTGAGGAATCATTCGACTTCCTCGAGAAGCCAATCTCCTATTTTAAAGACCGGAAAAATGAATTCATGTACATGGAATCGAAATGGTTTGATTTGATCGGTGTCGATGCAGTAAGTTTTGAAAATGATGATGTATTTGGGACCTACGATGTCATGCTTGGCCTTAAACTGCAAAAAAAGATGGGGCCGGCCATCAAAAACTATCTTGAGCAGAGCCTTCATGATGCAGGATACGATTTAATGTTCGACGGCAATGAAGGATTATGGAGCCTCAATTTCGCATTGAATGGCCTGGAAGGATACAAGGAGAGCCTATCTATAAAAGATGCTTTTATTCTAATTTATGATTTTCTTTTCAAATTGGCGGAATCTATAGAAGATAAGTAATGTAAAGCGCCTTTGCGGTGCTTTTTTTATCGCTTTAACAGGGTATCATACTACTATATTAGAATACTAAAATTTTCCAAAGTGGTTGACACCAGCCATCAGGAAACATAAAATTAACGTAAGTTATTAGTCAATAGTTAAAATTCAGAAAATGGAGTTAGTGATGAGTAAAATTGCGATTGGGAAAACAGCGGTCCTGCTGGCATCTTTCACAGAAGAAGAGATGGTGTTTTTTCAGGATAGGTTGAGTGATGTAAGCTATTGTCTTGGCAAGGTAGGATCAATGAATTTACAAAAGGTAATTTCCGCAGTGGAAACAGCTGCCAAACGCCATGGACTCATTCATCCTCATTTATACCGTGAAACACATGCTCTGTACCATGCAATAATGGAAGGGATGGAAGGTGTTACACGCGGCCATCTATCTATTGGTGAAATGAGCAGGACAGTCGGTCTGAGATTTGCTGTCGTAAGGGGAACACCCTTCGAGGATCGTGCAGAAGGTGAATGGATTGCTGTTGCGTTCTATGGAACGATTGGCGCTCCAGTAAAAGGTTCTGAACACGAAACGGTTGGGTTGGGAATCAATCATATATGAAGTTGCATTGCCTATAGTCCACTAGTCATAAGGAGGCGATGATGGTTTAAGTATGCCATTATCGTCTCCTTTTTATTTTATCCGATCAGGGGGTAGCTTGAATGGTTGTATTAACGGGTGAATCATTAACCTTGGAACAAATCAGGCAGGTTTGTTATCAGGATGAAATCGTAGCGATCAGTCCGGAAAGTATGGAAAAGGTTGAAAAAAGCAGGGAAGCAGTAGAAAAAATCGTAGCGGAAAAGCGTACGATTTACGGAATAAACACAGGTTTTGGCAAATTCAGTGATGTCATCATCGATGAACGGGATGTTAACTCACTGCAATTGAATTTGATTCGTTCGCATGCCTGCGGCGTGGGGGATCCTTTTCCGGAAGTGGTTTCACGGGCAATGATTTTGCTGCGGCTTAACGCCTTAATCAAAGGATATTCCGGGATCAGGCCAGTGATTGTAGAACGATTAAAGGAATTGCTTAACCTGCAGATCCATCCAGTTGTGCCGCAGCAAGGTTCGCTTGGTGCTTCCGGAGATTTAGCTCCGCTTTCACATTTGGCACTTGTTCTGCTCGGAGAAGGGAAAGTTTATTATCAGGGCAAGGTATGCTCCACTTCCGAAGCATATGAAAAAGAAGGACTCGAAGCGATCGAGTTAAAAGCTAAAGAGGGTCTTGCACTAATTAATGGTACACAGGCAATGACGGCGATGGGGGTTGTCAATTGGCTGGAGGCAAACGATCTGGCATATCAGTCAGAGTGGATTGCTTCCCTTACTATGGAAGGACTGGAGGGCGTCATTGATGCATTCCATCCTGCTGTCCATTCGGCGAGAGGTTACCAGCAGCAAATGGACGTAGCTGAACGTATGAGAGACCTGCTTGCAGGGAGCAAGCTGACGACACACCAGGGAGAAAAACGGGTGCAGGACGCATATTCGCTAAGATGCATACCACAGGTGCATGGTGCTTCCTGGCAGGCACTTGATTATGTGAAAGAAAAGCTTGAAATCGAAATGAATGCTGCTACGGATAATCCTCTTATTTTTGACAGTGGTGAGACGGTAATATCGGGAGGCAACTTCCATGGCCAGCCGATTGCCATTGCGATGGACTTCATGAAAATTGCTGTCGCAGAATTTGCGAGTATTTCTGAAAGACGTATTGAGCGGCTGGTCAATCCTCAATTAAATGACCTTCCTCCATTTTTGAGTCCACAGCCTGGACTTCAGTCTGGTGCGATGATCATGCAATACAGCGCGGCCTCTCTTGTTTCCGAAAATAAGACGCTCGCACATCCGGCAAGTGTAGATTCTATTCCATCCTCAGCCAACCAGGAGGACCATGTGAGCATGGGGACCATTGCAGCCCGCCATGCCTACAGCATTATTCAGAATGTCAGGCGTGTGCTGGCCATAGAATGTATTTGTGCACTCCAGGCAGTCCAATACCGGGGAATCGAAAAAATGGCGCCAAAAACAAGAAGCTTTTACGAGGATGCCAGAAAGATTGTTCCTTCAATCACAGAAGATCGCGTTTTCTCTGAGGATATTGAGAGACTGGCAGAGTGGCTAAAAAAAAATAACTGGCAGTGGACAGCTATAAAAAAGCATGGGAGCTTAGTTTGATAATCTAATTTATTAAGAGGAGTGGAAATGATGACAATAAAAGCGAAACGCAATATTAAAGCGAAAAAGGGCCTGGAACTCGAATGTAAAGGCTGGGAACAGGAAGCGGCATTAAGAATGCTTTATAACAATCTAGACCCCGAGGTCGCAGAAAAACCGCAAGACCTAGTCGTTTATGGAGGAATTGGCAAAGCCGCGCGTAACTGGGAGGCGTTCGATGCAATTGTTGAAACGCTAAGAAGGCTCGAAAATGATGAAACAATGCTTGTCCAATCTGGTAAACCTGTTGCGGTATTCAAAACACACCAAGCAGCTCCCCGCGTCTTGATTTCGAATTCAGTATTGGTCCCTAAATGGGCAAATTGGGATCATTTCCATGAACTTGATAAAAAAGGTTTGATGATGTATGGGCAGATGACTGCGGGAAGCTGGATTTATATTGGTTCACAAGGGATTCTGCAGGGCACATATGAAACCTTCGCCGAGGTTGCGAGACAGCATTTTGGCGGTACGCTAAAACATACAATTACACTGACCGCGGGTCTCGGAGGCATGGGAGGAGCCCAGCCGCTGGCCGTCACGATGAACGGAGGTGTTTGCATTGCGGTGGAAATCGACCCGCAGCGTATCCAAAAACGTCTGGATACGCGTTATTGCGACAGGATGACCCATTCAATCGATGAAGCGATTCAATGGGCAAAGGAAGCGAAGCATAAGGGTACAGCACTTTCGATTGGTCTTGTAGGCAATGCAGCAGAAGTCCATCTTGAACTTTTGTCAAGAAACTTTCAAGTCGAAATCGTAACGGACCAGACTTCGGCTCACGATCCATTGAATGGCTATATACCTGTCGGGGTGAATCTGGAGGAGGCAGCACAACTGCGGGAAAATAACCCGGAGGAATATGTTAAGCAATCATCATTCTCAATGGCTAAGCATGTTGCATCCATGCTTGAGTTCCAGCGCCGAGGAGCGGTTACTTTCGATTACGGAAACAATATTCGCCAGGTGGCCAAGGACCATGGAGAAGAGCAAGCTTTTGACTTTCCTGGATTTGTCCCTGCTTATATCCGTCCGCTGTTCTGTGAAGGAAAAGGCCCTTTTCGCTGGGCAGCTTTGTCAGGTGACCCTGCTGACATCCATCGCACAGATGAACTAATCAAAGAACTTTTCCCTGAAAATGAAGCCCTCCAGCGCTGGATTGACATGGCTCAGGAAAAGGTTGAATTCCAGGGTCTGCCATCGCGGATTTGCTGGCTTGGCTATGGTGAGCGAGTGAAAATGGGATTGGCAATCAATGAGCTGGTACGAAATGGTGAATTGAAAGCTCCGATTGTAATCGGCAGAGACCATTTGGACAGCGGGTCCGTTGCTTCGCCAAACCGGGAAACTGAAGCGATGAAAGATGGCAGCGATGCAGTCGGCGATTGGGCAATCCTTAATGCACTAATCAATGTCGCTGCCGGCGGCTCGTGGATTTCTGTCCACCATGGAGGGGGAGTAGGGATGGGCTATTCTCTTCACGCAGGTATGGTTGCAGTTGCTGATGGAACGGACCTGGCGGAGGAAAGACTGAGAAGAGTCCTGACCACGGACCCTGGAATGGGCGTTGCCCGCCATGCAGATGCAGGTTACGAAAAAGCGATTGAAACAGCGAAAGAAAAAGGCGTAGATATTCCAATGCTTCCGTAATGTAGAAAAGAACGGGGAATTCGAACGAGTTCAGATTCTAACGTGTTTAATTGCTCTTTTCGAAGTTGCTTCCTAATTCGATATAGAGCCTTTTGAGTGTATATAGAAAGGGTGGGAGACCATTGACATATGATTTGATTCTATACAATATAGGGCAGCTCATTTTGCCGCTATTCAAAAATCGACCCTTAAAAGGGGAGGAAATGAAAGAACTGCATATAAGAGAGAATGCCGCAATGGGAATCATCGAAGGAAAAGTGGCCTGGCTCGGCTCAAGCGTGGAGGCTGAATCATTAAAAGCCTCTGAGCGAATCGATGTCCAGGGAAAAGTTGTTTCCCCCGGCCTTGTTGATCCACATACTCATTTGGTTTTTGGTGGCTCGCGTGAGCATGAGCTTTCGTTAAAGCAGGCCGGTGTTCCTTATTTGGAAATATTGGCTAAGGGCGGGGGAATTTTGTCAACTGTCTCAGCTACTAAAAAAGCATCCGAAGCGGAATTGCTCAAAAAGGCATCCTTCCACCTTGAAAGGATGATTTCTTATGGTGTGACAACCATGGAAGCCAAAAGCGGATATGGCCTGGATGCAGAGACAGAGCTCAAGCAATTGCAGGTGGTCAAGAGGTTAAAAGAAAAATATCCGGTTTCGATTGTATCAACATTCCTGGGAGCACATGCTGTTCCTCCTGAATTTAAGGGGAAAGAAGCTCAGTTCCTGGACCTAATGTCTGGTTTATTCGACGAAATCAAAGAAACTGGGCTGGCGGAATTCATCGATATTTTTTGTGAAACAGGGGTTTTTACGATTGAACAATCTAGGGAGTACTTACAGCTTGCAAAAGACAAGGGTTTTGGATTGAAGATCCATGCTGATGAAATCGATCCGCTAGGTGGTACTGAGCTGGCGGTGTCATTGGGAGCTGCAAGTGCGGACCATCTGGTTGCCGCTTCAGATGAGGGAATCAAACGGCTCGCTGAAGGCAGCACAGTAGCGGTTTTACTGCCAGGTACAACATTTTATCTCG
This sequence comes from Mesobacillus sp. AQ2, assembly GCF_030122805.1. Taxonomy (NCBI): domain Bacteria; kingdom Bacillati; phylum Bacillota; class Bacilli; order Caryophanales; family Bacillaceae; genus Mesobacillus; species Mesobacillus sp. AQ2. Next base: position 2,810,051 of record NZ_CP126080.1, on the reverse strand, counting down.
GTAAAGACCAGTATGCTCGTGCAAGGAAAATGATTGATGAGGGTGCAGCAGTCGCCCTGGCAACAGATTTTAATCCAGGCAGCTGTGTGACTGAAAACCTGCAAATGATCATGTCACTCGCAGCTTTAAAACTGAAAATGGCAGCGGAAGAAATCTGGAATGCAGTTACGATCAATGCCGCCCATGCAATCGGTAAGCCCCAAGAGGCAGGGACACTTGAAATAGGACGCCCCGCAGATTTCGTGATCTGGGATGTGCCTAATTATCAATACATTCCGTACCATTATGGTGTGAATCATGCTCAAAGCGTTTTCCGTTCTGGCAAAAAACTTTGGGAAAGGATGGCTTATAGTGGAGTTCAGCTATCTTCAGCCAGGTAGGCAGGCAGTATTCAAGGACAATTTTGTCACCAAGGTCAATGAGTGTCTTGCATCCTATACAGACGGAGCTATAGGGGAGATTGGGTTGATCGGTCTTCCGTTCTCAAAAACTTCTATTTCTTTGTCACAGGCATCGGATGCGCCTAAATCTATAAGGGCATGCCTTAGTACATTCTCTACTTTTTCAGGGGAAAGAGACCAAGATTATAAGAATATTAAGGTCCTTGACTTTGGTGATGTGCAGGTGCATCCAACTGACATGGAGGAATCCATTGAAAGACTCCGTATAAGCGTCGGAGAAATGCTTGCAAGGAATGCCTGTAACAGGTATATCTTGCTCGGTGGGGACCATGGAGTCAGCTACCCTTCGATCCGTGCATTCAGTGAGCAATATGGTGAGATAGGTGTCCTCCAATGGGATGCACACCATGATGTCAGAAATCTGGAGGATGGCGGACGGACAAATGGCACTCCATTCCGCAGTCTCATTGAAGGAGGTCACCTTAAAGGTGAGAATCTTGTCCAGATAGGAATCCGTGATTATGCGAATGCCAAAGTCTATCATGATTATGCGAAGGATAAAGGGATTACCGTTTATACAATGGAAGATGTTGAGATTTCAGGCATAGTACCTATTATAAAAAAGGAACTGGACAGATTATCTAAAATAGTAGATATAATCTATTTATCGGTCGATATGGATGTCGTGGACCAGGCATTTGCACCAGGATGCCCGGCAATCGGTCCGGGAGGCATAACCAGCAGGGAACTGCTTACCAGCATTTCCGCTGCAGCCACTCATCCAAAAGTGAAAGCAATGGATATCGTAGAAATAGATCCTTCTAAAGATTTCCGTGATATCACAAGCCGACTTGCGGCTGCCGCCATGCTTCGTTTTATGTTTAATCAATGATTTATAGTAAAAATAGACCTGCAGACAAGCAAGAAAGTGTCTGCAGTTTTTTTATAACGAGAGTAAGAAGAGTTTAATTGACAAAAGACCCTGCCTGGATATGTAGTGACCAAGGTTCGGGAAGCAGATGTATCTTCACTTACAATTTATGTGAGAACCAGGATACTTGTCCCATTTCGTCGCTTGAACTATTTTCGATTTAAAGTTAGAGTTACTTTATACATAGTAAAAGAAGGTGTCAGCATTTGAGCAAGAGGTATTTTACCATCGGGATGGCAGGTCATATTGATCACGGGAAAACGTCGTTGACCAAGGCGTTGACAAATGTGGACACTGACCGCCTGAAAGAAGAAAAAGAACGGCAAATTTCGATTGAACTGGGCTTTGCGCCACTATATGAAGATGAAGAACTGCAAATTTCGGTGGTGGACGTACCGGGACATGAGCGCTTTATCCGCCAGATGATCGCCGGTGTAGCTGGGATTGATCTTGTCGTTCTTGTTGTCGCTGCCGATGAAGGGGTCATGCCGCAAACTCGTGAGCATCTGGACATTCTTGGATTTCTGGGGATTCGTTCAGGAATTATTGCAATCACAAAGATTGACAGGGTGGAAGAGGATTTCATCGAACTTGTGAAAGACGACATTCTTGGCGAGCTTAAAGGGACCGTTTTTGAAAATGCACCTTTTATGATGGTCGATAGCCTATCTAAAAAAGGAATCATCGAACTGAAAGAACTGATTATTGGTACGCTGAAAGAACAGGAAATGCGTGATGTAAAGGGAGCTTTCCGTCTGCCCATCGACCAGGTATTTTCGGTAAAAGGCCAGGGCACCGTTGTCAGAGGCACTGTTTACGAGGGGACGGTTGAAGAAGGGCAGCAATTAAAAGTCTTGCCATCAGGGCATGAAGTAAGGGCACGACAGCTTCAGGTACATCATCAGCCTGCCAAAAAAGCGTTCGCGGGTCAGCGGGCTGCCATTAATCTTTCAGGGGTATCGAGGGACGAGCTTGAACGGGGTGAGGTGCTGGTTTCTTCTGAGCATTTTATCGTTACCAATACAATTGACGTCGCAATCAGAGTCGTTGAGGACCTTGACCACCTGGTAAAACAAAGGACGCCAATAAAGTGCCATATCGGTACGGCCGAAGTAATGGGACGGATTGTCTTTTTTGACAGAAACGAACTAAAAGAAGAGAATGGGGAGATTCTTTGCCAGCTGCGCCTTGATGAAAAAATCGTCACTAAACGAGGAGACCGGTTCATTGTTCGCAGGCCAAGTCCGCAGGAGACAATTGGTGGCGGTTGGGTAATCGACCCACGTGGAAACAAGTATCGATTTGGACAGCAGACAATTGAGGAGTTGGAAAAAAAGAAAGCTGGAACACCGATTGAAAGAATGAACGCTGCCTTATATGAAGCAAAAAGCCTGACGGTCGAAGAGCTGATTAAGCGGACAGCGCTTGATGAGGGATCTATTTTATCCAATCTAAAAGATGACCAGTTTGTCAAAGTATCAAATAAAGAATATGCCCTGACATCAATCATTGACCTTATCGAAGAAGATATCATGGATCGATTGGAAGATTATCACGAGGAAAGCCCAATGCGTCCTGGCATGAATAAAGCTGAATTGTTGCAAACACTGCAAAAATCTTTTTCTAAAACGTTGCTGGAATTCATAATCGAAAATGGAATCAGCAAGGGGTTATTCATGAGAAAAGAACAATATATCTCGCTTGCAGCATTTGTTCCGCATGTCCCGAAAAACTGGGAAAAACGGACAGAGAATCTGATCAACGAGCTGAAGAAAGACGGCTTAAAGGTTGCTTATTTGCATGACTATATTAAAAATGCAGGCATACCTGACTCTATCTCCTTTGAACTAAAACGCTTCCTCGAAGACCAGGAAGTTATTGTTATGCTGGATGACCAATACGCCTGGTATGGAGAACATTTTGCTGATGCAGTGAGTAAGCTGAAAGAGCAAACGGGAGATGAATTTGAAGTCTCACAGGCAAAAGAAGCAGTGGAGTTATCACGTAAGTATATGATTCCATTCCTTGAACGTCTCGATGCACTTGGATACACGAGAAGGATCGAGAACAAAAGGGTTTGGAGAAAAAGTTAAACAAAAAACAGCAGAGCCATGGGTTCTGCTGTTTTTGTCTGGTTTTAAAAATTGTTTACATAATATGATTATTTTTACTCGGTAGATTTTACCTGTAGTGGAGGAGGAATCAGCCAGCCTTTTGTTTTGTTTAACTTTAGCATTTTAGCGCCAAATTGTGCCTTTGCCATATGGAATTGGCCGTACATCATCGCGATATCTTCTCTGATGGACTGGCCGATCATAGTACTCGCGGCAATCAGACCTTCTGCAACATCCTTTGAGACTGCCGCCGAAATTTCAGGGTCACTGAATCTTGCTCCAGGAGGAATATCTTCCAGATGGGCAACAGGACGTTCAGGTGAAGATGGAGGGAGCCCGATGCCATTCGTTTTTAGCAGTTCTTCAACCTGCTTATTTTCTTCCTGCATCGCCTCAATTGCTTCTTGGACAAGCTTTTTAAGATCCTCATCACCAATGTGATTGATAAAGGTCTGGTATGCAGCGATCAGACCATGATTGACTGATAAATGAGTCCAGGCCCCATATACCTCACCATAATGCATAGGTTCATCTTTTGGATTTCCGCTTAAAATTCCCATAACCGCACTCCTTATTGTGTTTATATTCATTTTGTTTCTCCTTAGGAAAGGAAATTGTCAACAAGGCTTATTTTGTTTAAAAGAGAACAATTCATGCATTAACCTAAGATTAATATTTAGAGGAGATAGAAGGGAATATCGGATTGGGAGTGAGAGGATTAAAACACAGAATTTATCGAAATCGGTATCGTGTTCAGACAAATTGTAGGTATCGGTGCAAGATTTCCTCCCAAGTTGAAATATAAAGTTATTATATTTCATAATTGATGGATCTTAACGAAAAATACCCTTAATATAAGGCTCTGTTAAAGCTCAATGTTGTTTTTACACCTGTTGATTGTAGGGGAAGGCGCGAAGACTCATGCGGGCGCAGCTGGACAGGTGAGACCTAGGTGAAATGATTCACGTGAGGAATCATTTGCACCCCACAGGAGCAAAGCGACGAGGAGGCTCAGCGCCAGCCCCAAGGAAGAATTGCTTATGAAAAAGACGGCAGTTGGTTTTTTAATATTCTTCCAGCGGAAAGCGAAGCGCCTGGAACGAAAATCAACAGTCTTGTTTAACAGAGCCAATATAAAAGAAAAACGAGAGCTTGGATTAACCAAGCCCCCCAATTATTCTCCAAAGAATCCTTCATAAATCCTGGAGACGTCTTCCCTGAGTTTCTCAACCTGGACGATTCTTGCCTCTCTTAAATACTCTCGTCCATCTGCATACAAGACTAAAACGGGTACTGTAAACGCCATAAGGAATCCCGCTATTTCTTCGACCTTCCCGGCATTGACCAGCCCAGTCTCGATTTTAGGGAAATCTTTCAAAACTTCCTCGACCTGAGGAAGCAATCCGTGACAGACACTTCAACCATCGGTCAAGACATAAATAAAACTTAATTCGTTATCATTGATTAAACTTTTTACTTCATCAATTGATGTTAATTCTTTCATTTAATTCAGCTCCTTTCGTTACTGATACCCACTTAAAAATAGAATAGCCACCTGAACTTTTATCATACTAAAAAAAGGGTAATGGGTATAATGATTAGGAAGGAGTGATCGTATGGGAAATTCGTGGCATGAACGTTTTGGTACCGAACAGTATGTATATGGTGAAGAACCAAATCAATTCATAAAAGAACAAGCACACAGATTAGGAAAAGGAAGTAAAATCGTGGCGTTTGCTGAAGGAGAAGGCCGGAATGCGGTTTATCTTGCACTGCAGGGGCATATAGTTACGGCTTATGATTATGCAGAAAATGGTTTGAATAAGACGAATGCATTGGCGGAGCGGCATAAAGTGAAAATCTCAACGGAACTAAAGAATTTAATACATGATGGGGTACCTGCTGAAGAATTCGATGCAGCCTTTATGGTATTTGGTCATTTTAGTAAAGATGATCAAAAAACCGTGATGGATAAATTGATTTCAACTGTCAAGCCGGGGGGCACCATCATGTTCGAGGTATATTCAGAAGACCAGGTCAAATACGGAACAGGCGGACCTAAGACGGTTGAGATGCTTTACGATCCATCTGATGTTTTAGAATGGATTAAAGGCTACAAAGTACTTCATTTCTTTTATGGAGAACAGGAAAGAGTGGAAGGTGAATTGCACACAGGCACCGGTCATGTTATTCAGGTTATCATCAAAAAAAATGCAAATTGAACAAAAGTGATTCTTCTTAAAGAGGGGTCACTTTTTTAATTTTTACAAGGATTTTCCAAAAATTTGTCGAATTTATAGTATATAGAAAGAGGAAAGGAAAGAAGCATGAAATTTATCATTAAGAGTGGCTTGTTTTATGAAGCACTATCGAATTTAAGCAGGAGTGTTTTGGCCAATCCTATTCCGCAAATTTTATGCGGCATTAAAGTAGTTGCCCATTCTGAAGGTTTGACTCTTATTGTCAGCAATCATAACTTTTTTCTGAAAAAAGAGCTGTTTGGTAATGAGGGAAACCTTGAAATCATTGAAAAGGGCAGCTTTGTTGCACCTGCTAAATATTTAGCAGAGTTAATTAAAAAATTGCCTGGTGAAATCACGGTGGAAACAGGGGATAATAATAAACTTATTATAAAGGCTGATGAGATAAAGATTCAGCTAAATGGTCTCAATGTTGATGAATACCCATCATTGCCAAAAGTGAATAGCGATGAAACCGTCCAGCTGCAGGCAAACCACCTCCACGAAATGGTTAAACAGACTGTATTCGCAGCTTCAGTAAAGGATTCTCGCCAGGTCCTTACAGGGATATCGATTTCGTTCCTGAACAACAAACTAAGATGTGCAGCCACAAATTCTCATCGATTGTCAATGAGTGAACTTGATTTTGAATCCCCTATTGCCGGTTCATACATAATTCCACTGAATTCAATAAGGGAATTCATAAGATTTTTCAATGATAGTACCGTTACAATCCATGTATCAGAAAATTACTTTGTCTTCGAGTCACAAGATTTATCCTTGTACTCAAGATTGATTGAGGGGAACTATCCTGACCTTTCAAGCATTATCCCATCAGAATCAAAAACATCAATGATCCTTTCTACCAGGAAGTTATTGAATGCTATTGACCGTGCCAGCCTGTTTACTCGCGACACAAGCAGAAACAAGGTGAAATTGAGTGTTTCGGAAGGGAGACTAATGGTTGCTTCCTATTCTTCAGATTTAGGGGGAACAGAGGAGACTATCCCTATCAGGGAACTCGAAGGAAATCCGGAGATTTTGATTTCATTGAATAATAGTTTTCTAATTGATGCTCTTAAATCAATTTCCGACGAAGAAATTGTGATGAGTTTCTCTGGGTCCATGAGACCAGTTGTAATTAAGCCAAACAGCGATAAACAACATTTGCAGATGATATCTCCAGTGATGGGATAAGGGAATTAAAGGAGGAAAATGATGAAAGAAAGTATATACAGCTATGATGATTTATTGGAGATGCTTGATCAGCTTTTGAGTGAGGAAAGGCAATTCAATTGGGACGTTTTTTATTCCGACAGAGACAGAGGAGTCCCTTTTTTTAAAAACTACCCTGATGAGAATCTGGCAGAGTATGTGGAAACAAGGAAATTAACTACTGGTAAAGTCCTGGAGTTGGGATGCGGTCCAGGAAGAAATGCTATTTATTTAGCTGGAAAAGGTTTTTCTGTGGATGCGGTGGATCAATCTGAAGAGGGGTTGAACTGGGGAAAAGAAAGGGCGCTTGATGAAAATGTGAAAGTGAACTTTCTAAAGCAAAATATTTTTGAATTGGATATAGAAGAGGGTTCATACGATCTAGTCTATGACTCAGGGTGCTTTCATCATATCCCTCCACACCGGAGAATGGATTATATTGACCTAGTAACTCGTGCTTTAAAGCCCGGAGGCCATTTCGCCCTTACCTGCTTTGTTGTGGGTGGAAAACTTGGCGGGTCGGACATTTCTGATTGGGAAGTGTACAGAGGGAGAAGCATGAAAGGCGGATTAGGTTTTACATTTGAAAAACTAACTAGAATCTTCAGGGATTTTGAAGTAGTGGAAATCAGGGAAATGAATGACAGGTCACCTGAAGAAGGCCTTTTTGGAACAAGTGAACTGTTGGCTGGATTATTTAAAAAGGCAGTTTCGTAAAGATTGTTGTTAAAATCTTAAAGCCGATTTTAACGTGCTATAAGCAATTTTGAAGTTCGTTTTTAAGTGTGCAAGCTCTTTTCTCAGATTAAGCTTGAATATTATAAAGAAAACTAGGTCATTCAATCCAAATTAGTAGTCAATAGCAAGAAAGTTTGAGAAAAGGGCCTTTAAAAAATAGCATGGAGTGAAACCATTGGAATATATTGCTGAGCTAAGAAAGTTGGTTGGCCATCGGCCACTGATTTTACCCGGGGCAGTTGTCATGATTTTTAATGAGAAAGATGAATTGCTTCTGCAGCTTCGGAGTGATGGTGGCTGGGGCCTGCCAGGTGGATTGATGGAGTTAGGGGAGAGTCTTGAGGAAACAGCAAGAAGGGAAGTAAAGGAAGAAACAGGGCTTATTATAGGCGACCTCAATCTCGAAGGCGTGTACTCAGGCGCTGACTTCTATTTAAAAGTGGCGAACGGAGACGAACTTTATTCTGTCACAACTGTTTATTCAACAAGGGAATATAAAGGGATTTTGGAAAAAGATGAACATGAATCAGTCGATCTTAAGTTCTTTCATTTGTACTTTTTGCCGAAAGATTTGCAGTCAGGTTATTTAAAATATATTCAAGGTTATCTTGATAAAAGTAATGAACCTTAATAGAACGGCAACAGGGATAAATAAACAGAAAAAACTAGATGGATGAAGAGGGGTGTTTGAAACGTGGCTAACAATCAATGGGAAGATTTTTATTGTTATGAGGTGCTTTCTGGCAAAACGGTTGTAAAGACCATCAAAGAAACGGAACATAGTCTCGCCTTTTACCATACCCGCCCTTATTATGAAGTACATATCATTGTCATTCCAAAAAAACATATACATTCTTTCTTGACTGTTACAGCCGAAGAAAAGGATTTATTGGAGGATGTGCTCCAGGTTGTCAGGGAAGTAGCAGTGAGGCTTGAAAAAGAATATGGAGCCTGTACCATTTCTACCAATGCAGGTAACTATCAAAGCAATAAACATATGCATTGGCATGTTCATTTTGGTGCAAGAGTAAGGGACGAAAAAGGACGGCTGCTTAATGGCATCACCTCAGAATAATGGTTTTGAATTGATTGAGTGCATAAGAATGAGTGAACGGGAAATAGAACATGTTCATCCACTGGCTGGGTCTTTTGCGATTGTTGAAAAGGAGGGGGAATATCTTCTGGGATACAACAGCTTGAGACAGCAATGGGAGTTGCCGGCTGGCAAAAGAGAAGAAAATGAAACACCATTGGAGTGTGCAAAAAGGGAATTGGTTGAAGAAACGGGACAGATTGTAGAAAGTATGCAATTAATCGGGGTAGCCAGGGTAAAAAATCACGTGACAAAGGCTGATAAGTTCAATCCTCTATACTTCTCTACGATCTATTCACTTATGCCTTTTATTCAAAACGAGGAGACTTCTGAAATAAAACTATGGGATTTAAAAGAAGATATCCAAATTGACCAGGTAGATTTGGGAATAATACGATTTATAGTTTCGTTCAGATTGGAGTTAGAGGATGAAAACCAAATTTAATCTTGACCAGGTCCTGTTCACAGGTTTTTTTGCTGCTACCATTCTGACGTTCGCCCGCGGATACGTATGGGAGAACAGAATATACTTTGGTATTATTGCCTTCATAGTCTATCTTTTAATAGCTTTTATTTCACAAAAACTCTTTAGAGATTGATTGAAAAAAGGACCTAGTCAAAAGTCCTTTTTTTATATTATCGTTGAAGTCTCGCTTTAATTACTATACTTTCGTGCATTTAAAAATAACGGTCGTCGGAACGGCCTTAACTTTCTCCCAGTTATACCACCTGTTAGAATCTCTGGACAATAGTTCTTCGGAAACCCTGATTTCCTCGATTATTTTTTCGATCTTAAAGCCAGCTTCGACTAGTGAATTGAGATAGGTGCTGATTTTATGCTGCTGCATGATGGCGGGATGGTTCCATGCTTCATGGTCATAGGGTCCTTCCTCATGATAAGACTTTGTGAGTAAAAGTCCATGCTCAGTATTTCGCACCCGGCTAAACAGAGGATGTTCCCAACTGAAAATAAACGCTCCGCCCGGCTTTAAATATTGATTGATGTTAATCAGCGTCTGTTCCAGATTGGTTGTCCAGCCTAAAGCAAAAATGGAGTATACAATATCAAAGTGGCTTTCGGGAATTCCAGGGTTCACTTCCATAGGAGATTGAAACAATTTGACATTCGTTCCTTTTAATAATTCTGTGGCTGCCTGAATTTGTGAGCTGGAAAGATCGAGGCCCCACAGCTCATCGGCCTTTTTTTCTTGCGTGTATTTCAGGGAGTGCCCGCTTCCGCATCCGATATCCAATACTTTTTTATGGTTTAAATCCCCGAATAGGTTCAGTTCCTTTTCGTCAGGAGCAAAGGGACCATATTCCGGCAAAGCCGTTCTCCCAAAAAAGTTTCGGGCCACCTCATCCCAGCTTGTTTTATTGATTGTCAAAGTGTCAGTATTCAAAATCAAAACCTCCATCGCATGATATGACCTTATTCTCCAAAAATCTGCCAAATCCTTCTCGGCGATCCTAAACAATAGAAAGAAACGAAAAAAGAGTTCTTCATATCTGGATGAAGGACTCTCAGTTTTTTACCGTCTCTTGCGGTGTTTAAGAGATTTTACTTCTGATTCCAGCGCAGTCAAACGCTGGTTCCTCTCTACTAACTCGGTTTTCACCTGTTTCAATTCCTCTTTTAAAGCATTCATGCTGGAGGTAAGCTCATCAACCGCCTGCCTGGAAATCTCTGATTTGTTACTTTGCTGCTTCAATGCATTTGAGAGAAGTGATAGAGTAGCAGGGTTGATGATACTTTGTGCTGTTGTCAACAATGATTGAATACTATCTTGGTTGAAAGTGGTTGTTTCAGCTGGTTTTGAATTTATCGGTTTCTCATCGTTTGTTTCTTGTGGCAGCTTTTTAAAAATGGCCTGGGTTAAATTAAGTACCTCATTCAAGGAGGGATCTTTTTTCAAACGGTCAATGTCAATGTCCAGATTTAGGTCATTCTCTTTCATCTTCACCGATCCTTTCGATATTTTGGGTCTCCCCGGCCAATACCGGTATAGCCAGGGAGCCAGTCACAAGGTCCAGGTTCTACATCATTTGAAGAGATTAAGCAACACCATTATCAACAGCAATAACTTCGCCGATGCATCTGTAGAGGACGTCAGCAAGTGCATCCTGATTCAACAAGATAGCAACGACCAAAGCCAGAGCCAACAATAGTACCACGATAGCAGTGATTAACATCTCCCCACCCCCTTCCTTTAAAGAAGATAGGTAAGATCCGAACCTTACAACAACATCATATGTAAAATTATCGGACGAGCATCAGCTTGTATCATAGGAATCAAAATAAGGGCTGCCTTTTTTATGCAAAGGACTTTATTTGAAAAATACTAATCTTTCTATTATGGTTGTAATAACTAAAAAAGGAGGGATCGTTTCATTGTCTGACCCAATTGCCTTAACAAAAATAACGGTAATTCAAAAAGATACTCCCAACAAAATTAGAGAAGCCTACATTGATGGTTTCCAGGAACCTTTGTTGTTCGGTGTACACGGCGGTGTAAAACAATTCTACGGTGTCAATCCTAAAGTGGAATACCCTTCAACCCTGGATCACATCGTTGCTGCTGCAGGGGGCTGACTGGTCGGCACCCTATCAGGCGCGCTGGAGGCGCGTAAAATACCGACTTCACCCGATAAAGTAAAGGCACAGGTACAAGGTACAATTGAAGCACCTGAAGGAGTATTGAAAATAACGAAAATCAGTTGTCACTATATACTTAAGATTCCAACTGGCAAAAGGGAAGCAGCCGAAAGGGCGTTGAATGTTTTCGAAAGAGGATGTCCGGTTGCACAAACATTAAAAGGCTGTATACAATTCGAACATACATGGGAAATAGAAGAAGATTAAAAAATGGGCCGTTATCTTAACAAGGTAACGGCCCATTTTATTTTATAATGGAAAAAAGAGGAGAAAAAGTGTCACATTATTGAATTTTCTTCGACCTATCGTATAGATAAAGGAAATGAGGTGGGCAACAATTAGCGATAACTTAAAAGAACAAAAAGTAATGGAATGGTATGAATTGTATTATAAAGATCTTTACCGTTTTATCTATTATATGCTGGGTGATCGCCAATCCTGTGAGGACCTCGTTCATGATACATTTCTGCGTGCTTATACGTCCTTCGAGAAATTTGAAAAGAGGGCGAGTGTGAAGACCTGGCTTTTTAGTATTGCAAAGCACCTCGTATTCGATGAAATACGCAGGCGGAAAAGAAGAAGGAGTATCACGTTATTTTCTGAGGGGAAAGACATTGCATCACCTTTAAATATCGAAAAATATATAGAAAACCGAGATACGGTAGAAAGGAGCCTTAAAGCAATTCAACAGCTTAAACCTGACCACCGGCTTGTGATCACGCTGAAAAAAATCGAGGATTGTTCCACTAAAGAAATTGTCGAAATCCTAGGCTGGTCTGAATCAAAAATAAGGAAAACACTATCCAGGGGACTTGCGGAACTAAGGAAAAAGGACATAGCGGAAGGAGGCGGACACAATGAACAAATTTTCTGATGAACAATGGGAATTGCTGAAAAAGCTGACACCAGGTGAATGCGAAAGGGATAGAATGAGGTTGAAAATAAGGTCATCCATTCGAACTATTAAAGCACAAAAAAAGAAGGAAAGAACATTCGATTTGAAAAACGTTGTATTTACGTCGCTATTTCTGCTTTTATCTGCTGGCTTGTTGTTTCAAGTTCAAAATTATGATCAACATGAAGACAGATCAGGTCAATCACATGCTGTAAATGAGTTCAGTCTGAAATGGGATTTAGAAACTATATATAGTGAAAGAAGTCCAGATGGTTATGAATTTTACAAAAAAGGAGAATCTGAAAAGGTTGGTTTTGCCGAATTCGTGAATGACCGTAAAAAGAAGGAAATCATCAGTTCCAAAGCGATGAATGTTGAAAAAGAACTGCAGAATTTTCCCTATCCTACAACATTATATATCGAACATGTAAAAATGATGGATGTCAGCCTCCGTTACCACTTTTTTGTGGAAGCGGGCAAGAATATTTTATATTTCAGCTTTGATTATCCAAAGCTTGAATATGCTGAAATATTTCAGATTATTGGGTCACTTGATCTTAAAAATCCAGCCCCTTATCAACACGAACAGCTGCTATATGTTGTGCATGGCTATGGGAAGCTCCCTTATCCAGTAGGGTTACGGCCGGCAGAAATCGATGGGGGCACAGAAAAATATACTTGGGACCGAGGTACCGATCAAAACATGAAAGATTATCTTGATAAGATCCAGGCAACAGGTGTTTGGAAGCATACTGGAGGTGAGGGACCATCCTATATTTTTGAATCTGCTGATGGGATGGAAATAGTTGAGATAACAAAAGATGAGAAAGAACTTACCTACCAATATTCATATCCTGACAGAGAGGAATAAAAATGAAAGCGGGTTAAAAGAGGATTTTCCTTTATTATCAACGAATAATTAAAATAAAAAATTCAGTTTCAAAAAGGGGAATCCTTGTGATCGATTTGGTACGTGTGAAACAGGAGGATGAAGCAGTCCTTCAGAATCTGATTCAATTCTATATCTACGAGTTTACGTTGTTTCAGGAAATCAGGCTTGAGGAGAACGGAAGTTACGCACCGTTTGATTTGAAACCATATTGGACTGATATGAATCTTCATGCTTTCTTCATCATACATGAAGGTGAATATGCTGGGTTTGCCATGGTTGAAAGCGGGGAACCCAATGTCATCCTCGAATTTTTTATCCTTAGGAAATTTTACAGAAGAGGGTTCGGCAGAATTGTCGCTACCAGGCTGTTTGATCAATTTCCTGGCGGATGGAGTGTCATCCAGGTCGAGAAAAACGAACCAGCGAGAAGTTTTTGGCGGAAGGTAATAGGAGATTATACAGGTGGAAATTATATTGAAACCTTTGATGATAACAATTGTTCAACCCAGGAATTTGATACAGTTTTGGCTGTGAAAAAATGATTGCAATCGATCATAGTTGTTGTTTATAACGGTAAAAATATCTAATCGATGAGAAAGAGAGTAGTTATCCTTTTTTGAGTTAGCGAGCCGGGGACGGTGAAAGCCTGGTGCAAATAGGGTAATGAAGCGCACTTTTGAGATGCCTTCCTGAAAACCATTAGGGATGGCCGGAATGAACTCCGTTATCAATGAAAGCAGGTTCCTTTCAGGAACAATTAGAGTGGTACCGCGGGATAAAACTCTCGTCTCTTTTTAGAGGCGGGGGTTTTTTATTTTTTAAAGGGAGGTCTACAATGAAATACCGTAAAAAATATTCTGGATTACTCGCTCAAGAACTAAAAGGAATACTATCTGATGAGAATATTGAACGTTTGATCGAAAAACCAAAATTTCTGAAACACGGAGATTTGGCCTTTCCTTGCTTCCAGATGGCAAAAGCCCTGAGAAAGTCACCTGTGGAAATTGCCAAAGACATTAGCCAAAAATTACAGTCCAAAAATGAATCTGACTTTGATCGTTTTGAAGCAATTGGCGGGTATGTGAATGCTTTTTTGGATAAATCAAAAGCAGCAGCTTATATCCTCAATGAAATTACAGAAAAGAAAAACCATTACGGGGACTATAATCGAGGACGTCAACATACGGTGACAATTGATCTTTCCTCCCCTAATATTGCCAAACCTTTTTCTATGGGGCATCTACGTTCTACCGTTATAGGAAATTCTCTTTCACTAATTTATGAAAAGTGTGGATTCAAGACGTTTAAAATAAACCATCTTGGAGACTGGGGGACTCAGTTTGGCAAACTAATTACGGCCTATAAGCTTTGGGGCAGTGAACAGAAAGTGAAAGAGAGTCCGATAAAGGAGCTTCTGGCCCTTTATATAAAGTTTCATGAAGCCGCAGAAACCAATCCTGAACTCGAGCAGGAAGGCCGAAATTGGTTCAGGCGTCTTGAAAACGGAGATGTAGAGGCACTCGGATTGTGGAAATGGTTCAAGGAAGAATCATTGAAAGAGTTCAAGAAGGTTTATGAGCTGCTGGGGATTGAATTTGATTCATATGCTGGAGAAGCATTCTATAATGATAAAATGGAGCCTATTGTTGAAATGCTAAGGAACAAAGAGCTTCTTGACGAATCAGATGGGGCTCTGGTCGTTCAATTGGAAGATATCGGCCTGCCACCCTGCCTGATTAAAAAATCAGACGGTGCCACATTGTATGCGACCCGGGATTTGGCCGCGGCCAAGTATCGATATGATCAGCATTCTTTTATTACATCTTTATACGTTGTGGGAAATGAGCAAAGTCTTCATTTTAAACAGTTAAAAGCGGTTCTTGCAAAAATGGATTTTGAATGGGCGGATGGAATCATCCATGTTCCTTTTGGAATGATGCTGAAAGATGGCAAGAAAATGTCAACGCGCAAAGGGAAAGTTGTTTTACTGGAGGATGTCCTTAAAGACTCGATTGAGCTGGCTAAAAAGAATATCGAGGAAAAAAATCCTTTACTCCCGAATCAGCAAGAAACAGCTGCTATGGTGGGTACAGGAGCAATCATTTTTCATGACCTGAAGAATTTTAGAATGAATGATATTGATTTTTCCTTGGAGGAAATGTTGAGGGTCGAAGGAGAATCAGCTCCATATGTACAATATACAAATGCCCGGGCTAAAACCATTTTAAGAAAGGCAGCAAGTCCAGTAACTGGTGTGGAAATCAAGCTTGAAGGTGCGGCTGAATGGCCAGTTGTCACAGAGCTTATGGATTTCCCTGAAACTGTCATAAGAGCCTGCCACAATAATGATCCATCTCAAATCGCAAAATATGTATTGAATCTCGCCCAGGCTTTCAATAGATATTATGGAGAGGTAAGGATCCTGAAAGAAAATGAGGAGAAAGATGCACGGCTGGCTTTGGTGAATGCAGTCAGCATCGTTCTCGAAGAAGGCCTGAGACTTTTGGGAATCAAGGCTCCAGAGGAAATGTAAGAAGAGCTCCTGGTTCTGCCAGGAGCCCCGCTTCATTTTAATGCAATGATTGTTGTTATATATATTGATGATCAATGATGCTCATTGTATTTGGTGAATATTTCACCGGCAGTATCACTGTACTTGATCTCTACATCTGTCTCATTAAAGAACCAGGTGTCATTTGACTCTACATAAAAGGTAATACCGTCAATTATCTGCTGTTCGGCGGCAATGGCAGGAGTTTCTAGCGAAAATGCCAGGCTATAGCCCTTATTCTTGTCGCCAAACCCGGCATATTGAGGATAAAGGCGGATGTGAAACGGTTTTGGTGTGTCGAATTCTCTTTCAAACCATTTAAATGCTTCTTGATCAATCTTGATTGTCATCTTTGCACCATCCTTTCGTTAACTTTATTGTAAAACTTGGTTGGTGGTGTTTTCCGTGCTTTATGTCACAGAAAAAAGGAAGTCATAAAAGTGTCAATATTGATCAAATAAGAATGTTGTGTTGCTATTCGACTCTCTTTAATGTTGTGGCTTGGGATTAGAACAGCATTCCAAATAAAAATAGCTCCTTTATCAGGAGCTATCGGCATTAGATTGGCGATTTCGTTTTGCGCATTGTCTCGGGGATATAGACACAGAATGGCTCACTGCCCATGTAGTCTCCTGTGACCGCATAGGTTCTTGAACGGGAACCCCCGCAGACATAGCGGAATTCGCAAACACCGCATTTTCCTTTGTATTGATCAGGATTACGCAGGTCCTTAAAGATTTGGGAATCGCGGTAAATGTCCGCTAAAGGCTTATCCCGAACGTTTCCGCCAACTAAAGGAAGCAATCCGGATGGCATCACATCTCCCGTATGCGAAATGAAAACAAAGCCGTTGCCATCATTGACCCCTTTTGGAGCACGTTTCAGGCCATCGATGACAGAAGCCATATCTTTCGTTAATGTGTCTTCATACCGGATTTCATCCTTGTTAACGCTATGTTCCCTGGTTTTTTGTTGGAAAACAACCCGGCGGTAATGCTGGGCTGCCGTCGTTTTAATATCATATGGAGCAGTCTTGCTTAATTCATACAGCCAACGGAAAACTTTTTCATGTTCTGCAGGTGTCAAGCAGGCATCCAGCTGGCCTCGGCCTGTAGGAACCAAAAGGAATATGTACCACATCACAACTTTAAGTTCTTTCATCAGTTCAGCCATTTGTTCAAGGTACTCATAATTATACCGTGAAATGACCGTGTTAAGCTGCAAAGGCATTTTTAATTCATTTAGGTATTTAACTTTTTCGATTGTCAGATTGAATGAACCGGGAGTTCCACGAAAATGATCATGGATTTCAGGAGTGGGACCATCCAAGCTGAAAGCCCATCTTGAAAGTCCAGCTTCCTTGGCTCTTTCCATTTTTTCTTTTGTAACATTATCTGTAGCGCTTGGTGTCATTGACACGCGCATGCCTTTCTTCACCGCATATTCAGCAAGTTCAAAAAGATCCTCTCGCATCATACAGTCTCCGCCTGTAAACACAAGCATTGGGTTACCCATCTCATAAATGTGATCGATCAGCTTCAGTCCTTCCTCCGGGCTTAATTCCATTGGGTCAGGCCTGTTTTGTGCATCAGCCCGGCAATGGATACATTTTAACTGACAAGCCCTTGTCACTTCCCAAATAACAATATAAGGATTCATGTTGAAATCAATTGCACCCGGATGGCTGCCAGTGGAATGAGCATGTCCAATTCCATGCACTTTCATCACCAACTTTTCATTATTTATTCATTCATTATAGTTTAGCCGGGTGAGTTTGCATGTAAGGAATGTTACACAATAATGACAAATGGTTTTTGAATATGAAGTACATTAAACAATCAGACACGCGAAATACTGGAAATATGAAACTTACTTCCCAGCGGAACCGTCTAAATAATAAGATGTGATATTTTTGATTTTTTGAAAGGAGGAGTTTGGTGAAAACAATATTTTGGGGAATCTCGGCTTTATTATTGTTCGCCATTATCATCGGCTGGAATACATATAAAAGCTATAAACCAACTCCTCCTGAATTAGAAATGACTGTAGACAGTCAAAAGGTGGAGGTAAAAGCTACGACCTACTCCTTGAGAAAATGGGGGAGGGCAACAGCGGCAGATTCCAATACCGATCCTGCTGTATTTGTAAGAGAATTTCCTCCCATTATGGTCAATCGCAATGACAGCATCAACATGCAATTTGAGCATTCACCAATTTCTGTTACTTGCTATTTATGGGATATGAATACAGGAGGACTCGCATATAAAAGCCTGGATGGATTACCATTAAATCTTGCCCAAGCAAAAGTCTCTTCGGGAGATTATGCAATGGAAATCCGGGCCAAATGGGAAGTTGGCTACGCACTTTACAACATCAGGATACAAGTGAATGAAGATTAATCCTAAAATCATAACGGCCGCAATGGCTTTTTTTTTGGATATAATGGTTTCAATTGGGAAATCGGAAAAAGATAAAAGCAGGGAATATTTCAAGGGAATGTAGCAATAATAAAACAGTACCATATTTATTTCAGAAAGCAGGGGATACGATGACAGTTGGTGCTCAGGTAAAACAAACATTGGCGGGTTTGAAAAGTGCCCAGGCTAGTTTGGAAACTTTTGCGCTCGGGACAGAAAATCAGCAGGCAAAGCAGCTTTACCAAACTGCTGCACAGCAGACACAAGCGGTTATTGACAGTCTTCAGCCTCGTCTGCAAGAAATTGAACAAGAGGAACCACAATATAATCAGTAGGCTGGACAGGGAGGGCAGGGCAACCCGCCCTCTTCTACATTATAGAGGTGATGATAAATGACAGTAGGTTCAAATGTGAATCAAGTTTTATCAACGATAAAAGGGATAGAAGCGCAACTGTCTGCAATGGCATTAAACTCAACGATTCCAGAAGCAAGCAGGGTTTTCCATGAAACCATGCTGGTCATCACGGAAATCAAAACAGATTTAGAAGAACGAAAAATCAAGGTGGAAATTGAAGAGCCCCAATATAAAAGCTAGAAGGTGAAGCAATGAATGATTACACACATATTTTCGTCTCATCTATATTGTTTGCAATCACATTGTACGCAATCACAAAGATAGGCGGAAAAAAACAGCTTTCAGAGTTGTCTTTTTTTGAATATATATCAGGCATAACAATCGGGAGTATTGCGGGCGAAGTTATCATGGGACTGGATGGTAATTTTTTTCATGGTGTTTTAGCGATTATGGTATTTGGTGCATTTACATATTTCCATGACCTTATTGGAATTAAGAGCAAAAAGTTCCGTGATATATTCGAGGGAAAAGCAACAGTTTTAATTAAAGACGGGAAAGTCCTTGAAGAAAATCTTAAGAAAGAAAAATATACGATCGATGAATTGAATTCTTTATTGCGTCAGAAGAATGTATTTAAAACAGCAGATGTTGAATTCGCAGTTCTTGAACCAAAAGGAGACTTAAGTGTCCTTTTAAAAAAAGAATTACAGCCTTTAACCGCTAAAGATTTGAATCTGACAGTAGCTCCAGAGAAAGAACCCTATACTGTAATCATGGACGGGAATATTCTGAACGATTCGTTAACTTCGGCGGGCAAGAACAGAGGGTGGCTGGATATAGAATTAGCAAACTTAGGTGTAACGCTTGATAATGTCTTTTTGGGACAGGTGGATTCATTCGGAAAGCTTACCATTGATACTTATGATGATCAGTTTGAGATTCCTTCTCCACAGCCAAGGAAGCTATTGCTCGCTATGATGAATAAATGCCAGGCAGATTTAGAATTATTTGCTCTCGGAACAGAGTCTTCTATAGTAAAACAAATGTATAGTAAAAACGCTGAAAAGTTGCAGCAGGCTATACACAAATTGAAACCCTACCTTAATGAGTAAACTGACTTCACTGTAAAACTTTTACCGGTATATTGAATGACCAGAACCTAATACTAAAGGGTGGAGGGGATATTTCCCCTCTAATTCATAAAGGGGTGCTGCCGATGAATAGATCCGCTTGGATGTCTGCGTTAATGAATTCGAATATACCTCAAAATCTGATGAAGATGTTCGGGTATAAACGCAAGAAATCTCGCTCCATGACGTATTCAGTAATGGGTGTTGTAGCAAGTGCTGCTGCTGCATTTGCTTTCCGTAATCGAATGGGAAATGGAATGAGGCAGCTTTTTCAGAATACAAACACGGGGAATTCACTAAATCGGGCCATTTCTCCGGGTTTAACGGAATTCGCAAAAGAAATTACTTCAGGCATGACTGATTCCAAAACAACAAATACTAATTCCGGTTATCATGCTTCAAGTTCCACTAACCCGGAAAGCAGCCAGTTAATCAGTCAAATTGCCTCTGCCGCTAAGCAGGAAGGAAACAGCCAGCAGGTTGACCAGGCTGCTGAACAGTTGATTAAACGAAATCTCTAACATGAAATGAAATAAAGTAAAGCCCACTGTGTGATTCTACAGTGGGCTTTACTCATTGCTAAACGATGAATTGTAATGAGAAAATTTCACCTTATTGACATGTTATTAGTTCTTTGTTCCCTTGTAATACAATCTTATAGGAACTGTTACATAGAGTAATTAAATTACAAAACAGTTAAGCTTATATTGCATTTTTGTTACAAATAATACAATACCAGTGGAAAAAACAGGCTGTTATCCCTGATATTTAAAGGATTAGTAGTATTTCTGGAAATAAAACCGAATATTTCACAGAGGAAAACATTTCCTTTGAAACCAAAATTTATAGATTCAAAACTAGTTTGGGAAACTCTACTATTAATTTGTAATCGAAATCAAAGGGAGTTGCTCAACATGAAAAAACAAATTCTGACGGTGGCTGCAACAGCCGGATTTTTATTTACATCATTCAATGGTTCTGCAAGTGCTCATGAAAAATTACACACAGTTCAATCTGGTGATTCTTTATGGAAGCTTTCTAACACATATAATGTTGCAATTAAAGATATACAAAAATGGAATAACCTATCAAGTTCTATAATCTATGTAAATCAAAAACTTTCAGTCCTGGCTCCTCATAGTCACTCAACCACTGCTGCAACAAGCACGACTGTCGATGGTTATATCGTGAAGTCCGGCGATACTTTATGGGGAATTTCAAAATTATACGGAATGTCTATCAGTGGACTAAAATCACTGAATGGACTAACTTCTGATGTCATTTTTCCTGGCCAAAAATTGAAGGTTTCAGGATCTGCGGCTGCACCAGCTTCTGTTGCACCTGCAAGTACATCAAGCACATACACAGTCCGTAGCGGTGATAATTTATCATCTATTGCAACTCGCCATAATGTATCGCTCTCGCAGTTGATGTCTATTAATAATCTTAAATCTGACCTTATTTTCCCTGGGCAGGTATTAAAATTATCAGGGGCGGCTGCAACTATTGTTGCTACAAAGGTCTCCACAGCATCTGCACCTGTAGTTGCATCATATAACTCAACTTCACAGGTGAATTCATTGATTGCTGAAGCAAAAAAATACATTGGAGTTCCATATGTTTGGGCTGGCAGCACTCCATCTGGATTTGACTGTTCTGGTTATCTGAACTATGTCTATAATATGGCGGGAATCTCCATTCCAAGAACAGTGGCCTCCATTTGGGATGCGACCAAGTCTGTTTCTTCACCACGTGTAGGGGACCTAGTATTCTTTGAAACATATAAAGCCGGTCCATCCCATGCTGGTATTTATCTCGGCAATGGCCAATTTATTCATGCAGGATCTTCCAGAGGAGTCGAAATCAGTGATATGAATAACTCTTACTGGAAACCTCGTTATCTTGGTGCAAAAACTGCTTTTTAACACATACCCGTTTTTTTGTGATTGAAACCTCCTTTTTGGGAGGTTTTTTAATTTTTTTATTCTTATTGGTCAAACCGCATTTAGTCATATAAATACTGCTTTTAATTTGTAATGCACTTATTACATAGCGTATAATCCAATTAAATTCTTCTTTGTAAATGCAAAAGTGGATTTCTGGTGAGTTTAATGATTTGGAGGCAAATAAAGTGAGGATTCCTATATTAAAATTAAAAGACTACCTGCTGGTTTCTGTACAAGTGGAATTGGATGACCAGACCGTACTGACGTTCCAGGAGGACTTGTTGAATAAAATAAAAGACACAGGAGCCAAAGGTGTTGTGATCGACCTGACTTCTGTAGATATGATTGATTCATTTATTGCAAAGGTTTTGGGTGATGTCATTGTCATGACAAGCTTGATGGGCACAAAAGCGGTCCTGACAGGCATACAGCCAGCGGTCGCCATTACTTTGATCGAGTTGGGCATCACATTGGAAAATGTCCACACTGCTCTGGATCTTGAACAAGGAATTTCGATATTAAGCCATTTGTTAGAGGTTTAGCCATATGACAGAATCGTTTGTAATAAACATAAATAATGAATTTGATATAGTACTTGCCCGACAAAAAGGGAGAGAAGTTTCAAAAGAGCTTCAATTTGGAGGGGTTGATCAGGCAAGGATCACGACTGCGATTTCCGAGCTTGCCAGGAACATATACCTTTATGCAGGCAGCGGCCAGATTACGATACAGGTCTTGAATGAAAATGGCCGAAAAGGAATCCAGATAACTGCGGCGGATAATGGACCAGGAATAAACGACATCAGGATGGTTCTGCAGGATGGTTTTTCGACGTCTGGGGGACTTGGTGCAGGCCTTCCGGGAGTAAAAAGGTTAATGGATAGTTTTGATATTGATTCAAAGCCAGGATCTGGTACGAAAATCACCATTACTAAATGGGCAAGGTAAAAGGAGATTGCGATGAAGTTAGAAAAAATTCATCACGTCGCCATTATTTGTGCTGACTATGAAAAATCCAAGGAGTTTTATACAAAGATCCTGGGCTTTAAGGTCATCTCGGAAGTATATAGGGAAGAACGTGAGTCATATAAATTGGATTTAGGTGTAGGTGACTATTTCCAGATTGAATTATTCTCTTTCCCGGAAGTGCCTGCGAGGGCGAGTTATCCGGAATCAGCAGGACTCAGGCATCTAGCTTTTGCTGTGAAGGACCTTTCTGCACATGTTGATTATCTTGCAAGTCAAGGGTTAAAAGTGGAGAAAATCAGGATTGACCCTCTGACTGAAAAACGATTTACATTCTTTGCCGATCCCGATGGATTGCCTATTGAACTGTATGAAGAGTAAAATACTGTCTCGAATTTTATTCCCCTTCTTCCACAAGGTATTTTTAAAATGCCATCTCCTTTTGTACATCCCCAGTTTATGAAAAACTAAAAAAGTACTTTAAATCAGCAATTTGAAAAAAGCCATTAAAGAAGGAGGTTCAGTCCTTGTAAACTGAACCTCCTTTTCGATTGTATAAATCTAATTAAGACCCATCAATGCTTGTTTGAATTCGAGTAAGCTACTGATTTGTGTGAATATTTAGGAGTAAAACAACCACTGTTCTTTAACTTGCTTTCTTGCCATCTCCATGATTTCTTCTTCGGATGTATCACGATCGGCAATAACATTCGTTAAATAATTTTTCCCCTGAAAGTCTACAGTTACTGTTATTTCTCTCATAAAACATTTTCCTTTCTAAATGTAGTGCAAATTGATAGATTACCTCTGTGTTATTTTTAATTACCATATAAACAGGGGAAGTAAACATAGTTCATATATAAATCCCCTTGAAGAACTTGATATCATATAAAATTTCAAAAAGGCCATGAAAGTGATGGCAGTTATGAAATGGATAATTCCCTTTCAAGATCTGGCAACAATCACAAGAGTCGTGTTTGGTCCCTTTTTGTAAGGGAATAGAATATTAACAATAACAAGGAGGGAAATGCCGTGGAAAACTCGCAAAAAAACCAGCAGAGCCTTGTCGAATATGAACGTGAAAAATTAGGTGAAGAAAAAAAGATCGATGAGTTCAAAGATCAAGGCAGGGTTCCCGACCAGCAAAACAGAATGAAGGACAAGGAAAATTTAAGAAAATAAATTGGAAAAACCAAGCCGGCAATGATTTCGGCTTGGTTTTTTTTTCAAATTTAGATGGTATTGTCATTTGGTAGGAAGTCTTTCTGCAGATCATGGGAAGTATCTTCCTTTACGTGGTAATTTCGTTGTGCATCAACAAAAATAGGGATATGTCCATAAATTCCTGCTGTCTCCACTTGGCTTCCTTGTTTTGGAATAATTTTAAGAAATAGTTGTTTCGGAGAAGGGAAATTTTTACTAATATTGAATATATATTATGGAGATATAGAAATAGAAAAGGGGAATAATGATTTGAGCGCACATAACGCTGATCGTGCAGGGAGTCTATTGATTACAGCAGCCGTAATCCTGCTCTTCGCATCTGTACCAATTGGAATCTTTATCGTTTCTTTCGTACATCAATCAATGTATTTGGAAAGGTCATATTGGTTTTTTGACAGCCCGATGTCTTCCTATGTAACAATAGTAGCCGTATTATTGATCATTCCGATCTTTCTGATCATTATCGCTATCTATCTTTTCAGGACAGATGAATCGAGGAAGAGAAATGTTAATGTTTTCATTGCATCTTTAGTAACATTGCTCGTAATGATTTCAGGCATCTACATGAGTCTTGACAATTATTATTATATCGATAAGAATGGATTGCATTATGACGAGCTTTGGAAGCTGGAGAAAAGCTTTTATTCATGGGATGACATAACCGCCATGAAGCAAATAAACAAAAATGATGGCGGGACGCTGACACCTGAAAAATTGGTTTTTACATACGGGATCGAAACCATTGAGTTACCATTGACTCCGAAACTAAGGAATGAAATCGACCCTGTCATTGACTTTGTTGAAAATGTCGAAGGAGTCAAGCTGGTCATGGAGAATATAACCACAGAAAATTAAAAAGGACCTTCCATTCTTTGTAGTGGAAGGTCTTTTACATTATCTCCTGGTGCTTCTAAAAAAATATTGGAAGCCATATGCCA
The DNA here is from genome assembly GCF_030122805.1 of Mesobacillus sp. AQ2. Taxonomy (NCBI): domain Bacteria; kingdom Bacillati; phylum Bacillota; class Bacilli; order Caryophanales; family Bacillaceae; genus Mesobacillus; species Mesobacillus sp. AQ2. The sequence continues at coordinate 2,785,348 of NZ_CP126080.1, read as the reverse complement.
GGATGGCAAAGGAATAAATAGTGCTGAAGAAATATAAAGGTTTGAACCTCTCCAATTGGTAAATATTCAGTTTCTTAAAGAGACTGCTAACCGGGTATGCTAATAAATAATCCATCACTAAATTAATGCCTAAGTATTGCCAGATGCTGCCGTAGGCGAGTCGGAACACCCAAAGATTAGCCACAAAGAAGGGTCCGAGAGTGAAGCTTAAATCATTGAAGATTTTTGACCGTAACCCTCCAGATACTCTCCATAATCTATAGGGATTCGATAAAATCAACAAAATAAATACCAGGCCTGTGACGAATACAGTTACAGGCAAAAATCGTTTAACTTCCCTTCTGGGATAAAGCAACAAAGTAGACCAGGATACTAAAAGCATAATTAACCTGAATATATTATGTACCATATCTGCTCCTTTAAAATTCGGTGTCATTAGGTATAGTTTCTCCAGAATTACAAAATATAATAATGTGCACTTGAAATTTTCTATTTTGTTCTGGAAATATTTATGTTAACTTAAACAACACATGACCTTTGTCCTATTAAGGAGAATTTTGCCATGATAAACGAAGAAGAAAAATTAATCTTTTTAAAAGAACTTGGACGTTTGATCGATGACTATAAAAGATGCTGTGATGATGAATATCAAGAGCAGATTTATGAAGATATCATGCAATTAATTAATGTGATTAATTAGATGTTTATAACTGCTTCCTTTAAGATGAGGTTTACTGGCTATACAAAGCTTTGGTATAAATGTATGATAGAAAGGTAGAAAAACAGAGATTACTGCGCTTTTTGGGAGGTTTAATACAGCTTGAAAACAAATAGGCTGAAAGAGCTCGAGGAAAAAATTCGAGAGTATGAAACAATTATTTCTGAAATGTCCGCGCCAATTATACCTTCTATCGTACCTCAAACGATCCTTGTACCATTAACTGGATTAATTCGAGCGGAGCGGTTCGATAAAATACGTGTAAAGTTGCTTGACTTTTGTCACAATAAAGATATTGAAACAGCAATTATTGATTTGACTGATATCAGTGGTGATAGGGTAGCCGGTCTTTGTCTTGAAGAGATTGGGCGAGAACTGCATGAAATGGCTTCATCTATGTCTTTGATGGGTGTAAGGACTGTATTTGTGGGTCTTAACCCGGGGCTTGTCAAGAAAATGGTACTCGATGGGATTCGATTGGAAGCGCAAACCTTCGCAACTTTTCAATCAGCATTATCTCATTTAATGAAGGAAAAAGGGTTGGAATTCAGAAAAATATCAGACTCAAAAAACCCCGTTATGTAACGGGGTTTTTTGAGTTTTTTATTTTTCAGGTTCTGAAGGAGTCGAGATATCCTCCAAGGCATTTCCTGCATCATCTTCTAGATTAGCGGTAACTGCAAGGTCTCCTAATGATACAATTCCGATCATTTTTCCATCTTCTACGATTGGCAGTCTGCGTATTTGAACATCTGCCATCAAATCTGCTGCTTCTTCTGCCGACATATGGATAGTGCCTCGGACAGGATCGGTTGTCATTACCTCTGATATCGGGGAATCCAATGAAGTATTTACTGCAACAGCCTTTAAAACTATATCTCTGTCAGTAGCCAGGCCTGCTAATTGCTCGCCCTCACAAATTGGCATGACTCCAACATCCAGTTCTTTCATTTTCGCTGCAACCTGATGAATCGGTGTATCAGGACGGCAATACTCTACATCTCTTGTCATAACTTTTTCTATATTCATAATAATAATCTTCCTCCTTGATGAATGTATAAAGGCTCTATTTAACCTTGTTGCTCTCTAAAATGGATAAGATCCGGTGACGGACAAGAGAAGCCCAAAGTCTGTTAATTAATATGGAAACAATCAATTTAAGAAGATTTAGCCTTTGTTAAGGAATTACCCGAAGGCAGTTGAAAAGAAACTGTTAGTTTTTTGCAGGTTGGGTTGTTAAAATAAATATAATAGTAAACTTTACATAGAAATGAGGGGTAAGGAATGATTGATTTAAGAAGTGATACAGTTACAAAACCGACTGATGAAATGCGCAGAGCAATGTATGCCGCAGAAGTGGGTGATGATGTATATCAGGAAGATCCCACAGTAAATGAATTAGAAGAAATTGCAGCTGAAATACTTGGAAAAGAAAAAGCGCTATATGTTACAAGTGGTACCCAGGGAAATCAAATAGCTGTGCTCTCTCATTGCCGGCCGGGTCAGGAATTGCTGCTTGAAGAAGAATCCCATATTTTTTATTATGAATCAGGTGCAGTAGCTGCACTTGCCGGAGTCCAGACGCGTACAATCGCGGGCAAAAAAGGGGCTATGGATCCAAAAGATGTTCTTAGTGCAATACGTACTGAAGATATCCATTACCCCGAAACAGGATTAATTTGCCTCGAAAATACTCATAACAGGGCAGGCGGAGCAGTAATTCCAGTCGAAAACATGGAAGCTATTTACAACGTAGCAAAAGCGAATAAAGTTCCTGTTCATCTCGATGGCGCGAGATTATTCAATGCTGCGGCAGCAGCTGGAGTCGATGTAAAGGAATTTGCTAAGTACACGGATACTGTTCAAATATGTCTTTCAAAGGGATTAGGAGCCCCAGTGGGTTCTATCATTGCGGGCAGTTCCGATTTTATAAAATCAGCAAGAAAATGGAGAAAACGTTTAGGTGGGGGAATGAGGCAGGCAGGTATCATCGCTGCACCGGGTTTAATCGCTTTGACGAAAATGAAAGATCGTCTTGGAGAAGATCAGTGGAATGCCAGGATTCTTGCAGAGGGAATCGAATCGATTCCAGGAATGAAACTTGCAAGACAGCCGGAAACAAATATTGTAGTTGCTGATGTTACAGATTTAAATATCACCTCTGAAGCATTTGTTGAGAAACTGCGATCAGAAGGAGTGATTTCAGGAACCTTTGGTCCAACATTCGTGCGTTTTGTTACGCATTACGATGTAAATGAGGATCAGATCCAGAAGGCAATTGAAGCAATTGCAAAGGTTGCCAAAAATTAAAGTCAGGGCTGGATGTTCAGCATCCAGCCCTGATTCTTATCTATACATTGTCCACATGCCGATATCTGTAAAGCCCAGCCGCTTATAAATCCTGCCAGCCTCAGGATTATCATAGAATAGGCATAGAAGCTTTCCTTCGTCCATAACATCTTTGAAAAGCTTTTGCATCACAGCTGTTGCAAGCCCTTTTCTCCTGTATTCTTTATGTGTACAAACACCAACGATCATCGCTGATTTTGAATTTTCAGCAGCAGTTGCTGCTGAAGCGGCCATTTTTCCATCCATTTCAATATAGTAAGTTCTCCCAGTGCCTGCTTCCAGCGACTGTAAAAAAATTTCTCGTGCATTCGGATTAGGAAAAAATTCGTCAATACTGGCCCTTAACTCAATAATACGATCAACATCTACAGGACCTGCTGTGAAAATATCAAGTTCAGTCTCTTCTAAGTAGGAATCCGTAGTGCATTCCGCGAAATAGGTGACCTGCTTTTTACCAAGGTCTAATCCATATATTTCCTCGAATTTTTCAACAAGTTCACTTTTTCCTGATAAAAAGATTTTTCCTGAGTATTTCTTGATAATTTCTGAGAATTCCTTCACAGGGAGCCTATCATTTTTTGCGTAAGGAATGAAAGAGTTATGGAATCGGAGCAGTACCGCTGATAGTTCATCATCCTCGAAGAAGCCCCATAATTCCTGGAAATCAGAATCGTATCCAAATGCTTCAATATCTCCAATGATAAAGAGGTTGAGGGCCGCATCTTCCATTAAAAAGTTCATTGCTATTTCATTATCTTTGTCAGTAAGTTGTCTGATCATACCAAAATCTCCCTTTAAATAGCTTTTTAGTATGATAGTCTAAATGGAGAAAAATAACAAGTTTTTTTTCAGTTGGGTATTCTGTAATATGCTTAATTTGATAGGCGGATAAAGGAAATGTATAATTGGACTATGTTTGCAAAAAAGAACAGGAGGAGATCGAACATGTATATCGTTCATTCAACAGTGGTTATTCCTGAAGATAAAGTTGATGAAGTGATTGGCATCTATCAAAAAAGATCAAGATTGGTAGATGAGTATGAGGGGTTCGTTTCCTTCCAATTGTTACAGAACGAAAATAACCCGACAGAACTGACCGTTCAGATATCATGGGATTCAAAAGAAAATTATATAAAATATATTACAAGTGATGCATACAAGAAAGTACATGAACTAGAGAAAAATTATCCTGACCAGGAACTTGCAGCAATCCGTCCCTCGGTAGGCCGGTATAAGGTGGTAGCAAAATGAATGAGGCTGTCATATCGTCGATCATTGAGGAAGTTACTGAGGGGATATACAATGATTTCCCTTTCCTGCTTGAAAAATACGGGGAGAGGGGACGCCAAAAGTGCAGAGAAGACAATGGACATCACATAAAATATATGCAGACTGCAGCAGATATGGATGATGACAAATATTTTATTGATTATGCACACTGGCTAAATGGAATTTTGACCTCCAGAGGAATGAAGACGGAACATCTGGTTGATAATTTTATGAGATTGAAGAAGGCATTTGAAAAAACAGATGAAGAGCTTAATGTAGTATTTATCAACATGCTTGAAAGTGCGATTAATTCATTAAGGGGTGTGAAATAACACCGGGATGAGGTGAGTGCCAATGGAAAAAGCAATCGAATTAGCCCAGCTTTTGCTCGAGGGCAATCAGGATGATTCATGGGCACTAATTGAACAAGAGTGCAAGGGATCAAAAGAAAGTTTATATATCTTTGAAAAAATAATCACCCCTGCAATGAGACAGATCGGTCATATGTGGGAAACAAACAAAATCACTGTTGCTGATGAGCATTTGGCGACATCAACATGTGATTTTTTGCTTGCCCGTTACAATTGGGAAAAAAGAAGAACACTGCAAATTTCTCCTAATGGGAGAAGAGCGATGTTTCTTTGCGTTGAAAATGAACAGCACTACCTCGGACTGAAAATGGCCAGCCAGCTATTCAATGAGTATGGTTGGGAAACAAAGTTCCATGGTCCCAATCTTCCGCTAGAGTATGTGGTGAAAGCTGCACAAGAATGGAAAGCAAATGTAATATGCCTCTCTTTTTCAATCCTGTATCATGCTGAGCATCTTAGCCCATATATCCAAGCATTGGAAAAGCTTCCAAACCAGCCGGTTGTAATCGTTGGGGGCAGGCTGCTGGATCAATATGAATTTCATCGCTACGGATCAGACCGTACTATTTTCCATAAAAATATGGATGATGTGAAAAATTGGCTTGGCCATCAGCATGGAGTGAAAATGAATGTCGGATCTTAAACATTTGCCATTACCATATTTTTTAATTGATATCGAATACAATATTCTTGCCTATTCTGCTGCAAGTGAAGATGTTTTTTCTGTTGGGAAAAAATTTCTGGAGCTAGTGGATTGGGAAAGCCATAAAAAGATTAAGACCCTTTTTGAACACAAAGAAAGCAAGGCAGAAGGCGAACTGATCATGAAAACAAAATTTTCCCCTTATGCCTTGTTTGACATTAGTGTAAATTGGCATGAAGATAGAGGACATGTCATTTGTATAGAAAAAGATCATCGATTATCTGAATTGGAAAATATTGTTGAAAAACATAGGGTTAGACTGGCAGAAACAGATTTGGAGCTGCTTGAAAAAAAAGAGCAGGTAGAAAAATCACTTCTTGAAATTAAAAGCCTTTCTTGTCCATTTATAAAATTAACGAAGACCTCAGCATTGGTTCCTTTATTTGGAAATTTAGATGAAAAATTGATTGGGCAAAACGAAGATAGAGTACTGAATCAATCACAGGAAGGTGGATATCAAGAGATCCTGTTTGATTTAAATGGGGTAGGAGAGCTGACCATTGAGGGAGTAGAAGCATTCATCTCCTTAGTTAAGGAGCTGCAAGTTATGGGTTTGCAACCGTCTATAATCGGTGTTAAACCCCACCATGCCTTTTTCCTGAACCATTCAACGGCCGTGCCAGATGTTCCGTATCTGAATAGTCTCAGCAAGGCCTTTAAAATATCGCATTAAAGATGAACACTTCGATGGAAATCGAGGTGTTTTTTCTTGCTCTTTTTTTACTGGACGAAAGGATAGGCAAGCGTTTTCCCAATAAGTTAAGCTTCGTTTTTTACCATTTTTTTGATTTTGTTTTTCAACTCTATTTTGACATTTTCATATTATATATATTGAAAAGGACAAGTTCAAGTTGAGGATTACTTAGTGGGAAAAATGGAAGATGAATTGGTAAATAACACCGGAAAGTTATGGTAAAAATGCATTGTTTTATCCTTCTTCCTTCTCGTTTTTCCCAATCATTTATGCCTATTTATTCGTTGATAAACACAGAAAATTTGCAATATACTTAATCCTGCAGCCGACAAGCTGCAAATTTCTTAAAGGTGAGAGGAGCAAAAGGATGAAGAAGAAAAGAGTTTTCGGATCCGCTGTACTTAGTTTGGCAATGGGTGTTTCCATGTTCGCGACTGGCGCTTTTGGTGCCGGTGCACAGGAAAGCCAGGATACTTATCGTGTGTTAATTCAGGGTCCGAGTGCAGAAAAAGCTAAAGTTAAAGAACAATATGGGAAACGCTGGGATTTTGGAGGCCAAGGTTTTACAACTGAAGTGAACAGCAAGCAATATCAAGCATTGTTGAAAAACAAGAATATTGAAGTGTCCCAGGTTGGCACGCATACAATCGATGCCCGAGTAGAAGCAAATGGAAAAGGCAAAGGTGACTATTCGACCATGGCATCTTATCCGTCAGACCAGACACCATGGGGCATTCAAGCAATTTATAACGATAACTACATCCAAGCGACAAGCGGTGGGGATGGAATCAAGGTAGCTGTCCTAGACACAGGCATTAACCGAAACCATATTGATTTGACAGACAATGTTGAACAATGTAAGGATTTCACCCAAACTTCTTCATCGATGGTTAATGGGACTTGTACTGACCGCCAGGGCCATGGTACACATGTTGCCGGAACTGCTGTAGCAAATGGGGGTTATGATGGAGCAGGTATCTATGGAGTTGCTCCTCAAGCAGAACTCTGGGGCTATAAAGTCCTCGGGGACAATGGATCCGGATATTCTGATGATATTGCTGGTGCCATCCGCCATGCTGCCGATGAAGGTGTCCGTACAGGATCAAAGGTCGTCATCTCGATGTCACTTGGTTCAAGCGGCAAGGATTCAATGATTGCAAGTGCTGTTGACTATGCATACAGCAAAGGTGCATTAGTGGTAGCAGCAGCAGGGAACAGTGGTCCGAGTGCCAATACGATTGGTTATCCAGGCGCATTAACAAATGCAATCGCTGTAGCATCACTGGATAATACATTTGTCAATGGAACACACAAAGTATCTGATTTCTCTTCTCGTGGCAACCCAAATACTGACGGCGACTACTACATCCAGGAAAAGGACGTTGAAGTATCAGCACCTGGCGGCGGAATCTATTCAACAGCTGTAGATGGAAACTATACAACAATGAGCGGCACATCTATGGCAACGCCACACATTTCAGGCCTTGCAGCTAAACTGTGGTCTTCGAATAAATCATGGAGCAACTCTCAGCTCCGTACAGAAATTCAAAGACGCGCGAAGCTTTATGACATCAAAGGCGGAACTGGAGCTGGAACTGGTGATGATTACGCATCAGGATTCGGTTTCCCTCGCGTAAAATAATTACCTAAAAAAATATAATGCACAAACTTGCAGGCCATCCGGATTAAATGATTGATTCGGGTGGCTTTATTATCTTATTTGAGGTAATATACGAAGAAACAATTTCTAATATATAGAATTTTATAAAAATAGTACTTTTGGACTGTTTAAATTGTTGGAAAAGATGGTAGATTAATAAGAAAACAGAAGGTGAACGTATGCAGTTTGGACCATTAATTAAATTTTACAGGATCCAGCAAGGTTTAACACAAAAGGAACTGGCTAATGGCATATGTTCAGTTCCCCACTTAAGCAAGATTGAAAGCAACTCTAAAGAAGCAAATGAAGAAACAATGGGCCTCCTTCTCGAAAGACTGGGAGTCAACCTTGCATCCATCACTGAAAATGAAGAACAGATTAAGCAGCTAATTAAAGAACTTAATGAAAAGATTGATTTTATTCAAGACGAAGAAGCAGATACAACAATGGAAATGCTAAAGGAATTTGAAGGAATTATTCCATTCACTACAAATCTACATACATATGAACTTACTAAATTCAGGTATTTAATCTTTAAACACAGATTTTCCGAGGCCCAAGAACAATACGAATTATTAAAGAAACAAAAGAAAATATTTTCCCAACCTCAAATGGCTTTATTTTCCTATCTGCATGCTGTAATGTTATTAAAAAAGAGAATTTATAAGAAAGCAGATCAGATCTTAGACACCATTGGCAGAGGATCTAAGTTCGACATACCCGATGGAGAAATACTTTATCATCGGGCTTTGGCTAAAACTTCTCCAGAAGATTTAGGATATGCCATTTACTATGGAAAGATGGCACTGCAAGAATTTATGGAACAACACAATTTTAAAAGAATTCTACATGTGTTGATGTTGCTTGGGATCAACTATACTAATTCCAAGATCTATGAAGAAGCCCAGGATTGCTATAAAAATCTCATCAGAAACGCAGAGATTTTACAGGAAAAAAATTTATTACCTGAAATATATCATAATATGGGTTACCTTCAAAAAAAGCTTAAGAACTATCGAGAGGCCATTTTCTTTTTTGAAAAAAGCCTATCTTTACAAACAAAAGGAACACAACACTATCTCATTACTCTTTATTCCATTGGAGAAATCCAATATGAGTTGCAAAATGAAGAAAAAGCAAGGGAAGCCTTTGAGGAAGTATACCAATTATCTAAGGATTCTGAAAACCGCAAGTATAGAATGTTAGCTAATTATTATTTAATGACTTTGGACTCTCCAGAAAAATCGCTAGATTACTCAGAAACTAAAGTAATACCATTTCTTGAAGAAAGCGATGGTAAAAGTGAAGAATTAATTTGGTTTTACAAAATGCTATCAAATCACTATCGGGAGATGGGAAGGTTTGATCAAGCAGTAAAATATATAGAAAAAATCAATTAAGGAGGAAATCCGTATGAAAAAGATGTTAACAGCCTTAATGACAGGTGCCATGGCTCTGGGTGTATTAGCAGCAAGCATGCCGCCAATTTTACCTCCAGCATGATTAACTACCAAAAAGGCCTTCTAATTAGGCCTTTTTGTTTTTTAAAAGGCATACTTCCATTTAAACTGATGCTTCTGTCTTCGAGTTTCATTTCTAAAAAGTTCTTAAATAATTGATTACTAATTAACAACTTGGGAAAATTTTCACTGCGTTAAATGACCCCCAGAACCCTCATATAATATACGAACTATTTTCACGAAGCCCGCATGGACAATGGATGGCTAAAATGAAGAGGAGGTTCGGTATGGGAAGAATTAGCATGGATATTGACGAGCTATTGGAAGATACAATGGAAATTGCTGAAGATGATTTAAGTTTTTCGCTGAACCCAATTGAGATTGACATTTTGCTTGAAAATACACGCCACTGGTAAAAAGATATCAATCCGTTCCAGGTTTCCTGGGACGGTTTTTTATTTTATTGAATAAAAGGGAACGTATGTACTATAATGGGGGAAGGGAGTCAAACAGGGAGGTGAGCAGGATGGAGCATGTAATAAAAATCCCGGTGAGGATGCTGGCTGAATATGTATTTAAAACAGGAAGCATTGAATCAGGTTTTAAAACGGCCTCATCATTCTCTGAAGGCTCAAGAATCCATCGGGAAGTCCAGAAAAATTATCAAGAGATGGATCAGAGTGAAGTCTATTTAAAAACAGAAATTGAATTTGATAACCTTTTATTTATTATCGAAGGACGCTGTGATGGATTGCTTTTTTCAGGGGAGAAAACAACGATTGATGAAATTAAATCGACTTCTTTGGCTTTGGAAAGTATCGAAGAGAACTCAAACCCTGCTCATTGGGCCCAAGCAGAATGCTATGGTTATATGTTCTTAAAGGAACATCAAAAAGACGAGATTGATATCCAGCTGACTTATGTTCATAAAACTTCAGGAGACAAGAAGTTTTTTAAAAGATCATTTACTAAAGATGAGTTGGAAAACTCCGTTAAAGGAATGGTCGCAGATTTTGCACCATATGCCCGATTGCAGGCGGAACATGGTTTGAAAAGGGATCAAAGCATTAAAAAGTTGGACTTTCCTTTTCCTCGATACCGACAGGGCCAGCGACAGCTTGCCGGGGCTGTCTATAAGACAATCGAGGAAGGAAGGACGTTATTTGCCAATGCACCAACTGGGATAGGCAAAACCATTTCAACTGTATTTCCTTCAGTTAAGGCAATAGGGGAGGAACAGATTAAGAAGTTATTTTATTTAACTGCCAAGACGACAACAAGACAGACCGCAGAGGAAGCGTTCAGTCTTATGATAAAAAAAGGCTTGGAGATTAGGACTGTTACAATAACCGCAAAGGATAAGGTATGTTTTACAGGTGAGGGAAAGTGCAGCAAGGAACATTGTGAATTTGCAGATGGATATTATGACAGGATTAACGGTGCGGTACTGGATATCCTCAGGAATGAAGCTATCCTGGATAGATGCTGTATTGAAAAGTATGCAAAAAAACATAGAGTCTGTCCCTTTGAGTTTTCATTGGATTTAGCATACGCAGCAGATGCGGTCATATGCGATTACAATTATATATTTGATCCAAAAGTCTCTTTGAAAAGGCTATTCGACGAACAAAAAAAGAAAACAGTCCTTCTTGTCGATGAGGCACATAATCTCGTTGACAGAGGAAGGGATATGTTCTCAGCTGCTCTGGAGAAATCACCATTCCTTCAGTTGAAAAGGGAGTTTAAAGAAAAGAATCATTCATTAGGCCATATATCCAAACGTCTAAATGACTATTTTATCCAATTAAGAAAGCAGGCTGGATTCTCAAAAACAATTGAGTACGTGGAGCCACTAGAGGAACTGAATCAGTTAATAGCAGAGTTTATGGAACATGCGGAAAAAGAACTCCTTAGAGGGAGTGCAGGAGAATCAGACTTGCTGCTTGAAACTTTTTTCGTTGCGCAAAATTGGCAAAGAATCAGCAGTTTATATGATGAACGCTTCATTGTATATGCTCTAATCGAAAAAAATGATGTGCGTATTAAACAATTTTGTCTGGATCCTTCTCATTTAATCAAACAGGCAGGAAAAAGCTTTAAGTCCCGAATCTTTTTTTCAGCTACTCTTAATCCTATGGGCTATTACAGAGATATGCTTGGCGGTGATAGCGAGGATTATGTCTCTTTGATTCCTTCTCCTTTTTCTAGTGAACAGACAGATGTGAAGATTCAATCCTTATCAACAAGGTACAAAGACCGGACAAGGTCAATTAAACCAATAGTCAAAACAATGTCTGATTTAGTTCACAATTATCCAGGTAATTATCTGTTTTTCTTTCCATCCTACCAATATCTTAATATGGTACTGGAGGAGTGGAGCATTTCCAATGAGGATATCTGTACGATTGTCCAGGGTACAGGGATGAACGAAGAAGAACGTGCCGCATTTCTGGAATCCTTCACAGCTGATAATCAAGGATCACTCGTTGGTTTTGCTGTTCTTGGAGGTGTATTTTCTGAAGGAATCGATTTAAAGGGGGACAGGCTTAACGGGGTTGTGGTTGTAGGTGTGGGTCTCCCTCAGATTGGGTTCGAAAGGGACTTGATTAGTAAGCATTTTGCTGCTATAGGTAAGAATGGTTATGATTATGCATACGTCTTTCCTGGAATGAATAAAGTACTGCAGGCCGGAGGAAGACTTATTCGGTCAGAAGATGACACAGGCAGAATTGTGTTGATTGACGACCGTTACCTGCACAATAAATATCAGGCACTTCTGCCCGATGCTTGGAAAAAATTCACGCTTCTGTATTGATGAACATCCTTTCTATAAAGGGTGTTTTTTCTTTTGCAAGACGTTTGGATTTACAGCTTGGTTTGATAGCCTAGACATTTGAATTTTTTTACAGGATATTAAAGCCAAACTGGCGAATCTAACGTCTAATGGATAACAAGGAGTACAAGGGAGTGCATCTAATGCTGAAATTAATAAAAAAAGCACAAAAAGGCAATGATAAGGCATTTTTGGAGCTGTTCCAGCTATATGAACAGGATTTATACAAAATGGCGTTTATCTATGTAAAAAACCAGAATGACGCAATGGATGTTGTCCAGGAAACTGCTTACAGATCATTCAAGTCCATCAAAGATCTTAAAGAACCCAAATATTTTAAAACCTGGCTGATGAGGATTGCCATCAGCTGTTCCATTGACCTATTGAGAATAAGAAAGAACATTGTACCTTTAAAACCAGAATTTGCGGAATATACAAAAGAAGCTGTTCAAGAAGATGATATCTTAGGAATCGATTTGAAGGATTTAATTGAAAAACTTCAGGAAGAAGAAAAAAGTGTCATTCTCCTGAAATTCTATCAGCAAATGACATTCAAGGAAATCGCCGATATTCTCCAGCTTCCGCTTGGCACAGTAAAGACAATTCTTTATCGCAGTCTTGGAAAACTTCGAAAGACATTAAAGGAGGATGAAGCTAATGAACAATAACATTCAATCAGAAATTAATAAAATCGAGATACCAGAGGGTTTAAGCAGAAGAACTGAACTGGGAGTCCAAAAGGCCAAGACAGAAATGAGCAGCAAAACAAAAAAACGGAAGTTGCTGGCAGCCCCTGCAATCGCAGCAGCCATCGCACTTTCAGTTGCCGGATCAGTCCTATTTTTAGAGAATACTCCGGGAAATCCGGAAGTACAGAACATCCCGGCGAGCTATGCATTTGATGTAACGGACCAAAAACAACTCGTTGGATGGGCGGATAATGTTTTTATTGGGAAGGTACAAGAGACGAAGGGAACAAGTAATGAAGATGGGATACTTGAAACTCAATATGAAGTTGAGGTTGCCGAAAATATCAAAGGCCAATTGAATGGCCGGATAACTGTGAACCAACAGGGGGGATACGAAGGAAACAAACTGGTCCTGGTTGAAAATGATCAACTTCTGAAAGAAGGTGAGAGCTATTTATTCGTGTCACGTCAAAACAAAAAACACGGATGGCACACTATTGTCCCAGCTTATGGGGATATTTTAATAGAGAATGAAAAGCAAAAGGAGGAATTGATCAGCATCTATAAAGCCGCCTATGACAATGAGGTTCCGTTTGAATAATGTGATTGGTTAAAATCAAATTTGTGGTTTGAGGCTATGGTTCATGGCCTCTTTTTTTCAATTTTAATTCCCTATAAGCTAGTTGTCTTTAATATTGGCCTGGAAAAAGGACTTAATGGTATTTTTCATTTTCTCTTTGTTAGTGGTAAATTGCTGCAGGCGGTGACCGTTTGCACCTGACGGGTGAGGGAATCCAAAGAGAATATTTCTTTCTTCCAGAAGGCCTTCACTGGCATACACCCTCATGATTTCTTCGACACTCTTTCCGAGCGGGATCACAAGCGTATTCCGAAGCATGGCAGCCTGTGGTTCAAAATATCCCTTTAAGAAACCCACAAGCATATTGTTCTTTAGAATACCAGGTTTATGTCCAGTGTAATTCTTCCCATCATTAAAAACCGCATATGGAATGAGAGATGTTGTATGGAGAAGGTTGTCATTTTCATCAAATAGTTGCGCGCAGGATTCCAATGAAAGCCATTTTTGTAAGCCAAGTTCATCAAGCATTTCAATGATATGATTACGAAGTATTCCGGAAAATCTCGCTTCACGCTTGCATAAATAAGGAATCACGGAAACTGGATTGTTTACTTCAATCAGGGAGCGGGCAACAGCGATTGATTTGCTCATTTGCTGGAAACCCGGTGTTATTCCTACGATAAATACTTTCGCATCTGGATTTACATACTCGTTATGCGTACAATAATAGACCGCAAGGCGCCCTTCATTAGCTAATAAAAAGTCCTGAGTCAAAAGTTCCTCCCGTGAATAACTGTCTTTTAAAGGGAGATCAGCAATCTTTTCTATATATTCAACCAGTCTAGGCATGAATGATCCCCCTTGGATTTAATAACTGTATTATGATCGTATCTGTTTAAAAATATCAATTAATTGAACTAGCTGGCAAAGGAGATTTAAGGGTGGGTAGTGTAAGAAACGGTCTTTATTAGACATTTCAGCAGAGTGAGCAGGGCAAAATGTCCGATAACCCCTATTTAATAGACATTTCAGCAGCGGCAGCAGGGCAAAATGTCCAAGAACCCCTATTTAATAGACATTTCAGCAGTGTGAGCAGGGCAAAATGTCCAAGAACCCCTATTTAATAGACATTTCAGCAGTGTGAGCAGGGCAAAATGTCCAAGAATCCCTATTTAATAGACATTTCAGTAGCGGCAGCAGGGCAAAATGTCCAAGAACCCCTATTTAATAGACATTTCAGAAGCCGGAGCGGGGCAAAATGTCCAAGAATCCCCATTTAATAGATATTTCAAGAAAGGGAGCATGCCAAAATGTCCATGAAAAGGAGAATTCACGAAAATCGATATAGCTTTAATGTCAAATGGATTATAAAAGTATTATGTAAACTTTAAAATAAATTCAGAACCCTGTTGACCCTGACGCAAGGTGATAGTTTACGCTATAGGTGTGGAGGTGATCAAGATATGTTCAAGGTGAAAGAAGTTGCCAACCTGACAGGAGTGAGTATTAGAACTCTGCATCATTACGACAGGATTGGTTTGCTGCAGCCAGAGGCTGTGACTGATGCTGGATATCGGCTTTATTCAGAAAGAGACCTAGAACGCCTGCAGCAAATATTGTTTTTTAAAGAAATGGATTTCACCCTGCAAGAAATTAAGGATATTTTGGACCGGCCCGATTTCAACAGGAAAGAATCCTTGAAGAATCATAAAGCTTTGCTTTTAAAGAAAAAGAAGCGGCTAGATGAGATCATCAGGACAGTGGAAAAGACGATTAATTCAATTGAAGGGGGATATCAAATGAAGGAGAAAGATATGTTCGAAGGATTCGATATGAAAGAAATTGAAGAACATCAGAAGAAATATAGTGAGGAAGCAAAGGCGAGATACGGAAAAGAGACAGTTGAAAAGGTAGAAAAGAGGACTGCGAATTATACTCCTGATGACTGGGGAAATATTCAGGCGAAAACAGAAGAGATATACCAGAGGCTGATTTCCGGTATGGCTGATGGCCCGAATGATCCGGCTGTTCAGGAAGCAGTTGCGGATTGGAGACAGTTCATCACAGATCACTATTATGATTGTACCATTGATATTTTTCGAGGGCTGGGGGATCTATATGTCGATGATCCACGCTTCACTAAGAATATCGATAAATATCAGCCCGGCTTGGCTGCATTCTTCAAAAGAGCGATCCATCATTATTGCGATGAACAAGAATAGTAAAGAAACTGGGCGGCCATTGAAATGGCTGCTTTTTTTAAAATCGGCAGTCCTTGGGCAAACGTTATTTTTCTTTTTTGGATGAACACTGTGATATTTACGAAAATAGACTTTGATAAAATGAAACGAAGCCACCTGCTGATCGTAAATAATTATGTCTTAAGGAGGTTTTAAAACTGACAAGTGGTGAAAGAAGGATATAATAGTCTCTATAAAAGAGGTGGATGAAATGAAGAAGTTTTTTAAAAGAATTCGGTTGGTTTTTAAAGTGAAAAAGTTCTTTCCCTTTCTTATAGAATTTTTTACTTCCGGAATTGTTCCGGTCAGGCAAAAAATAATTTCAGCGAGCTTGATCATTGGTTATTTTTTGCTTCCATTTGATATTATTCCGGACTTTTTGACACTAATTGGCATAGTTGATGATGTTGGTGTGCTATTAATTGTATTTCAACAAATTATTAAAATGGCACCTAAAGAATTAAGGGAGAAGCACAAATTGGAATAAAGCACCGGCGTTAAAATTTTTTAATAGGAGAATGTTTGTTATAATCCTTTTAGGCTGAGTAAAGGCTTACGAATATTTTGATCATCTGTTTGCTTCCAGACGAGGGGGGATTTCTTTGCATAGAAATCAGGAATTATACAATTTTTTAAGGGAAAATAGTCGGAATTTAACGGAGGAATGGCATCAAAATATCGATAAAGAAAATACCGCAGGTGTATACGCCTCTAGTGATCCAGATGTCGTTTCTGCGCTGAAAGAACAAAATCATGAATTTCACCTTCATTTCATTGAATTATTCAAAAAGGCAGAAGGGGAATTCTTTCAGGACTTTAAACCATGGATCGAGAAGATTGCAAGTGATGGCGAGCATGTGAAAACTCCGATTCAGTTTGTGATAAAGGAATTTAAAAATGTAAGAAACCAGTACTTTGATTATATCCGCCGATTTGCACAGTTACATCCTGAAATAGCAAGAGAAGAGGTCGATTTCTGGTATGATACCATCCTTAAAGAAATGGATGAGGTAATCCTGCGTTTTATAGAAGCTACGTATAAATATTCTCAGGGTGTGTTGAAAGCACAGCAGGAAACAATCAATGAATTAAGCGCCCCTGTCATTTCGCTGACGAACCGTCAAGGGTTGCTGCCGCTTATTGGGGATATTGATACATCAAGGGCTAAAATGATCCTTGAAAATACATTGCATCAGTGCACCCAAAGGGGAATCCAACATTTGTTTGTTGATTTATCAGGTGTTGCAATGATTGATACCATGGTTGCCCATCAGATATTCCAGTTGTTGAATGCCTTGAAACTAATAGGGGTAAATGCTACACTTTCCGGTATGCGCCCTGAGATTGCACAAACGGCTGTACAGTTGGGAATTTCCTTTAAAAAAATGGACATAAAAGCGAATCTTGCCCAGGCTATTGACCAGCGTAAATAAAAAAAGGATTTCCGAAATCTTATTCGGAAATCCTTTTTTATATAGAAATCTCTTATACCATTACATATCGATCTTCACGAAAACCAGATTTATCCTGGACAATTTCATCTACTTCCGAGCCTTCAAGTGTTTCTTTCTTTAATAATGCTTCGACAAGTTGTCCAAACTGATTTTGATGAGACCTGATAATCATTTCGGATTTTTCGAGCGCGTCATCAAAAAGTTCCTGCATTTTTGTTTCTTTTAATCCTTTGCTGAATGTGAGTGAGAAACCTTCCTGCAACAAACCAGTATCGACCATTTGTTCAATGATTTGTTTCGCCTGTTGAACATCTCCGCTAACACCAATACTGTGCTCCCCCAGGAACATTCTTTCAGCGACACCGCCAGCAAGGATCATCGCGATGCGGTCAATCAAATCGCTGTGCGTCGACAATTGAAGCTCTTTTGGAATCGGGGCTACATAACCAAGTGCCTGGCCGCGCGGAATAATGGTCGCTTTCCGGACAGAACCAGGTTTGGTGACAGCAGACACAAGGGCATGTCCAGCTTCATGAATGGCAACCCTGCGCTTAGTGTCGGCATCCTGAAGTGTCCTGGATGTGCTGCCAAGGATTGTACGGTCCAGGGCATAATCAATATCGCTTTTTGAAATGAAATCCTGTCCATTTCTCAATGCACGTCTGCTGGCAGTTTCAAACAATGAGTGGAGCTCTGCACCTGAAAAACCTGAAGTGCTTTCTGCCAGGTCATCCAATGATGAGAAGACATCTGGAGCAAGATTTTTCCCTTTAATATGGATATCAATGATTTCCCTTCTGCCTTTAGTATCCGGAAGAGGCACATTGAAAGAGAAATCAATCCGTCCAGGACGAAGGAATGCATCATCCAGCATGTCCTTTCTATTTGTGGCTGCAATGAACAGAATGCCATTGTTTGAATGTCCGCCATCAAGCTGGACCAGAAGCTCAGTGAGTGTCTTTTCGCCTTCTTCACCGCCATGTGGTTTACGCTTTCCGGCAAGTGCGTCGACTTCATCAATGAAGATGACAGCAGGACCTTGCTTCCGTGCACTCTGGAACAAGCTTCGCACCCTTGAAGCACCAACTCCGATAAACATTTCATTGAAAGC
The DNA here is from genome assembly GCF_030122805.1 of Mesobacillus sp. AQ2. Classification (NCBI taxonomy): domain Bacteria; kingdom Bacillati; phylum Bacillota; class Bacilli; order Caryophanales; family Bacillaceae; genus Mesobacillus; species Mesobacillus sp. AQ2. The sequence goes on along the minus strand of NZ_CP126080.1, from coordinate 2,767,217 downwards.
CGATCCGCTGGCTGAGAAAAAGTTTGCATTGAGCTCATGGGCAATTGCCTGGGCAAGAAGAGTCTTGCCGGTACCTGGAGGGCCGTATAAAAGAATTCCCTTAGGAGGTTTAATACCCATCCTTGCTGATTTTTCTGGGTTTTTCAGGATGGAAAGTGTTTGGCTTATTTCTTCTTTCATTTCCTCCTGTAAACCTCCAACATCAGTTAGCGTGATGGAAGGCAAAGGATTAGGCTTGGAAAGGCTGTTTTTCATTCGATTACCGGCACCAATTCCTCCGGTTTTCTTTTGGATTACAAATGCAGCACCCATCAAAAGCAGCAGAACACCGCCAAGAATCCAGGCACCATACTTACTATTATTCATATATTCATAACTGATATTATATTTTTCTACTAATTTATCGACCATATCACTGCCAGGGGGAACTTGGGAAACAAATGTTGAATCATTTGTTTTAAGTATGAGAGTTCCATCCATTTTTTCAATCAGGGTAGCCTCATCGCCGTTAAGACTTTCTACTGACTTGACAAGCGAATTAAATGGAACCGATACTTGGTCATCATTATTTTGAACGACTATTGTCGCTGCTATTGTTACCAATACCATAAACGCCGCAAAAAGCGGAAGGACCTTAGAAACAAATTTCGGATTTGAATTCATGCTTTCAGCTCCTTATCGAATCTATATACCATTATAAGTAATATACCGATGTTATAAATGGGTAAATTGTCGTGGAGGCGGTGGTAAATATATGAAACTTTAAATACAAGAGTTTAAGAGTGCTAAAAATGCGGGTATAAAGCATGTTTCAAATAATTTTGTTGGGAAAATTTATATGGACAAATTGTGACAAAGATTATATATGGAATAAATTGTAATTTATTTTGATTAGATACTTGAAACTTTTGGAAGTTACCGATAGGATGAAAGAGAAAAAAGCTTGATAAAATTCCGACAACTTTGTCTGTATTCAGGAGGGGTTTGCTTGAAGGGATGGAAAAATCCCATATTATTGATTCTTGGAATTGGGATTTCGAACATTGGCAACTGGATTTATTTTGTGGCAATTAACTTATTGGTATTAAAGATCACAGGCTCAGCTGCAGCTATTGCTGGCTTGTTTATTATCAGGCCCCTGGCGATCCTTTTGACCAATACATGGGCTGGAAGCGTAATCGATCGTGTAAACAAAAGAAAGTTGATGATCTGGATTGATATTATCCGGGGGATATTCATTGTAGCGATTCCTTTTTTTACGTCGCTTTTTCCTATTTATATCATCATGTTTTTGACTAATATTGCTGGCGCTTTTTTTGGCCCTACTTCTGAAACATACATAGCAAAGTTGGTTCCCCCGGAAAAAAGAAAACGGTTTAATTCCATTTTTTCATTCGCGACTTCAGGAGCCATGCTGGTCGGGCCAAGTGTCTCTGGCCTGCTGATCATGTATGGAAGCATAAATACCAGCATTTATATTAATGCAGTTACATTCTTTTTCTGTGCCGCGGCTATATACTTCCTGCCAGACGTCGATAGGGAAGAGGGAAAAGAAAAATACAGAGACAGTATCACTGTGAAAATGATTGCTGCTGATTGGAAGGCAGTGGCCGATTTTGGAAAGACAGCGGTTGGATTTATGGTGGTATTTATGATTTTCCAATTCATTACATTGATATCCTTTGCACTTGATTCACAGGAGGTAACCTTTATCCAGCAAGTCATCGGTTTATCAGAAAAAAATTATGGCTTGCTAGTCAGTCTTACAGGCGCAGGTTATATGGCTGGTTCCTTCGCAGTTTCTGCGTTGGCATCGAGGCTTTCAATTCGTACGCTGCTGGGTTTAGGGTCATTTTTATCGGTGACAGGATACTTTATGTTTTTTCTGGCAACTTCAGATACTGTTCCTATGGCTGTAATAGGCTTCATTATAATCGGATTCTTCTCTCCATTTTCATTTACAGGATACACGACCTTTTTTCAGAACAATGTCCCTCTGGATTTAATGGGAAGGTTTAGCAGCGCATTTGCATTTTTTCAGGCGATACTCCAAATCCTGTTGACACTCTTGTTGGGATACCTGGCTGAAACCTTAAAGCTGCAAACGGCTACCATCGGATTTGCGTCATTTGGGCTGCTCTTGGCAATAACGTTGACAGCAATGGTTTTCCTCCAATCCAAAAAGAATCTTTTTGTCCTGGAATCCGAGAGGAATTTGAATTGAAAGAGATTTGAAAGGCTGTAATGGCAATTTAATTGCCATTACAGCCTTTTTTCTTTATTCATAGATATTTGTTGGGCCATACATAAAAAATGAGAGAAAGTTCAAAAATACCTTTAATAAACGCGTTCTTCAATTGTGTTTCTGGAAAATGCACCTTTAGCAAATGCCTTGAGAAAGCACCCTTTTTTGAATCTGTTTTCGCTTTGATTGTTGCTTTTCAAATTTATACACTTTTCCTCTGTTAATAGGGTTACCGTGCTCTTTTCAACGATACTTCCGAATATGATAGGCAAAAATATTCGTAAAACCCAGAACCCGGTTTTTACAATTGATATGGATGTAACAAAATTTATGGGAAGAGCTTTGTTTTAAAATCTGGATGTTCCGAAGTTGCAAGGGTCCTTAGTAAAGGAGGTTGAAAGCTTGTTCCATGCTGCAGTGATAGTAAGCGGGGTTTTGTTTTCATTTGGTAAGGGGAAGTGGCAAAGATGGAGAGAGTTTTTACCAACCTTTTATTATTGGGCCTTGTTTAGTTGCTTCTATGAATATATATCATACATTGGCAAAAAACATTTGTGGGAGTTTGACAGAAATTTCATCAGTCTATTTGTAACGGAATCTTTATATACATTTTTGTTTTATCCGAGTATGATCGTTTTGTTTTTGGGAAATTTCCCTGAACATCGAAACAAACAGATTTTGCATTATTTCAAATGGATATCACTTTCCGTCCTGATAGAGGCACTGGCATTAAAGTATGGAGCCATTAAATTTGACCATGGATGGTCGATTATTTGGGAAATTTTCTTTTACAGTACGATGTATCCCATGCTAAGGCTCCACTATAAAAAGCCTTTAAATGCATTGTTCCTGTCAGTATTATTTGTACTTTTCTATCTGATTGTCTTTGATTTTGATGTTCTCTAAAGAAAAGTATTATGGAAGTTGTTTAACTGTTAAGGGAATATTTTCTGTCGTTGTGCAAATCTTAAAAAGGCGAACATGGAATATGAGGTGTAATGTGATTTGTCTTATTTGCAGGAAAAAGAGAGTAAATACATCATACTATCTCTTCTCGTGATTTCAGTCTTCGTTTCGCCGTATTTTATTTTGGGGGACGATGCCCATATTCGGGTCCATGATAATCTGGATTCCAATTTGGCATGGTATAAATTTCTTGCAGAGAGTGGTCAAATTGCTGGATCAGCAGAAACTGTTATTCCCCAAGTCATCAATGGGCTTCCAAGAAATGCGCTTGGGACTGAATTCAGCCTGATTGTTTGGCTATATGTCTGGTTCCCAACAATGATCGCTTATGGAATTAGCCAGGCAATTACTAGATTTTTCGCCTTCCTTGGCATGTATTTACTTTTAAAGGACCATTTTATTACAAGTAGGGAGAGAACCCTGATCCTCATTGGTACGGCATTGGCGTTTGCCTTAACGCCTTTTTGGCCCTCTGGGATGCTGAGTACCTTAGGGATGCCATTGGCACTATGGGCTTTCTTGCATATCAGACAAGGGAATGGAAAGTGGAGTCATTATCTTACCCTTACACTTTTGCCATTTTACTCTAGCATTGTTTTAGGTTTTTTCTTTTTCCTGAGCGCCATGGGTTTACTCTGGATTAGCGATGCCATCCGCCAAAAAGCGTTCAACTGGCGTTTCTTGATTGCGATTGTTTATATGACAGCGGTTTACCTGATTACGGACTACAGACTGGTATACTCTTTTCTGTTTGATAGTGAACCGAACAGCAGGGACGAATATTTTCACGCACGGCTGTCGTTTTTTGATTCTGTAAGACTCACTTTTAAAAACTTCATCTTCGGTCATACTCATGTCATGACGGTGCATACGTTTATCATTTTGCCGGTCATTATTGCTGCCATGCTGATTGTATGGAAGCACCGGAGATGGGAAAAAGAGCGCATATTTGTTTTTCTTTTCCTGCTGAATTTTCTATTATCGGCATGGTACTCATTCTGGTTTTATAAAGGCTGGGTTCCTTTAACTGAAAGATTCCACTTCCTTGATACTTTCAATTTTGCCAGATATCATTTTTTGCGGCCATTGATCATTTATATTCTTTTTGCGGTTGGGCTTAGGATTCTCTGGGAAGAAAAGTTATTTCAAAAAACTGTTCCATTCCTGATTGGAGCACAAATTATCTTATTATTGTTTAGCAATGAAGAGATCGTCCAGAGCAAAAAACCGAGTGTGAGTGAATTTTATGCTGAAAAACAATTTGAAGCAATAAAGGACCACATTGGGAAACCCCAAAGCAGCTACCGAATAGCCAATATCGGGCTGCATCCTGCTATCGCCCAATATAACGGATTTTACACACTTGATACCTATAATAATTTTTATCCCTTAAGGTATAAGCACCAATTTCGCAAGATTATCGAAAACGAGCTGGAAAAGAACCAGCAAATCCGTACTTATTTTGATGAATGGGGAGGACGATGTTACCTCTTCACAGATGAATTGGGCAAGCATTACATGTTCAAGAAAAACTCCAAAAAAAGAATCAAGAATCTGGATATCAATATCGAGCCATTCAAACAAATGGGTGGCGAATACATTTTTTCAGCGGTCCCGATCGATAATGCAATTGAGAATGATTTGAAGCTTGATGCCATCTTCACTTCAGATGCGAGTGCCTGGAAAATTTACCTATATCAGGTTTTATAACACCAAGGAGGCCCATCCATGAATTTGCCAATCTTATCTATTATCGTTCCCTGCTACAATGAGCAGGAAGTGTTGGAAGAAACTATTGAGCAGCTAACAATAAAACTTGAGCAAATGATAAACGAAAACCTGGTTTCGAAAAAAAGTAAAATCCTGTTTGTTGATGACGGGAGCAAAGACAATACATGGCACTTGATATACAAAGCCAGCCTTAAGAATGAATTAATAAAAGGCTTGAAGCTGTCCAAAAATGCAGGCCATCAAAATGCCTTGCTAGCAGGTCTTTTTGCGGCAAGAGATTCTTCAGATTGTCTGGTGAGCATTGATGCAGACCTTCAGGACGATATCGATGCAATCAATAAAATGGTTAGAAAGTACATTGAAGGATACGAAATTGTCTATGGCGTAAGAAGCAGCAGGGAGTCGGATACATTCTTCAAACGTTTGACCGCAGAAGGATTTTACAAGCTAATGGATAAACTGGGGGTAAAACTAATTTTTAATCATGCGGACTTCCGTTTAATGAGCAGGAGAGCGGTAGATGAATTGGAGCGATTTGCTGAGAGTAATATGTTCTTGCGAGGAATTGTTCCGTTAATTGGATTCAACTCAGCTAATGTCTATTATGAAAGAAAGGAAAGGTTTGCAGGGGAAACAAAGTACCCATTGAAAAAAATGCTTGCATTTGCCTTCGATGGAATAACATCGTTTTCGGTCACTCCAATCAGGCTCGTCATGCTTATCGGATGCCTATCATTTATTGTCAGCCTGATATCTGGCATTTACTTTTTAGCTTTAAAGTTTTTTGGAAATACAGAGCTTGGGTGGACGTCCTTGATCACATCGATTTGGCTTATTGGCGGCTTGCAGCTGATTGCCCTCGGATTGGTCGGAGAATATATTGGGAAAATCTACAAGGAAACGAAGCGCAGGCCAAAATATATTGTCGATGTTGACCTGTTCAACCTGCCCCTACCAAGAAAATTGGTGAACAAGGAGGAGGACGAGTATGAGTCAATCATTGAAACACGGAAGCTATCTGAGAACAACTAGCCATTTGAACAAGTGGATCGGAGGACGTTTTGTAAACTCCATGCAATTCTTGAGGTTCCTCATCGTCGGCATGTTTAACACCATGGTTGGAATGGGTTTGATGTTTTTGCTGAAAAATGGGCTTGACTGGCCATATTGGCATTCCACCTTTACCGGCAACAGCATAGGTGCTGCTGTCAGCTTCATATTAAATAGGGCATTTACCTTTCAGAGCAGCGTTCCAGTACGTGTTGGGGCACCTCGATTTGTTTTAGTGATCCTGGTCAGTTATATTCTTTCATTCTCGGTTAGTCATAGTATAACGGAAAGGATAAATGAAAGTACGATTCATGATCTATATTTGAGTTTAGACTCTATTGCAATTATTCTAGGATCTATTTTCTATACCATTACGAATTTTATCGGCCAGAAAGTATTTGTCTTTAAAGAAAGGGATTATTGCAGCTCTTGAGGCTGCATTTTTTTATTGACTATTTATCCTATAAGAGATAAAACTGAAAGAGTGCATGCTGTTTTGGTACCTTTTCATTACGAAAAGGGGAAACAGCAGCATACTTTCATCTTCTAAAGGAGTAATATACTTAATGGATATTTGGGAATTGTTTGTAGCATTCATACTTGGTCTGGTAGAAGGATTAACCGAATTTGCTCCTGTTTCATCAACAGGGCATATGATTATTGTCGATGACCTTCTTTTGCATTCTAAAGACATATTTACGGAACCTGTTGCCAATACATTTAAAGTCGTCATCCAATTAGGATCTATTCTTGCCGTAGTAATCGTGTTTAAGGATCGATTCATAAACCTGCTGGGCTTGCAAAAGGGAGTTTCTATCGCAGATTCCAGGGGAAGACTTAGTCTTTCAAAAGTAATCGTTGGTTTAATTCCTGCAGGTGTAATTGGTGTTTTATTCGAGGATTATATTGATGAGCACCTATTCTCTGTGGAAACCGTCATAATTGGGTTAGTAATCGGTGCCATCCTGATGATCATCGCCGACCGCCTGCACCCTCGTGTGGTTAAGATTGATGATGTTGATCAAATCAGCTATAAGCAGGCACTTGGGATCGGTTTATTCCAATGTCTTGGTTTATGGCCAGGGTTTTCAAGATCAGGATCCACGATTTCAGGTGGTGTACTGCTTGGTTTGAACCACCGTGCAGCTTCTGATTTCACTTTTATCATGGCAGTACCAATCATGCTTGGTGCAAGCGCGATCTCTTTAATGAAGAATTGGCAGTACTTTACGGTGGATGCCCTGCCATTTTTTACGGTAGGATTCATTAGTGCATTTGTATTTGCTTTACTTTTCATTCGATTTTTCCTTAAACTGATCAATAAAATTAAATTGGTGCCATTTGCGATTTATCGAATTATTTTGGCAGCTGCCATTTATTTTATTTTTCTTTAAACCTTGTTACTTTGAGTTTTTATGAGAAAAGACGCCCTGGGGCGTCTTTTCCTTTTTTTGTTTCAAAAATTCAAAATCGGTGTGCTTTCGCATTACTTCTTGCAAGTATAGTGTTTTTGGTTACCTGGGTTTCACCATTGACCTGCGAATTGGTATGCTTCCGCCTAGTCCAAGTGTGGTGGAATAGTTGTGAGTGTGGATCTAAATGATCTTTGTAACTCATACAATCACCTCATGATTGGATTTTTGAAACACAGGATATTCGCTTGAATATCAGTTATATCGTTTGTATTAATGACTGGCAATATACTGGCTATTCAGAAACGATATAGAATCTTTTCTATCTTTTTTGTAACTTTTTACAATATTTTTCGTATTAATCATTGGATATACGTATTTTTTTCATGAAGAGAGGAGATTCTATGTCGCATTTTGCATTAGAAGTAAAGTCACTGACTAAAACGATTGGTAAAAAGACAATCGTGGATGAAGTTAGCTTTCAAGTAGAAAAAGGCGAGATATTTGGACTTCTTGGCCCAAATGGCGCAGGGAAGACAACAATCATCCGTATGATTGTCAGCCTGATCAACCGTACGGGCGGGACAGTGCTTGTGAATGGGAACGATCTGGACAATTCTTTTACGGCAGCAATGAATGAACTTGGTGCCATCGTAGAAAACCCTGAGTTTTATAAGTACCTTAGTGGTTTTAAAAACCTCAGGCATTATGCCCGCATGGCTTTAGGTGAGGTAAGTGAAGAGCGAATCAATGAAGTCACAGAACTGGTAGGGCTGGAGAATGCAATACATGATAAAGTTCGAACTTATTCATTAGGGATGCGTCAGAGGCTTGGAGTAGCACAAGCTATTCTGCATAAACCTTCCATCTTGATTTTGGATGAACCGACAAATGGACTGGATCCCCAGGGCATCAGGGAATTCCGCGATTATTTGCGTTTACTTACCAGTCAGGGAACATCCGTATTGGTATCATCTCATTTATTGTCTGAAATGCAGTTGATGTGTGACCGATTCGCGATCATTGAACATGGAAAGCTCATACATATTTCATCCATGCACGAAAATGAAACGTCAGAGACAGAGAAGCCAAGAACGGTAGTTGTGGAAATATCAGACCCTGTCATAGCGGCCAGGCTGCTGGCAGAGCAAATGCCTGGGATTAAAGTGACATCAAAGGATGGTTCACGTCTGACATTATCAATGAGAAAAGAACAAATACCCGTTCTTAACAAGCTGTTAGTCGAAAATAAGATTGATGTTTTCGAAATATTGAATGTAAAAGCAACGTTGGAAGATCGCTTCCTGGAAATCACAAATAAGGACAGAAAGGAGCAAATGACATGATTGGATTAATCCAGAATGAATTAATGAAGATCTTCGGAAAAATGGCAAGCTGGATTTATATGGTCATTATTGTCCTGGCTGTTTTAATTGCAGGAATTATCTATATGAAGGTCAGTGCTGATCCAAATCCAAATTGGCGTCAGGATACGGAGGCGGAAATCGCCATGCTTGAAAACCAGCTGGCATCTGCCTCTAATGATGAAAAGGCAATGATCCAAAACCAAATTGATCAAACTCAGGAGTTTTTGGATGAGGACATCAATCCAAATGCAAAGACTAACTGGCACTTCATGAATGATGTCGTTGTTGGTGTCAGCTCGCTTGTTACTTTGTTCGTAGTTGTAGTAGGGAGTGCCAACGTAGCGGCAGAATTCTCTGATGGAACGATAAAGCAGTTATTGATTCGCCCTCACCACAGATGGAGGATCCTGCTGTCAAAGTACATAGCCGTCATCATCTATGCCTTGATGTTGGTCATTACGTTGATCGTATCCGGCTATATTATTGGTTTGGTTCTATTTGGAAGCGGTGATTTTAATATGAAGATTTTTGAAATCACACTAGAGGGAAGGAAGGTTGCCATTGTAGGTGAACAATTCCTTTTGAAAATGCTTTACTTCATTCCGAGCCTGCTCATGATCATGACGATTGCATTCATGCTTTCTACGCTATTTAAAAGCCAGGCTCTAGCAGTCGGTATCGGTATTTTTGTCCTTTTCTTTTCGTCTACACTGGGTGGCATAATCCTGATGCTTGCTGACAAGTATACTTGGGCAAAATTTTTAATTTTCCCTCATTTGGATTTAACAGTCTATGCTCTTCAGGAAAGGATCCTAGAGGATATAACACTGCCGGTATCACTGTCTATACTCGCTGTATATTACGCAATATTCATGATGTTAACCTTTTTCTTTTTTCAAAAGAGGGATATCAGCATATAGGGAGAATAATTAAAGAGCGGCTCTGGCCGCTCTTTTTTAATTGGGAAATTAGAGAAAGGAGAGGTCAGTATGGTAAACCCTATTTTATTGGAGTTTCCAGGTGAATTTGAAACAGACAGACTTTTGATCAGGATGCCGTTACCCGGAGATGGAGAGGTTACATGTCAATCCGTCAACGCTTCTTTAAAGGAACTTCAACCCTGGATGCCATTCGCCCAAAAGGAACAAACAGTTGAAGAAACAGAAGTGGTGATCAGGCAAGGCTACCTGAATTTTTTAAATCGTACAGACCTAAGGCTGCTGGTATTCAAGAAAGATACCGGGGAATTTATAGCCTCATCTGGTTTACATAGGATTGACTGGGACGTTCCTAAATTTGAAATCGGTTACTGGATCGACACACGTTATAGTGGGAGAGGATATATGACAGAGGCGGTACAGGGGATCACAGAGTTTGCGGTAAAAGAACTTAAAGCTCGCAGAATTGAAATCAGATGCGATTCATTGAATAGTAAAAGCAGGGCAATTCCCGAGAAATTAGGTTTCTCCCTTGATGGAATATTAAAAAACGATTCAGTTTCCGTTGAGGGTGATTTGCGGGATACTTGTATTTATTCTAAGACTTTTTAACTTAATAAGGAATATAAAAAAGAGAGCAGCCACATTTAACTGCTCTCACTTTGTCTTTACTGTCCTTTCCATTCACGTAGCTTATCAATGACTTTATCGCCGACTTTACCTGCATCCTCCTGCATCTGTTCAAAAACCTTTTTCCACTTCGGAGCTTCCTCTTTTAATTTTTCTTCAACCTTACCAGCGCGGACTTTTAATTCTTCTTCTAATTTATCTGCTTTATCCTTGATTGCCTTTTCGGTTTGTTTATAGTCAATGTCTCCAGTGTTGCTTTCATTGATTGATTTGACTGCGAATTCCTCATGTTCAACATGTGGCAAAGTTTCTTCCATAATGGCCCTGAATAAAGGAACCACATCCTTCGAGCTACTGCTGGATAAATAATGCTTTCGGTCTGTTTGATCATATCCGAGCCAGACAGCACCTACGATATTGGGGGTGTATCCAACAAACCATTGGTCCTTCGTCCCATTGATATCAGCATACGGCAGCTGTGTTGAACCAGTTTTTCCGGCAAGGTCGACTCCTTTTATATAGGTTCCTTTTCCAGTACCAGATTCCACTACATTCAACAGCATGGATGTCATTTTATTGGCCACCGACTTAGAGGTTACACGAGTGGTGGAGCCATCATGCTCGGCTATTACTTTTCCCGTAGGACCGACGATTTTCGTAATCAGGTGTCCATCTTGGCGTTTACCGCCGTTTGGAAAGGCAGAGTAGGCTTCGGCCATCTTAAGGGGTGAAACTCCATTATGCATCCCGCCTAAAGCCAGAGCCAGATTCTGGTCTTCTTTCTCGACCTTGATGCCAAACCTCCTGACAGCATCAATACCTTTATTCAAGCCAATTTCATTCAATAGCCAGACAGCAGGGAGGTTTATTGAATTTTCAATTGCCTCATACATTGGCACTTCTCCCTTGTAGGTATCTGAGAAGTTTTTCGGACTGTAGTTTTTAAAGCTCATTTTTTTGTCAATCAGCATCGAATCATACTCATATCCTTCTTCTAGAGCTGGTGTGTAAACAGCCAGCGGCTTCATGGTCGAGCCTGGCTGGGCCCTTAAATGTGTCGCCCGGTTGAAGCCACGGAAGACCTTATCGCCGCGGCCGCCGACCAGGGCTCGGACTCCGCCGCTTTTAGGGTCTAGAAGCACAGATCCGCTTTGTACCAATACATCACTCGTCCGATCAGGGAACAGATAATCCTGCCGGTATACCTTCTCTAAGCCGGATTGGATATTCTGGTCCAGTTCTGTGTAAATCCGGTAGCCTCTTGTCATGATTTCATCCTGTGTCAATCCGTATTTGCTAGTAGCTTCATCCAATACGGCATCTACATAGGAAGGATATTTCCGATCTGCAAGTGAACCGCCGCCGTCTTCTAATTGTATCTCTTCAGACTTTGCTGTCTTAAACTCCGAATCAGTAATCATCCCTAATTCGTTCATTTTTGCAAGAACCACATTCCGACGCTTGATAGCAGCATCGTAATTATTATAGGGATCAAGAGCGGAAGGAGCTTTAAGCAAGCCGGCGAGCAGTGCCGCTTCACTAATCGTCACATCCTGAATATCCTTGGCAAAATACTTCTTGCTGGCATTATTGATTCCGAATGCACCACTGCCGAAATAAACCTGATTTAGGTACATTTCAATAATTTCATCTTTTTCATAGACCTTTTCAAGTTCTACGGCTAGAAAAAGTTCTTCCACTTTACGTTTATAAGTCCGTTCAGAAGAAAGCAGGGCATTTTTCGTCAGCTGCTGGGTCAGCGTACTTCCGCCACCGGTAATCTGTCCTGCAAACAGGTTTCCGAAGAATGCACGCGCAATTCCCTTGATATCAAAACCATGATGTTCGTAAAATCGCTCATCTTCAATGGCGACTACCGCATTCGGCACATGCTCTGGCATATCTTCAATCGGCACCCCGCCAGTACGGTTTGTCGCAAGTTTGCTGGCTTCCTCTCCATTTTGGTCATAGATTGTGGTTGCCTGGCTTAAACCATCCTTTAACGTCTGGACATTGGCCCTGCTGGCAATAAAAGCAAACCAAAGGATGGACAGCAATATAAAAATCAATAAGATCAATAACAAAATTTGTGTCAGGTGGCGTCTTTTCCAGAATCGGACAATAGCCTCCCAGAGTCGTTGCAACAATTGCATAAAATTTCTCCTTTTGTGAATCAAACGTTTTAAAATCAGGTAGCTTTTTGACAGGTTTGAGCTCCATTGATGGAAAGCTGTCAAAATACCGATGTTTTCTTGACAGTTTTGAGCTCCATTGATGGGAAGCTGCCAAAATAAAGGTGTTTTCTTGACAGGTTTGAGCTCCATTGATGGAAAGCTGTCAAAATACCGATGTTTTCTTGACAGGTTTGATGTCCATTGATGGAAAGCTGTCAAAATACCGATGGTTTCTTGACAGGTTTGGGTTCCTTTGATGAAAAGCTGTCAAAATACCGATGGTTTCTTGACAGTTTTGAGCTCCATTGATGGAAAGCTGTCAAAATACCGATGGTTTCTTGACAGGTTTGATGTCCATTGATGGAAAGCTGTCAAAATACCGATGGTTTCTTGACAGGTTTGATGTCCATTGATGGAAAGCTGTCAAAATACCGATGGTTTCTTGACAGGTTTGTGCTCCATTGATGGAAAGCTGTCAAAATACCGATGGTTTCTTGACAGTTTTGAGCTCCATTGATGGGAAGCTGTCAAAATACCGATGGTTTCTTGACAGGTTTGGATTCCTTTTACGGAAAGCTGTCAAAATACCGATGTTTTCTTGACAGGTTTGGGTTCCTTTGATGAAAAGCTGTCAAAATAAAGGTGTTTTCTTGACAACTTCGGCTCCTGATCATGAAAACCTGTCAAAATAAAGACGGTTTCAAGACAATTTGAGTTACCCTTTCTTGAAACTTGTCAAAATTAAAATTAGGTTAGCAACCTAAAGTATCTTTCATTATATATTTTTTTTTAGTTTCGGAAAAGCTGGAGCCCTTTTGGCCTGTAGTTATTAGTATGACAATAAATGATAAATACTTGTATTATGCAGCAACTATATGACCTAGTAACGAATGGAACATGAACAAATAGCAGGGGATAATTAGCGCATATTCACTTTATTTTTACAAATATCTTAGAAGGGGAGAAGAATATCATACGTAACAATCCCATAAAAAGAGTAGAGGAAAACAAAAAAAGAATGAGATTTAGATGATTTTTTCGCATCAGCATAAAAGACTTTGTAAATAACTTTAAGAAAACAAACACCGGCAATCTATCATAGAAAAAAGGCGAACCTATAAAGTTCCGCCTTTTACATTCTTCTTACCAGCCTGCTGGAAGCATGGCTACAGGCATCAGGGATACTTGATATGTAACCCTCCATCTTTTGTACCGGTAGGCCATAATGAAGTGTAAATAACTTTGATGGAATTGTCCTGAGAGAATTCAGTTACATATACGACTCTGTCAGCCATGAAGCCGATTTGCTGTTCAGTCCAAAGGATTCTGTCAGCCATCATTCCAATTGAGCTGACAGTATAAAAACGCCGTCCAAATTTGGGAATAGGAATCTGCACCTTGTTGGCCGACAGTAACCAATACATCCGCCCGATTGTGGCAGCTTCAGCTTTTTGCTGTGGGGTACCACCAACGGCTGCCATGGAAAAACAAGCGTTAATGCCATAATCGTTTTACGACCATATACTTCATTAAGTTAGTTTCCTTCTCGTTAATACCGTACAGGGGTATATTAGGTATCTTCAAAATATACCCCTATATGGATATTATCAACATTTTTTTAAGAATTCCTGATGACTTTTTCTATATTGATATTCCATTAAGACTGTTTTCGTATTGATGGTTGTATCACCTTTATTAAAGTAACTATTTGCCGAGATGCCGCTCACTTGAATTGGTTGATACAGGTTTCATTATAGTGTTAAAGCAATAAAACCTACGAATAGAGCAGTGATAGAAAAATACCATTGTACTTTAACGCAGTCAGGAGTAATATGTAAGAGGTGAAAAAAGAGAGGAGTTGGTATCTTTGGGTTATTCAATAGAACCTGATCCCGATAGGCGCGGGGAAGTCGATAATCTAGTAGATTTGATACAATTGAAAGCTGGAAGACTATCAACTCTGATAAACGGTAATTGACTTCCTCAATTTAAAAACGAGGAGGTGGCGGAAATGTTAGAAATCTACAAAAGCAATGAAGATAGATGTTTAACACGTGTTGGAGAAATTTCAAAAGGCTGCTGGATCAATATGGTGCATCCTTCTGAGGATGAAATTACGAGAGTGGCCGGTGAAACGGGGATAGCGGTTGATTTTATCAGGGACGCCCTTGATGACGAAGAACGCCCTCGTATTGATAAGGAAGATGGCAATGTATATATTATTGTCGACTATCCATATATTACCCATGATGAGTCGGGTTTTCCAATTTATGAAACGATTCCTGTAGGAATTATCCAGACATCCAGCTGTATTATTACTGTTTCTTTAAAAGAGACACCAGTACTTGAGGAATTCCGCAATAACCGGGTAAAAGAATTCTATACATTCAAAAAAACCAGGTTTGCTCTGCAGATCCTTTACGTTATTTCAATTTACTATTTGCGTTATTTGAAACAGATTAATAAAAAGACGAATGAAATCGAGCGGGAACTGCACCAATCCATGAAAAACAAGGAATTATATGCCTTCCTTGCTCTCGAGAAGAGTCTGGTATACTTCACTACTTCATTGAAATCCAACAAGGTAGTGCTTGCAAAAATCATGCGCTTTAATTATTTGAAAATGTATGAAGAAGACAAGGATTTACTTGAGGATGTCATCATCGAAAATACGCAAGCAATTGAAATGGCTGAAACATACAGCTCCATTTTAAGCGGAATGATGGATGCTTTTGCCTCTATCATTTCAAATAATCTTAATATGGTGATGAAGTTTTTGACATCCATTACCATCATCCTGTCATTCCCAACAATGGTGGCAAGCTTTTATGGTATGAACGTTGAACTGCCTTTCCAGCACAATCCATATGCCTTCTTCCTGGCCATCAGCATGGCCGTGCTCCTGGCGGGGATCACTGCCTTCATTTTCTGGAAAAAAAGATATTTTTAATGTTATTCGCATACTAATTTTTGCAGGGTGTTATTTTACAGGATTCATTTTCACATAAAAAACAACGTCTGGACTTATGTCCAGGCGTTTTTTAGTCTAAAATCTTGTTTTTTACATATTCATGAATTAAAAGAATTCGTATCACATGTATAAGGGTGATTGAATGACTGAAATTTTTGTTAAAATATACAGAAAAATTTTGATGATTTTCCTCATTTTGATCAGCACAATAAGTTTGTTCCTGGCAGCAGGACTTCTTTCTTCTTCGAATATCAGCTTTTTTAAGTTCAAAGTCAACGGTGATATAGGTGCTGAGGTTTTCCTGCGTATCATCGGTTATGAGAATCCGCTTATAGGACATGCTTTAACGGGTGCAAATACTGATTACCCAATTTTTTCCACATGTTTCAAATTGCTTACAAATATTGAGACGAATGATATCAGGAGCCTGATTAGGAGTGAACTGCCAGGTTTCATGGCCTTTGATTCAAATTTCATCATCGCTGAAGAGGGTGTGGATTTTACGGATATACCGATTGAATCGGCTCCGCCTATTGATGTGCTTTTGCAGGAAAGGAATATGGCAGCGAATGAGCTGAAGGAGCTTAATAGTGGGAAGGTATATTCTGGGTCTTCACCATCAGAAAAATCTGTTTTCATTTATCATACCCATAGTTGGGAATCTTACCTGCCATTGCTTGGCATGGAGGGTGCGGAGAATGAAAACGAAGCGGTGGATGGGAAGACCAACATTACCATTGTGGGTGAACTGCTCGGACAGGAATTGGAAAAGCGCGGTGTTGGAGCGAGCGTGGATAAGACCAATATTGGCCAGGAGTTGGATAAAAAGGGCTGGCTCAGTTATAAATCTTATGAGATTTCACGTTCGCTGGTCCAAAAGGCGATGGCGGGGAATCAAAAATTGGATTATTTCATAGACCTGCACCGAGATTCAGTCAGAAAGGATTCAACCACTACTGTTATAAATAATCAACCATATGCGAGGATTGTCTTTGTCATTGGTGAGGAAAATAAGAACTTCCAAAAAAACCTCAAGTTTGCGAATAAGCTTCATAAAATCCTTAATAAGCAATATCCAGGCATAAGCAAGGGGGTCCTCCCTAAAAAAGGTATTGGTGTTGATGGGATCTATAATCAGGATTTGAATGCCAATTCTCTGGTAGTGGAAGTTGGCGGTGTCGATAATAATATGAAAGAATTAAAAAATACAGTGGAAGCATTGGCCGAAGCCATCAGCCAAATTTATTGGAAGGCGGAAGAGGTTAATGGCTGAGCATCGGGAAAAATACCTTTGGTTGCTTTTGACGGTTTGCTCTACGCTTTTGTCTTTTCATTATTTAACTTATGAGACCACTATTGCTTGTTTCCTGTCTGGACTTATTATAAGCAGTAAATGCCTTGTGGAGGATTTTATCAGGCTTGATAAAGATGAAGAATAGAAAAGCAAGAGACCATTGAAAACACTTCAATGGTCTCTTGCATAGGCACTTTATTTAAACCAGCCTTTTTTTCTGAACCAGAGAAACATGGCTATTCCAATGATGAACATGGCGAATAAAGCTCCAAAATAACCGAACTTCCAAGAAAGTTCTGGCATTTTCTCAAAGTTCATTCCGTAAATTCCGGCTATGAAGGTAAGAGGCATGAAAATGGTTGTGATCACAGTGAGTACTTTCATCACCCGGTTCGTTTCATGAGCGTTCATCGATAAATAGCTATCACGAATATCTGTTGTCAACTCACGGCTGGCTTCAACCTTTTCAGCCAATCTTAATAAATGGTCATGGATGTCCGCAAAATATTCTTTTTGCTCAAGAACACCAGAGAGACGATGAGAGTTGATCATTCTGTATGCCAGATCTCTCATAGGGGTGATGGTATGACGGAGTGATAGGAGCTCATGCCTTGTGTCGAATAGGTCCTCGAGCAATTCTTCCATTGACCGGTCTGCTGAATTTTCGTCTATTTCGTTCAACAAATCCTCGATGCGATAGACATGCGGAAAATAGTTATCAACTATTTTATCCAAAACATGATAAAGGACAATAGAGGGATTCCATTCTGCTGGTGTCTTGGAAAGCTCCAATCTCATCCAGACATCTTCAACTTCACGTGTGTTGTCACTATGGAAAGTGATGATATAGTTGGGGCCCAAGAATAGGTCGACCTCTTCCTTGTGCATGGTTTCTGGATTCAATGCCTGAAAAACAAAAAAATGATAATCATCATAGTAATCCAGTTTAGGTCTTTGCAAGGTATGGATACAATCTTCAATCGATAATGGATGGAATTTAAGAGGCTCTCTTAAAAATTCAATTTCTTCTTCTGTCGGTGCATTGAAATCAATCCAATACCATTTGTCATTTTCTGATAAAATTTTCTCTATACTTCGGCCAGTTTGAATCTGGTCAGAATGACTAACAGAAATTGTACGTATCATAAAATCTCCCTGAATGAAAGTTTCGTCTTTAATCACTTTTCATTATTATATTAACAAAAGCGAACAGGAAGCAAAGCTAAAGGCTGAGAATCTTAATTATTTTAAATCCATGAATGTTGGGTGGTGGAAATAGAGCAGAAGGATAATGATGGGAATCGAGATCAATATGCCTGCTAAAGGACGTTTATAATGAACCCAAAGCACAGTGAACATTATCCCGTTGAAGAGTGCTGAATCCATGATTTTCCATCCATTACGATAAATAAATAAGTCCATTTTCTGAAAAAAATACTCGATGACAGTAAACAGCACAACCCATCCTGTCCAATAAAGCAGTTTCTTTATAAATACCGCAGGGATATGTTCCAGATAGATCATAATGATGATCGGGATGATGATTAAACTGAAAACCAAATCTATAACCGTGTGATTCAGCCATGGAGTCCTTGGATTGTATGCCCACAAGGTATGGTTAAAGAAAATAAAGTTATACATTAAATTGCATATTATATAATATTGTATTGTCGGATAGAAATCCCGCCAACGTTTCCAGTCAACGACAAAATAGCCTAAAATAAGGAATATAGCTACGGTTACAACCAGATACATAACATGACGTCCTTTATCATTTTATGATATTGTTTCCAATTAAAAGGTTCCCGATACAAAAGGCGGTATTGGAAAGGGGGAGAAACCAGATGTTGCATCATGTCGAAATCAATGTAACGGACCTTAATCAAACAATTGCGTTTTGGGACTGGTTTTTAAGCGAATTAGGATACGAAGTCCATCAAAAATGGGATCGGGGAATCAGCTGGAAATACCAGTCGACTTATCTGGTCTTTGTACAGACAGAGGATCAATTTATTAAATCAGGTTATCATCGTTCCAGAGTAGGCCTGAACCATCTTGCTTTCCATGCAAGTTCAAGGGAACAAGTAAATTGGATGACAGAGAAGCTCAAGGAAAAAAACATCCCAATCCTATATCAAGACAGGCACCCTTTTGCTGGTGGGAATGGACATTATGCAGTCTTTTTCGAAGATCCAGATCGGATAAAAGTAGAATTAGTCGCACCATGAAAATACAAAGAATAATTTTTCCAAGTGTAATTTCCCTATTTAAGGGAAATAGTATTTTACTTTTGTAAAATAGGAGGCATTGGAAAAAATTATGGCTGAAGCTTTTTTGGGCATGGTCATCTCCGCGATGGCAACGGGTTTGGGAGCAATACCAGTTTTATTCTTAAATAATGTCTCTTCCAGAGTGAAGTCACTTCTTCTTGGTTATGCATCAGGCATTATGATGGCAGCGACAACATTCAGCTTGATACCCGAGTCTTTAAAAGCATCGAATATCTGGGTGTTAAGCGTTGGTATGCTGCTAGGGACATTTGTTCTGAATTTCATCAACTCAAAATCGGAAGATCTTGATACTAGTGACATTAAATTTTTATCAGGTGTTGATCGTAAAACATTATTGATTGTTACGGCGATCACACTTCATAACTTGCCCGAAGGTTTATCAGTCGGTGTCAGTTACGGATCCGGTGAGGATAATCTTGGTGCTATCATAGCCTTTGCTATTGGCCTGCAGAATGCACCTGAGGGATTCCTCGTAGGGATCTATTTAATACATCAGAATATGTCGAAACTGAAATCGCTTTTAATTGCTACCTTTACAGGGGCTGTAGAAATTGTAACAGCGGTAATCGGGTATTTTCTTGCAGCAGATGTTGATGGGCTGGTACCATACGGTTTAAGTTTTGCAGCTGGGGCGATGCTTTTTGTTATATATAAGGAACTGATACCAGAAAGCCAGGAGAAGCATATAAAGTTTCCAACATATTCTTTTATCCTCGGATTGATTTCAATGCTGTATCTAACGATTAAATTTGGATGAGTCAGGTTTGGAATATTCATCAGGATTAATAAAGGAATCCAAACAATTAATTAAGTGAATTGAAGATGCAATTGAGAGTCTGTTATGCTAACAGTATCCATTGTAAGGAGGGATTTTTGATATGGGAGAATGCAAAATTGACCATAGCAAGGAAGATGTCCAAAAAAAGTACGAGTCACAGAAGGAGTTCCTGCCGCAGGAAATCCAAGCCTCATTCAGCAATTTTCTGGAGGAAGAACATACCCAGGATATCCTGAACGAAGTGTTCCATCTCCTTAAAAAGTATGACCTTGCGAACGAAAAAGAAAAAGAAGAGCGTAACAACAGATTGAAATTGGTCTTGAATAACGTTTAATCGCAAAGGAGCCTTATGCTCCTTTTTTTCATGCCTCAAGAAAGAAATTCTCAGAATAATCTTTGTTTAAATAATGGATAAAATTCTTATTGCCAGTAAAAAACAGAAGGAGTAAAATTAGGTGGATATTTCGATTTACAAAATAATTTGAATCATTTGAAAGAGGAAGAAGATATGCAAAGTCCTTCTGAACAGGCACTCCGGAATGAAAAAAATAGTATCTTAAATGGTGTTGCTTCAACAATTGTAACCAGCATGAGCAATAATTATTTTGCTCTTTTCGCGATCGGTGTCCTTGGTGCAACGAATTACCAAGTAGGTTTAATTAGTTCGCTTCCGCAAATCGTAGGGATGTTCGCCATGATCCTCGGGACTGCAATCATGAGCCGGCTTCAGGAAAAGAAGAGGTTCACTGGCCTTTCAATCTTATTTACTCGCTTCTTTTTGCTTGCGATGTTCCTTGTCATTTACCTGCCTCAGGAGTACAGGGCATGGACGTTTGTTATTTTAATCGGCCTTATGAATCTTCCTGGTTCATTTGCGATGCTCA
Organism: Mesobacillus sp. AQ2; assembly: GCF_030122805.1. Lineage (NCBI taxonomy): Bacteria > Bacillati > Bacillota > Bacilli > Caryophanales > Bacillaceae > Mesobacillus > Mesobacillus sp. AQ2. The sequence goes on along the minus strand of NZ_CP126080.1, from coordinate 2,746,486 downwards.
GTTGGCAGTCATTTATTGGCGATCTTATTTCTGATAGCAGGAGGAGCGGTTTTTTCAGTGAGAGGAACAGGATTCTGACCATTGCTGGCATGTTCACCACATTGATGATTGGTATTGGGCTTCAGTGGTTTGACAAAGCGAATCCTATGCCATATCAGATACTGTTTGTTCTGGCATTCTTCTTCGGTGTCGTGGAAGTGTTTTATTTGAATAAACATATAGAACCTAAAAAAGAAGTGAAAAAAGAATTGAAACGGGTGAATTTCGGCTGGGACGCTTATAAACATAAACCATTCATCTATTTTCTGATCTGCGGATTATTCTTCAACTTTGCCTGGCAGCTGGCTTGGCCGCTGTTCAATATTTATAATATTAAAATTGCGCATATGTCTGGGTTTTGGATCAGCATTATCACAGTGGCGAACCAGGTAGGACAAATCATCAGCTTCAAATGGTGGGGTAGGATGGCTGATAAGCACAGCAATGCCAAAATGCTTGCATTTACAGCGGCAGGCATGGCGACCGCACCTTTTTTAACGATCCTTTCGACGAATATGTACTATTTGACATTTGTGAATTTCACTTCAGGCTTGTTTGTTTCCGGAACTGTGCTTTTGCTATTCAATCAACTTCTTGAAGTTACATTGGAGGAAAATCGCAGCAGCTTCATTGCGCAATATAATATCATTTTAGCTATTATCGGTTTTGTCGCTCCGCAAGTTGGGGTATTTTTGCTGCAGTTTAGTTCAATCAATACTGCTATGAATCTTGCTGCCGGTATGCGTCTAGTCAGCGGTGCTGTTTTTTTAGTCTTCTACTATTATATGAGGAAGCAGCAATACTTCAGGGGCACTCTCGTGTCTGTTCAGAAATCTTAGAAGGGAGCCGGTCAAAGGCTCCTTTTTCTAATGGTTTCAGTTAAAGGAATTTATGTCTTTTTACCGAATAAACTTTAATAATAATTTAAGACAGGTTGTGTCTATTTTGGCTATAATTACTTTTTTTGTATGTTCATACTTGCTGGGAAGCTTGATGGCAGGATTTGTTGTAGTAAAGCTGCTGGGAAAAAAGGATATAAGGACTGAAGGCAGCCGAAATGTAGGGGCACGCAATGCCGGCCGGGTAAATGGGAAGTTGTCATTCATCTTAACATTTATTGGAGATGCCCTAAAAGGGGCGCTTGTCATTATCGCAGGCCATTACTTTGGATTTTCATCAGATTTAGTACTCGGAGGGTTAGGATTTGCAATCTTAGGCCATGTAAAACCCATTACTTTGAAATTTAAAGGCGGGATGGGAATCTCCACTTTCATCGGCGGGATGATCGCTTTTGAACCGTTTACTGCACTGGTCATCATCGGCGGCTTCCTATTACTCTATCCGTTTTTAAAAAGTTTTACGTTTGCCGGACTTGGTTCTTTTCTATTGATCCCAATCAGCTTTTATTTTCTTGGAACAGACACTGCAGTTATCATGATTAGCGGATTTCTCGTAATGGCAATCATTTATATTCACCGCGAAGATATCCTTGAGAGACTAAGGTAAGGAATGAAAATCTTCCTTCGGCGATGATCCTTTTTTCCATCAATACTGTCAATGTTTAACTCTTACACATGTTGAGGTAAAGAATTGAATAGGATAATATATCTGTTCGAAAGGAGCCTGAATGATGTGGACGTGGATATGGTATTTGATTCTGCCAATTGTATTATTGCTGTTAATAGAAGAGATCAGTCAGTTCATTTGGCGGCATTATTTAAAAAATCCGGAAGAAGATCATGAATCAATGTTTATTAGAATCCGAAATAGTATGAAAGGCACACTGAAAAAGTATCGAAAGGATCCTTCACATTAAGGTGGCGGATTCTTTTTTTAATATAATAAATTACTTGTCTTTGTTGAATTATTAAGTGTATTAAATTATGATATAGATATTCAGAAAATTTTGACATGTAGAGAAAGGATGATAATATGAGTAAAGTGGTTCCTGAAAGCTGGTGGGATCAACTGACAGTACCAGCTATAGCAGCACCGATGTTCCTTGTTTCCGGGCCTGACCTTGTGAGCGCATGCTGCAAAAACGGAGTGATTGGATCGTTTCCAGCCCCTAATGCCAGGCCAATCGAGGTACTTGATGAGTGGATGGGCAAGCTGAATGAAGATTTAGCAGATGTGAGAACTCATGAACCCGAACGGAAAATCGCACCATGGGCAATGAATATGGTCGTGCATAGTACATACAGCCGTCTTGACGAAGAGCTTGCATTATTAAAAAAGCATAAGCCGCAGCTCGTCATCACCTCTCTGGGAAGCCCAAGGAAAGTAGTGGAAATTGTCCACGAATATGGCGGATTAGTGTTTTCTGATGTGAGTGATGTGAAGTTTGCCAGGAAAGCGGCAGAGACCGGAGTAGATGGCCTCATTCTTGTTGCCAATGGGGCTGGAGGGCATGCTGGAGAATTGAACAGCTTTGCTTTTGTGGATTCTGTCAGGACCTTCTGGGATGGAATCATTGTGCTGGCTGGATCTATTACTACAGGAAAATCGATCCTTGCTGCCCAGGCCGCAGGAGCGGATCTTGCCTATATGGGAACAAGATTCATTGTAGCAGAGGAAAGTATGGCAAATGACGAATACAAGAAGATGGTAGTTGACGCAACACAAGAAGACCTTATCCTTACAGATGCTTTTTCAGGTGTAAAGGCCAACATGCTAATGCCAAGCATTGTGAAAGCTGGATTAAATCCAGAAACACTTAAGAAAAAGGAAAGTGTCAATTTTGATTCCATGCAGAGGGAGACCAATGCCAAGGCGTGGAAAGACATTTGGTCAGCGGGGCAGGGAGTTGGGGCCATCAATGAAATTCAGCCTGCATCTGAGATTATCAAACAATTAGAAGCTGAATATAAAGAGGCTTTATCTAGTCTTAATGGAAAAGCGGTCAAATTGGCAGCCAATGCTGTAAAATAAACACCAATTTATTTTATATAGTAAATGTTCATGAATATGGCGGATGCTTGATGTGGAAAATGGATCAGCCATTAAAATGAAAAACACGTTTAATCGATTAAAGGAAGGAAGTATGATATAATAAAGGTTATAGTTTGAATATGTGAATTCATTGTTTGTTTCCCTTGAATTCAGGAGGAGACTGATAACAATGCACAATAAAATCCTAAACCTGATTTCATCAGCGGAAGAAACCGGTGCCCATATCTTTTATTCATTCAGGGATGATCATAAATATATTAGTAATCTTTTTGTCTATTTAAATGCTGCGATTGCACTTGGCAACCATGTCATGATTATTGAAAATGACCGGTTTATGCCTGAAATCCAGAAAAGGATCAAATCTGAATTTGATGAGACGCAGAGAGATATGATCCATACCCTTAATAATTACGATTTCTACTGCTATCGAGGCAACTTCCATAAAGAAACGATTTTAAGTTATCTGGAAAATATGATTGAACCATTCCTGGAAAAAAATATTCCCATCCAGACTTGGGCCCATGTAGAATGGAGAGATCAGGATGAAATCTTCCAGAATCTTGGCGAATATGAAAGAGAAGCTGATATCATGCTTAAGGATACAAAGCTGATTACAATCTGCGCCTATGATTTCGAGAGGGTACCAGACTCACTTGAAAAGATACTTATGGATTGCCATGATTATCATATGACCGATGACAACATAGACCTTATAGAACGTAAAAGCAGTATAAACTAATACATCACCTGCCTAATATAGGCAGGTTTTTCTTTTATTGATAGCGTCCCTCAAACGGAACCTCTTTCGATTAATTGAAATGGAAGGGTGATCTTTTTCGCAAATCCTTTTTTCTCTGAGCGCTTAAGCAATGCTTGGAAGGCGGTGGTACCTAATTGTTTAGTGGGTATGCTTATTGTCGTGATGTCCATGATTTCTGAAATAGGGTGATTATCAAAGCTGATTATGGCCAATTCTCCGGGGATATCAACTCCATATTTTTTTGCCTCTGTCACCATGCCTGTCGCGACCTGGTCATTACCAACTATGAAGGCAGTCGGCCTTACCTCCATTTTTAAATACTGCTCAATCACTTCTTTTCCATCTTCTATCATTAAACATTGACCAAGGACCCACTCTGATCGCACATCCTCGCCAATCATCTTCATCTTTTTCTCGTAAGCATCTTTTCGTTTACGGCTATTTGTCCCTTCAAGCCTTCCCAGGCATATCGCTATTTTTTGATGACCTTTTAAGATTAAGTAGTCCAGCCCGAGATTGAACGCATCAACATGTTTTATCGATATTGAAGGAAACTCCTCCTGATCAGAGTCTTCACATAACACAATTGGGCCTGCACCTTTATAATTCATTAAAGTTCCAAATGGTATTGCCCGTGAAGCGAAAATGACTCCGTCAATAAGCTGGCCTCTTAATTGTTCCAATGCTTCGAACTCTTTTTCTTCACGGTAGCCTGTCTGGAAAATAACCAGCTGGATATTATGATTCATTCCCTCTTCAGCAATACCTTCGAGCAGCTCCGAAAAATAAGGATGGTTAATGGTTGGCAGTACGACTCCTACCATATTTGTCCTGCCGCGCGATAAGTGGACTGCATTAATATTAGGGCTGTAATCCAGCTTTCTCATCGTTTCCAACACTGCATCCCGTTTCTCCGGACTAACATAAGGATGGTTATTCAATACCCGGGAAACGGTTGAAACAGAGACTCCAGCCAGTCGGGCAATTTCTCGTATATTAGCCATTTAAAAAACCTCACAAAAATATTCTTGACCTGAAACGCGTTCCATAAATTATGGTATAAGCAAATAGAATTTAAGGAGCTGTCATTATGTTTACAGGAATAGTTACATTAACAGGATTATGCCTATTTGAAATTATTTTAGCAAAAATTGCATTGGGAAAGTCAGAAATAGAGGATTTTAATTTTGAAGAATTCTTTAATGGGGAATCTTAATTACAGATGGACTTTAGGTTTTAAATACTCAGAATGCGTAGCAGGAAGAAATGAGGACTTAGGGTAAAAGAACGACATATTGTGATGATCCGGTAGAGATAAGGAGATACCTTATTGTGCATCATTTCAACCAGGGAAATGTTAGAATGAATTAAAGTTTGCATGAAATTTTGAAACTTTTTTCTTAGGTTGCCGTAAATACATCTGTTGAATAGAAAGAGGTGAAAAATATGAACAAAACCAAAAAGGTTATGGCTGGGATTTCAGCTACAGCTCTTTTAATGGGAGCTACAGCATGTAATAATCCGCAGGTTTTACCAGACAGAGATTGGGATGAGGGTTCATCTGCAGGTGAGGGACAGGATTGGAGTGCATCACAGGATCAGGATATCCCTCCGGTACCAGAAGGGACAGATTGTAGTGACTGGGAATGGGATGCTGAAGATGGGGTCTGGGAATGTGATGATAATAATTCCCCATACTTTGGCCATTTCTTTTTTGCCGGTATGTTCTTTGCCAATCGATCGATGCTTTATAAGAGCAATGATTATATGAAGTATAAGAACAGCTCGTCATTTAAAGGGGCCAGGCTGGACAGCAATTACAAAAACAGGACGCCAAAAGGCAGCTCTGGATTCGGAAGCGGGTCAAGAAGCACGACTGGCGGCTAAGGGAGAGAATGAATAATGAATTTATATATAAATTTTGCCTCTTATTTAGGACTTGGACTGCTTTTGCTGACAGCAGGGGTAGGATTATTCGTGCTTGCTACTCCTAAAATCAAGGAATTTGAACTGATCGGCAAGAGAAATGTTACTGCTGCTCTTTCTCTTGGCGGGAAAATGCTCGGACTCGCCATTGTCCTTGGGGCTGCGGCAGAATATTCAATTTCCCTGCTTGATATGGCAATTTGGGGGTCTATTGGAATTTTCACTCAAATCCTCGTGTTTTTTGTCGCCGAGGTTGTAACAATCAGGTACAGCCTTCAAAAAGCGATAGAGGAAGATAATCGTTCTGTCGGTGTCATTCTATTTTCACTTTCACTTGCTGTTGGCTGGATTGTAGCCAAGAGTCTTTCGTATTAAGGAGATTTTAGTGCCATGAAAAAACTGACTTATTTTATCCATGATGGAAAAGGCGGCTACGAACCTTTATATGAATATACGACCGCGACTGTTGGCATAGATGAGTTTTATGCACGACAGTTATGCACCTATTTCGTGATCAAGGGAAACCAATATGAATTAGTGTCGAATGAAATGAACGGGGAAGAAGAAATCCTGGTTCTTGAGGACCGTGGAAGGAACAATTCAGTCATTGACGAGAAAAATTATAGGGGATTGGGCATTCACGTTGAATTTCGCAGGTATAGTGAATTTGAGAATTACAAATTGCTATCCACTGTTCCTTGCCAAACCCATCTCGATGTCATTCGTTATCTTTTAAAGGATGTAACGGATGTCCCGGAAATTGGCCAAATGTTGGTTACTTCTACTGAAATTGATGAGGACCGGGGAGTATACGTTCTGTATGTGAAAAATTTGCATGAAAACGACATGGAATAGGAGGCATTCCATGGAAGACCATCGAAAAAGACGAATGAATTTCTATAGAGGGATCAAGAATTTCTGGCCTGACTTATATGGGGAAGAATACGCTTTATACGATGTAGCAGCAATTTCCCAGAACGAAGCGGATGAAATCAGGCTTTGTACTTCCAGAGTTGGAAAAGTGTTTTTCAAAATCTGTGACCTGCTGAGAAAGGTGGATAAAGATACCTTACTTGAGTTAGGATTTCCTCACCAAACCGTAGATTTTATCCGGCTAAAAACCTTGAATCCAGAAAGTGTCATTGCAAGACTTGATCTCATAAAAACGGATGATACATACAAATGCATTGAAATTAATGCCGATACTCCTACTTTCATCAAAGAGTTGTTTCACGTAAATGGACTGGTGGCAAAGAGTTTTGGCTATGGAGATCCAAATGAATCAAAAGAAGAGCAGCTAGCCGCAGCTATCAGGAAAGCCGTTCATGCCTCTGCAAAATGGGTAGCCGAAGTGGAACCATACGTCGTTTTTACAGCGCATGAAGATAATATTGAGGACAAGAACACTGTTTTGTATTTACAAGAATTGTACGGATTACCTTCAAGGTTTATCTCATTGGATAAATTAAGAATCCAGCCAGGAGAGGGCCTTTTTGATGAATATGGACGCAAAATTGACATTCTGTACAGGCAAACTTTCCCGATTGAGAGCATGATCCTTGATGAAGACCATTCAGGGAATAGAATCGGGCTCTGGTTGATGGATCTTATAAAAACAAAGAAACTGGCTGTGATTAATCCTCCATCTGCGTTCTTGTTGCAAAATAAAGCAGTACAGGCGGTAATTTGGGGAATGCATGAAAATAAGGATCCTTTCTTCAGTAAAGAAGAGCACCAATGGATACACCAATATTTTCTTCCCACGTATCTGGAAGCAGACTATTTCCTCGAAAAAAAAATCCCTTATGTCAAAAAACCGATTTTTGGGAGGGAAGGAGACACAGTTCAGATTTTCGATTCGAGCGGTCAATTGGTTCTTGAGGAGCAACAGAAAAATTACGATCAAGTACCATCAATTTTTCAGCAGTATATCAAATTGCCTTCTGTCCAATACCTATCTGAAAATGGGAGACAAAACGGACATATACTGACCGGGAGCTTTCTTGTCTATGGTGAACCGTCCGCTTTTGGTTACAGGGTTGGCGGCAAGATCACAAACAACCTATCATGCTTTTTGCCGGCTGGCTTGATCGTTTAGGATAGGAGGTACATACATGTGGATTTTACAAAGATTATTCACAAAGATGATGAGAATCAGTCTGTGGAAAATCACACTGATTGTTTTGGCTGTGATCCTGTTAAGCAGTCTGATTATTAAAACTCTTGAACCTGAAACATTTCCAAGATATCTGGATGCCGTCTGGTGGACAATGACAACAGTCGTCACAGTTGGATATGGAGATTACTCTCCAAGCAGTGACCTCGGAAGGATTTTCACAATGGTATTGCTCTATACAGTTGGAATCGGAGCAATGGGCATCATAATTGGCAAAATTTTTGAAAGCCTGGCACTTTATAAAAAGATGAAGGAGGAAGGGGAATTGGCATACAAAGGCAAGGACCACTATATTTTGATTGGTTCCTCCAAAGATAAGCTGAAAAACGTTGTTGAAGAAATCCTGAACTCCAATAATAGATCTGATATCGTTATTGTCGACCACAGCAATGAATCACCGGTGAAGCATGAACGAGTCCATTTTGTCAGTGGCAACCCTGCAGAGGAAGAAGTGCTGATTAAGGCTAATATCCTGGAGTCAAAGTCAGTGGCAGTATTTACAGATGATCGTATCGGGCTGCCAGAATATGCTGATGGGAAAACTTTGCTTATTGCTTCAAGGGTGGAGCATATATCCAAACAGTCTGGAAAAAACATATACACAATCGCCGAGATTATGAAGGAAAAGCATATTGCACTGTTCGAACATGCAAATATAGATGAATTCATATTATCGAATGAATCAGTATCCAAGCTGATGGCCCAGGCGGCAATCTTTCATGGCTCAAGTAAGCTATTCAAACAATTGCTCAGTAACATGGAAGGTGAAAACTTGTATGAGGTCGAAAAGAAACCGCATTGGGGGACATACAAGCAGGCAGCGATGGAGTTGTTCGATTTAGGAGCGACGCTCATTTCAGACGGCCATGCACTTGATGTTGCCAGAAAGCATAATGAACCTATTCCAGACGGAGCAAAGATGTTTATCATCTGTGATGAAGAGACTTTTAGGAAAATCAGCAGTTGAAAATCAATAGAAAAGAAGCAGGTAAATGAAAGCAGCGTGTTTCTCGTTGCTCGTCTGGGAGATACTGGTTTTCAGTCCTTCCTAAAAAAAATCCTATTTTAGAGTTTAAAATATTCATGAATGGATATAATAATCACGCAAGGTTAAATTGCAATTTTCTTAAATCGCTAGGAGGCAACAATAGTGGAACGTGGTAAGGTAAAATGGTTTAACAGTGAAAAAGGCTTTGGGTTCATTGAGCGTGAAGGTGGAGACGATGTGTTCGTACATTTCTCAGCAATCCAGGGTGAAGGCTACAAATCTTTAGATGAAGGACAAGAAGTATCGTTTGATGTTGAACAGGGCCAGCGTGGTCCGCAGGCTACAAACGTACAGAAGCTCTAACTAAGGATATCCAAAACAGACTCAGTAATTTGGGTCTGTTTTTTTGTTTGAACAAGACCAAAAAAAAAACACATCCACGATGTGCGAGGCTTAAAATCCAAAAAAAGAACTAATGATGTTTTTCTTTTTGAATTTCCTTAGAGGTGAGAGCGACGATGACAATTCTGTCTTTACCTCGGTGGTTTCTTTTTCCCTCTCTGCGGCAGCTTCCTGCATGCTGATGATAAGATTCTTAAGAACGTCTATTTCATTCTGTAGCTCATCTATTTCCCTTCTGTGCTGGAGAATCTGATATGCAACCACTTCATCCGCCTTTCTTTCAAGCTTTTGATCAAATTCATCCATCCGCCTGACCAGCGGTCCAAGAGCCATCTCAGTTGATCCGCCTATTACGGTTGCTTTTCTTGGCTTTCTCCCTTTAATTTTTAAATCCTGAAGCAGAACACCGTTATTAAGCTGATCTTTGATATCTTTCAAGATTTCGATGCTCTCATCCGAAAATTGATAATGCCCTAGCTCTGTACGTTCCATTTGAAGGTTCGCCTGTTTCACCCAACGCTGTATCGTACTTGGCGAAACCCCAAGCAACTTTGCGACTGCACTAGTGTTCATGATCATCCCTCCCATAAAAAAATTTCGCTGTTATAATAGTCAATTCCTTTGTGCCTGACAAAACTAGTTGTCTTTCGTCAAAGATAGTGAAGAAGCAACAGAATATGATTGAAGAATCATTACTAGTGCTTAAAATCCTTTCCTAACAGTCAGATTTTTGTCATAATTTTACTGAATACCAAACAATTACACAAAAGGATGGTAATATGGTAGTAATTATTAGAAAGACAGGTAAATAGTATGAGGATAAAAGATAAAAGGTTTCTTAAAAGATGGTTAGTGGCTGGAGTGGTTCTTACCATGTTATACTTCGGCATACTCCATTATCAGATCATTCAACACGCTAATGAATCTGTGCCACAAAATGCAGATTACATGATCATTCTTGGTGCCCGTGTGAAGGGGGAAAACCCATCACTAGCGCTTCAATTCAGGATAGACTCTGCGGCAGACTACCTAAAAGAAAACCTAAACACAATTGCCATAGCTTCAGGAGGTAAAGGTCCTGGCGAGGATATATCCGAAGCAGAAGCGATTAAACGAGCTCTGATGGAATACGGCATCGAAGAATCCAGAATTCTTCTCGAAGATCAATCTACAGATACATATGAAAATATTCGCTTCTCTAAAAGGTTAATACCGAAAGATGCTGTGTCTGGACTTGTCGTAACAAATGATTTCCATATTTACCGTGCCGGCATGATTGCAGAAAAAGAGGGACTCGCGTTGAACGGACTCCCAGCTGAGACCCCAGTACAAGCAGTCGTAAAGTCGTATGCAAGAGAATATCTTGCATTGACCAAATATTTTCTGATCAATGCATTCAGATGAAATGATTTAGAGGGATTTGAGGTGTGTAGATGAACGTGACAATGTTTGTTATGAATTTTGTATCATGGATTCTGATTTTATTTATAGCTCTCAGGATTTACCGAGAGCAGGAAATTAAGCCAAAGATATGGAAGATGGCACTCGTAATTTTCATAGGGTTATTCTCATTTTCTATTAATCTTCCTTATATGGACCAGCAGATTAAAGTAGCTATACTTCCACTCGGAGTTTGGATTCTCTTTGCTCGATATAATAAAAGGAACGAAGGTACTGGCTGGTCCCGATACCGAAAATATGCATGGTTAGGATTCCTGGCTAATTATATTTTCCTTTTGTCAGCATTATTGAGTCCTCTGATTCAATCGAGCATTTATCCAAATGACAAGTTATCAACATACATTTCAGACATCAGTGAAGCATCCATCCTGAAAACTCATCCATCTGCGAACGAAAAAATGCTGGACGCAGAATCATTTCAATCTGAAATTCCAAAAATGGATAAAAAGAAAATTTCCAGCGATGCCTGGTATTATGATTCAATGGAGAACGTTGAAACGCAGGCTCAGGCCGATGAACGATTTGCATATCAAATAACCGGGGTAAAAGCCAGAATGGGCAGCGGGGTTCACCCGGTGATCTATGTAGAAGAGGATGGAAGAGGGATTTTAATTATAACACCACAGGAACAATTTTATTTCCGCTCAAAAGCCTCTTTTTTAAAGGAGGGGAAGTAGAATGGGAAATAAAAAAAGTATGCTGCTCCTTGGGGGGCTGGGGCTGACCCTATTGGTGATACTCGCTGGTTACTGGTTCTATTTCGCTCCCCCGGGTGGGTTTCCTGGCAAACAACAAGCCATTAATGAAATGATGAAGGAATTCCCTGAGGCAGACATAGAGTTGATTCAAGATATCATTTTTATTGATTCAAAGCATGTTCTGGCCCCTTTTATTACAAAAAATGAAGGATATGGTCTCAGTTTCTGGGAGTGGAGAAAACACAAGTGGGAATTTGCACGCATTGACACAGGTGCGACTCCTCAATTATGGAAAACAGACCCTAAAGATCCCGGGAGTTACTATATTATCTGGAATTTTCATCCGGATAATCAGCTTGCAAACCTGAACTTTTATTTAAAGAAAGACGGAAACTTCAGCATATCTGATGGAAAGCACCACTACTTTCCAAAGGTCCAAATGGAATTGGAAATAGAAGTAGGTGGAAAGTCCAGTTATGGTTTTACTAAAATTCCTGATGAATGGATTGAATTTATCACTGTAGAAAATCAGTTGACTGCTTCCAGTATGCCGAATTCGATTTTTTCTGATTTTTTTCCGCCTGAACAATACTATTTAGGATGGAGCTCCGTTAACAAGGATGGAAGCGATGAGTATCCGCCTTTACCAGGGAACTCACATGGTTTTGGGAGTGGAGAGAGCCATATTGAACATATCAGGTATTTGGATAAGAGGGAAATTTACCAATGATTTTCTCCAGGATTCTTTAATAGAGCAGAAAAATTTCATATTGAACTTAGTTGAAACTTTTATACCATTTTTATCGTACATATAGATGTACTGAAGGGTGGAGAAATGGATAATTGGCTGTTTATATTCATTGCAAATCTTTTTGGAGGTATTATATTATTCTATTTGTTAATGTTTTTATTTTCCGGGTTTGAAGTTGATTCTGCTTTGTTCGTGGGAATTTTCATGTTGATCCAGCTCAGTTTTATGACTGCTTTGATCTATAACTTAATGCACAAAGTTCAAAGGCTGGAAAGGCAAGTGGCCAGAAAGCTTGAATCTGGTGAAAAATAAGATTGTTTTATAAGAATTGGTTTGAAAAGGAGAATATATATGAAACCGAAATACTTGTTGAAAATCACAGCATTATTCAATCTACTCATTTTGTCTTTAGGGATGATTGCTGTACCAGCATTTGCGTCTAATGATAATGATGAGGATGCCATTAATGAAAAATATGGCCTTCCGATTGTTGTATACGGCGAAGCTCTTTCTGAAAAACAGAAGGATGAGGTCAGGGAGCTGCTGGGAGTGAAGGACCCATCAAAAGTTAAAGAAATAATTGTCACAGGAAAAGACCTAGTAAATTATATAGACGGTGACGAACATTCAAACATGTACTCGTCGGCGAAAATCACCAGGAAAGATACAGGAGAGGGACTGGTGATTAACCAGGTCACTCCGGAAAATATTACAGAAGTAACCGATGAAATGTATGCGAACGCCCTGTTGACTGCAGGAATCGAGGATGCAGTCGTGGATGTGGTTTCCCCGGTGAAGGTTACTGGTCACTCAGCACTCGTTGGAATTTACAAGGCGTATGATGAAGGTGAAGGAACAGAACTCAATAAGGACCGCACAGAAGTAGCGAATCAAGAATTGAACCTGGCGACAAAACTGGCTAAAAAGGATGGCCTTGATCAGGATAAAGTCAGTGAACTCCTGACTGAAATCAAGAAGGAAATTGCCGAGCAAAATCCGGCAACAAAAGAAGAAATCGAAAAAATCATTGATGATAAGTTAAAAACACTTGAGATTCAGGTAAGTCCTGAAGACAGGCAGCTCCTTATCGACCTGTTCAATAAGATGAGGGACCTGAATATAAATTTTGACAATGTAAAAACCCAATTAGAAACACTTTCGGATGATATCCAGAAAAGGATCGAGGAAGCAGTGGGTGATAAAGGGTTCCTGGAATCAGTCTCCAACTTCTTCAACGAACTAATAGAAAGCATCAAAAGCATTTTTTCATAAAAACAGAGGAATCTTTCCTCTGTTTTCTTTTTCTTAAAACTATAATGAAAGAGGTGTTTCCATGGAGATCAGACAAGCCGAGGAACGGGACGCAGATAAGTTTGCAACACTAATGCAAGAGGTGGAAAGTTCCTCAGATTTTATGCTTTTTGGGCCAGGTGAAAGAAAGTTCAATCCGGACACTCAAAAGAAATTGATTCATGTACTTATATCCGAACAAAACTCAAATATCTTTCTGGCGGAGACTGGTGGTGAATTAACCGGATATTTAATCGCCAAAGGCGGAAGTGCGCCCAGAATAAAGCATTCAGCATATCTGGTAATTGGGATAAAAGATCTATATCGCGGAAAAGGGGTTGGGACAAGTCTCTTCACTGAATTATTGGATTGGGCGAGCGGCATAGGACTGCGCAGACTGGAACTAACCGTGATAACAAAGAATCAGGGAGCCATTGCATTATACACAAAAATGGGATTTGAAATAGAAGGAACGAAGAAGGATTCAATGTTCAAGGATGGACAATTCTACGACGAATTTTATATGTCGAGAATCCTTTAGACCAGGGGATTTTTTCAGGATTATAGCTTGTTGAGCGTTAGGCATTCCATTGATGCCTACTCTTAAGTGATTCCGGAGATTCAGGTCACCAATAGACTTCATTGGTGCACACTTTTATGGGATTCCGGAAAGTAAGGTCACCATTCCGCCGAAAATCATTGAGGTCCATCAAAAAACGCCTGACAGAAGCCAGGCATTTTTCCTTTCAATCTGATAGGGATAATGATTTATAAGATTATCCCTGATACCGTTCATCCCATTCTTCCCTTAACAACCCCATTTTGATTGAATCATAGTATTTTCCGTTATATAGCCTGCACTTTCTGATTCTTGCCTCTTCAACCATGCCGAGTTTTTTGCCGACAGTCAGCATCCTGGCGTTTCCAGACCAGGTGGTAAAACCTATGCGGGGGATGGGGAAAGTGTCGAAAAGATGCTGGATCCAGGCTATTAGAGCATCTGTTCCATATCCACCATTCCAGAATTCAGGGAGATAGATGACGATCCCGATTTCAAGCCACTGAGATGATTCGTGCTCCCAATAATATGTGACCATTCCAATGATTTCATCATCGACTTTGATTAAATATTTCCGATCATAGCCCTGTTGGATCAGGTTGCTCATCTGTTCCCTGAATTTTTCATATTCAATATGCCTCAACGGATAATAAGGAGCATCCCATTTTTTCCACTCGGGGTGTTCATCATTATGGATAAGGCTCCACCATTTTTCTAAATCATCTTCTTTCACCTTGCATAGTGCCACTTGTTCTCCGGGCAATATATCTGGGGTTTGCATGAATCCGTACCTCCTTAATTGAAATGAGGCTAGCAGTTTATGCTTAAGTATTTCTCTTTTATTCTATTATTTCCTGCGACAGCTTAAAAATACAATAAAAGTTTCAAAATTGGCACAGAAAAAAGAGACGCTGCTGCAGCGTCTCTTTAGTTAATTGCTTCATCATCTATAAATGCATTTTCATCATTAACTGCAAAGAAATTTAAACCAGCGGCGATTGCGAAAGCTCCACCAAGTAATACAAATGTAGTCATCATTATGTAATCGCTCCTGTCATCGTTTTGTTACTTGTAATATTCCCATATATAAAACTATTAAACCTGATATTACAAAAGAATGACAAATCAACCTAAAAAATTTAATCTAAGGAAGGAATTTCATATTTTCTACTGAATTATTAAGTTTGCTTGCGAAAATAAAAAGGGGGGACATAAAGTTGGAATTCGTCAGCAACAAGATGACCAGGGACCTTGCAGTAACAATCCTGAACTGGGTATATGACTCGCCTTATGAACTTTACAATAATACTGTCAGTGAGGAATCAATAGAGGAGCTCTTGAATGAAGGTTATCGGTCTGTAGTAGATCAGGCAGGTACATTAATCGGTTTTTATTGCACAGGACCTTCTGCGCAAGTTCCTGCAGGAAGAGAGATCGGAGTTTATAGTGAAACGGCTATAGATATAGGGATTGGCCTGGCACCGGAGATGACAGGAAAAGGTTATGGTTTTCTTTTCTTTTCTTTTGTATTGAAAGATTTGGAGTCCAGCACACAGAACCAGCCGTTTAGGCTTACTGTAGCGTCCTTTAATATAAGGGCCATTAAGTTGTATGAAAAAATCGGATTCATGAGGGAAGCTGAATTCAAAACAATGACGAATGATTTTATTACAATGGTAAAGCGCTGAAAAGATAATGCATTGCTGCTTCAAAGTAAATAGGGACTTTTTTTGAAAAAACAAATAAAAAATTTGATTTTTGTTAAATAATCCCTATATAATGAAAAAGCTGTGTGAAATTCCGGTTTCACAACAAGCATATATATAGATTGAAGGGGAGTATCAGAATGAAAAAGTTTTGGATTTTACTTGCTGCAATTACTTTTGCACTTGGATTGACAGGGTGTTCGGCGGACAAAGAAGCAGAACCCGAAAAAGCTGAAACAGAAACAGCCGAAAAGCCGGCAGTAAACCCTAAGAGCGCCATGTACAAATTTTACATGAGCATTGTGAACACAATTAACGAGGCAGATGCTGACTTGAATGCATATGAGGGAGCAGAGGAGCCTAAACCGGAAGAGAAGGCAGCGGCAAGTGAATCAGCAGCTGCAGTTGCAACTAAAGTTGAAGGACTGGAAGTTCCTGCTGAATTGAAGGATCAAAAAGCAGACCTTGAAGCGGCTCTTAAAGATCTTGCAGAATCATATAATTTGAAAGCAGAAGAGCTGAAGAAGGATGCTCCAGCATTGGAAGCAGCCGATGAGAAATTCGCACAGGCTGAAGAAAAGATTGGTGCAGCATTTGAAAGTGTTGACATGAAAAAGCCTTCTCTAGCAAAGGAATTGTAAAAGAATAAGAAAAGCTGTGCCAGCCGGCACAGCTTTTTCATTGTTCATCATTCGGCTGCTTTGATGGGTTTTTCATATTGAAATATGCATCCATCACGGCACGGCCGATTTTTTTATTCGCTCCGTGGTCAACACTGCCCTGATAAGCCCATGGCACGATGACCGCCATGGCGATTTCAGGATTTTCCGAAGGGGCATAGCCAACTAGGCTAATATTCATTGTTTCGATGAGTGGGTCACCTTTTACTCTGTACTGGCCATCATAAAAGGCCTCCGCAGTACCAGTTTTTCCTGCCGGTGAATAGGTGGCATTGCCAAAATATCGATAAGCAGTACCTCCTGGTTCCTGCATGACTTTTTTAAAGCCGGTGTGGACGCGTGCAAGCCATTGATCTTCCATATCAATATCATTGAGAACTTTTGGCGAGAACGATTTATAAACCGGTCCGACCAGATCGCCGTTCATTGCTGGTTCACGTATTTCCTTGACAACCCTTGGCTGCATCCGGTGCCCGCCATTGGCAATCGTAGAAATATACTGGGCTAGCTGCATATTCGAATAGGTATCATACTGTCCAATTACCAAATCCAGCACTTTACCGACTGGAGAGTTTGCTCCTTTAGCTCCGGTTTGTTCGCTGGGCAAGTCGATACCTGTCCTGATACCTAAACCGAATGAAGCGAATGAGTTTCGGATTGTATCCCAAACCTGTGGGTCCAGATTCAACGGTTTTTGATAGCGATAAACTCCATTCCCGATCCTGATGGCGGTATGGAACATATAAACGTTGGAGGACTTTTTTAATGCATCAATATCATTCAATTCCCCTAAATAACTATAGGATTTTTTTATCGGTGTACCTTTAATGTCCAAAGCCCGATCATCGAAACTGGTCCAGGGACTGATTGCGCGTGTTTTATAACCAGTCAGGACGGTTGCTCCCTTGACAACAGATCCAACATTATAGGTGTTGATGATGTTACCTAATGCGTCATCTTGCATTTGGGCTTCATTCGTTTTTTTATCTTTTACGATCTTTTTTCCTGCCATGGTTAATACTTCACCGGTATTTGGGTCCATCAGCACGACATAAGCACTGTCGAGCAATCCGGTTCCTGGCGACCTCTTCGCTGCCCATAATTCTTTTTCAATGATATCTTCAACAGCCACTTGCAGGTCCATGTCTATACTGAGAATTAAATCTTTACCGCGCTGGCCTTCGGCTACTAATTCTTTCTCCAGGAGAACGCCTGCTTTATCGGTGATATTTATAACCCTCTCTTTTTGTCCTTGCAAAACATCTTCATATTCTTGCTCAAGGTAACTCTTTCCTACCCTGTCATTTCGGGTATATCCGCGAGAAATGTAATAATCAATCCTGTCAGCGGGGAGACCTTCACTGCTCGTCGTAACTTTGCCCAATACAGGCTTGAAGGTTTCTTCATATTTATACTCGCGGTCCCAGTCTGTTGTCGTTGCGTTGATGCCTGGAAGGAGGGTAAGGTTTTCGCTGACAATGGCAAATTCATCTTTTGATACATCTTTATTTTTAATGATCTGGGGAACGAACTTATATCCGTTGTTCATGATGCTGAAAATGGCCAGCTCCTCAATGTCCTGTTCACTTAATTGCTTGAGATGCTCCTCTGTAATCCTTTCAATTTGGAGTTTATATAAATCCTTGTTTTTCAGCTTCTTATTTCTGAATTGGTCCATTTCTTTTTCAGTTATAAGGTCTTTTGCTTCCTCCGGATGTTTGAGCATCCAGAAATCCTTCATATCTCTTTCACGGACTTTATCAGTATCTTTTTCGATGATTTTGGCCAGCTTTGCTGCTACATCGAGCATTTCCTCCTGGGAGGCACCTTCATTTGTATATGTAATGGCATTTAGAGGTTTATTGTCGACAATGAGCTCCAGGTTTCTGTCCAGCATTCTTCCTCGCGGGACCGGGTTATTGACCGTAACATCTTCTTTACGGTTGATTTCCCGTTTATAGTCCTCTCCATGGACTATCTGAACAATCCCGAGACGCAGGACCAGCAGTGAAAAAAGGATAAAAACAGAAAAGAACAAAACATTGACTCGAATGGGTGTAGTATTCTTTTTTTTTGGCAAATATCTCACATCCTATGCAATAATTCTATAAAACTAGTTCCTTGCATTTCTCTACTCTTCCAGACTTTCTGGGTTTGTTTATACTCCAGGAATTGAAGTGTGGGTAAGAAGAACTGTTATAAATATAATAATAAAAGACTATTGGGAAACCATCTTTTACCATTAGTTTACATAATTATTTACTGTGATGTAAAGGTTTTCCTGTTAAATAAAAGGAATCCCTTAATAAGTTGGGATTCCTCTGGTATTTATAAAGGTTCTTCGGGAATTATGGCGTTACTATCCGTACTGGGAACTTTACGTTTTTCAACATTGATTTCATCTGATGAATAAATTAAGACGACCATTTTTCCGGGATAGGTTTTCGCCCGGATCAAGATTGGCTGGCTATGTTTGTTTTTAAAAGTAAAATCCGGGCCATACCAGCTGACAGTCGCGTCTCTTCCAGGGGGTACATAAGGGACCTGCTTGCTGTGTGAGTATCGCTCAAGGATTTTCAAACCTGAGCGGTCCGCAGCATTGAATAAAGTCGAAGACACTTGGCAGATGCCTCCGCCAATTCCTTCCGATAGTTCTCCTCTCACAATAATCGGTGCAGGTTGATAACCACGGGAAGCTGTTCGTTTTCCGACAACTTTATTAAAGGAGAATATTTCACCAGGAAAAACGACATGGTTATTGATTGCTTCGGCAGCAAGGGAAATATTATGGGTTCTTTCTTTATTGGCACTGTTGAAATAGGTTATGTAATGGCCAATTAGTTTAGTCCTGATGTTGGCGATTATTTCACTGTCGACCTTTGGATACACGCGACGTGTTGGAACAAGGATCTGTGAGGGCCCGTGATCAAAAAAACTTTCTGCGAACTTTTCTTTGAATTTTTTTTCGTCAAGAGTGTAGCCAACCTTTTCAGGTATGATATTTCCATAATCATCAAGTCCTGCATTCTTCGGTTCTTTTTTTATTTGATTGGAAAGTTGCATATTCAAGGTGTGAAGCAATGTATGGTTAAGAATCGGAAATCCGAACCATGGTATGGAAAAATCCGTTCGATGGACTTCCGCAACCGGCTCATCTTCCCAAATAATAGATATATCATCATGGCTGTCCGAGGTACTGCTCGATAGTATAAGTCCAAATGCCAGCAACCATTTCATAGAAATTCACCTCCCGTAATATTATGGTTTAATAAATTGGGTTTAATGTATTATGGGATTGATGGTGTTTAATGGAAAATGGAAAAGGAGTTTATTGAATTTGTCGAGATACAAACATCAGCGTCAAGTTTTTTCCGAATAGCACGCACGATAGATAAATACATTTTTCGTTATCACTCCAGCTCAATGCTAGGGTGGTTTTTTTGAAAAAGTAAGGAATTCCAAAAATTTCTAAAAAAACTATTGAGACGTATGTTAATAATCGTGTAAAATTACACCTGAGTAAGTAGCGTTTAAAAACACCTTCCTCGCATTTCTTAATTTTTCTTAAGAAATTATTAAGAAAATTCCCCCTATCTTTCTGGAAGAGGTTGGCATATAATTTAACTGTATTAATAATAATAGTACACTTAGTACAGATTGGGGGTCATTATGTTTGAGCTTGACCTGAGGAGCCGAAAACCGATATACGAACAGCTGGTTGATAAGATGAAAGAGTTGATTATCAATGAAGTGCTCAAACCTGATGAACAATTGCCTTCCGTACGACAGATGGCACAGCAGTTGACTATAAACCCGAACACAATCCAGAAGGCATATAGAGAACTTGAAACACAGGGGTTCATTTATTCATTAAAAGGCAAGGGGAGTTTCGTCAACCCCATGGACACTGGTAAAGATTTCGATAAAATACTGCAGGTAAAGCAGGAGTTGGAAAAACTCCTGAATGAGGCATTATACCTTGGTGTATCTGCAGAGGAACTCCATGAATTGGTCAAAAGCGTGGAAGGTACGAAAGGGGGACACGGGCAGGATGATTCAAATGATCGAAATAAATAAAGCATTTGAAAAACAAGAAGCTGTAAAAAATGTCAATATGACCATCAATAAAGGTTCAATCTATGGGCTGATCGGTTCCAACGGTGCAGGTAAGACCACCATCATTAAATTGCTTGCCGGCATTTACAAACAGGATTCGGGGAAAGTGATGCTTGAAGGAAATTCCATATATGAAAACCAGGCATTGAAGCAAAAAATCTTTTACATATCAGATCAGCCGTATTTTTTTCCTCAATATACAGTCAGGCAGATGGCCAATTTTTATAAAAGCATTTTTCCATCCTGGAATGAGGAAAGATTTGTAAAATTAGCTGAGGTCTTTGATTTCAGCATAAAAAAGAAATTGCACACTTTTTCAAAAGGAATTCAGCGGCAGGCAGCATTCTGGCTTGCATTATCGACGATGCCAGAAGTCTTGATTCTTGATGAACCAATGGACGGGCTCGACCCTGTAGCAAGGAAAAAAGTTAAAAACCTATTGATTCAGGATGTAGCAGATCGGGAAATGACCATTTTGATTTCTTCTCATAATTTGCGTGAAATCGAGGATATCTGTGACCATATTGGAATTTTGCATCAAGGCTCACTGCTTTTGGAAAAAGACCTTGATGACCTCAAGTCTGATATTCATAAAGTACAGGTGGCCTATAAGGGGGAAGCACCAGGATATCTTGGACAACGCCTGACAATGCTCCATTGCGAAAAAAGAGGAAGTGTAATGGTATGTATTATCCGGGGGAAAGAAGAAGAAATCGTAAAGGTCTTCAGTCAAACCCAGCCTGTTATCTTCGACCTGCTTCCATTGACATTAGAAGAAATCTTCATTTATGAGATGGGGGATATCGGTTATGCCATCAAGAATATCATTGTTTAATAATAAGGAAATGATCCTCCAGGTTGGAAGGAATATCGGCTGGATATCCGTCATCTATTTTCTTGCGTTATTCTTTGCCATACCATTAAGAATCATGATGAACTATTCCGGTGATGACTACCGCTATTTTACACCTGTAGAAGGATTATTCGACTTCGACTTTGCGATCCAGTTTATCATGATCATCACGGTACCTGTGGTGATGGCAATCTTTCTTTACCGTTTCTTACATGTTAAACAGGCAGCTGATTTAATGCATAGTCTGCCTTTGAAACGGGAACATATTTTCCACTTCTATACACTGACAGGGTTTGTGTTTCTGATTATCCCCGTTGTATTGAATGCTTTGATTGCGGTCATTATCCACAGTGCATTTGGGTTGGGTTTGTATTTCCAGCTTGGGGACATTCTCAGTTGGACTGGAATTGTCATTTTATACAATGCTGTATTTTTCCTATCCGGAGTATTAATGGCAATGGTTACTGGGATATCAGTGGTACAGGGAGTTTTAACATATATCATGCTGTTGTTCCCGGCAGGCTTTACCTTGTTGATTATCTATAATCTTGGTCTGTTGTTATATGGTTTTCCTAGTGATTATTTCCAAATCAGGAATATTGAATATCTTTCACCTATTTCGCATCTCGCTTTGCTTGAGAGTAAATCTATATCTGCTAAGGCCGTTCTCCTTTATCTAGTCATAGTGATAGCAGCTTACATATTGTCACTATTAATCTATAAAAAGAGGAATATAGAATCCGCGTCAGAAGCCATAGCTTTTAAAGGCTTAAAAAAGGTCTTTAAGTTCGGAGTTGTTTTTTGCATGACACTGCTGGGCGGCATGTATTTCGAT
Source organism: Mesobacillus sp. AQ2 (assembly GCF_030122805.1). Classification (NCBI taxonomy): domain Bacteria; kingdom Bacillati; phylum Bacillota; class Bacilli; order Caryophanales; family Bacillaceae; genus Mesobacillus; species Mesobacillus sp. AQ2. The sequence continues at coordinate 2,724,294 of NZ_CP126080.1, read as the reverse complement.
GCCATGCAAAATGAATTCGCCTGGCTGATCTTCGGTTATGCTGCCGGAGCGACAATCGGTTATTTCGCTGCCGAGATGGTTCTGCAGAAAACATGGAGGGTATTTGGCAGCGGAAGGGGTCTGGTGGCCTATGCAGTCGTACTGGCAATCTTAATCATGATTACCCAGGCATTTGCTCCTTATGAGAAAAAGGTACCTGCACTTAATGACATCAAAAGTGTCATCTATGGGAACGGTATTTATTCCGATCCAAATGACCCTTATGCTCCAAAACCAATGTTCGAGCGGGAAAACATAGTGGCTGTAAGGGAATTCCATAAAAGTATCATTCATAATGAAAAAACAAATGAACAAGGAATGAAATCTCAAGAGTATTCTCTTTTTATCTATGAATTAGAAAACGGAGACAGGTTGGTCCGCCAGTATAGAATCAATCCGAACGACTATGTACCGCAATTAAAAAAGATCTATGAATCATCCGAGTATAAACATGCTCATAATCCAGTATTCAACATTAAAACCGAAGATGTTAATTCCATCCAGATCAATAAGAATATTACAGATGTGCCGTTGACGATTACAGATAAAGAGAAAATCAAACAGGCTATCTCCATCCTGAGGAAAGAAATTGAGCGGGAACCTTATACCGTGAACAATTATCCAGTCGGAAATACGTCATCGATTGAAATCATGTCCGGTATCAATAGCTATGAAAATGTAGAACTAAAACAGTCTTATTCAAGCTTCATCAAGTGGCTGGAGGATAACGGCATGCTTGAGGAAGCCATAGTGACTCCCAAGGACTTAGACTATATTGTCGTAACAAATGAATCTATAAAATCAGATCAATTCAAAGAATATCAAGAAGAAGAATTATTAAATCGAATATTGAATGATGGAAATACGCTTAAAATAACGAACGATGACCAGCTGCGTGCCGCAATAGAGAAAGCAGGTTATGGGTGGTTTAATGAGGAACCTTATACCGCTGTTTTTGTCTACAAGAAAGGAAACCACAAAGAAATACGGACATTCAGCAGTAAAGATGTTCCAACGTTCATTAAGCAGTACTTTAAATAGGGTACTGTAAAGGCACAATGTTGATATTTTATTGGATAGCAAATCGCCAGTAACGAAATCAACAGCCTTGCTTTACAGCTTTAATAATAGACAAATAGAGACAGGAAAGGTTGAAGTTGAAATGAATTTCAGCTTCTGGGCAAGGGGGATCGATATGGCTTATATTGATTTTGATGAACTCTATAGGATACATGGCAAAAAACTTCAGCAAATCGCTTTCAGGATTACTAAAGATCGACATTTAGCTGAAGACGTGGTCCAGGAAACTTTTATAAAGGCATATAAAAAAGCTGATACCATTGTTGACGAGTATAAGATTGGTTCCTGGTTAGCGGCAATCGCAGCCAGGACCGCCATTGATTATTTGCGGGCAGAGAAGCGGAGAAGATGGCTACCATCCGATCAAAGCATCATGGAACAGATTTTTAGCGATCACGACGTTGAACAATCACTAGAGAAGGAAGTAGAAATACTTCTGTTCAAGGAGCAAATCCAGCATCTTCTATATCTTTTGACCCAAGAATATCAGCAGGTGCTTGTACTTAAACTCCAGTACGGCTTAAAGGAAAATGAGATCGCCAGTAAGTTGAACATCAAATCCGGGACAGTCAAAACAAGGCTGCATAGAGCCAGGAAACAATTGAAAAAAGTCATGTCAGAGAAATATCCAGCTTGATACAGGATTTAGGCGATGAAAGTAATCGCCTATGTTTTTCATCGTAGGTACTGGCATTTAATTACTAATATTCAATAAAATGTATGAGGAGTAGAGTTATGATTTCAATAAACCATTTGAGTCATGAATTTGAAATTGGTAAAAAAGGGCGGAAGACAGTCATCCCTGTTTTAAAGGATGTTTCTTTGCAAGTTGGGAAAGGGGAAATCGTCACCATTGTAGGCAGAAGCGGTTCGGGAAAATCAACACTACTCAATCTAGTCAGTGGCTTCATTCGCCCAAAACATGGGGAAATAACCATCAATGGGATCAAAACATCGACCTTGACCGAGGCGAAGTTTGCAGATTTCCGAATTCACCATCTCGGTTTCATCTTTCAAAGCTTTCAGTTGATTCCAAGTATGACTGCCTATCAAAATATTGAGCTGCCTTTGATTTTAAAGGGCGTGAAAGAGCAAGAAAGAAAACTGCGGACAAGCGAAATTCTGGATATGGTTGGATTGGCAGACTTTCAGGATCATTACCCCGGAGAACTATCGGGTGGTCAACAGCAAAGAGTGAGTATTGCCCGCGCTTTGATTGTCAATCCGCCGATCATATTGGCGGATGAACCGACTGGAAGTCTGGATTCAGAAACGGAAGAGGATTTGCTTAGGTTCATAAAAAAATTAAATAGTGAACTTGGCATAACCTTTTTAATCATTACCCATGATGACAAGGTTGCAAGGATTGGCCATCGGACCATTGAATTAAAAGATGGAAGAGTAGTTGAAGAGGTGATTGCAAATGAGGCTTAAAGATCAATTTCGTTTCGTCAGGCAAAACATGAAGAAGAACAGGACAAGGCTGTTCATGACCATCCTGGCCACAGCGATGAGTGTTGCATTCCTCATTGTCCTTGCTTCTGTAGGATTTGGGCTTCATAAATCGATTGTGAAAGAAACGCTGGAAAGAAGGATTGTGACAGAGATAGAAGTACCAGGAAAAGAAGATCCTCAAAATGGATTTAAACAGCTGAGCGAAAAGGATATTGCATTTTTTGAAAAAATTAAGGATGTTAAAGCTGTTACCAGAAGGAAAAACCTCCAGGATTATCAGTTTGAAGTTGGTGAACACCAGACCTTTGCGCGGGCAGTGGTTGCCGATATGCCTTCCGAAATGAAGTCCGGGCTTGAATTATCAGATGGGCATCTGCCGAAATCAGACAATGAGGTGCTTGTTGGCTACCATTTTGTTGAAGATTTGCGACCTAACGGAGGTGCAACAGAAGACATATATAATGAAAACGGCCAGATAAAAGAAGAATATCAATACAAAGGTGAACTTGTAGGAAAGAAAATCATCATGAACGTAATCAAGTTTGAAGATGGCAAAGAAATAAAAGAGAAGCTGGAAGTTACCATTGCAGGAATCCGTAAGAAGCCCACGAAGGAATGGGTCTATGACAATGTGGTATTTGTTTCCGAAGGGGTCCTTAAGCAAGTAGAGGAGTTTACAGGAACACCGCGGGGAATGATGAAGGACCCGAACAACCCAGACATGGAACTGCCAGCAATAGCGGCTGACCAGTTTGACGAGGTTAAAATATACGCTGAAGATATGGAAGCAGTAAAAGATATTACAGTTAAGCTTGAAGAAAACAATTTTCCATCCTATTCGGTCATTAATGAATTGCAGGATGTGAATGTAATGTTCACGATCGTGAAGGCTGGACTTATTTTCATCGGAACGATTGCCATCATCATTGCCTCGATAGGAATTTATAACACAATGACTATGGCCGTTACAGAAAGGGCACCAGATATCGGAATCATGAAAGCGATTGGTGCCAATCCAAAGACAATCAAAAAGATCTTCATACTGGAAAGCAGTTATATCGGCTTGATCGGAGCAGCGATCGGCACGCTCGTAGCCTATGTTATAAGTATAATTGTTAATTTTGGATTGCCGATCATCATAAAGCAGGCATTTGGTGAAGAACCGCCCGAGGGCTTGATATTTAGCCATATTCCCTTTACACTGCCAATAATCAGCTTCATAATTTGTTACCTTGTCACAATCCTTTCTGGTTTGCGTCCAGCACAGAGAGCTACAAAAGTAGATGTGCTCCAGGCTTTGAGAAGAGAAGTATAACAGGATGCGCTACATCTTTATAACTCCTGACTAGGAATGAATAGATTTGTTGCCTTTGGAAAAATCTAAACCTATCGACCATTTTACAGGGGGATAGGATATGTCAGTCATTGTTATTCAAACATTTGAATTGAAACAAGATAAGTTCCCGGACGGGATCAAGAATCTGCGCTTGATTCAAAATTTCCGGAACGAACAGTATGACCATAGGGTGGAGCTTTTGTCGCCAATATCAGGAGAAGATCATACCTATGCATTAGTTTCCACCTATGAAGGGTTAGCGGAAATGGAGCTTCAAAATAAGAAAATGTTTGAAGATGAGGAGTATAAAGAGCTAGTTGGTGAATTCTTTCTTGAAAATATCGTGCAAGGAAGCATGTATACACAGTTGTATCGCACAATGACTGGATTGAGCAAGGAATCGGATACCGATAAAGGCAAGAATTAACTCTAAAAAAGTCATTCCTTAGGGAATTGGCTTTTTTTTTTGCCTTATCACTCAATACATAATATCAGGTGGATTCTCTAATGATAATACTTATCGAGAAAGGGGAGAAAGGAATGGATTTTTTTCTGCCATCTGTAAAATCCAAAGGCGGGGATCACTCAAATGAAGGAGATTTAAAATGGTGGCAATTATCCCTTATCGGTGTGGGATGTACGATCGGCACAGGTTTTTTCCTGGGTTCAGCCATTGGAATCAAAATCACCGGGCCATCAATCGTCATCTCATTTATCCTTGCGGCTATTGGTACTTACCTGGTCTATAATTTATTGGCAAAAATGACAGCCGAAGACCCACAGGATGGTTCTTTTTGCTTTTATGCCAAAAAGGCTTACGGAAAATGGGCTGGGTTCAGCTGCGGCTGGAATTATTGGAGTTCCAATATCCTGATTATGGGAAGCCAGCTAACCGCTCTTTCGATCTTATCCCAATTCTGGTTTCCCCATATCCCTTTATGGATTTTTGCAACTGGTTACGCAGTTCTCTCAATCGGCGTTGTCCTAACCGGAAATAAAGGCTTTGATAAGGTTGAAGATTTGCTTGCGGTTATTAAAACGGCAGCCATCATCATGTTCATCCTTATTGCTGCAGCAGCTCTTTTCGGATTGTTCAATCTTGAAACGCAGGAAGTTTATATGCCGAACTCAGTAGATAAACTTTTTCCTGGCGGACTAAAAGGCTTTTGGTCATCGCTGATTTATGCTTTTTACGCATATGGAGGAATAGAGGTAATCGGATTGATGGCGACAAGATTGAAAAATAAAGAAGATGCCCCAAAAGCGGGTGTGATCATGCTGATTTTACTGGTCATTGTGTACGTGCTTTCATTGGGCTTTGCTGTCATTCTGGCTGCACACGGAGCTTTTAACGATAAGGAAAGTCCATTTGTAACTGCCATGGGTCAGTTCAAGTTGGATTTCTTTCCGCATGTATTCAATGCTGCAATCATTCTCGCAGGTTTTTCGACTATGACAGCTTCTTTATTTGGTGTTACAACCTTGCTCGTCACACTGGCCGAGGATGGGGATGCTCCGAAGATTTTCTCCAAGAAAATTGAAAAGTGGAAGCAATTGCCGCTTCCATCTCTGGGACTTGCAGTAGTAGGACTGATCGCTTCCATAATTACCGCGTTGCTGCTTCCGGGAAAAATATATGAGTATATTACTACTGCCGCAGGAATCCTGATTCTATTCAATTGGGCTTTCATTATCCTGTCGGGGCTTAAATTAGTTGAAATGAAGGTATGGGGGAAAACACTCTCCACATTGGGCATATTCCTTATTCTTGCTGCAGTTACAGGAACTCTGGCTGAGAAGAGCATACGAATGGGTTTCTTTATCAGCATTATTGTTGTTTTGTTAATTGGATTGATCTCTGTTGTTTTGCAGAAAAAAGTATGGAATAAATAGAATGGAGAAAAATAATATAAATCTTAAATATTGGTGGAGATGGAGTGGGAACACCTTAGAGCCTGGCCTTGCTGTATACCATCCTTGGGGTAATATATGAAATGCCATTTACTAACGTACTATTGATTTCTCTGATCCTTATTATTGCTTCATACTTAATAGGGGACTTATTCCTTCTGTCAAAGACTAATAATACGATCGCAACATTAGCAGATTTCGGACTTGTCTTTATGATCATTTGAATAATAGGAGAAAGCTTGACCTATGGAGAGCGCCTATTGCTCCCATCCTTAATAGAAGCTGGCGGAATTGCCGTTACTGAATACTTTTTCCATAAATACGTATCCCGAAGTGTTTTGGAAGTTGGCGAAAAGTATAACAATGGAAATTACCGATACAAAACAGAGGCATCTGAAGAATTATACCCTGTCAAACCGGATGTCAGAAGCGATGAGGATACAGGTAAATAAAGAGGTAAATAAAAAAGGCCGCAAAAAGCTGTGCTTTTCAGCTCTTTTGTGGCCTTGTTGTTTCTTCAATCTTTTACATATACGGTTTCCGAGCTTTTAGCGACCTTGAATTCCAGTACATCAAAAACAATGCCATAGATGAATGAAGTCAAGAACATGGAACCAAACATATCCAGGATATAATGCTGTTTTACAAAAAGCGTCGAGATGATGATCAAAGATCCCATTAAAGGTATGAAAATCCTGTGGATGATATGCTTGTTTTGAATGTGAAGACTGCCAAGAATGATTGTGAATGTAGTCAACACATGGATACTAGGGAAAGCATTAAAGGGTTGATCGTGGCTATAGATCATTCCGACAAGGTCAATGAGGATCCCATCTCCTGTCAATTCCGGTCTTGGAACGGTTGTTTGAAAGAAGAAATAAATCAGGAAACAAATCAATTCTCCCACAACAATCAGAGTCAATGTCTTTAAATAAACTCGTGTATCCTTATACCAAAAATACACCAAATAACCCAAAATAAAACCGTACCAAATGATATAGGGTATAATAAAAACCGGAAGGAAGGGAATCATTTTATCGAAGTCAGTTGAAAGGATTACTGCCTCCCTTGGATTGTTGTTTATTAATTTGTAAATCATGCCTAATACTGGCATGACCAGTAAAAATAATAGATAAGGCAGATCTTTCTTTTTATTTTTCATGTCCTATCCCCTTTGCTGAATTGCTGATGGTGTATAAATACCACAAACAGTCCATTTTAATCCCCATTCAATTTTTACCTTTTCTGTAATCACTTATATAGACGATTTTCATAGGCTTTAGTTCCACAATTCTTAACCAAATCTATTTTTTATCTACAAGCGTGATTTTTCATAACGGTAATGGAAAGTTCCCCTCAACTGCTCAACCAGTTAAATAAAAACTCTAAGAAAATTATTCTCTAAAAAAAAGAAGCTTATAAAAAGAAGGGAGACAGAGAAAAGAGAGAATAAGTGATTGGATATCGTAAATTTCGTATGGAAATATTAATACTATCTGAAAAAATAAAAAAACCTTGATATATTATCAAGGTTTTTAAGCGTCCCAGAAGAGATTCGAACTCCCGACCTACAGTTTAGGAAACTGTTGCTCTATCCTGCTGAGCTACTGGGACAAGATTAGAAATAAAGTTGAAATTTGAGAAAGTAACTAGATTAGTGTGATATCCCGTCCACATCTCAGAATGAATTCCAAGAAGCGGCTCGATGTGGACGCTGAAGCCGTTTCGATGAAGCGGATTCGAACGTACTGAGCTACTGGGACAAGGTATATTGGTTTTGAATTTCAGCGACTTAATTATTATATGATGAATCCAGAAAAATTTCAAGATGATTTTTCCTGTAAATTTTCAGAGGGCAATCAAGAAGCAGATGATCTGGCTTCTTGATTGCTGTTCAATGTTGTTGTTTTCGATGAAACAGGCCCATTACTTCCAGGGTTTCTGTTATATTCACAAATGCCACAGGGTCTATTTCTTCTATGAGTGTTTTGACTTCGGTAAGTTCATACCGGGATATGACCGTAATGATGACATTGCTTTGCTCATTGGAGTATCCGCCAATAGAGTCGATAACCGTCACACCGCGATAGACATTTTTAAGAAGATGCTGTTTCACTTCCTCGCCTTTTCTGGTAATGATCATTAAAGTAAGCTTCACATGATGTGTATGAACTTTATCAATCACTTTTCCCAGAACGAAAATAGAAACAAGGGTATTCAGTGCTGCATCCCAGCTGAATAAGAAGCCTGATAACAAAATGACGATAGAATTCATCGCAAACAATAATGTTCCCATTGGAAAGTCCTTTCGTCTGGCAAGGAGCATTCCAATGATATCAAATCCGCCTGATGAACCTGATGAGCGAAAGATAATACCTATTCCCAGTCCGACAATAGCCCCTCCGAAAATGGATGAAAGAATCGGGTCCTTAGCGAGTTTAAATACAGGTATAAAATAAAGTGCAATTGAGATGGTAATGACTGAAAGGATTGTATAAATGATGAATTTTCTCCCTAATTTCAAATAACCAATAACAAGCAGGGGGAAGTTCAACAGGAAATTGTAAATGCCCGTATTTATAGATGTGAGCATCGATAAAATGATGGAAAGACCACTGATTCCACTGCTCATGATTCCATGTGGAATCAGGAAGAGGTTGAATGCAAATGAAACGATGAGTGAGCCAATAATAATTCCAGCTGTCTTCAAGTAGGACGCCTCCAATAAATAGTGTGTGAGAAATATTATATCGGTGAAAATAAAGAAATGGATTTAAAAGTTTATTTTAAATTCATATATTATTTTGATTTAGAAGTGCTATTTTCAACCAAAAATCGAATGATGAAAATTATATATCTGCCAGAGAAGGGAAAAATAAGATGATTTAATGTTGGAGGTGAGCAGCTATGGACAATGATTCAGTCAGGGACCTGGTAACCGTAAGAGATGAGATGGGAAATGAGAGACAGTTCGAAGTAGAAGCATTGTTTGAAATGAATGGACTATCTTATGCGATGTTGAGAGAAGGGGAAGAAACTGTGGTAATGAAAGTAGAGGACCAAGGTGAGGACCAATTTCTCGTAGGACTTGAAAGTGAAGGTGAAAAATCCAACTTGCTAGATGCCTATCAAATTGCTGTTGATGCAGCACCAGCGGAAGAGTGATGGGGCTAACAAATTACTTGATGATAAACGAAAAGCCCAGATGTTCTCTGGGCTGCACTTTTTTCCCTGCGGTTAAAATAATCACTAGTGGATATTTCGTTTCTTGAACCTTCCTCCTCGTACTTCAGCAATGTTACCTACAGCAAGGAAGGCAGTTTCATCCAGCTCTTCGACAATTGATTTTAGTTTCGCTTCTTCCAGACGGGTAATGACACAGAAAATTACTTTCTTGTCATCCCCGGTGTATGCTCCTTCACCTGTTAAATAGGTTACACCCCGGCCAAGCCGAGCAAGAATCGCTTCGCCGA